>DASREX010000156.1:0-8932 GCA_035651855.1 Candidatus Sulfotelmatobacter sp.
CGCAACGCGCCGGCGGAGCCAGCAAAGTAGAACTGAATCCGCAGCCACTTCCGCCCGGTGGAATGCTGGGCAACGCGGGCGTGATCAAAATGGTGAAGGCCGGCGTGCCCGAGGCGGCAATCATCCGTTCGATTCAATCCAGTCCCGCCAGCTTCGATCTTTCACCCGATGCCTTGCTGGCGGCACATCGCGCCGGAGTGGGGCAGAAAGTGTTGGACGCCATGATGGCGCGTGGCAGTTCCTCTGAGTCGAGCCCTTCGGCCGGGCCGGCGGCGGCCGGAAAAGCGGAGGTTCAAAAACGGACCGAGCCGCTTGATCCGAAGCTCGGACTGACGCTGGGACCGGCGAAATCCGGCCAGCAGTTCACGAATCCGCGCGCCGCCCAGCGCACGGCCGGCCTCCTCGCCGTCCTGCAGAAACAAAGGACTGTGGCAGACGCCGAAACTGCCCAAATGACGATCAATGCGCGTCCGCTGCTTCCCGGTGCACCGCAATCGCAGCCATCATCGCCAGGAGCGGACCGGACCATGATTGCGCCCAATACTTCGGTAAGGGTCCAGGCTGCACCCAGTGTTGGAACCGTCGGGCCGGGTCAGACGCTCAGCGCCGGAAGCGGTACTTCGGGCTCGACTCTGCTGCAACAGCCGACCGCTACCTCGCTGGCGCCGGCGAACACGGGCGGCGCTCACGGAACAATCCCTTCTAACATCGCCCAGCTTCATCCCGTGAATACCACTGCTCTTACCTGCTCGCAAGATCCGGCGTTCCGGATCTTGAATGTCAGCGGCAGCGCTTCGGCGGCGACTTTTACCCCAATTGACCAATACAACCTGTACACCATTACGGGCTGCTCGTTCGGCGAGGCGGGTCCGAATAACAAGGCCTACATCTACGGCAAAGGTTCGTTCCAGGGGAGCTTCAACATCAAGTTCTGGAGCGATAACTCGATTGCGCTGTCGCTCGACGAATCCATCAGCGGCTCCCTGGACCTCGACAACGTGACGCTTGTTGTGCAGCGCTCAGACGGACAACAAACCCAGAAGTCCGGGTTCAAGTTCTATGCCGCGCGGGAGACTGTGCCGCTCAGCACGATTCCTGCGTCCTGGGTCAAGCTGGTGACGCTGACCGATCGTTTTAAGAAGCTGACTCCGCAGTATTCCTCTCCTCCGTCGACCAATCCAGGACCAGGGCCATCGGCGGGCACAGCCTATGTGAGCCGGTTCTACAACGGAGACAAGTTCGATCCCACGGGCGTCAACGACTTCTACGACTTCAGCCGCCTGGCGCCGGGATGGACCACAGATTCTTTCCAACTGACAACCTATGACCAGAATTGCCCGTATGTCGTCACATACCGGGAGAATTTCGGGATATGGCGCGGCGATTGGGACCGAGACAATATTCATGTCATCTTCGCCGATACCACCTGCTCGGGTTTCAACCCCACATCTCCGTTCCTGATCTACAACTACCAGAACTGGACGGGCTCCTACTACGCGCTCAAAGTCTGGGTCGCAGGGCCGCGGGGCACCGATCCGCTAACGGGGAACCGGGTGCAGTGATGCGGACGACGAGTTCCAAAGGGGGATTACGTTTATGACCATGGAAAGCAGGCCAAGTTTGTGGCTCTGTCTATTGCTCTGCGGCGCGGCCATCGGCGTCGGTGCACAACAGGCCGACAAGCCGTTGACCAACGCCGACGTAGTCAAAATGGTGAAGGGCGGACTGCCGGAGTCGGTGGTGGTCTCCACCATCCGCTCCCATCCCGGGAAATTTGATGTTTCCCCGGACGGGCTGATCGCGCTGCACAAGGCCGGAGTCACGCCCAGTGAAATGGATGCCATCATGGCGGCGCAAGGCAAGGACAGGCCGGCGTCCCCATCGCCATCCGCCGCAGGCACGGCCGAAGGGGGCGCACCGGCATCGAAATCCCGCATGCCCAAAGCGTTCCTTATGGACGGGGCTTCGCGTGAGTTACCCCTGGAAAAGACGCAGCTGGCGGAGACCAAGACCAAGCCTTCCTCGATGAGGAATCTGGCTGCGGATTCCGCCGTGACTCAAGCCATGCAGGCGGGCGTGAATACCGCGGTGACAGGCACCGCCATGCACATGAACTCTGGAGTCGGGGGTTCCGCCATGGGACAGGCCGGAAGCATTCTGTCGGGCATGATGGCGCACCGCAAGCCCAGCGTGACTTATGTGTGGGGCGTTGCGAATCCGGTATCGGCGAATGTCCTGCAGAAGAGTCTTCCCTCCTTCTCGGTCAACTTTTCCAACACCCCCGGAGTGACTCTCGACGATTTTGAACCGGCCATCGTTAAGCTGACCCCCGCGCAAAATACCTGCCGTATTGTCGGCGCAACCCAGGGAAAGGAAGATATGCGGTCCAGCCCCGCGGCCGATTGGCAGATCTATTCCTCATTCCTTGAAGAACGAGTCGGGGTCAAGTCTGAAAAGGTAAAACCCGGACAGTACAAGATTGCGCCCACCTCCCCGCTGATGACGGGCGAGTACGCGATCGTGCTCCGCCCGATTTCAAAATCCAAGAAATTTTCAGGGGGAGACGTGGCCCGCGCCCAGGGCGAGGGACTCATGTTCGATGCCGTGTGGTCGTTCCAGATTTCGAACGAGGCGGAGTAATTCCGGCAATGAGGAAGAGGAGGACTTCCATGCGGAAATCGTATCGGCGAAGGAACGACGCGGTGGCGCTTCTGGGGGCGTCCCTCCTTCTGCTGCTGCTCGCAAGCTGCAGCAAGAATACCGGCCGGAGTTCTGGCGCTTCGACAACACCGGGTGGGCAAAACCATGAAGCGGGCAATGCCCAGGCGGTTCCGGCCCGGAACGCGCAACCTCCTCTTCCAACTGGCGCTTCCGGATATGCTCACGTGACATATCGAGCGAATGTGCGGGTCATGGAGGCGGCCGAGGGCAGACAGGCGTTGATCGGCGTTAGCAGCAATGATGCCAGCCTGCTCTTCGATTCTTCCAACCAGACCGCGCGCTCGCTGCGTGCCGGAGACGTACTGCTCATCAAGGGACTGCTGGCGCGCAATGTCGTTGCCGCGGAAACAACTCCGGACGGCGTGGTCGTGCTCACGCAGCAGGCTGCCCTGACCGATGTCATACAGGACGGAGACATTCACCTGCAGAGCCCGGTCCGCTTTGGCGTTGCGGCCGCGTCCTCGCCACACCCGCCAACTCGCGAACCATTCTCCTGGGGATCGCTATTCGTGGAGAACGCCTACGCCCAGAGTCCCGAATCCAACGCCATGTCAAACGCGGAGGCCAAGGGCACCCGCGACGCCTACGGCAACATGATCAAAGGCGCCTTCAAGTCCGTCGTCGAAGGATGGGAGACCACCTTTAAGGCGACCCCAGGCGAGGGCAAGACCGACCTCAATATCACGTTAAAGAAGAATGTGGGCGGCTTTGAGGCGCTCATTACCGGCCAGGGCTACATTTCGAATTTCGGCTTTGATTCGGATATCGCCATACGCCAGGGCACCATCCAGAACATGGATTCATCCTTCAAGAACCTGAACGGCCAGATGAACATGCAATGGGTGGTGGCCAAGGATTCGGCGGGAATCATGGCGGAGGAAAGCCGCATCAAGCTGCCGGGGGCGATCGAAGTCCCGCTCGCAGAATTCCTCGAGGGATTGCCCCTGTACCTGGAAGTGAGCGGGGCATTGCTGATTCACCCCGCGGTTACGGGGGGCAAGGAATACAGCAAGGGACAGTTCCGGATCAGCTACGACGGCTACCAGCACTTCAAGGTAAAGCCCGGCAACATCGACACCAATGGAAATGTGACGGGCGACATTGACCTCGGCGAGCACCAGGATCTTTCCCCGGTCGCCCCGTTGGGGATGGTCGTGGCGTTTTGCGCGCCGCGGATTGAGCTGATGCTCGGCTTGAACAAGATTTACGAAGAGAGCGACATCAAAAAAGCCGCGGAAATCGTCGACCAGATCGCGGACCAGGTGGCTAAGCGCCTGTTGAGCCCTGACAAATATGCGGACTATCAGAAGAACGGAATCCATCTGGGCCAGACCTTCAAGAACGCGCTCAGCACGAGTGGTGCCGTCTATTTCCAGACCGTGGCCACTTCGGCCTCCAGCTTTTCCGGCAACGGTTCGATTTCGCCCTGCTCGCGTTACGACCTTACCTTCGTAGCCCAGGTCGGAGCGTCGGCACAGGCGTGGGGGCAATCCGTGGGAACGGTGAGCAAGGAGATATTCAAGAAGCAGGTTACGAAGGTCGATCCGCCAGGCATGAGACTGTGCGAGAACATCGGCAAGAGCTAGATCCAAGGAGGACACTCACATGGCATTTTGCGGAAATTGCGGTGCGGCGCTGGTTCAGCAGAGCGGCTTTTGCGGAAGTTGCGGAAAGCCGGTGGGAGCAGGGCCCCAAGCCATAGCGGCGCCACCGGTACACGCTGCGGCGGCGCCCGGCGCGCCAAGCGTCTCCCTCGGCAGTGACGCTTCCGGGTTGACTTCCAACCTGGCTGGAGCGCTCGCTTACGCACTCGGGCTCATCACAGGGATTCTCTTCCTGGTGCTGGATCCCTACAAACGGGACCGCTTCGTTCGCTTTCACGCGATGCAATCCGTCATTTTCAGCATGGCATGTATCGCCTTCAGCATTGCCTGGAGGATCCTGGTCGCGGTGCTCTCGAGCATCAACCCCTGGATCGCGCTGGCGACCATGCCGGTACGCTTGCTTATCTCGCTCGGATTTTTCTGCCTCTGGCTCTACGTCATTTTCCAGGCGTACAACCAGCGGGAATACCGTATTCCGTTCATCGGAGGAATTGCGGCCAGGCAGGCGGGCAGTTAGTCGAGGTCACAGCACGAAGGAGCTCTGAATGAACGCTACAATTCATTTTCGCGGATGCATACTCTTCGCCCTCGCCCTGTCCCTGCTTGGTTTCACGGGCTGCAACAAGTCCCCTAGGCCCGTGAATGCCGGCAGCCGGAGCGGATCGGGAAGCAGCAGCAACCCTTTGGAGCGTCAGTTCGACGGCGGGACTTACTGCGTCACGCCCCTGACCCAAGGCCCGCCGCCTCCGCAACCGTTGCATTTCTCCAATAAGCGCAGCGAGAGCGACGGATCGGCCAAGGACTTCGAAGCCGATCTCTCCGGCGACACCCTCGACGTGACCATCTCCGATCGTCATCCCGCGACCGATATGGATCGCGATCTCGCCAAGCTTCCCGGAACGATCCCGATCGTGATCCGCGACGGGTTCGCCGAGAGTTCTCATACCAATCACTACAGCCGGTCCGACGCCTCCGGCTGGAGGATCGGCGGCAACGGAATCGCCCTGGGCGGCACCCCTTGGGGACTCTTCGTCAGCAAGCCTCTTGTCACCGCAGTCGGCCCGGAACAGGTCAGCGGATACGACACCATCAAGTATGCCGTGGATACGACCCATCAAACGCCACTGGATAAAGCCGCCCTGCTGATGGCCGGCCAGTTGAAGGATTACAACATCACGGGCAACGCCTGGGTGCTGAAAGATGCCAATTGCGTTCTCCAGTACGACATCAACTTCGAAGAAGACGGCAAAGATGGAAGCGTGAAGAAAACGCATTATGAAGGAACTGTGGCGAAGAAATAGCGCGGGATGATGCGGATTCCAATCGCATCCCTTGCAGGAATCCGGGAGGAGATGGCACATGGCCGGGGTTTGCAGGAAATGCGGAGCTTCCCTTTCCGCCGGGCAATTGTTTTGTGTTGCCTGTGGAGCGCAGGTTAGTGGAGTACCGGCGGAGCAGTCCGGGCGCTACTGTACCGGCTGCGGTTCTACGCTCGTAGGGGGTGCGGGCTTTTGCGTAAAGTGCGGCGCGCGCGCCGTCTCCCCTAATGCAAGCCCGGGAACTGCCTCAACTGCGCCCCAGATCGCGGCTTCCACAGCGGATGTTCGACGATCGGAAGTCCAGCCCTCGCCGGGCAAGCCCCATAGCTTCGTATTCAAGCTGGTTGTCGCTGCTGTTCTTCTTTTTGCCGTGGGGGCGGTGGCTGTCGGCGTCGGGTTGGGATATGTGGCCTACGTTGCGAAAAAAAGATTCGCCAAGGTCGAGCAATCCTACAAGCACGACGACTTTGCGGGCATGGTTGCCGCGGCCACGGGACAGAGTGACAAGCCGCAGCCCCTTCCCGATTGGAAGCCTGCGCCGGCGGAGGTCGTATCATCGGCCGCCGGTAAGGTTCCGCTCCGCGTATCGCTGCGCCTCATCAATGCGGGAACCGACGCATTGCTGGGAGATTATGAGTCGGTGTTCGAAATCAATTCGCTTACCCAGCAAGCAGTGCACATTAAGGCCTCGCAGCAGTTTCCTCCCGGGCAAGGATGGGCACGCCTGCTCGGAGGAGGTTCTGACAAGCAGAAGCTCAATAACATCAGCTGCGGCCGCACAATCTTTCGCGCTGATTTGCTGGACTCGGCCGAGACGGACGGCTATTTCTGCGTCCAGGGAAGAGATGAGAGGCACCCGGGAACGACCGCCATGGGGTTCTCGAAGAGAACTCTGAACGAACTCAGGACTACAGGGCAGGCCGTCTTCACCTTTCACGAAGACCCGCTAAAGACTATCTTCAAGTCCATTAAGAAGACCATGGAGTCGGGCTCCGATTCCAGCGCAAGCGACAACGCTTCCATGGAATTGTTGAATAAGCTCATGAGCCTCTCGCCCGTGGCAGGCGACAGCCAAGCCATGCAGACCACCGCCGTGAAGTGCACTCTGCGCCGTGAAGGCAATACCGATCTCGCGTTTCCTGTCCTGGTAAACGATCAGCCCGCGCAACTGCCTGTGATGCACGTCGTCTGCAAACCTCCGGACAGTGACAACGAAGCTCACATGTATGTCCTGGACGATCCCGAGAACGCCCTGGTGATGTACATAGCAGGGACCCGGGGCGGCCACGAGCAGATCATCAAGATCTACTGGGACGCCGATACTCCCAGCGGGAACGGACTCGCGCAAGAGTTGGAGAAAAATGGCCGGGCGAAAGTGTATGACCTCTATTTCGATTTTCGCAAAGATGTCTTGCGTCCTGAATCACAAAAGGTCCTGACCGAGATTGCGCAAGTCATGCGGCAGCATCCTGACTGGAAGCTCAGCGTGGAGGGGCACACCGACAACATCGGGGGAGACGCCTTCAATCTGGACCTCTCCAAACGACGCGCCGCGGCCGTGAAACAGGCCCTGGTAGGGCAATTTCACGTCGCCGCCGATCGGCTGAGTACCGATGGCTTCGGCGCATCGCGCCCTGTCGATACCAACGCTACGCTTGAGGGCCGCGCTCGCAACCGGAGGGTTGAACTGGCCCGGCAGTAGCCGGACTGTACGCCTGCAATCGTTGGCGCTTCCGCATAAATATATTTCTGCAACATCTACCCGATCTGCATCTTGGCCCGCCTCAAGTGAACCCACAGAGATCAGTCAAACGGGGCGCAGCTCGGCTGCCTTGAGGAAGCCAGCCGTTGTCACACACGTCACCAGCAGCCTGTCGCAGAACGAAGCATACATAACAGCTGTCCTGAAGAGAAAAGCGATGTTCGACTTTACACCACGATGACAAACAGTGAGTGTGCCGGAAGTCTCAACCATTACAACCTAACATCGTTGTTAGACGACTCAGCAGTTTTTCGAGCAGATACACAGACTTACTAAATTGCGTACGAGGTAGACGTACGTTATTTCGAATTTCATATTAGATGGGACCCCGGACGATCTTCTAAACGCCTGAACCACTTAGTCAGTGACAGCCGGTATGACTGTGGAATTCGACGTGCCATTAGGTATGTGCTTCAGATGGCATGCCCCTATACATAACAACTGATTTTGTGGAGGAGAGAATCCATATGCGTTGCAATTTCAGATGCTTGTGCAGCGTTAGCTTCGCTGTGCTAGCTGTTCTGTTGATGTTTATGATTGCAGCTCCGTCATCAACAGCGCAGACACAGTTCGGTCAGCTAAGCGGTTCGGTCAGCGATCCGGCGGGAGCCGTGGTTCCGCAGGCGAAGGTCACCGTGACCAATGCCTCGACTGGACAATCGCAGACCGTTCAGACCAACAATGAAGGCCTATTCACCGTCGGCAACGTGGCGATCGGCCAGTACACCATTGCCGTCGAGAAGGAAGGCTTCAAGCGCACCACCAAACAAGTGCGGGTAGACATCGCTCAGAGCGTGTTTGCGCCTGTAGCGTTACAACTGGGCACCACCAGCGAGACCGTCGAAGTCTCAGCCGCGACTACCGTTGTGAATACGGTCAATGGTGAAGTCTCGCGGGAAGTGACCGGCGCTGAGATCAGCAACATGCCGTTGCTGACCCGCAACCCCTATGCCTTGCTGTTGCTGGCGCCGGGCGCCGTGGATACGCAGAACGGCAACGGAGACGCGAACGGATCCGGCGTAGCCGTTGCAGGCAGCCGTACAAGATCAGTGAACTACCTCCTGGACGGCACGGAAAACAACGAAACCTTCGCCACTGGCCCGGGCACCCTGGTTCCGGTCGATGCCATCGAAGAATTCAAGATCCAGGCCAACAGCATGACTGCCGAGTTCGGGCGCAACAGCACCCAGGCTAACGTGGTAACGAAATCCGGGACTAACAAATTCCACGGAGCCGCCTCGGAGTTTTACCGCGGGGCCGCGCTCTCCACCCAGCCGATCGAAGAAAGAGTAAACGGCATCCCCAAATCCAACTACGTCCGGAATGTTTTCGGAGGGGCTTTGGGCGGACCGATTATCAAAAACAAAACTTTCTTTTTTGGAGCGCTCGAGGGCACCCGGGTGCGCAGCACCGGCCAGAATTTCTATTACGTGCCCACCCAGAATTTCTTTAATGCTTCATCGCCGGGCATGCAGTCTTACCTCACGGCGGGCGGCGGGCTGCCGACTCCCCGCCTCTCCGACGTC
>DASREX010000157.1:0-15229 GCA_035651855.1 Candidatus Sulfotelmatobacter sp.
TGCAAGCGGTGGAGGGGCGCGATCCGGCGGCAAAAGGCCTCGCCCTCGAACTTGGGACCGCTTACTACCGCAAGAACGACTTCCCATCGGCGATTGATTATCTGAAGAAAGCTACTGCCGCCGATCCGGCCAACCAGGAGGCCATCCAGATGCTGGGGCTCGCTTATTTTCGCGGCGGGCATCCGGCGGAGGCCATCCCCCTGCTCGAAAAAGTGCAGGGCTGGTTCCCGCGGGCGAACGTGGATGCCGCCTATGTGCTCGGCATTGCCTATATCCAGACCAGGAATTACGATCGGGCGCGCCAGTCATTTGCCAGGATGTTCGACGTCGCCGGCGATTCGGCGGCAGCTTATTTGTTCACCGCGAGGATGCTGCTGCGCCAGGAATTCGATCCCGTCGCGGAAGAGTACGCGCAGAAAGCGGTGGCTCTCGATCCCAAGCTGCCGCTGGCGCATTTCCTTCTCGGGGAACTGTACCTTTACAAGTCACGGATTCCGGAGTCGATCGGGGAATTTCAAAAGGAGTTGGTCATCAATCCCGCGAACGCGGCTACCTATTACAAGCTGGCGGATGCGTACTCGCGGGTTCAGAAATTCGACGAAGCCGACCGGCTTCTGCAGCGCTCCATCTGGCTCGATGCGACCTCGACGGGGCCCTTCATCCTCCGGGGGAAAGTGTTGGAGAAGAAAGGGGAGTTCGAATTGGCAGTGGTGGCGTTGCAGCGTGCGGCAACCATGGACCCGAATAACCCCATGACTCACCAGTTGCTGGGACAGGCTTACCGGAACATGGGAAAGAAAGAAGACGCGGAGCGGGAACTGAAGCTCGCGGAACAGCTTCAGAATGGACAGAGTCTGCGCTGAGCTGGCTGCTCCTTGATTTTGCCCCTTGCCGGTTTGCATTTGCGACAAAGGGAGTCAACTCCCCATCCTCTCGCGTACTGCGCGAGCAGGGTGGGGCAGTGGTTTTGCTTCGGAGTTATAGCGTGGCGGCTTGGTCGCGCCTGCGTCCCTGGATTTCGATGTACACATTCACCAACGAGACGGCCGCTGGGGTTACACCTGGAATTCTCGATGCCTGACCGATGGTGCGGGGGCGCACTTTTGTCAGCTTTTCCTGCATTTCTCGCGAGAGTCCGCTGACGGAACGGTAGTCGAACCAATCCGGGATGGAGTGCTGCTCTGATTTTTTCAGGCGCTCCATGGCACGCTGCTGTTGCAGGAGGTAGCCTTCGTACTTGATTTCCGTTTCCACCGACTTCAGTTCGTTGCGGACCTCCGCGGGAAGCACACCGGCAGCAGATGCGGAGACGCCTTCTCTTTCAAAAAACTCTGGCTTGAGTTTGCTGAGAATTGGAGCTAGTTGTTCGATCGATAGTTCCGGGCGCTTCAGCAATTGTGCCAGGGTTTGGCCCGTCCATGTGGTGCAGAGAGCACCCGGGCTTGGCCCGGCGGGACCTTCCGGGACAGCTGTTCCTGCATCGGTGGAGACGTTGCCACCTTCCTTTTCACGAAGCATCTCTGGCGTGAGCCGCGTGATCTCCAGCAACTTCTTCATCTCTGCCAGGCGCTGCTGCTTTTGCTGGAAGCCGGTCCAGGCTTGGTCTGAAATCAGTCCGACGCGGCGGCCGTGCGGCGTCAGGCGGCGGTCCGCGTTGTCGATGCGCAGGTGCAGGCGAAACTCGGCCCGCGAGGTGAACATGCGGTAAGGTTCGTTCGTGCCCTTGGAAATCAGGTCGTCGATCAGGATCGCCGTGTAAGCCTCGGTGCGGTCCAGGACCAGCGGCGGTTGCCGCTTTACCTGCAGCGCCGCATTGATGCCCGCCATCAGGCCCTGGCACGCGGCTTCTTCGTAACCGGAGGTGCCGTTGATTTGTCCTGCCAGGAATAGTCCGGCGATCTTGCGCGTCTCCAGGGTGCGATCGAGTTCGGTGGGATCGATGGAATCGTATTCGATCGCGTATCCGGGACGCAGCATCTCGGCGTTCTCGAGCCCGGGAATCGACTTCAGTATCGCCAACTGCACCTCGACGGGCAGGGACGTGCTCATTCCGTTGACGTAAATCTCGTGCGTGTTCAGGCCCTCGGGTTCAAGGAAGAGCTGGTGCATCTCTTTATCGGGGAACTTGACGATCTTGTCCTCGATCGAAGGGCAATACCGCGGGCCGATCGACTGGATCTGTCCGCTGTACATGGGCGAGCGGTGGACGTTGTCGCGGATGATGCGGTGGGTTTCGGCCGTAGTCCAGGCGATGTAGCAGGGAACCTGCGAGTCATGGTGAGCCACGCGCCGGGTGCGAAAGCTGAACGGCGTCGGATCGTCGTCTCCCGGCTGCACCGGAAATCGCGACCAGTCGATGCTGCGCCCGTCGAGGCGGGGAGGAGTGCCGGTCTTCAGGCGGCATCCCCGCAGGCCCAGTCCCTTCAGAGCCTCTCCCAGCAGGACGGCGTTGGGTTCGCCCGACCGCCCCGCGGGATACTGCTGCTCACCGCAATGGATCAGTCCGTTGAGGAATGTTCCCGTGGTGATGATGATCGCTTCAGCTCCGACCGTGCGCCCGTCGCGGAGGCGCACGCCGAGAACGCGGCTTCGAGTTTCGGGTTTCGAGTTTCGTGAATCCAGATCCGGGGCCAGAGCCCCCTCCGCCGAGGCGCGGAGGGAAACATGAGACTCGAAACTGGGAACGTCTTTTTCCACGATCAGGTCTGCGACTTCTGCCTGCTTGATCTTGAGATTGGGCTGCGATTCCAGCACCTCGCGCATCTTCAGGCGATACGCTTGCTTGTCGCACTGGGCGCGTGGAGACCACACCGCCGGACCGCGGGACGTATTCAGCAGGCGAAATTGGATCCCGACCGCGTCCGTGATTTCGCCCATAATGCCGCCGAGAGCATCGACTTCGCGGACCAGGTGTCCTTTGGCAATCCCGCCTACAGCCGGGTTGCAGGACATCTGCGCGATCAGGTCGACATTGAGCGTATACAGGGCGGTCTTCAGCCCCATGCGTGCCGAGGCCATGGCAGCCTCGCATCCAGCATGGCCAGCGCCGACCACAACAACGTCGAATTGCTCGGTGAACTGCATGAAAACAATCGCCCCAGCCGATCTTGCGATGTAGTTTCATTCTAACAATGAATTTCCCCCCAAAGTCGAAGCGGTTGCCGCGCGACGCCCCTCGTTCGTATATTGATCGATCCACTCAGCGCACAGGAGACTTCATCACATGCCGAAGTCCATTCCGCTCGGAACCCGCGGCGAGGCGAAGGAAACGGTTGCATTTGAGCACACTTTGACGGCTCATCATCCGGAATTGCCGCCAGTGTATTCGACTCCAGACATGATCCGGCTGATGGAAACCGCGGCTTTTCATGCCCTTCAGCCATTCTGCGAGGGCGATGAGATCACGGTGGGCACATCCATCCACGTCGAGCATCGGGCCGCCAGCGGGATCGGTTCGCACATCACCGCAGAGGCTGTGCTCGATGCCTTCGATGGGCGTTTCTACACGGTGCGCGTTACAGCGCGGGATGACCTGCGTGAAATTGGAAGCGGCACCGTTGGGCGGGCTGTTGTCAGCGTCGGCAGGTTCTTGGAAAAGATGAAGAACGGCAGTCGGTGAGCGCATCCAATTCCCACGTATGCCGAACTATCAGCAGAGGCAAAAAGCACAAGCATTCCGCAAGATGCATTTGGAAGGGGACGTCCTGCTCCTTCCCAATGTGTGGGACGTGGCCAGCGCGCGGATCGTCGAAGCAGCGGGCTTTCCGGCGATTGCGACCAGCAGCGCGGGCATCGCATTCGCACAGGGCTTTCCTGACGGGCAGAAGATTCCTGCGGAGCGGATGCTGGCGGTGATTGCGGATATTGCCAGCGCTGTGAAAGTTCCGGTTACCGCCGATGTCGAGGCCGGATATGGAAGCAAGCCGGAGGATGCGGCGCGGACGGCGCGCCAGGTGATTGAGGCTGGCGCTGTGGGCATGAATTTTGAAGATGCGACCGGGGATCCGTGGCGGCCCCTTTTCCATTTGCCGCTGCAGTTGGAGAGAATTCGGGCGATTCGGGAGCAGGCAGAGAATCTCGGGGTGCCGCTCGTGGTGAATGCGCGCACGGATTCGTACCTCCTGCAAATTGGCGAGGCGACAACGCGGTATGGCGAAGCTTTGCGACGGCTGAGCGCCTACCGTGACGCGGGCGCGGATTGCGTTTTTGCGCCCGGGCTTCTGGACTTTGCGACCATCCGGCAGTTTGTTGCCGATCTGAACTGCCCAGTGAATATTCTCGCCGTGCCGGGTTCTCCTTTTGTTGGGGAGTTGAAGAGGGCGGGCGTGCGGCGGATCAGCCTAGGGTCGGGGCCGATGCGGGCGGCGATGGGTTTGCTGCGCCGTCTGCTGACGGAAGTTGCTATGGACGGAACTTATTCTTTCTTGCGCGATGCGCCGTCCCATGCCGAGATGAACCAGCTTATGGACCGGAACCGGAGTTGAGGGACTTGAAGCCGAGATTTGAAATCCTATGTTTCAAAATCGAAGTCAAAGGCCCCACCCTCTCGCAGAAAGCGCGAGAGGGGTAGGGCACCCGGTCCGTCGCCCGCCTCCGAACAAGGAAGACGGAATCGTCATCGGGATTATTTCCGACACGCACGGGCTGCTTCGTCCAGAGGCGGTCGCGGCCTTGCGCGGGTCGCAACGCATTATTCATGCAGGGGATGTCGGCAAGCCGGAGATTCTCGAGCAACTGGCTGAGATCGCGCCGGTCACTGCCGTCCGCGGAAACATCGATACAGGGCCATGGGCCCGTAAGCTTCCCGACGCCGAGGTCGTGGAATTGTCGGGCGTATCGATTTATGTCCTCCACGACCTCTCCCGCATCGATCTGAAACCGGGTGCCGCCGGGTTCAAAGTTGTGATCTGCGGACATACGCACGTTCCGAAGCAGGAGGAGCGTAAGGGAGTGCTTTATTTCAATCCGGGTAGCGCTGGACCGCGGCGGTTCAAGCTTCCCATCTGCCTCGGCAGGCTCATCATTCAGGGGGAGAGCGTGCGGGGGGAGATCATTCGGATTGCAGATTGAAGACTTCAGATTGAGACTTTCTGACTCCTTTTCCGCCGACGCTTGGCCGGGGCTACGCTCGCTGCGCTCGCGGGGCGGACGAGGGCGTCCGCCCCTACATAGTCGGTTGCTACAATCCAACCAGTGTCCATTACCTTCCAGACAAGTCAGGGGAGCAGTCGCGCTCGTAGGGGACGGCTGGTAACGCCCCATGGGGAGATCGAGACACCGGTGTTTATGCCGGTGGGTACCGTGGCCTCGGTCAAGGCGGTGCCCCAGGAGACCCTCGAAGAGCTCGGGGCGCAGATCATCCTGGGGAATACCTACCATCTGTATCTTCGCCCCGGAGTCGAAACCGTCCGGCGCATGGGTGGCCTGCACCGGTTTATGTCCTGGAATCGGGCCATTCTCACCGATTCCGGGGGATTCCAGGTTTTCAGCCTTAGCGAACTGCGCACCCTGAACGAGGAGGGTGTGACCTTCCGCTCGCACCTGGACGGCTCCTCGCATTTTTTCAGCCCGGAGAGCGCCATGGCGGCGCAGATTGGGCTGGGAGCGGACATCATCATGGCCTTTGACGAGTGCACTGAATATCCGGCCGACCCGGCACGGGTGCGCGCGTCCATGGAGATGACTGCGCGGTGGGCGGCTCGCAGCAAGAAATATTTTGAGGAGCACAAGCATGAGGTGCCCTGGCAGGCGGTTTCAGGTTTCGAGTATCGGGTTTCGAGTGGCGGGAATGGTCGAAACTCGAAACCTGAAACTCGAAACGGCTCAGCGGAACTTCCCTCCGCTACACCGGCATTGTTTGGGATTGTCCAGGGGGGGATGGACCGGCAGTTGCGCAAAGAATCGGCGGAGCGGACGGTCGAGATCGGTTTCCCCGGATATGCCATCGGGGGGCTCAGCGTTGGGGAGCCTCGGGAGCTTACCCGCGAGATCGTTGAGTCGACGCTGGAGCATCTGCCGAAAGATCAGCCACGGTACTTGATGGGCGTGGGGAATCCCGAGGAGATCGTGGAGTATGCCAGCTTGGGCGTGGACATGATGGACTGTGTCCAGCCCACGCGGGCGGCCCGGCACGGGCTTCTGTTTACGTCCGAGGGGAGGATCTCCATCAAACAGGCGCGTTACGCGCAGGATTCTGAGCCTTTGGACCCGAACTGCGGATGCCGGGTGTGCCAGCGCTACTCCCGGGCTTATTTGCGGCATCTTTATGCATCCAACGAAGTATTGGCCCAGATCCTCAATACCGTGCACAATCTCAGCTTCTACCTTGACACTATGAGGCGCGTGCGGCATTCTATTTCACTTGGGGAAGAGTCTCGTTCTCTTTCTGGTATCTGGTCTCGACCGAAACCGTGAGGCCTCCCCGGATTCAAGCCTGAAAGCTGAAGGAACCCGGCCGAAGTCGATCTAAAACCCCGTGGTGAAAAAACAGCTGCGCGGCGCGCGTTTGCGCTGTGACGTTTTGCGGATACATCCGCTCAGACCTCGAAAGCATGCAAGACATTTTGGCAGTGCAGGCCGGTGGCGGCGGTATGGGGTGGCTCGGTATCGCGCCCCTCATATTCATTTTCGCCATCTTTTACTTTCTCTTGATTCTTCCCCAGCAGCGGCGCCAGAAGAAGTGGCAGGGCATGCTGGATAAGTTGAAAACCGGTGACCGGGTCACCACCAGCGGCGGTTTGCGGGGAACCATCATGGCGCTCAAGGATGACTGTATTCATTTGCGTGTGCCCCCGAATAATCTGCTTTTGGAAGTGACGAAGGCCTCAGTCGTGCAGGTAAGCACCACTGAGGAGCCGGAAATAAAGGCAAAATAGTTTCAAGTTTCGGGTTTCAAGTTTCGCGTAAACCCGAACCTCGAAACCGAAAATCTCGAACTCGAAACTCGAAACCGGAAACTCGAAACTGCTTTATGAACAAGAATCTCCTCTGGAAGCTGCTCTTCATTCTCGGAACGATGCTGTTTTTCCTGTTCGGAATCTTCGGGATTCCCAAGGGTATTTCCGGCGAGGCGCTGCTGACGGCCCTGACCGATCACATCCACCTCGGCCTGGATTTGAAGGGTGGAACCCACCTCATTCTGCAGGTGCAGGTGAACGATGCCATCAATGTGGACGCGCAGAATGCCATTGAGATTCTGAAGCAGCAACTGAAGAGCCGCAAGATCGACTACGCCGATATCACCCAGCCGGATCCGCAGAACAACCCCGACCACATCGTCCTGAAAGGGGTTCAGCCGGGTGCGCGATCGGATCTGCTGACCATCGTGCAGGAGCGCCTGCCGGAATACGAGCTTACCCCCGGCGCGGAAAATTCCTGGAATATGGCAATGAAGCCCTCGATGCTCACCGACCTGAAAAATAAGGCGGTGTCGCAGGCCATCGAGACTATTCGCAACCGCATTGACGCGCTCGGGGTCAGCGAACCGACGATTCAGGAACATGGATTGGGGCAGTACCAGATTCTGGTGCAACTGCCGGGCGTGGATGATCCGGTGCGCGTCAAGGACATCATGCAATCCACCGCCATGCTGGAGATCAAACAGTCCCTGGGCGGGCCCTATCCCAGCGAGCAGGCGGCTTTGCAGGACAAGGGCGGAGTGCTGCCCGCGGATGCGATTCTGCTGCCCGGGCATAGCATACCGGGAGGAGCGGAAGGAGAAGGCCTGGCTTATTACCTGGTGTCGCGGGTATCGGCGGTCAGCGGCAAGGACTTGCGCGACGCCCAGCCCAGCCGCGATCAGAACGGCCAGCCCAGCGTCAGCTTCACCCTGAGCGGGGAGGGTGGCCAGCGTTTCTATACCTTCACCTCCAACCACGTGGGCGACAGCTTGGCCGTAGTGCTGGACAACAAGGTGCAGGAAGTCGCGAACATCAAGGAACCGATTCGCGACCGCGGCGAAATCAGCGGCGGCCGCATGAGCGAGCAGCAGGCGCGGGATCTCTCGATGGTGCTGCGCTCAGGCGCTTTGCCGGCCAGCATCAAGTACCTGGAAGAGCGCACGGTGGGTCCGTCCCTGGGGGCGGATTCGATTCGCTCCGGGGTGCGCGCCGCCATCATCGGGCTCGTGGCCGTGCTGGTGTTCATGCTGATCTACTATCGCGGGGCTGGCGTCAACGCCGACGTCGCGCTCCTGATGAACCTGATCATCCTGCTCGGCTTTCTGGGCTGGTCCACGATTGCGGGCGTCAACGTCGCCCTTACGCTACCGGGCATTGCGGGGGTCATTCTCACGGTCGGTATGGGCGTGGATTCCAACGTGCTGATCTTTGAGCGCATCCGGGAAGAGTTGCGGAATGGCAAGACGCCGCCCTCGGCTGTCGATCAGGGATTCAGCCACGCCTGGATCACGATTGTCGACACCCACGTCACCACCATCGTTTCGGCGGCCATTCTGTTCATCTTCGGCACGGGGCCGGTCAAAGGGTTTGCGACGACTCTTACGTTCGGGTTGCTGGCCAACCTGTTCACGGGAGTGTTCGTCTCGCGCGTGATTTTCGACTGGGTATTGAGCCGCAAGCAGCGCGGCGATGTGCTGAGCATTTAGGCTGATTTTGTAATTGGGCAATTGAGTAATTGAGTGATTGAAAACGGCGCGGCCGGGGCTCGATGTTCAATTGCTCAATTACAAAATTTCTCAATTACCCAATCCGAGTTTAAGGGGCTATAAACCGGTGGAGTTCTTTCATAACGTCAACATCGATTTTCTAGGCAAGAAGTGGTATTTCCTCGCTTTTTCGCTGGTCTTCAGCGTCGCGGGCCTGTGTTCCATTTTGTTCTGGCACCACATTCCGTGGGGAGTGGATTTCCGCGGCGGCACGCTGGTTTACGTGAGGTTCTCGCACAAGCCCGACGTGAATGCCATCCGCGCCGAACTGGATCGCGCCGGCCTGAAGGATCCCAAGATCCAGCCCTACGATCAGCCTTCGCTCAACGAGGTTCTGATTGATCTCGATGTCCGGGAGACCAGCGAGCAGGCGCTCGATCAGGGCAAGACCAAGATCATCCAGGCATTGGAAAAGAACGCGCCGGCAGGAAAAATTGATCTGAACAACGCCAGCTTCCTGGCCGTCAAGAACTACCTGATGGATAAAGACCCGATGCACCTGGGCACCGATGCGGAGCAGAAATATACGGCGCAGGCGCAGGCAGTGGTGAATTTCCGGGATAAAGTGCTGGGCGGCGTGTTCAATTCCCTGGACCAGTTGAAAGGCGCGCCGGGAGTGGATCCCGCCGTGGCGGCGGCGATCCCCGAAAACTTCTACCTTTCGGATTTTGGCGTACGTGACGTGGCCATCGTGGGACCCCAGGTGGGCGGGCAATTGCGTACCCAGGCAGGACTGGCCACCCTCTATTCCTTATTGGGCATGCTGGTGTATCTCGGGTTCCGCTTCGAGTGGATTTACGGGCTCGCGGCCGTGGTCACCGTGTTTCACGATACCCTGATCACTGTAGGGGCATTTTCTCTGACCAACACCGAGATCTCGCTGACCGTGATCGCCGCCCTCTTGACCCTAATTGGTTACTCTAATAACGACACGATCGTGGTATTTGACCGGATCCGGGAAAACATTAAGCTGATGCGCCGGGAGCGGTTGGCGGAGATCGTTAACCGGAGTATCAACCAGACCTTAAGCAGAACCATCTTGACAGCCGGGCTTACCTTCCTTACTGTACTTGCTCTCTTCTTGTTCGGCGGCGAGGTGCTTCGTGGATTCAGCCTCGCGCTGGTAATTGGCATCTTAATCGGGACGTATTCGTCCATTGCCATTGCCGCCCCCATCCTGGTGGCCTACCAGGAGTGGCGGGTGGAAAAGGGCAAGCGTCCTATGGTAGCGCCGGGTAAGGCTAGGTAAGTTACCCGATGGCGTCACCGGATTCATTGGTTTAGGCCTTCTTAAGGGTAAAGATTAGAAGGTTTGCTCAGGCGCGCCGCTTGGTCCAAAAAGGCCCCTGGCGCGAATGAAGAAACTGGGAGCAAAGGAGAAATCGTCGGTGTCTAAGCATTCGTAGGGGTCTCTATAGTTTGGGGAGAATCACATGTTTGAAGATAGCCTTATCGAGTCAGGCGGCAAGCTGAAAACGAAACGAGGATGGACCTCCATTATCTCGTTCGGGCTGCAAGTCATGATCGTCGGGGTCATGATTCTGATTCCGCTCATTTTCACGGAAGCTTTGCCTAAAGGTACAACGATGTTCATGTTGGTGGCACCGCCTCCGCCACCCCCGCCACCGCCGCCGGCCGCGGCTCCAGTCAAGGTGGTCAAGCAGATCCAGACCGACATCGTCAACGGCGAACTGCGTACTCCGACCAAGATTCCCAAGAAAGTTCAGATGATCAAAGAGGACGAGGCTCCGCCGCCGGTCATGGCTTCCGCTGGCGTGGTGGGAGGCGTCCCGGGCGGTGTTCCGGGCGGCTCCATGGGCGGGGTGATGGGCAGCATTCTGAACTCCACTCCAACCGTCGCTCCCAAGATCGCAACCCCGCAGCGGGTGCGTGTCTCCTCGGGCGTGAGCACCGGCATGCTGGTGCGCAAGGTGCCCCCGACCTACCCGCCGCTGGCTCGCCAGGCCCGCATTCAAGGCACGGTGATCCTGCAGGCGCAGATCAGCAAGGAAGGAAATATTGAAAACCTGCAGCTGATCAGCGGGCATCCGATGTTAGCTCCCGCGGCAATCGAAGCCGTAAAGCAGTGGAAGTACAAGCCGTACCTGCTCAACGGAGAGCCGGTCGAGGTTGAGACGCAAGTGCAAGTGAACTTCACGCTGGCTGGAGGCTAAGCCCCCGGCAGGCATCCGCAGCCCAGCCGCCGCCGGCTGGGCGGGCGAGTGAGTGTTACTCGCCGCGGAGCTTTTGCGCGGCGGTTTTGTCCGGCCCTCCCTCCTCCCCGCTTGGAGGGTGAATTGGGCGGTAAGGGCCGCCCCGAACTTGCGCCAGGTTGGCCGGCGACCTGAGCAGCCTGCGGTCTTGCGCGGGGTATCGGCGGCCAACAGTTCCGCAGCGTTTAGCACCAAAAAGCGCATCAAAGTGTCCTGACGTAAAGTGTCCTGACGTAGAAGAGTTCCGAGGAGGAAAGCAACTCATGTTCGCACTACACGTAGGAGCAGTTCTGCATCACGTACCCGCTGTCGCCACCTGGGTGGTCCAGGAAGGCGGCGCCATGGCAACCGATCCCTTGGGCTTGTGGAAAGCGATGGGCTGGGTTGCTCGAACCGTGGTTATTATCCTGTTCATCATGTCCGGGTGGTCTATCGGCGTGATGATCGACCGCTGGATGGCCTATAGTGCAGCCCGCAAGCAATCGCGCGCCTTCGCGCCCGCAGTAGCGGGAGCCTTGCGCGACGGCCGCATCGATGAAGCCATTAAAGTTGCCGAGCGCAACAAGAAGAGCCACCTGGCCAAGGTTGTCACCGCCGGCCTGATGGAGTTCAAAGCTCACCAGGACAGCCCGGGCGCGATCCCTGGCGAGACAATCGAAGCCTCGAAGCGCGCTCTGGAGCGCACCGAAGCCATCGTGCACGCCGAACTGAAGCGTGGATTGGGCGGTCTCGCCACCATCGGCTCGACTGCTCCCTTCGTGGGACTGTTCGGAACGGTGATGGGCATTCTGAACGCCTTCATCGGCATCAACAACTCCAAGGCCACCGGACTGGCGGCAGTCGCCGGCGGTATCGCGGAAGCGCTGGTGACGACGGCCATCGGGCTGCTCGTGGCCATCCCTGCCGTCATGATGTTCAACTACCTGACGGGCCGCGTGGAAGCGTTCGACGTCGAGATGGATAACTCATCCAGCGAGTTGATCGACTACTTCCTGAAGAAGCGCGGCGACGTGCGGCGGTAAGAGAGCCGGGGCTTCTTTCCGCGTGAGTTGCTTGTCCGGCGCTGGAGCGAACCAGCGCCGGATCTCCCCAACTTGGAGCGGAGGGCAGGTCGCCGGACGGTATGGAAGTACTGGAGATTGCTGCTATGGCAATAGCAAAACGAGACGAAGGATCCAAGGTCAACTCCGACATCAACGTGACACCGATGGTGGACGTGATGCTGGTGTTGCTGATCATCTTCATGGTGGTCACGCCGATGTTGCAGAAAGGCATCAGCGTGGACATGGCCAAGGTCAACAATCCGGAGCAAATGCCCGACGCCGATAAGGAAGACGCACTCCTGGTCTCGATTACGCGCGACGGCAAAGTGTACTTTGGCAGCGAACAGGTGCAGGACGTCGACAACCTGACCTCGAAAGTGAAGGACCGCCTGGCCAACAAGGCCGACAAGCGCGTGTACGTGAAAGCGGACATGCGGACCCGGTTTGGCGGAGTGGTCAAGGTCGTGGACAGCGTCCGGGCTGCCGGAGTCGATGATCTGGGCTTGCTCACCGATCAGAGGAAGACAAGCACGCCGCCGCCGGCTCCACCCGCAGCGGCGGGACAGTAGAGGAGACTACCATGGGAATGGCCGTTGGCCCGAGCGGAGGCCAGAACGCGAACATTAACGTGACGCCGCTCATCGATGTGCTGCTGGTCTTGTTGATCATCTTCATGGTGATCTCGCCGGTGACGCCGAAGGGATTGGATGCGCTGGTACCTCAGCCGCCTCCGCCCAACGCGCCCAAGAACAATACTCCCGACCGCACCATTGTCGTGCAGTTGATCGACCGTGGGGCCGGACAGGAGCCGGGCGTAAAAATCAATAACGAAGACGCGACTTGGGATAATCTGCAAGGCCGCCTCACTGATATTTACAAACAACGCGCGGAGAAGGTGATGTTCGTCAAGGGAGACGATGCCATTCCCTTCGCCAACGTCGCCAACGTGATTGACCTGGCACATGCCGCCGGCGTGGACAAAGTCGGTCTGATCACCGCGAAGATTGAAGCGGGCAGCTAGACTGCCCGTCCAGTAAGGCCCAGGTTTGCATTCTTCTCAGTTCGCCCAGCGCACGGAAGCTTCGCCGCTTCCGTGCGGCCAAGGCTCCGCTTGTCAAAGTGATATCTCTGGGCCTAGGATGCTGTGGCGAGGGAGACTTATACGGCAATGAATAAAACTCTAAGACTGCTGACGCTGGCGGCGGTAGGGCTGGCGCTCTTTTCTTCTCTAGGCTGTGACAAGCTGAAAGCCCGCGACCAGCTGAATAAGGGCGTCAAGGCCTACAAAGACAACCACTACGAGCAGGCGATCGATCACTTCCAGCAATCGGTCCGCCTGGACCCGACCCTGATCAACGCTCGGATGTACCTGGCCACCGCCTATGTCTCGCAATATATCCCGGGCGTGGACTCCCCCGACAACCTGCGCACCGCGCAGCAGGCTATCGATGAGTATCAGAAAGTCATCGACGCCAATCCCTCCCGCGAGCAGAAGGTCAACAGCGCCAAGGGAATCGCCTATCTGTACCTCAACGAGAAGAAGTGGGACGATGCCAAGAAGTACTACCGTATGGCTTCCGAACTCGACCCCAACGATCCCGAACCCTACTACTCCATCGGCGTAATCGACTGGACCGCCGCCTACCAGCCTCGCATGGAAGAGCGCGCCAAACTGGGCATGAAGCCCGATGAGCACCTCAGCGCCAGCAACAAGGAACAGAAAAAGGTTTGCGCCGAGCTGAAGTCGAAGAACGCACCCTACATTCAGGAAGGAATCGACAGCTTGAATAAGGCCATCCAGCTTCGTCCGGATTACGACGACGCCATGGCGTACATGAACCTGATGTACCGCGAGCGGGCCGACGTCGAATGCGATGACGCCGCGGCTAGAACCGAAGATCTGAAAACTGCCGATCACTGGGTGGACGAAACCCTCCGCGTGAAGAAGGCAAAAGCAGAGAAGGCCGCTCAAAGCCAGGGTGGCGGCATCACCATGGACCAGCCGAAGTAGTTCCCAAATCAACCCACGTAGCCCCGGACGCATTCGTCCGGGGCTTTGTTTTGCGCGGCGCGCCCATGCGGAAGCCACGCCGAAGCCTAGGCGCGCCCACCGCCCATTGCTTGCCGGGATACGAGAATCTAACTTCTGCTGTAGAGCCGGACTTCGACCTTCGCAAACTGCCATCGCTGCACGCGCGGGAAAGACTCCGCCAGCATCTGCGACAGCATCACGGTAGTGGGATCAGGTTTTCCCGCGGGGCCATTGTTCATCAGCATCAGCCAAACTCGGGAATGTCCTGTCGTCGCCTCGCGAATGAAGTCCGCGGCAGGCTTGCCGGTGAAGTCCCGATAATCAAGTCCCGGTCCATGGCGCGGAAAGACAATTACCGGCCCGAGTTGGGCGGTGAATGCAGGGCTGGCCGTGTCCTCGCCGGCGCGAAGCGATCGCACAAACTCATAGGGGATGCGGGTTTCGGCGATGTGAAAGACGATCGCATCTCCGGGCTGGGAGTGGTCCAGCACGAAATTGCTGGCTGCGGCGGATGCATCCCTTTCATTGTCGAAGTCGTGCCCATAGACAAACAGGACACCCTGGAGAGAAAGAAACAGCATCACGGCGAGCGCCGCGCCCAGCATCCAGGCGGAGCGCAGCCGCCCCAGCCCGGCAGCCGCCAGGATGACCAGCGGAGGCAGGCAGAAGATCATGTAGCGCCCTAGAAACACAGGGCGGGCGAAAGACAGGAGCAGCGTCAGGGCAACCGGAAACACGAGCCAGATCAGGAGAAACTGCAGGCGCCACACCTCCGGGTCGGGATCGCGCCTCCACAGGCGCTTGCGGGCAGGGGCGATGGCGACGCCGAGCCCGGCGGCATAAAGCAGCGCCAGAGGCCAGTGATCACTGCCACACAGATGTTCCATAAATTTCAGGATGCTTGCCAGCCCGGGACGTTGGATCCAGCGAATCGGTCCCGCCCCGGTTTTCGCGATGAAGGTCAGCAGGGGCAGCGCTGCCAGGGCGATGGCCCACCACGCTTTTTGGAGACGTGCGGCAGATGAGCCGCTTGCGATCTGAGGCGGACGGGTCAACTTCAGAGCGAGCCCATGCGCCGCAACCAACAGCAGGGCGTAGAAGTGCGAATACGCCGCCAGCACGCTGGTCGCCACGTATCCCCGTAAGGGCCTGACCGATGGCTCGCGCAGCCACCATACCAGCCAGCACGAGGAAAGCGTGGCGAGCAGCAGGAACAGCCCGTAGCTGCGGGCTTCCTGGGCGTAACGAACGTCGTAGGCATTGAAGGCAAACAGGG
>DASREX010000158.1:0-41400 GCA_035651855.1 Candidatus Sulfotelmatobacter sp.
GCGACCAGCGGCCCGAGAACCAGGGTGGAGGCACGCATCGTCTTCACCAGTTCGTAAGAAGCTTCCGGGGAGGTGAGTTTGGCGCACTGCAGGCTGGTGCGGTGGTGGGCGCGTCCAAAGCCGAGTTCGACCTCCGCCCCCATCGCGGCGAGCAAGTTGCGCGTGGTCTGGATGTCACGGACCTGCGGGATGTTCTCCAGGATGACGGTTTGATCGGTCAGCAGGGCCGCAGCCATGCAGGGGAGGGCCGCGTTTTTCGCGCCGCTGATGCGGACGGTGCCCAGCAGCGGCTCTCCGCCGCGTATGACGAATTTGTCCATAGCTCTTAAGTGATTGTAACGGGATGCGAGCCCGCTTTGGGGTGACTGCGAAAGTACGGTGGGACAGGGACGGGCGGTGGCCCACTCGCAATCTGCCGGGTGTGGGCTTTGCCCTGAGCTATTGCGACTTGGCGAGGGCGATCGCCCTGCGCACGTGGCCTGCGGCCTGCTTGAGCGCAGCGGCAGCCTGGGATCGATTCACGTTCGCTGCCAGCATCACGACCGCCACCGGGGTGCGATTGCCGGCGGCTTTCAGGGCTCGAGCGGCGGATGCATGATCGGCGCCAGTGGCTTGTTCCACAATGCGGGTCGCCCGCTGCACCAATTTCTCGTTCTTGGTCCACACATTCACCATCAGGTTGCCATAGACATAGCCGAGACGGGCCATCGCGCCGGTAGAAATCATGTTCAGAACCATCTTGTGGGCGGTGCCCGCCTTCATGCGGGAGGAGCCGGCGAGCACTTCCGGCCCGACTTCCGTGACGATCGCGAAATCGGCGGCACGCTCCAGGGGAGAGTTGCGATTGCAGGTGAGGGCGACGGTATGAGCTCCGCGCCGGCGCGCGTATTCGACGGCTGCGATGGTAAATGGAGTGCGCCCGCTGGTGGCGATGCCCAGCACGATGTCGTGTTTGCCGGGCTTGCGCTTCTTGATCTCCTTGATCGCGAGACTCGTATCATCTTCGCTGGCTTCGGTGGAAGAGCCCAGCGCTCTAGGACCGCCGGCCATGATGAACTGAACCGTACGCGGATCAGTATTGAAAGTGGGCGGAATCTCGGAGGCGTCCAGGGCGCCGAGTCGCCCGCTGGTACCCGCGCCGACGTAAATCAGGCGTCCACCATGGCGGAGGCCATCGGCAACTGCATCGATGGCACGTGCGATTTGCGGGAGTGCGCGGCCCACTGCGGCGGCGATCGTCGCATCCTGCTCGTTGATCAGTCGCACGATTTCCAGCGATGACATTCGATCCAGATCGTGGGCCGTGGGCAGGAGTTGTTCGGTTAGGAGTTGGCGAAGGTCTTGTTTCGCGGTACGGGGTCGGCTCAATTTCCACCTTTCAATCTTGCGCAGCTCTCGCCAACAGAATCGGAGCAAGATAGTTTATCGCAGCAGAGTCCTTACCGCAGCGACTGCCGAAGACGTCCACCGGGGCGCAGGCGGGATCTCAATCACAACTCCTCCAGGGCCTCGCAGATCGCGTTGTGGAATTTGGGGCGGACCTGCTTGATGGCAGGATTCGAGCAATCCGGCCAGGTGCGGTTCGTCAGAAGCGTGACCGAAAGTTTGCGCCCGGAATCGATCCAGAGACTGGTTCCCGTGTAGCCGAGATGCCCGTAGGAGCCGGGGCCAAAATGGGTGCCTGATTGTGACGGGGCGGAGGGAGTGTCCCAACCCAGGGCGCGCGCGGTGCCGGGCGGAGCCGGTTCCCGGCGGGTGAAGAGCGCTACCGTTTCCGGCCGAAGAATAGGAGTTCCGCCTTCGATCATCGCGTGCGCGAATCTTGCCAGGTCCGCTGCATCGGAGAAGAGACCTGCGTGGCCGGCCACCCCGCCTAAAATCCAGGCGTTCTCGTCCTGCACTTCCCCTTGGATGATGCGGTTGCGGAGCGTGCTTCGTGAAGCATCCGCGCCGCCTGCTTCGGCGCGCTCGTCGGCGGTAGGAGCAATCTGGTTTCGCATTTCTTTCGGCGGATTGAAGGCCGTGTGCGACATCGCCAAAGGACCGAACACTTCCCGCCCGCAAAAGATATCCAGGGGTTCTTCGGCGAGGCGTTCTAGCGCTTCGCCCAGGATGATGAATCCAATATCGCTGTATTCGGCGCGCGTGCCGGGTGCGGCCGTGAGGGGGACGGTGAATGCGGCCTGCAGGAGTTCGTCGCGGGCGTGTGCCTTCAGAAACAGCTTTTCGTAGGCGGGCAGGCCGGAGGAGTGAGCCAGAAGCATGCGGAAAGTGACCTCGCCGCGCCGGGGATCGGTAGCGCTGCGGAATTCCGGGACAGTACCGGTGATGAGAGCGTCGAGTTCCAACAAGCCCCGTTCATAGAGAATTGCCGCCATGGTCGTCGTGGCCACTACTTTTGTCAGGGACGCCAGATCGAAGAGGGGGGATGGGGGGAGGGACTCGAAATCCCCTTCCGCGGGATATCGGAAAGTGCCGAACGATTTCAGCGCGAACAGCCTTCCTCGGTGCGTTACGGCTACCGACGCCGCGGGGAACGCTCGCGCCGCAATGGCTTCGCGCAGAATCGCGAACGCTGCGGAAAAAGTCTTCTCCTGGGCATCGAACGATTCGATCAACTTGTTGCTGGTGCCCGGGAGTGGAATGTCGGCGTCCACAGCGCAAGGTTAGCATGGAGCATTTCCGCGGGGTCTGACAAGGCTGGCACTGCTTACTTCAGTTTGTTGAGCGAGGCTGCCGCGATTGTGTAAAGTCAGAGTATTCCAGTTTTCATCTCGAATCGGGGGAGCGTGGCTTTGACACGGCTACGCCGGAGTGTGAAGGGACGGCTATGCGATTGTTGATTCTGCTGACGGGCTCTCTGCTGTTGTATTCCGCAAGTTTCTCAGGCGCCGCCGCTCTCGAGGAGGGAGTTGCTCCCGGCATTGCGGCACCGACCGCATCCCCGGTGCGGCTGGGCGCGGTGGACTCGATCATTCAACAGGCGATTGCCGATCACAACATCCCCGGGGCTGTCCTAGTGGTAGGGCACGACGGCAAAGTCATATATCGCAAGGCATATGGGGAGCGCGCCCTTGAGCCGCGGCGCGAAATGATGACGCTGGATACGATTTTCGACCTGGCGTCGCTGACCAAGGTGATCGCCACGACCACTGCGGTCATGCAGTTAGTGGAGTTGGGCAAAGTGCGCATGAATGATCCGGTCGCAAAATATCTGCCGGAGTTCGCGCAGAATGGGAAAGAAGACATTACGGTGCGGCAGTTGATGACGCACTACTCGGGCATGGCTCCGGACCTGGATCTGACCACGCCCTGGGAAGGAAAGACGACGGCGTATCAACTGGCTTGCGTGGAGCCTCCGGAAACTACGCCGGGCTCCGGCTTCGTCTACAGTGATATCAATTTCATTATGCTGGGGGCGCTGGTCGAACGCGTTTCCGGAATGCCGCTGGATGCGTATACGGTGCAGCGCATCTTTACCCCGCTGAAGATGCTGCACACCCGCTTTCTGCCTCCCGCGCCGTGGCGGGCCAAGATCGCTCCGACACAGTACGACGAGCATGAGCATATGCTGCGGGGAGTGGTTCACGATCCCACCGCGCGCCGCATGGGCGGCGTCGCCGGGCATGCGGGATTATTTTCCACGGGGGACGATCTGGCAAAGTTCGCGCAGGCCTTACTGGATGACGGCGATGGGATCCTGTCGGCCGAGGCGGTGAAGAAAATGTCGTCGCCGCAGCAACCTCCTACCGCTCCCGTGCTGCGCGGGTTTGGGTGGGATATTGATTCTCCTTTTTCGTCGAACCGTGGGGATTTCTTCCCCATTGGATCATTTGGCCATACCGGCTTCACCGGCACTTCGATCTGGATCGATCCGACCACCAGGTCATACGTGATCCTGCTGACCAATTCCGTGCATCCCCGGGGAAACGGGAATTCCATCGGGCTGCGCACCAGGGTGGCCACCGAAATCGCGGCGGCGCTGCCGCTGACGGCCGATGAAAAAGAAGCGCTGCGCTGGAAAAGCATCACGGGGTATAACGAGGCGTTCAGCGCGGCCCGGCGGGTAGCCTCGCGCAATGGCACGGTGAAGAACGGGATCGACGTGCTGCAGGAGCACGGATTCGACGTGCTGAAGCCTGCCGAGGGGAAGAAGCACATCGGGTTGGTGACGAACCAGACCGGCGTGGACGCTTCGGGAAAGCGGACCATTGACGTACTGGCCCAGGCTCCGGGGGTATCACTGGATGCGATTTTCAGCCCGGAGCATGGCGTGACCGGCACCCTGGACACGACCGACATCAACAACTCCAAGGACGCGGCGACCGGGGTTCCGGTGTACAGCGTGTATGGCGCGAGCGATGCCGCGAGGCGTCCGGCGCCGGAGGTGCTGCGCACGCTGGATGCGATCGTCTTTGACATCCAGGATGCGGGTACGCGCTTCTACACCTACGAGACAACTTTGGGATATTTTCTCGAGGCCGCGGCCAAGGCTGGGATCGAAATCATCGTGCTCGATCGTCCCAATCCGATTACCGGTTCATTCGTGCAAGGCCCGCTGACCGATGCCGGACATGAGAGTTTCACCAACTACTGGACAGTTCCCGTGCGCCACGGGATGACCATCGGCGAACTCGCCGGGATGTTCAACGCAGAGCGGGGGATCAACGCGAAGCTCACTGTAGTCCCGATGGACGGCTGGCAGCGTGGGGACTGGTTCGATTCAACCGGGCTGGCGTGGGTCAATCCGTCGCCCAATTTACGGAGCGTGACTGAGGCGGCGCTCTATCCTGGAGTCGCGCTGATCGAAGGGACGAACATTTCAGTGGGGCGCGGCACCGATACTCCATTTGAGCTGGTCGGCGCACCCTGGATCAAGAGCAAGGAATTCGCCGCTTATCTGAATTCACGCGGGATTATGGGAGTGCGGTTCGTGCCGGTGACCTTCACTCCGACATCCAGCGTCTATAGCGGACAGGCGTGCCAGGGAGTGAATATCGTGCTTACGGATCGGAATGGATTCGACGCTCCCGAGCTTGGCATCGAACTGGCCGCGGCATTGCACAAGTTCTATGCGAATGATTGGAAGCTCGAGAAGATGCAGGCGCTGCTGGTCAACCAGGGGGTCTATGACGCGCTGGCAGCCGGCCAGGACCCGCGGCGGATGGCGCAGGATTGGCGCGAGGAGTTGGTGAAGTTTCAGAAGACTCGGGAGAAGTACTTGATTTACAAGTGAGGTGGATTCTACTTGGGTGAAACGGAGTCAAAATCCCGACCCTCTCGCGCAGGGCGCGAGAAGAGTGGGGCACCGTTTCCTCTCTGGGATAACTCCGCCTGTCTATCGGGCATCATAGGCTTTTAAGTGATAGGCTCGGTTTTGACAGCAACCTGCGGGAGGTACTCCATGCGCGCAATTTTGGCGATGCTGATGGTTTCGGGCGTAGTTTGGGGCCAGGCGGCGGAATCGGCCCAGCCCGGCGCGACCCCGGCTGTCCAGGAGCAGACACCGGCAATTGCGGCTGAGGCCGCCCCGGCGCGTGATCCGCATGCTGTCGTGATTCCCGCGGGGACAAAAGTCCCGCTCACCCTCAAGCAGGCCATCTCTACCAGGAATGCTCGGGAAGGCGACCCGGTGTACGCGGAGACGGCGTTTCCCTTTGTGACCAATGACCGGATCGTGATTCCCGCGGGTACGTACATCCAGGGAAGAATCTCCCGGGTGGAGCATGCCAAGCGCGGTTTTAAAGGGGGCGCCGGGCTTCTCATTCACTTCACGTCCATGATCTATCCCAGCGGCTACACGGTGATGCTGCCGGGGGCCATCGACAACACTCCTGGCGCGGAGGACAAGAAGGTCAAGGACAAGGAAGGCACCATCAAGGCCGACAACCAGAATGGCAAGCGCATTGAAGATGCGGCCAAGACGGGGGCGGAGGCGGGCACGGTGGGAACGATCGGCGGACTGGCCGCTGGCGGGTTCAATGGCGCGCGCTACGGCGGGCTGGCGGGACTGGCAGGCGGGGTCGCCTGGGCTCTGCTCAAGCATGGTCCCGATGTGAAGCTGGAGGTGGGCACGTCGCTGGAGATGGAGATTCAGCGGGATGTGCCGGTAGATAGCTCGCGCATTCAGGTGACGCGCGCGGGCTCATAAGGGCGGGTTCTCACGCATCAAGCGAGGCAACGGCCCCGGCCCTGATTTACTCACCGCCCGCTTCCTGCTGCTATACAATCCGCCGTAGGAGTGTTCCACTCCTGGGCGGAGGCGTTTGTGGCAGAGCTTGGGTTTGGTTTTACTACCATCATCACCGTGATCGTTGTTATCTACGTTCTCAGCTCCATCAAAATTCTGGCCGAATATGAGCGCGGCGTGATCTTCCGCCTTGGCCGGTTATTGCCCGTGGCCAAGGGGCCGGGAGTCATCCTGGTATTCACGCCTATCGACCGGATCGTGCGCGTCTCGCTGCGCCAGGAAGCGCTTGAAGTGCCTCCGCAGGACATCATCACCCGTGACAATGTCACTCTGAAAGTGAACGCTGTCATTTTTCTCCGGGTGATAGAGCCCCGCAAGGCGGTGGTAGAAGTCTCGAATTACGTCTACCAGACCTCGCAGTTTGCCCAGACCACATTGCGCTCGGTGCTAGGCGAACAGGAACTGGATGAGTTGCTGGCACATCGCGACAAGATCAACCTGCGCCTGCAGAGCATTCTCGACACCCACACCTCGCCCTGGGGCGTGAAGGTTACCAATGTCGAGGTCAAGCAGGTGGATATGCCGGAATCCATGCTGCGTGCCATGGCCAAGCAGGCCGAAGCCGAACGCGAGAAGCGGTCGAAAATTATCCATGCGGAAGGCGAGTTCTCGGCGGCGCAGCGGTTGGTGGACGCGGCCCATCTGCTGTCGGGCGAGCCGGTAAGCGTGCAGCTTCGCTACCTGCAGACGCTGACTGAGATCGGCGTGGAGAAGAACACCACCGTGGTATTCCCCGTTCCGGTGGATTTCTTCTCAGGAATTCAGAAGTTGTTGGGGAAGCCAGGCGACGACGCGGCGCCGGCGAAGACGGCTTAGGGCAGACCTCCGCCGGCATGCAGCGCGGATGCCCGCGCCACGGGTTAAATGGGAGTTGAACTATGGGCTCGTCACAAGACACGGAGATCACGCTGGGAACGGGTAAATTGCTGGTGCTGTTTTTCGGCCTGGTAGCAGTGTGTGCCCTGTTTTTTGCGCTGGGATATTCCCTCGGGCGCAAGTCTGACCCGGGAGTTGCCGTGGCCAGTACGGCAGGTACGCCGAAGGTAGCGCCTAACGGCGCCAAGGCGGGCGTCGGATCCACGCCCAACCAGCCGATGACCTTTTACAAGAACGTTGAGCAGAAGGATGCGAATCCGGAATTGACTCCCGCGGCGGATGCGAAGGCAGATTCTACGACGTCATCTGCAGCTTCAAGTCCCGAGAAAACTGCCCAGAATAACGGCGTCGATCCCTCGACCACGATGCCCACGTCAGGGTATTTTGTGCAGGTCGCGGCGGTCAGCAAGCAGGAAGATGCCGATGCCCTGGTGGATGCGTTAAAGAGGAAAGAGTATCCCGCCTTTGTGGCGCAGGCCGTTTCTACGGACAAACTTTTCCGGGTGCAGCTGGGACCGTATTCCGATGTCAAAGATGCGGAAGGCATGCGGACGAAGCTGATCGGCGACGGATATACTCCGATTTTAAAAAAGTAACAGCCCCGGGACTTTCGCGAGTCAATCGACCGCGCAACAGCTGAGTTCTTTGCGCTCTCCCCGGTCTGGCCTCACGCGTCCTGCTTGCCTCACTCACGTGTCAGTCTTTCAATTAACCTGCGGTGCCTGGGATAAGCGCGCACCAACTCCAGTCTCTTGCCCAACTCAAAATCCTCGAAGTCAAATCCCGGGGCGACCGTGCATCCCACCAGCGCGTAAGAATCCGGATCTACAAGCTCAGACCCGAACCAGCAGCCCGCCTTTACCACAGCCTGGAATACCTCGCCCTTTTCGGCCTCGCTTCCCAAACGAATCGTCCAGTACTCTCCCGCGGGTTCGATGACGTGCACCAGGAGTGGCGATCCCTGGTAAAAGTGCCACATTTCATCGGAACGCAGCCGGTGGAAGGCCGAGAATTCTCCCTCCCGCAACAAGAAATAGATTCCCGTGGCAGCCGCCCGCGCCCCCGAGTACCGCAGGGGCAGCGCCTCGCGCGCAATCGTGTCTTGAGCACGATAGGTTTGCCGGTAGTACCCGCCCTCCGGATGCCGCTCCAACCCCAACTTCTCGATCCAATACCCCGCGTCGCGATGATCTTTCATCTTACGGAATATTATCTACAACTCCGCCCAGCACGCGAGCGCCACAGGGGTGCCCCTTCCTTCTCGCGTTTTGAGCGAGAGGATGGAGCCTTTGACTTCCTTTCGCGTTTTCCGGCCGCCAATCCAAGTGGAATTCGCCGCCCCTTTCCTCCCCAAAAACAACTAGCACCGAAAAGCACGGGCAGTTTCTCCCAGTGCTCTCGGTGCTCTTTCTCCAGAGAAACAAACTTAGTCGAAAGTTACTTCACCAGAATCTTGCCGTTCGAATCGAGCGTACCCTGCACGCGCACGCGCTTGCCTTCGAACTTGGCCACGTCACTCTGATGATCGATGTCGTAAGTCTTGCCGGTTTCGTCCTTCAGCACGTACTTGTCGCCCTGCTTCACGACGGTTCCTGAGAACGTCTGGCTGCCATTGGCGTCGGTAGCGGCACCCGTGCGCGCAGCGGAATCGCTCGACGAAGACCCGCTATTCGGGGAAGACCCAGTCCGCGATCCGGATTCAGGAGCGGTCGCGTCCGGAGTCTGCTGCGAGGAGGGAGTCTGCGACGATGGCGTCTGTGTGCTCGGGGTCTGCTGTGTGCTGGGCGTCTGCTGTGAAGAAGGCGGCATTTCCGGAGACGGTGTCGGTTGCGTCTGCGGAGTCTGCTGCGACGGGGTGGCGTCGGGAGAAGCCTGCGGCGTTGTCTGGTCCGGCGTGCTCGACGGCGTCGTTTGAGCGTTCAGCGCACTGCCCCAGCAGACCATTCCCAGTACGATGGCCAAGGTGGCGAGAGATGATAGAGACAGAATCTTTTTCACAAAAATCCTCCAGGAGCCGTTTGCGGCTCGCGCTCTAACCTCCAGCAAGCCTTCTGCCATAAAAATGAGCGTTTACCAGTGTCTCAGGGATCAATGTTGCATCTGCAAGGCTTACATTCATCCCTCAGGCACGGACCCGAAGCACGTTTGCAGAAAGTTTCTACGCCGCGTACATGGAACGCTGTAGCGGTTGCGCACCGCCTTGATCGGGGAAGCCGCATCCGGCCGAGCATTTCCTGCTCACATCACGGAAAACTCTTCTCAGAGTGCGGACTGAGGCGTAGAGGCGCCGGGATTAATACCCCGTGGCCGTCCGCAGCCCAAGAAGGATCCGCGATTCCGTCAGCATTGAAGTCTGGTGCGTGTCTTGGCGATCAAGCAGCGAAGGGCTGCTGTTCAACCGCCGGGAGTCCTGGCTCTACCGCGGGAGTGGGCTTCAGCAGCGGCCATCCGCGACGCATCACGAACTCGAGCCAAGCGCCCGCCATCTCCGAGGTGAGCACCGCGGCCAGCACAAGCGTGGTGTAAAACTTCGGACTGATAATGCCGGCGTCAAAAGCGACGCTGGCCAACACGATCCCCGGCCCGCCTCGCGCATTGGTCGTGATGGCAAGATTCATCAGGTCCAACCCGCGGAAGCCCGCGCAGCGGCCTGCCAGGGCTACGGAAAAGACCTTGACCAGGCAACTCCCGGCAAGAAATACCAGCACCATCCACCCGGAGAATCCGCGGATCAGGTCCAGCTTCAATCCCACGATCGCGAAGTACACCGGAATAAAGAAGGCGAAGGATACTTTGCTGATCGCCTCCAAGGCCTCGGCGAATAGACGTCGTTTCTTATGCACCACCGCGAACCCCGCGAGAAATGCGGCAAAGACCAGGCTCACGCCCAGCGCTCCAGCCACCACGCAATACGCCAGCAGAACCGCAATCGCGTAAGCGATAGGCGAGTGCCTGGCGATAACATTGAACCGCGATTTGTTGATGGCCTTGACTAAGCGCGGCACGATTGTCAGCCCCAGCCCGAAGAACACGATCGTTACGACGAGGTGTTGCGACAATTGGCGCGGATTCAGCGCTGTTTTGCCCGCCACCGCCGTCGCCACAGCCAAAGCCAGCCACAACACGATATCTTCCAGGACCGCCACGCCCAGCACGAGTCTCGCAAAACGCGTGTGCAGAATCTTCAGATCGGCGAACATCTTAGAGACTACCGGCACGGACGTAACGGCCACGCCCACCGCCAGAATGATGATGAGGGAAATCTGATTTCCATTCGGACCCGCCAGTGCCGGCCCTATGAGCCAGGGTCCAGCCACCAGCCCAAGAACGAAAGGAATCCCCGTCCCTACAATGGCCAGCCAGCCCACTTCCCGGCGCTCTTCCCGGCGGTACAGATGCCCGGTTTCCGCCCCGGACAGAAACATCAGCAGCAATAAGCCCAGCCAGTAAACAAAGTTCAGGATGTTTCCCTGCTGTAGAGTAGCCTCCAGGAACTTCGCGGCTGCGGGTAGCCGCCCAAGAACCGCCGGCCCCAGGATCACGCCCGCGAGAATTTCTCCCACCACCCGCGGCTGCCCGATCTTCATGAACAAATAGCCGAGCAATTGCGCCAGACCGACAAGAAGCAAGAGGACAAAAAGAATGGAAGTAAGGTCCGAATTCGACACGCGGTTAAGATGCGCCACGCCCGGAATGGTTGGCACGCCCGCGCTCGGGGTGCCCCACCCCTCTCGCGTAGTTCGCGAGAGTGTGGGGCCTTTGACTCCCTTTCGATAGCCCAACAACCCAAAAGCCGCGCCGGTCCAGCCTTTTTCTCCCAATAAACAAGAGCCGCGACCAAGGTCGCGGCCGCAGTCCCGCAAGCCATCTCACGGAAACCGCTTGATGCCGCCTTTCCCTTCTTCTCCGGCCCTCACCGGCCCCAGTCTTGAAGGCTCTGCAGGGCGCTTTTCAGAGATTGACCTCACGACTGGAACATGCACCAGGTGAATATTGGCCATCTGTTCCAGGTGTGTCATCAAGGTGCGAAGATTTTCGTCGCCCGAATCCAGCACCCGGCGCAACTCCGTGCTCGCGCGCGTGGCCTCTTCATAGGCCTTGCGAGCCTCCGCCAGAAGCGGCAGATGTTCAATGAACGCGCTGGCACTCCTGGTAAATTTCGTCACCGCCTCCGTATAGGCTCCGAGTGTCACGGGCGGAGCCTGCTCTACCTCAGGTCGAGCCTCTCCCGTCTCCGTCGATGGAGGGGCAGTGTCAGCCTGCCGGCCCGGTTCGAACTCTCGCTCTGCCAACTCACGGTCTTCGCCCTTAATCGTATCCATCAGCCAGGCATCGTCTTCGGACTCCGCCCGCTGCTCCGGCGTTTCATTCGAATTCGGCGCCTGGTTGGAATTCAGGTCAGGACGCGAGCCTGCAAAGTTTTCCAGCTTTTTCCACATCAGGTACTCCTGTTTTTGGCTTTGATTGAAATCGGAGCGGCGTTGGGCTGAATTATGGACTCCACAGCCCGACAGAGTCAATCGGCCGAACCGTGCATCTAGGAATGAACCACGCAGCCCCGGGCGCATTCGCCCGGGAAAAGCAGTCACCGCGCTCACGCACAAAAAAAGAGCCGCGACCGAAGCCGCAGCTCTTATTGTTTGCTGGACCGGTAAAATCGTGCAGTATGCCCGCCTACCACGGTCCGAAGTCTCAGGCGCGAGGCGCGGCTCTAGTGCCGTCCTCCGCCATGGCCTCCACCACCATGCCGCCCGCCACCGCCGCCCGGACGACCGCCGCGACCGCGACGTCCACCGCCGCCACCTGGGCGACCGCCCCGCCCGCCGCGGCCTCCACCGGGACCGCGATCGCCGCCCCGTCCACGTTCTCCGCTAGCCAACGGTGCTCCTTCGCGATTGAAGTTGGGCTCATCCGGATCATCGGGAAAATCCCCGCCGCCCTCAATGACCAGCGAACCCGCCGGAACCGGCTGCCCGCCCTCAACCGCTGCCGCAGGAGGAGCCTCTCCCCCACCCATCTTCGCGCGTTGCTCCTTCAGAATCGCTTTACGTGATAGCCGGATGCGGTTCCCTTCGACGGCCAGGACTTTTACCAGCACCTGGTCGCCCTCCTTCAGTTCGTCGCGCACATCGGCGATGCGATGCTCCGCCACTTCGCTGATGTGCAGCAGCCCTTCGGTACCCGGAATAATTTCCACGAACGCGCCGAAATCGGCCAGCCGCGTCACTTTCCCCAGGTACGTCTTCCCTACCTCCGCGGTCGCGGTGATATCGCCGATTATCTGCAGCGCCTTCTGCGCTGACGCCTGATCGCTGGAAGCCACTTTCACCAGCCCGGAGTCTTCGACATCGATCTTCACTCCGGTCTGCTCCACGATGGAGCGGATCATCTTCCCCCCTGGCCCAATCAGATCCCGAATCTTGTCGGTGGGAATCTGCACGGTGTAGAAGCGAGGGGCGTAATCGGAAATCTTCTCGCGCCCGGTGGATATCACTTCCTCCATCTTGCCCAGGATGTGCATGCGGCCCGCCTGCGCCTGCGCCAAAGCCTCGCGCATGATCTGCGCCGTAATCCCGCCTACTTTGATATCCATCTGCAGGGCGGTAATGCCGTCGCGGGTACCGGCGACTTTGAAATCCATATCGCCGTAATGATCCTCCGCCCCTGCGATGTCGGTCAGAATGGCATACTCGTCGCCTTCCTTCACCAGTCCCATCGCCACTCCGGCTACCGGAGCCTTGAGCGGGACGCCCGCGTCCATCAAAGAGAGCGAAGCTCCGCACACCGTCGCCATGGAGGAAGACCCGTTCGACTCCAGAATGTCGGAGACGACCCGCATGGCGTAAGGCCACTTCTCCTCAGGAGGCAGCACGGCAGAAATTGCCCGCTCCGCCAGCGCCCCGTGCCCGATCTCGCGGCGACCGGCCCCGCGCATGAACGCCACCTCCCCCACCGAAAATGGCGGGAAGTTGTAGTGCAGCAGGAAACGCTTCTTGGCTTCGCCTTCGAAGCCCTCCAGGCGTTGCATGTCGTCGCTGGTGCCCAGGGTGGTGGTTACCAGTGCCTGGGTTTCGCCTCGCGTGAAGATCGCGCTGCCGTGGGTACGGGGCAGCACCCCGGCCTCGATCCAGATTTCGCGGATCTGGTCGAAGGCTCTCGCGTCGGGACGGCGCTTTTGCTTGATGACCTGGTCGCGGAAGATGCGCTCCCGCAGGGTTTCGTAGTAGTGATCCAGCTTGCGCTTGGCTTCCTCGTCGTCCTCCGGAAGCGCTTCCTGCAACTTCTTCTTCAATTCTCTTACCAGGCTGTAGCTTTCCGCCTTGGGATGCTTCTGGGTGTCGAGCGCGTCCGTCAGTTGGGCGCCAACGCGCTTCTGCAGATCGTTATAGTACGCCTCGTCGAATTGCGGAGGCTCCACGGTGCGTTTCGGCTTCCCGGCCTTCTGCCGCAGTTCGTTGATCGCGGCGCAGATCTTCTTGATCTCGGTGTGGCCGAACTCGATCGCGTCGACCACGGTCTCTTCCTTCACTTCTTTCGCGCCCGACTCGATCATCACGATGCCTTCCGACGTTCCCACCACCATGATGTTCAGCAGGCTCTCGCGCATTTCGTTGTAGGTGGGATTGACCACGAACTGTCCATTGACCAGTCCCACGCGCACCGCCCCGATGGGCCCCAGGAACGGAATGTCGGAGACGTGCAGCGCGGCCGAGGCGCCGTTGATCCCGCAAACGTCGGGGTCGTTATCCGTGTCGGCGGAGAGCACGAACGCGATCACCTGGGTTTCGCACTTGAAGCCTTCGGCGAACAGCGGACGGATGGGCCGGTCGATCTGCCGGCTGGTGAGCACTTCGCGCTCGCTCATGCGGCCTTCGCGCTTGATGAAGCCTCCGGGAAAACGTCCGCCGGCGTAGGTGTATTCGCGGTAATCGACGGTGAGGGGAAAGAAATCGATGCCCTCGCGCGGATCGGGATTGCTGGTGGCCGTGGCGAGAACCACATTCTCGCCGATGCGGACGACCGCCGATCCGTGGGCCTGCTTGGCCAATTTCCCGGTTTCAAATGAGATGGTTTTGCCGCCGCTGAGACTGACCGTAACTGTCGTTGGTTCTGGTTTCATGAATTTTCCTTCGGAGTGCCTGGAGCAATGAGTGGTGAGCGATGAGCAATGAGCGGGTGCCCCGTCCCTGCCGCCCTAGCGGCGACCGGCCGGGAATTTCGATCGTGGTGTAGATACACTCCACCCTCAATAAATGCGTTGAATACTTCGCCTGCGCTTGGAGAACGCACGTATGGAGATTTCCTCGATGCTGTTCCGTCTCACCGGAGACGGGGTCCTCAGAATTGCCTGGAGAGAACGATTCGGGTTCCCCGGTAGGGTGCCCGCATTCGGGTGCCCCGTCCTTGTCGCGGTTTGTGCGACAGGGTGGGGAATTTGACTTCCCAGGCCAAGCCGTTACTTGCGGATGCCGAGTTTCGAGATGACGGTCTTATAGCGCTCGGTATCGTATTTCTTGAGGTAGTCGAGCAAGCTACGCCGCTTGCTGACCAGCATGAGTAGACCGCGGCGCGAGCCGTGGTCTTTCTGGTGCGTCTTGAAGTGCTCCGTCAACTGGCCAATCCGTTCGCTAAGCAGAGCGATCTGGACCTCTGGGCTGCCGGTATCGCTGGCATGCGTCCCGTACTGGTCAATGAGGGATTTCTTTTGCTCTCTGGCTAACACTAATTTCCTGCACTCCTGTCTTTAATCGATTGTCTTTGTGACGTTTAGAGGATATCACGCCGGCTTGCGGAGCGTAAAGTTGATCGCGTAGGGAGGGACGCATTCGTCCGTCCAGTCGAGTGCAGCGCGACCCGACAGACCCCAGGGATGGAGCATAGCTACTCCCCAGGAATCGAGGCACATGACCCTGCCTCAGAAACCTTGAACGGTTGATACTTTATACTTCCGCAGCAACTCGTAAAGCACAATCCCTCCTGCCGTTGCGACATTCAACGACTCCTTCTGCCCCAGCATGGGAATGCGCACATGCGCATCAGCCATTTCCAGCAACTGCGGATTAAGCCCCTCGACCTCGTTGCCAAACGCAACGCAGACCGGGAACCTCGGTTGCCAATCAAAGAGATCGACCGAATGCAAGCTGGTCTCGATGGCGGCAATTTCAAATCCACCGCGCCGCAGTCCCTGCGCCATGTGGACGGCATCCCAGTCGTGCTCCCATGCGACGCTCAATTCCGCGCCCAGGGCAGTCTTCGAGATCGCTTTTTTCGGAGGATGGGCGGTAATGCCGGCAAGGCATAGCTTCTGCAAACCGACCCCATCGGCGGCGCGAAAGAACGCGCCCACGTTATACATGCTGCGTACGTTGTCCAGCAGAACGGCGGCGGGAAGGTGGAGTCCTGCGTAGCCGGGCGCCGGTGAGGCGATCCCGCGAGCAGTTGGGATGCGCTCCGCCGAGGGCGCATCCGTGAGAATCGGAGGTTTCTGATTGCTCATTATGGGACAGCAATCATAAGTCAAAATTTCGTCGTATTGGCATTCCGGCACCCACCCTTTCGAGGGATGGGCAACCAGTCGCCTAATCGACGAGCCGTCGCACGACGAAGTGTGTGCGATACGAATGCCTTGGACTTCTGCCGAATGCAACGTTACGATTAAGTGGGAGGCGCAATGAACATCGAAATTCGAGACTCCGCCCTGCAAGCCCGACTTCAGAAACAACTCGAACGCACCAGTTCGGGCACGGTGGAGGAGTTGCTGAACCGCTTGCTGGAAACGCAAGAGGAACAGGACCGTTGGCTGATGGAGAACCGCCAGGCGATGGATGCCAAGATCCGGCGGGGCCTCTCTCAACTTGATCACGGAGAAGGCATTCAGGAAGATCAACTGGACGCGCGGCTGAAAGCTCTCAAAGCCAAGTCGCAATGACGTCTCGGTTCGTCCTGTCTCCCGAGGCAGTGGAAGACCTCGCTTCCATCTGGCGTTACATTCAAGCTCAGAGCAGTACGGAAATCGCGGATCGAGTGGAGTCAACGATCCGGGACCGGATAGCATTTTTAGCGCGCAATCCGGGCGCGGGTCACCGACAAGGACCTCACGCAAACCAGTGTGCGGTTCTTTCCTGTCTATTCCTATTTAGTTGTTTATCGCCCCGAAACAAAGCCTCTGCAGGTTGTCGCCATCCTCCACGGACGCCGCGAGGTGGAGAGGATCCTCCAGAAACGGCCGTCGTGAAATGGCGATTCCACGATTCCGATCGTTTCGCAAAATGCGAAAGGATTGTGGTGGGTGAGCCTTACGCGCTGAATTGGTCTAAGTCCTATCGTGATCAGCTTGCATTAGCTCAAGGTGCCGCTCCTACAGATGCACAATCGGCGACCTACTATCATCGCCGCGAGTTTGAGCTTCCGGTGTTCAACCGCTCCCAACGTGTTCACCTTAACTTCCTATGTACCCGGCCCGCCGATGATGCCGTGCCCGGAGTATGGGTTTCCACGCGGCTTAAAGGTGCGAAGCTCATCCTGAAGAATCATCCTGTGTACGTGTGGGGTATACCCCGACATGGCGCGATTGGTCGAGGAATCGTCGTTGTCGTCGCGGTCTGCGCAATTTGCACGCATTACATCCATAGTCTTTGGGTCACTAACACCCTCAGTCTCATCGCTGGACTCACGGTGGCAGCATGGGGGGTGGGAGCCTACAGAGTCGAACGCTGGATCAAGCGACTCGTCTCGGGTTAGCCATGCCTACTCGCGCCGCACTCCCGAAATACTCCTTGCCGCTTGCCATCAGGACCATGCCGGCGGCGTTCCTCAGCGCGGTTTCCGCGCTTCCCTTTTCTGGCGCGCCCAGCCCTCTTTCACCACCTGGCGCCCGCGTCCGAGGGCGAGGGCATCGTCGGGCACATCGTCGGTAATGCAGGAAGCGGCTCCTACGTATGCGCCTTTGCCGACTCGCACTGGGGCGACCAGGGTGCTGTCGCTGCCGATAAAGACATCGTCGCCAATGACTGTCTTATGCTTGTGCACGCCGTCATAGTTGCAGGTAATCGTGCCGGCGCCGATGTTGACGCCCGCTCCAATCTCCGCGTCTCCCAGGTAGGTCAGGTGATTGGCCTTCGATCCTTTGCCCAGCTTGATCTTCTTGGTCTCGACAAAATTTCCCACGTGGGCGCCTTCAGCGAGTTCGGTTTCCGGCCGCAAGTGGGAGTACGGGCCGAGGATGGCTCCCGGGCCAACTTTAGATTTCTCCATGATGCAGCCCGGACGAACCATGACGTTGTCGCCTATTTCGCAATCACGGATGACGCTGTAGGAACGCACCCGGCATCCCGTTCCGATCCTGGTATTGCCCAGCAACTGCACCCAGGGTTCAATCACCGTGTCGGGGGCAATCTCGACGTCGGGATCGATCACACAGGTGGCGGGATAAAAGATGGTCACACCTTCGGACATCAACTGGCGGCATTTCGCCAGGCGCATCTGCTGGTCGATGTCGGCCAGTTCCGCCCTGGTATTGCCGCCCAGCACTTCGTTGGGAGTCGGAGTGGGCCAGGCGACTACCCGTTTGCCGATTTTGCGGAGCACCTCGGCCATATCAGTCAGGTAATACTCCCCATGGGGATTGTCAGTGGAGAGCTTTTCGATGTTGCCGTAGAGTTGGCTCGCGTCGAAAACGTAAAAGCCGGAGTTGATCTCCCGGATTTTCTTCTGGGAGGCAGTGGCGGCTTTTTCCTCGACGATGGCGCGCACCTCCGGACTGCTCGCCGCGGTGTGCAGAACGCGGCCGTAGCCGGTTGGATTGTCTAGTTCAGCGCTCAACAGGGTCATGGCGGCGCGCTGCTTGATGTGAAAATCCCGCAAGCTCTCGATGGTAGCGGCGGAAATCATGGGCGCATCGCCGGAGAGAACGATCACGTGGTCATAGCCGGACAATGCCTCACGCGCCACCATCACGGCATGGCCCGTTCCCCGCTGCTCCGCCTGCAACACGAAGTTGCTGCCGGTGTGCTGCATGGCCTGGCGCACGCGCTCGGCCTCATATCCGACGATCGCGTATATGTCATTCATAGGAACGACCCGCGCCGCCGCGCGGATCACATGCTCCAGCAGCGGCTTGCCCCCGACTTCATGTAACACTTTAGGGATTTTTGATTTGAGCCTGGTTCCCTTGCCCGCCGCCATAATGGCGACCGCGATCCGAGGCCCGGGTACCGCATCGGCCTTCCGTAATCGCGCGGCGGAAGCGGAAGACTTCTTTTTCGATTTCTTCATTTCGATCTCAATATATCTCGATTGGCGGCTGATGGCTATTTCCGGCATCCTGTCCTACAATCTCGGGCGTGCGGCATCTGCAGGGCTGCGCCTTTGAAGGGGGAACATGCCGAAGTACGTGATTGAGCGCGACATTCCCAAAATCGGGGAGGTTACGCCGGACCAGGTAATCGCCATCTCTCAGAAGTCGTGCAGCGTGCTGAACACGCTCGGGCCCAAGATCCAGTGGCTGCACAGCTATGTTACGCAGGACAAGATTTACTGCGTGTATATCGCACCCAATGAGGAGATGGTGAAGGAACATGCCCGCCAGGGAGGTTTTCCCGCCAACCGCATCTCCGAGGTCAAGTTGACCATCGATCCCACCTCGGCGGAGGCCTGAGCTAAAGGCCCAGGCCGCCATCTACCGTGAGGATCTGTCCGGTGATGAATTGGGGAGCGGTGGCAAAAAACAAAACTGCCTCGGCAATCTCTTCTCCGCGGCCATTGCGCCGCATGGGAGTTTGCCTGGCCATGCGCCGCATGAACCCTGCCGCAGATTTCTCTCCCAGATCGATCATGCCGGGGGCGACGGCATTCACCGCAATTTCCGGGGCCAGTGCCTTCGCCATCACCTTGGTCAGCATGTGCAGCGCGGCTTTGGAGGAACAGTAATGCGCATGCGTCGGCCATGGTCGAACCCCGCCCAGGGAGCCCAGGTTGATGATCCTGGCCTGGACCGGTCCTGCCCCTTTGCCGCGGCTGCGGCGCATCCATTTCAACGCCTCGCGCGATACCAGGAACGGTCCCCGGGTATTCGAGGCAAAAATGGCATCCCACTGCTGAACCGTCAGTTTCTCAAAGTCTGCGGTCTCGTAGTTGGCGGCATTGTTAATCAAAACGTCAATGCGCCCTAATTCGCGCCCAGCCTCTTTCATCATCTGCCGCACTTCGGCCTCGACGGTCAAATCGCAGCGGAAGGCGAACGCCCGGACCCCCAACCCTGAAAGCTCCAGCAGGGTCTCGCGGGCCTCGCGCCCGGAATTGCGAAACGTAATGGCCACATCGGCGCCGGCTTGGGCAAGACGGAGCGCTGCTGCCCGTCCCAACCGTCGGGCTGCGCCGGTAATAAGTACGGTCTTGCCACGAAGGGGCTTGGCGGCAGGATCTTGCATAGGGGGCTATTCTACTGCCTGAACCGGTCTGGACCGCCACCTTTGCGGGAATCACGGGCCTTGTATTTACTCTGGAAATTCCCTGTTTTTTCAGGCTAAAATCAGCCGCCCATGCCAGAGCCGCGCAGCGTTGTCGTCTATTCCCGAAAAGGCTGCCACCTGTGTGAAGTCGTGAAAGAGAGCCTCTCCAAACTATCCCGCCGCGGCGGTTTCACCTGGCGCGAGATTGATGTCGATGGCGATCTGGACTTGCGCCGTCAATTCAGCGACGAAGTGCCTGTCGTATTCATTGATGGACGAAAAGCTTTCAAGTACCGGATGGACGAACAGGAATTCCTGCGCAGGTTGGCCAGCTAGACCGGCTAGGTGACCCGCTGACACACATCCTGCCGCGCCCCTTTTCCCGATTGCGGTTCGCGCTTTTCCCGCTACAATTCTTGCGGAATGCTGCGCACCCAACTCTACGATGATCCTCGCGGCCGATTCCTGCACGATCTGGTCCTGGATTCATGCCGCCGCTATGGCAATAAGACCGCGCTGGTGGACGCTTCGAGCGGGCGCCGTCTGACCTACTCTGAATACGGCGAGACGGTGGAAGCCATCGCCCGCGGGCTGATTGCTGCCGGAGTGCAACCGGGAGATGTAGTCGCTATTTTCCTGGCGAATTCCTGGGAGTTCTGCGCCAGCTTTCATGCCGCGCAACTCGCCGGAGCCATCCCCACGCTGCTCAATCCGACATATCGCGAGCGCGAGGTCCGATACCAGCTGGAAAATTCCGGCGCGGTCGTCCTGATCACCGATGGCGGCAGTATTGCTGGCATGAACCTGGGGGGATTGCCCGGCCTGCGGCGGGTCTATACAACGCGCCAGGCGGCCGCCGGGAGCGAATCTTTTGCAGAACTGCTGCAGCCGCGCTCTGGCCGCTATGCCAATCCCGGGCTCTCATCCGATCAAACTATCGCAGCCCTGCCCTATTCCAGCGGCACGACGGGCCTGCCGAAGGGAGTCATGCTCTCCCATCTGAACCTGGTGGCCAACATCTATCAACTGCTGGGGCCGAATGCGACGCAGCTCGGCGCGGGTGACAACATCCTCTGCTGTCTGCCGCTTTATCACATCTACGGGCTCAATGTAGTTCTCAATCCCGCGCTGCTGTTGGGCGCCACGCTCATCGTGACCCCGAGATTCAACCTGCAGCAACTGGCAAGTCTGATCGTGGACGAGGTCGTCACGATGATGCCGCTGGTTCCACCCGCGATTCTGGCCATCTGCCAGGCCGCCGAGGCAGGCCAGTTTCCGCGCGACCACAGCGTGCGCTGGGTTAAGTCGGGCGCCGCGCCGCTGGCCCCCGACCTGCCACGGCGTTTTACCGAGCTCACCAGGATTCTGGTATGTCAGGGATATGGGATGACCGAAGCCTCTCCGGTCACACACGTGGGATTTCTCGATGGCGCACTCTACCGGCCCGATTCGATCGGACATCCGCTGGCGCAAACCGATTGCCGGGTAATCGCCAGTTCCAACCTTGATCTTTCCGGCAGCCCGGAAGATGCGACCGAGGTAGCTTCGGGCCAACCTGGAGAGCTGGTGATGCGCGGCCCGCAGTTCATGCTCGGCTATTGGAAGGAGCCGCAGGCTACCGATGCAGTCCTGCGGGACGGATGGTACTGGTCGGGTGACATCGTCACCCGCGACCGCGACGGCTTCTACCGGGTCGTGGACCGGCGCAAGGAGATGATCAAGTACAAAGGATTCCCCGTCGCTCCCGCCGAAGTGGAAGGAGTCCTGCTGGAGCATCCCGCGGTAAAAGAGTGCGGCGTGGTAGGACGGGCTCATACCGAGGCAGGTGAAATTCCGGTCGCATTCGTCGCCCTGCGGGATGGATTCGTCGAAAGCCGCAAGCTCGAACAGGAACTTTGCGGGTTCGTAGCGGACCGCCTCACCCATTACAAGCAGCCGCGGGAAGTTCACTTTGTGGATGCCGTTCCCAAAACCGCTTCGGGAAAGATTCTCCGGCGGGAACTGCGAAGGCAGATGGCTTGATCCCCTCAGAATCCGTTAATAGGCCCAGAAGGGCCCGGCGCCCGCCGGAGTGTTCCGGGACTCAATCGCGGTAAACACGTTCCGCCCGAAAAAAAATGGCAGTCCCCAGTCAAACGTTCCAGCATTGGGACCTCCCAGGGTGTCGAACACGAAATCGCCGCGGTTGGCAAACAGCGAATCCGCATTGGCGATGCTGAAAGTGATCGTCTGACTGGGGTTTCCGGACGAGGTGATGGCGGAGAGTTTCTGCGTGGTCGTCGGACAATAAAAGCCGCCGTTGCTGCCGCAGGCGGGTATTCCGGTGATATCGCTGTCGAGGAAGAAAAACGCATTGGACCCGCTGTCCACGAATGCGGGATAGGATTGCCCTTTGAATGTAGTGTTGAACTCACCGCTCGAATTCACCGGGAAAACCTCAGCCTTGCCGAGCGTGTTGTTGGGCTGCGTACCGATGCCAAACACCATGGACCCCGCCAGGCTGGGGGCAGGCCCGCTCACCGCCGGTAACTGAATAATTACCCCATTGTTATCGTTGGGAAAGAGCACCACCGGGTTCTGCACCTGCCTTGCCAGCGGCTCGGCTGTGATCTGGCAGGACGTCGAGGCGCAGGTGTAGTACATTCCCGGATTGGACGTGCCGCTCTGGGTGCACGCTCCCCCGCAGTCTTCCGCAAACGGTCCTACGCCAAGGATCCCGTTGGCTCCCAGGGTTTGCAGGGTGTCGTTCTCAGGCACTCCGGTGTTTTTGCAGGCCGAAGGCACGGCGGCGAAGGTCGGATCAATTACCTGCACCGGAACATTGCCGGCCTGTTCCCCCGCAATGATCACGTCCGCGGTATTCACCGAGCCCCACGTGAATCCGCTGACAAACAGCGCGCACTCGCCCATCGGATTCCCATTCGACGCGGTTTGCTGCGGCAGGGATAGCGTGAGCGCCCCGCCCCCAGCCGAAGAAAGGATTCTCAGGCCGTACGAGCCCGTGTCCACAAGGATCCCGCTGATGGTCTGGCAGCTCGAACTGGAGGGCACGCAAAGCGTCACGCTGGTAAAGACACCATTGGCGTAGTTTCCCGCCGGGCCCGCATTCACCACAATCGGCTGCACGTTGCCTCCCGAAGATGCTAGCGGAGCCGTGCCGTTCTGCTTCGAACTACCCCCTCCACAGCCCACCGATAGGGCGGAGAGCGCAAGCAGCACCACGGCGCACAGACCCTTGGGATGGAATTGCAGCGGCTTCACCGGATCTCCCCGCTCCTCACTTCTGCAGGCATTTCATCGGGAAGATAAGCTCGCCCCACGAACGACCGCATGTGTCCGCCCAGTTCTACAATCAGCCCGGGCTGTTGAATGACCAGAGGCCCATGTCCGCCGCGCCGATTCTGCGCCTGCGCGGCCTTCTGAAATTCCTCGAAGTGCGTCCCCAGCAACTGCTTCATGTCAGGAAGAAATGGCCCCTTCCATGCCACGGCAAAGACTCTCCCCGAGGCATTGGCGTATTCCCGCACCGTGATACCCGAAGGAGACCTGAGCTCGTGGATGGTGTAACTCTCTCTTTGAATCAGGCGTGAGCTGGCGTTGATCCGGGCCCCGTCCGCTGCCACCAAGGCGGCGTCTTCGCCCAGAACGCCCCACGACTGCAGGCTGGGGATCAACAGGCAGAGCGCAGTCAGCCACAGCTTTCCGCGGATTGAAAGGTTGCACTTCGTTTGCGCTCTCCTGGAGACAAAACGTTGTTTGGTTAGAGCTTCCCTGCGAGTGTCCGGGTTGCCGACCGGGCTTGGACAGACTCTGTCCCGTCTGTACCCACGCCTTCTCCCCGAAGTACCAGATTTCCCGTACTGACACACCCGCCTTCCGAGGTTAGCCTCAACCTGGAAGTCTCGAAGCATATTAGGGATAGGGTTGGAGCAAGCTGCACGCCCACTTGTCTCAGGATTTCACGCCGGTGTGTCCTTCGATCTCGAGATCGAGGGCGATTAATGGAAAGGATGAACCAAGATGAAACTGAACAATGTCGTCAAATCGATTTTGAAAACTGCTGTGTACCTGATGGATCAGACCTCGGATACGGTGGAGCGCGCCTCAAGCCGAGCCTCGGACTTCGCCGATGATGCCCGTGAAGCTCTCTACCCCAGAGAAGACCACACTTTGCGCAATTTCCTGGCATTCGCCGCCGGAATCGGCGTCGGCGTGGGCGCAGGCATGCTGTTGGCTCCCTCCAGCGGCGAAGAACTGCGCAACAACCTCAGCGAAAAGGTTCAGGAAATCAGCAATAAGGTGAAGAACCGCACCGAATCTTATTCGACCGGAACTGAAGGGGGCGGGATGTAGGCGGCCTGCCGCATCTGTTCCGCAACCGGCAACACTGCCGGATTTCGATTCGCCAAGGAGATCTCATGCGTCTTCGCAAATTGTTTCTCGGTCTGATTTTGGGCACAGGGGCGGCCGTTCTCGCCTTCGCCGCGGTCGCCCAGGATGCGCAAAGCCCCAAGCAGGATATGAAGGACGCGGGGCATGCTACTAAGAATGCCGCGAAAGACACCGGTCGGGCCACCAAAAAGGCCGCGCGCAAAACCGGCCACGCGACTAAAACAACCAGCAAGAAGGCTGCGCACAAGACCGCCCGCAAAACACGCCAGGGCGCAGAGAAGGTTGAAGATAAGACCCAGTAGCTGTCAGCAGAGGGCAAGGAACACGGGTTGCTTGTCCTCGATTGCTGCTCTGGCGGTAAGGTCCCCCCGCGAACCCCGACCGTCGATTCTGACCATGGCGATTAGTCCGGTTGGATCGGCAAGGTGGCAAATACGCGGGTACCGGAAGAACTCGAAGTGATTTGCAGAGAGCCGCCTAAGCCATGCACGCGCTCTTTCATCCCTATAATCCCGACTCCGGGCCTGGAGATCTTCCCTCCCATCTCCGCTTCGAATGAGAAGCCTGTTCCTTTATCAATAATTTCGAGTTGGACCTCCCGCTCCTTCCTTACCAGGCGGATAAGCCCTGTCTTACTGCCGGAATGCCGGTGAATATTCGTGAGGGACTCCTGAACCAGCCGGAAGATCGTGGTTTCCATCGACTGTGGAAGGCGAGCCAGATCGGCGGGCAATTCAAGGTTCAATTTCAGGCTGCTTCGACGGGCAAAGCCGTCGACGTACCAGCGCAGGGCCGACTCTAACCCCGCCTCGTCGAGGAGCGGCGGATGCAGCAGATACGACATGCTTCGCAGTTGGCGGCTCATCTCTTCCAGCACCGACTCTGTGTCCTGGACGAGCCGGTCCACGGCTGCGCCGCCAGCCGGCATTTCGGATTTCAATTGGGCTACATTCAACTTCAACGCCACAAGCAACTGGCCGGTGCTGTCGTGCAATTCGCGCGAGATCCGGCGGCGTTCTTCATCCTGCGCCTGCAGCAGCGCGCCGGAGAGCTTTTGTACTTCGGAGATCTGCTGTTCCAGTTCCGCCGTTCTCTGGTGCACCCTCATCTCCAGAGACTCATTGGCGTCCTTGAGTTCCTGTTTGGCCCTCTCGGCTTCATCCGCCTGGCGGCGCGCCTCTCGTTGCGCCTCGCGCATGCGTAACAGAGCCTTCACCGTAGCCAGCAACTCCTGGGGATCGATGGGTTCGGAGAGGTAGGCATCGGCCCCGCCTTCCAGGCCACGCACCTTGTCGCGGGCGGCTATACAGGACGCGGAGAGATGAAGCACCGGAATTTCGCGAGTGGCGGGATCATCCTTCAGCCTTCGGCAGACCTCGAACCCGTCGATGTCGGGCAGGTTGATATCGAGCGTGATCAGCACGGGGTCCTGCCTGGCCAGCCGCAGGGCCTCCGCGCCGGTTCCAGCCTCGATCACATGGAAGCCCGCGTCGCGCAGGCGGCGTGCCACCGAATAGCGGATGGCGTCGTTGTCATCCACGGCCAGCACGGTTTGTGGGATCATGGACAAATTATTCCCTTACTTGGCCCCAACCGGCTGATCCTCCGTGCGTGTCACCAGGGTTAAGCCGGCTTTCCGAAAAGCATCCGAGAACGTTGCCCAGGCCATCTCCTGCGAATGCAGGATGCTCTTGGGAACGATCTCCACCGCGACGCTCAGCCGCGCTTTCTCTTCCTTATCCAGGTCCTTGGAAGTGTGGATCACTATGGGAATTGTTCTGGTGGCGGCATCTGCCGCCAGCTGTTCCAGCACCTCGAATCCACTCAGGTCCGGCATCACCAGATCGAGCACGATCAGGGCAGGGTTCAGTTCCCGAGCCATGCGAACCCCTTCCACGCCCCCGCTGGCCTCGTCAACCACATAGCCTGTGTGCGCCAGCAGACCTTTGACCATTCGTCGCGAGATTGAGTCATCATCGATGATCAGCACCGGGCGCGCCCCAAAAGAGGACTCCAGCTGTTTCAACAACCATGCCCTCTCCACCGGTTTGGGATGGAAGCCGTTCGCGCCCATCGCCAGGGCCTTCTCGCGGTTGTCCACGACCGTTACCACGTACACCGGAATGTCGCGGGTTGCGGCATTCTCCTTCAGTTCGCGCAGGAAGTCCCAGGAATGCTCGCCTTGCAGCAAGACATCCAGAACGATGGCGTGCGGGCGGACCGACCGAAGCGCGGCCTGCGCGTCTGAAATTTTTCCGGCGGGGATTACTTGAAAGGCGGTTCCCTTCAAATACTTCTCGTAGATAAACAAAGCCTCGCGATTGTCCTCCACCACCAGCACCGGCAACTTGGTCGCGTCCAGTTCTTGCTTGACCTCGGGAACGAAAGCAATCTCGGTTTCCCCCCGGAATGCAACCGGGATGGTCACTGTAAAAACTGACCCCACTCCCAACTGGCTCTTCACGTAAACATTTCCCCCCAATAATTGCGCCAGTTTGCGCGAGAGTGGGAGGCCGAGCCCGGAGCCCTTCGCCACCTTGGGCTGCCTGCCCTCAACCTGGGTCCACTCCTGGAAGATGCGCTCCTGGTCCTCGGGCGCGATCCCGATCCCGGTGTCGGAAACATCGAACGCTATGGTGTCATCGTGTCCGCGCGAAACTACCACCCGCACCTCGCCGCGTTCGGTGAACTTCAAGGCATTCGAAATAAAATTCCGCAGAATCTGGGAAAGCTTCCCTTCATCGCTGTAGATCTCCATATCTTCGTCAGGATCGTCAAAGATCAGCTTGACTGACGAATTCTGTGCCAGCAGCGGACGCAGCATGCCGCGCAAAGCGGCGAACAGAGTTCTGACATCGAAGCGGGCCGGCCGGATGGTAACTTTTCCGGCTTCCACTTTCGCCAGGTCCAGCAGATCGTTGACCAGGTCCGTCAAGTCCTGGGCCGAGTTCTTGATATATCGAATCTGTTTCTCCTGCTCGTTGGTCAACTCTCCGTCCATCCGGTCGAGCAGGATCTGGCTGAGCGCCATGATGGAATTCAGCGGCGTCCGGAACTCGTGGCTCATGTTGGATAGAAAATGACTTTTCAATTCCGAGGCGCGCTGCAGAAAATCGGCTTTGTCGTCCAGTTCCGCGTACAGCGCCACCACTCCCCGGTTGGTCTCGTCCAACTCGCGATTGAGTTGCGCCAGCTCCGATTGGCGCGCCCGCAACTCCTCCAGCGTCCTCAGCAATTCCTGATTTTGCTGCTGCAATTCTTCATAGGCATTCTGCGGACCCTGCAATTCGATCTTCGACAAGAGCTGGTCCAGATCCTTTTTGCTGGGGCCCGAGAGGCGGGCGGGGATATTTTTGCCCAGAACGATCTTTGTTCCGCGCGGGCTGCTCTCCACCGTAAACACATCCATCAGGCGGCGTGCCCCGATGATTCCCAGCCCCATCCCGGTGCGTGAAATGTACTTCCCATCCAGGATTTCGCCCACGTTGTGGATGCCGCGCCCCTGGTCGCTAATGGTGGCGAGGAGAGCCGGGACCGGATTCTGCTCAATCCGGAAATCGACAAAGCCTCCGCCGGCATACTGGAAGGCGTTTCGCGCGATTTCGGAAAGAGCGGTCGCGATGCGTGTTTGATCCTGCGAATCGAACTTCAGCGCTGCCGCAATCTGCCGCGCGCGCTGCCGTACCAGCACCACGTCATACTCGTGGCGGATTTCCATGCGCAGCAGCGGGATTGGCATAGGAGGCTACTCCGAATTCTTGGCGACCAGTACGGTTACATCATCCCGCTGCCGTTCAAAATCGCGGTAGAGCAGTGCCGCAATGACACTGGGGTGCTTTCTCATGATCCCGGGATACTGGTTCAGATCCCACTTCGAACCGAGCCCGTCGGAGTGCATGACCAGCACGCTGTCCGGCTCCCAGGGAAAAGTGAACTCCTGAATCTTGTGCAATTGATGCCCCAAGGTGCCATTATGCGAGGTCATTCCCCGGCGGGCACCCTGAGTAATCACGGTACCGGAGATATTTCCCACGCCGGCAAACGAGAGCAAGCGGCTGTCGGGCGAGATGGCCGCGATCGCCGCAGCTGCTCCGCGCGTTTTGCGTAGTGCGTCATGGCAGTCCTGCAGAATGGATCCGGGCGAAGTGGAGCTGCTTTCCTCAAAGATCCGTTCCGCCTCCCGGGCCGCTTCGGCGGCCAAACTGCCGTGCCCTAATCCGTCAACTACCATTAACAGGCTGGTGCCGTTGCGGGTCCGCGACTTCCAGCCATCACCGCAGACCGTCTCCCGGCGCATCGCTAAAGATACCGCCCCCACCTGAAACGGCAGCGCCGGTGCGGGCTCTTTTCGTTTTGGCCAGAATTCAGCCAGGACGCAAGTGCCGCGCTGCGGCACCGAATAGACATCAAACCGGGTGGACAACCGCTGCACCGCGCCCAAGCCGTTGCCCGCCGTCCCGCATGTGGAAAACCCGTCTTCCAGGGCCTTGCCCACGTCACCGATTCCCGGTCCTTTGTCCAGGGCCAGGACCCGCACCCCACGGCTGCCATTCTGGACGATAGGCTCGCACAGGACCATCCCTGACTGAGCGTGTTTCAAAATGTTGGTGGTCAATTCCGTAACCGCAATCGCGAGCGCCCCGCGATCGCTTTCGCCCAATCCAAGCCGTTCCGCGGAATGCACCGCCAGCCGCCTCGCCTCGCCCGCATGGGACGGGTCCCGGACCTCGACCATAAACTGCGGATGCGCCGGTTGGACGGCTACTTCCATCGGGTCACCGTAATCGTGGTACCTTCCCCCACGCGGGAATTAATCTCGAATTCGTTTACCAGCCGTTTGGCTCCTCCCAGTCCCAGTCCGAGGCCGGAGCCGGTGGTGAAGCCATCGCGCAAGGCGAGTTGGATGTCAGCGATCCCCGGCCCCCGGTCTTGAAAACTCAGGCGGAGGCCGGTGCGGGGGCCATTCAGTGTGATCAGTTCCATCTGCCCGCCCTTGCCGTGAATAAGCGTGTTCCGCGCCAGTTCACTTGCGGCGGTAACAACCTTGGTTTGATCGACCAGGGAGAATCCCAGGCGCGCGGCACTCTCCCGCACACTACGGCGGACATTGACGATATCGGACTCCGACACCACGGGCAGGGTTTCAGTGGACAGGACTGTCATAAAGGAAGTCCTTCTGAGCATCGATGGAATTGCGCAGCAATTCCATGCCGGCATCCACATTCAGTGCGGTTCGAACTCCCGTCAAAGACATTCCGAGTTCGACGAGGGTGATGGCGACCGCCGGCTGCATGCCCACCACCACGGTCTCCGCATCCAATACCCGCGACATGGACGCGATATTGCCCAGCATTCTTCCAATGAAGGAATCCACAATCTCCAGGCTGGAGATGTCGATCAGTACTCCCTTGGCTCCGGTCTGACTGATGCGATTGGTCAGGTCATCCTGCAAGGTCATTGCAAGACGGTCGTGCATATCGACCTGGATGGTGACTAGAAGGAATTCGCCCATCCGCAAAATCGGAATCTTTTCCACCGGCCCCCCCTATACCTCTGATTTGGGTTCTTTCTTCTGCTGGCGGACGAACGTTATTCCCGATCGTTGCAGCGCCAGGCCGAAAGCGTCCGAGAGTGTCGCTTTGGTAGTCACATCGAGCAGATTGATTCCCAGGTGCACGATGGTCTGCGCGATCTGCGGACGGACGCCGCTGATAATGCAATCCGCCCCCATCAGCCGGGCCGCCGTCACCGTCTTCAACAGGTGCTGCGCCACGACGGTATCCACCGTCGGAACGCCGGTGATGTCAATGATCGCCACTCGCGAATTCGTCTGCACGATTGCCTCCAGCAGCGATTCCATCACCACCTGGGTCCGGGCGCTGTCCAGGGTCCCGATCAGCGGCAAGGCCAGGATCCCCTCCCAAAGCTTCACCACCGGCGTTGACAGCTCCAGCATGTCCTCCTGCTGCCGCCGGATCACTTCCTCGCGCGATTTCAGGTACGACTCGGTCGTATAGAGCCCCAGGCTATCCAGCAGTTCGGTTGTGCCCCAAATCTCGTCTCCCATGACGCGGGCGTCATTGCCGTACGTCTCGCGGATCGCCGTGAACAGCGGCCGCTTCAGGGAAAACACAAATAAGGCCGTCTCGCGCGGCGTGAAACCTTTCTGCGCCCGCGTGCGCGAAAGGTCCCCCAGCATATCCCGCAGGGGCTCATGTCCCGCCGACTGGGAACTGACGCCGGCTCGGGTTGCGTCCGCCAGCAGGTCCAGGAATTGACTGCACTCCGACCGCAGTTCCGATTCTTTCATCAGATCGCTGCGGCGTATTGCCCCGCTCATCTCCCGCAGCCATTCGGTCAGGATTGTCTCTCGATGTTGCTGAATGATCGAACCCAAGGTTGCATTCTGGTTCAGAGTAGTGGTTGCCATAATTGTGAAATTCCTCCGGAGGACGGATAATGCTGTCGGTAGATTGCCGTCGCGGGGGGCTGGACGGCTGAAGTGCCCCCTGCCGGTCAGCGAATTGTGGGATTATAGCTCAATGCCGATGAGGGCATACCTGCTACGAATCGTTTTTTTTCGCTTTGAGAGCCCTTTCCCGCTCCTCCAGGAGCCGGGTAATCTCCTGGACCAGTTCCATGAGCTTATCCGGGTTCTGCTCCTTGGAAGCCAATTCACAAAGTTTCATCCACTGCTCTTTGTTCTCGACGTTCATATGGTCGTTCCCGGGCAGTCATGGCAAATATAAAGTCGACTGGCCCGGCGCTTACGATTCTCATCCCCTGGCAGGGTGCCTGTAAGCGGGGATTCTCCTGAAAATGGCCCTCCGCGTCGGGGAACTCCCTACAGAGCGTGTTCCATTCTGTGGAAAAGTGCCATAATCTCCGCTATGCGTGAGCCGGGGCAGACAGCGCCCACCATTCTTTACGTGGATGACACCGAAGCGCAGCGCTACGCCGTGTCGCGCGTCTTGCGGCGCGCCGGTTTCCAGGTGCTGGAGGCCGTTTCCGGTCGCCAGGCGCTGGAAATGAGCGCCCAGGGCCCGGACATTATCGTGTTGGACGTCAATCTTCCAGACATCAATGGCCTCGAAGTCTGCCAGCGCATCAAGGCCAACGAATCCACCTCGAATATTCCCGTTCTGCAGGTATCAGCCACTCTGGTGGATACCAAACATCGCGTAGCCGGATTGGAGGGTGGCGCCGACGCGTATCTGGTTCAGCCCATGGATCCGGACGAGCTGGTGGCGACCATCCGCTCCCTGCTACGGATTCGCAACGCCGAAGCCGCGGCCTTTCGAAGAGCGCAGGAAATCGAGGCCATCTATAGCTCGGCGCCCGTCGGTCTCGCGCTTCTCGACAAAGACCTGCGCTACCTCAAGATCAATCACACGCTTGCCGAGCTCAACGGGCTGCCGCCCGAAAAGCATGTTGGCCGGACCATGCGCGAGCTGTTTCCCCAGCTGGAGGCGCAGGTCGGAAATCTTTATCAGCGCGTGCTTTCCACCGGCGAATCCCTGGTGAATGCCGAGGTCAAAGCTCACGCCCCCTTGCAGCCCGAGATCCTGCGCGACTGGCTGGTGAATCTGCACCCGCTCAAAGATGACAACGGAGACATTCTGGCTGTTAACGCCGTGGTACAGGACATTACCGAGCATAAACGGGCCGAGGAGTTGGCCATGCAGCAGGAAACTCAAAAACACCTGCTGGAACACGAAATACTCGCCCGCGAAAGCGAGCGCGAGCGCCTGGCCCGCGAGTTGCACGACGAGTCCGGTCAAATGCTGACCTCCCTGCTCGCGGGACTGCGCCTGATCGAAGAATCCCGGACCATCGCCGATGCAAAAAAGCAGGCCAGAACACTCCGCGAACTCACCTCCCGCGCCATCGGCGAAGTGGGAAGGCTTTCCCGCGACCTGCACCCCATCGTGCTCGACGACCTGGGTTTTTCCGTCGCGCTGCGAAACTACGTCTCGGAATATTCCACGCTCCACGGCCTGAAAGCCGAAATCGAGATCATCGGCCTGGATGCCCGGCGCCTGCCCCGTGCCGTCGAGCGCGGCCTTTATCGCATCGCCCAGGAAGCCCTCACCAATATCGCCAGGCATGCCCGCGCCAGCCAGGTTGCTATACTGGTCGAACTTCGCGACCATAACCTCACCATGACGATCAGGGACAATGGCTGCGGTTTTGCCACCCGGCAAAGTCAGAATGGCTCCAGGAAACACCTTGGCCTGCAGAGCATGCGCGAGCGCGCATCCATTTTAGGAGGGCAGTTCAAGGCGGAATCGATCGTCGGAAAGGGCACCTCCATCACCGTGACCTTAACTATTCCCGCAGACGACAAGAGTTCCGCGCCGGAAGCCGGCCCACTCGACTCGTCCGGCAATTCTCAACACTGAGAGCCACAGATGTCGTCCCCTGCGAAGATCCGCGTTCTCATCGCCGACGATCATGCCATCCTCCGCGCCGGCCTGCGTATGCTGATCGATTCCCAGCCTGACATGAACGTTGTAGGCGAGGCCCAGAATGGCGAGGAGGCCGTCCGCATGGCAGCGGCAATACAGCCCCACGTCGCGATTCTGGACATCACCATGCCTGGCGGCGGCGGGTTGCGCGCGATTCCGGAACTGATCAAGTGCTGTTCCCAGACTCGCATTCTTCTGCTTACCATGCACGAAGAGCCCGCTTACTTGCGGACGGCCTTGGCCTCCGGAGCCTCCGGGTATGTGCTGAAGAAAAGCGTGGACGCAAACCTGCTGGCGGCAATTCGCGCCGTTCATCAGGGCAGGCGGTACATCGATTCTGAACTGGCGGGCGCAGCTCTGCAGCATGCACTGCCCGACCTTGCTCATGCCGGCGCGGCTCCCGACGAGGTGTTGAGCGAGCGCGAACTGCAGGTGATGAAGCTGGTCGCCGAGGGCTTCAGCAGCCGCGAAATCGCCGAACAGATTTTTGTCGGCGTCAAGACGGTTGAGACTTATCGCGCAAGGTTCGCCGAGAAACTGGGCCTTAAGTCCCGTGCCGACGTGGTGCGATACGCCCTGGAAGTCGGCCTGCTCTCGCCCGAAAGATTCAGCGTCGCCGCAAAGCGCGACAAAAAACATTCCGAGCGCCCGGCTAAGTAACAACCCGTCCCGGAACCCATCGTTTTCAAACCCCGCCTTTCCCCAACAGTCGCCACAGCCTTCCGTCGTTTCTCCCCTGCAGTCTGCGCACTTCCGATTCGCTGCCAGCGCTGTCCGCTGCGCAAATCCGAAACAGCGATTTAACAAGAATGTGACTCTTCCATGACAAGCGCACTCGATCGCTGACGCTACCTTACGAGACGTTGCCGATTAGCGCGGCGCCGAAAATCCTGCCATGTCAGATCTTCCGTTGCCATCCACGGGCCAGGTCGCAAGGTTTGGAGACTTTTCTCTTGATTTTCAGACCATGGAACTCTGTCGCGCGGACCAGGTCGTAGGCTTGACCCTCCGCGAGTTCAAGGTCCTGAAGTTTCTCGTCACCCGTCCGCGGATCGTGATCTCGCGGCAAAAGCTGATTGGCTCGGCCTGGCCGAAGCGCAAGCGTTCCAGTTACCGCACCGTGGACAACTGCATTGCCAAGCTGCGCCAGAAAATCGAGAACAATCCTGAATGTCCCGTCTTCATTCGAACCGTTCACGGGGTGGGATACAAATTCGTCCCGCGCGAAGGCGCGAAGAAGGACTGAGTCGAGCTCATTGCGGAAAGGACGTCGTCGGAATCATGGCTATCGAAAATACGAAACGAATGGCTCTACAGCTGCTCACCCTGGGGGTGCTCCTTGCGAGCGGAAGCCCGGCTCACGGCATTCCGGCTTTTGCGCGTAAGTACGGCCTGCCCTGCTCCGCCTGCCACGAAGCCTGGCCCATGCTGAATAATTTCGGGCAGACCTTTAAGGATAACGGCTACCAGTTGGGCAACGGGCGCGATGCTCCCATTTACCAGGACCCGGGCTACTGGCCAATCATGTTTCGCACCACCCCATTTTGGCACCGCGAAAACAACAACCGCCAGGCCGTTGACCTGGTTCCCGGCAGCGCCGGCAGCGGACAGGTCGAACGCAGCGTGACCACGTCCGGCTTCGATCTCGGCGGAGTGAACATGATTACCGCCGGCACTCTTTACAAGAACATTTCCTTCTTCGTTCAGCCTTTCATCGGAAGCAACAGCATCACTCTCGCGCAAGCCTGGGCGCGCCTCGACAACATTGCCGGCTCTTCCTGGCTCAACGTGAAAGTAGGCAAGTTCGAACTCGATGAACCCATCTCTCAGAACCGCACTTTGATCCTGAACAACACCGGCGCGCCCTACTACAACTATTTTTTCAGTGCGCCCGGGGACGTCAATTCCTTCTCCGGCCTCGGATTTCCTCAACTCGGGGTTGAGTTGCAGGGCCATTCCGCCAACGACTACACGCGTTACTCGATTGCGGTCGTCGGCAACACCAACGTCGTTACCAATACGGCCTCCAACCAGAACTACGATGTCTACGCTAATTTCAACCAGTCGTTCGAAACGCCATGGTTGGGCCGCCAGCAGATCGGCGTGTACGGCTTGTGGGGTCAATCGCCAACTTATTTCCAGACCAGCGGCGGCGCACCCCTGGCGGGAACCGGTTTGGGTAATCGGAGCTTTTACCGCCTCGGCGCATACGGGCACTGGTATCTCAACAAGTTCGATTTCTACACTTTCTATCTGCATGGAACGGACAATGTCTTCCTGGGCAACGCGGTTCCTTCGAATCAACCCGCGAACCTCCCCCTGGGGGCCAGGGCTCCGGTCTGGAACGGCGGCTTTGTGGAGGGCCACTACAACCCGAATCCGCGCCTGGTCCTGATTGGCAAATACGAACTCAACCGAATGTCGCGGCAGGCCGATCCAATCATTCCCCCGGCCATCGGAAACTTCGACACCTGGACGGTCGGTTACCGCTGGTATCCCATCATGAGCACGCGTGCTGGCCTCGCCTGGACTCAGGAGTATTCCCGCATCAATAACCCGGGCACCGCCCCGGTTTCAGGACTGGACGAGATCCACAACAGCTACCTGATGGGATTTGATTTCGATTTCTGAGGAGAACTCTTCCGTGCACAAGAGAATCACGCTGATCAGTCGGGCCGCGCTCGCGCTGATGATCTTCTGGAACCTGGCCGGATACGCACAAGAAAGCCACATCGGAAAAATGGTGGGAAACGCGAATCGGGGCAGGCAGCTCTACCAGCGCTACTGCATCTTCTGTCACGGCCAGTACGGTGATGGCAAGGGCGAGAGCGCCGCCTACCTGAATCCAAAGCCTCGCGACTTTACCAAGGCGGTATTCAAGTGCCGTTCTACTCCCAGCGGCAGCCTGCCGCTCGACGCCGATCTTTACGACACCATCACTCGCGGCATTCACGCCAGCGGAATGCCCTCCTGGAAGCCGCTGCTGCGCCAGGAAAGGGCGGATCTGGTCGCCTACGTGAAGACTTTCTCTTCCGCATTCCAGGAGGAAAAACCCGGAGTGCCGGTGGAAATCCCATCAGAACCGCCCTCCTCCCGCGAAAGCATCCAGCGTGGAGCCGAACTCTTCCAGAGCATGAATTGCTGGAGTTGCCATGGTAAGGACGGCCGCGGCTACGGTCCAAACGCCGCTACGCTCACCGACACCAAGGGCGATCCCATCACTCCCTTCGACTTCACCAGCGGCTCCCGCTTCAAATGCGGCGAGACGGATCGCGATATGTTCCGCGATCTGGTCACCGGACTCGACGGCACGCCCATGCCCTCGTTCGCCGGCGCCATGACCGCCGACCAGCGCTGGGATGTCGTTCACTACATCCGCAGCTTGAGTTCTCCCGGGAAGCATCCGCAGATTGCCGAGGTCAAAACCCAGTAATTTCCCAATGAACAAACGCCACTCGTCGGAAGGGATTTGAAATGAAGTCGCTTTACTTCTTACTGCTTGCAACCGCTCTTATCTTCGTGGAATCAGGCCGGAGTGCGCCGAAGCCGGCAGATAATCCCGCCTCGCTTAGCGGAGAGGTGAAATTCGAAGGCACAGCTCCCAAGCCGGCGCACATCGAAACCTCGCAGGATCCACTCTGCGCGAAAGGACGCGCAACACCGCTCACCACCGAAGACATCGTAGTAGGCCCGAACGGCGGACTCGCGAACGTAGTGATCTACATCTCCGATGGGCTCGCGTCTCAAGCCTCTCAGCCCCCGCAGCAGCCTGCCGTACTCGAGCAAAAAGGATGCCAGTACAAACCGCACGTACTGGCTCTCCAGGCCAACCAGAAGCTCAGCATCGTAAACAGCGATCAGACCACCCACAACATCCACCCCACTCCGGCCAACAATCGCGAGTGGAACATGACGCAGCCCCACGGCATGCCCATGGAGCAGACGTTCGCCCGGCAGGAAGTTGCGATCCCGGTGAAGTGCAACGTGCACCCCTGGATGAAGGGTTACATCGCGGTCTTGAAGAATCCATTTTTTGCGGTGAGCGATCAGGACGGACACTTCGAGATCAAGAATCTGCCCCCCGGCACCTATACCCTGACCGCGTGGCAGGAGAAGCTGGGCACGACCACGCAGAAGGTCACCATCGGAGCCGGCGAAGCCAAGACGCTAACCTTCACCTTCAAGCAATAGATCGCGCGAACCCTGCAGATCGACGGGCGGCGTTTGGTCGGGAATGTACAAAGAACAGACGCATCGCCGGCAAGTGGAATTGCCCGCAACATCCAGGCCAGCCCGAAACCGCAGTGCGTCCTCTGAATTGATGATCTGCGCCAGGGGCCGCTCGTGAATGTTTCCCATCACCGGATGGAAGAAACAAGGCCGCACATCCCCTGACGCTTCGACAACGGCTGACACCCAGGGAGCATTGCAGCGAGGGGCCACGGGCTGCTCTTGCCCAAGCTGAGCCTGGAAATGCCGGACAATGCGCCGCAACTTTTCCGCCGGTTCCACCACAAACCCGGACTGCATGTCGGCCCGGCAGTCCCGCATTAGAGCTTCGACTTCCGCCTCCAGCGCATCCACCTCTCCCGCCGCCAGCGCCACCCGGGCAACCCGATCCGATGGCCAAGGCTCGGTCCGGTTGAATGCGCTGGAGGTGAGATCGCCCGCCAGAAATGAAATCGAAGTAAGCCCAATCTCCTTCGCCGCCAGGACGACGCTGCGCAACGCCTGATGATTAGCTTTTTGAACCGTGCAGCGCCCGCGAATTTCCATCGCCGGCCGCAAGCGCCGCAACGCGGCCACCCCCGCCGCCATCTGCTGAAAAGCGCCTCTCACCCGCCGGATGCTGTTGTGCAAGGCAGCTGGACCATCCACGGACACAATTACATCGTCGATGCTCTCCACCACAACCTGCGCCTGCGGTTCGAGCAGCAATCCGGCGGTCAGCAGCGTCACCCGGCATCCGGCACCTCGCAGCATCTGCGCCAGCCAACTCCACTTCTGGTTCAGTTGCGGCTCACCGCCGGAAAAAACAACCCAGCGCACACCGAGTTTCTTGATCGAGCTGAGGTGTTCTTCGAGGTCCTCTGGCGTGATCTGCTTCCCTTCCCGAATCCTCCATATGTCGCACATCACGCAGCGGCAGTTGCACTGGTTGTGTGGGAAAATCACGAGGACAGGAAGGCTATGAACCTCATGCAGCGCCAGCGCGCGGGAACGGGCGGCCGAGTCGGCCCCATTCGAAATGGTCACCAGCTCGGTCATCATTCCAGCACTTCGCTGTAGATCAAGTGAAAACGGGAGGGCTCGCGCTGCCGCAGCAAACGCGCCTTCCACGGCCGCATGGCCCATTGCAGCCCGTACCAGGGCGTGACCATTTTCCAGCGCAGCGGGAGGCGCCGCTGCAGCTCCTCAAGCGAGGCCTTAGTCAGATATTCCCTGCTGGGAATGCTATCTGACGAAAATCCAAACTGCCGCTGAAAAGCCGCGCGCTTCTCCGCCAGCATCGCCTGCCCGCTCTCCTCCCGCGCATACAGCGGTGAATCCGCAAGGATCACGAAGCCCGGCCGCCGCAAGCACCGCAGCGCTTCGGTTAAGGTCACAAAATAATCCACCGAGTAGTGGAACGAAGCATTGAACACGACGATGTCAAACTGGCCGGTGGCGAATGGAAGAGAATCCATTTCGGCGACGAACCGGGGGAAAGAAGATGGCAAGCGGGAAAGGTAATGCCGGGCCGCGCCCAAGCCGTCCCAATCGTTGTCCAGCAGGTCCACGGCTACCGGCCGATGCCCGCGCAACGCCATGCGGCAACTGAACCAGCAATTCCCCGCTCCAATATCGAGCAGGTCGCAGCCCAGCGGATGCGCGCGCTCGATCGCGGGCAGAATACGCCGCTCCAGGCAGTGAAACGTCCGCGCCCGGATCTGCCACTGCCAGCTGTTGCAGCCCGTCAGATCTTTGTCTGGAAGCGAAAGATAATACTCCGGCGAAACCGAGCCCCGCCCTTCCCGGGCCCGCACCGTCTCATAATCCCGAATGAACTGTTGAAAGTACCGCTCGCGGTTTGGCTGTAGCGCTCGAAGGATTCCCTTCTCTTTCCTGATGACAAAATCGCATCCCGCGCAAGTCCATTGCGAGCCGGATTCAAACGATGACATGTCCTTCCGGCAGCTCGGGCATCGCAGCCGGGGAAGCGACAGGCAGCTTCGGGGCGCGGCTAACGCCCGTTCACCCCACACGGGAGGAGACATCGAAGACATCAGGCGGCCCTCCGTTCGAACTGCAGCAGGATATGGTCCGCCAGCCTCCGGATGCCGGGACAGGTCTCCAGTCGCGAATCCGCCACACTCGCCGCATGCAGCAGGCGGGGAAACTGATTCGCCCGGCGCTCCAGGTAACTGGGCGGCACCAGCACGCCAATCCCTTTCACATATTTCAACTCAAAATACGGCTCAAAGGCGCCCCTCACCTCGCGCACGCTCGGGTAACGGACCTTGAGCGGAGTTCCACCCGACACCTGCGCAGTGGTGCCGCGCCGGAAGCGACGGAAAGCTTTGCCCGGATTCCCGCACGCCAGATACCACGCCACTTCCCAGAGACAACGTTCTCCCATGTAACACAGCACAAGTTTGGCGCCGGGCTTAAGCAGGCGTCCCAGGCCTGCCGCCAGCGAGGCTATATCCTCGATACAATTCAAGACTCCAAAATTTGAGAACGCGCCATCGAACGCAGCCTCCGTCGCCAGACTCTCGACCTCCTCAGCCGGAAGCACAACCGCCTGCACCAGCTCTTCCAACCCGCCGTCTTGAATTCTGCGCGTCGCCACTTCAATCATCCGGGACGAACTGTCACACGCTACGACACGGACACCGCTCTTTGCCAGGAAACACGCGTCCACTCCTGTCCCGCATCCGATTTCAAGTACACGGTCTCCCGGATAGAATGCCTTCTCCAAGTGCCTCCACACAGCAATACGCTGCGCCTGCCCAATGGCCGATGACGTGAACAGCTGGTCATAGCCAGGCGCAACCGCATCAAAGGGCGCGGAATAGGTTTGTGGGTTACCGGCCATGCTTCACGCTTCAACCTGTGCGGCCGTCGCCTGCAATCCGCTGCGCGCGTCCGCGATTCCTTTACGCAACGCGGCCATCGCGGAAAGATCCGCATCCGGCCTGCGGTCCAGCCGGTTCAGCTTCACCTCGCTGCTCAGTAACTGGTCTGCAAATCGGTAGAACTCCCGGGAATGACGGTGGCGGATGCGAAATTCCCGGTCGGATGTCTCCTTCCAGCTCTTCTGACTCTCAACTCGATCCGAGACCTCTGAGAAATACGCCGTGCCCTTGATCGGATACGCCACCGTGGTAAAGAAAATATCCGGATCGCTCTTCTTCACGTGCTCGACCGTCGCCTCAATATCGGACAGCTCTTCGCCCTCGTATCCCCACATCAGGAACATGCCAGTCTGAATTCCCGCCCTGCGGCACAGCCCGACCGCGCTCTGCACCTCCTCCACGGTCACCCCGCGTTCCATCGCGTCCAGAATGCGTTGCGAGCCGCTTTCCGAGCCAATCCATACCCGGAAGCAGCCCATCTCCGCCAGCGCGTCCACTACTTCCGGGTTCAACCGGTCCGCGCGCGAGATGCATTCGAACGGCAACTTCAATCCACGCTGCTTGAGTTCCGCCGCATATTGAAACAACCACCCATGATGAATGGTAAACACGTCGTCCGCCATCCAGGCCATTTGCGGCTGGTAGCGCTCAATGAGCCATTCCAGTTCATCGGCGACAGACATCGGCTTACGCCGCCGGTGCGTCTTTCCGAACACCTCGTGGCTGCACCACTTGCAGTGATACGGACATCCCCGCGCAGTGATCAGCGAAACCGATCCCATGCCGTGATGCTCCCTCCAGCATTCCACGTATTTCGACAGGTCGATCGCCTCCCGTGCGGGCCAGGGCTGCAAGTCAATATCTTTAATCTGCGCGCGCGGCCTGGTTCGAACCACCGAGCCGTCGCCGCGCCGGAATGCAATCCCATCGATTTTTTCCAGGCTCGCGAATCCATTGGCCTGCAGCGCCGGCACCAGTTCCTCGAGCGTTAGCTCTCCCTCCCCCATCACCACCACATCCGCTCCCGATGCCAGGTACTCGCCAACGTAAGCTCCCGGCTCCGGTCCTCCGACCACCGTCCGCCAGCCCGCTTCCTTTGCCACCCCGAGAATTTCCACCACGTTCGAGCGCGTCATTAAGTTCGCATACACTCCCAGAACCGACGGAGGCCCCTTCCGTAACACATCCCACAATGCTTGTCTCGACGAAAACGTCGAGTCGAACACTTCCGCTCTCACCCCTTTCTGCCGCAAATGTGAGCAGATGTACAGGATCCCTAACGGAGGGTAGGGCTTCATGATCTGAAGCTCCTTGGGATCCTCGTACAGGAAATATCCGTGCGTAAGAAGTATGTCCATGGCCGCTACCCGGCTAAAACCGCAAGCAGTTCTTCGAAACTGGTGGCGTACACCCGGGCTGGCAGTTGCGCCAGCTGCTCTCCCGGGAAGATATTCAACGTTGTCGGCCTCGGGTTGCGGCAGCTTCTTTCTAACTCCATCACTCGCTTCCAGAGCTCTTCCGGCTCCCCGCCCTTGCGTTGCTCTTTCTGCCCAGCTCCCATCCAGCTGGACGAATTCCAGCAATCGACCTGCGCGTGCAAAGCATCATGCAAGGCCCGGTAAAACTCATTGGTGTACGCACCCTGGAACATCATGGATAAGTCTTCGCTGTCGGACCAGTTGGTCTTGTCCCCCAACTGCGCCTGAACACGCTCGAAGAATTTCGTTCCGGGCAGAGGATAGGAAACGGATACTCCAATATCGTCGGGCCGGGTGTCGCGCACCAGCTTGATGGTGCTCTGAATGTCGCGCCAGCTCTCGCCCGGATAGCCAAACTGCAGGAAATAG
>DASREX010000159.1:0-101604 GCA_035651855.1 Candidatus Sulfotelmatobacter sp.
TGCTGACAACGGCGTCGCATGTTCGGGCTGCGGCCGGCGTTTTCCCCAGGTCCGTGGTGTCCTCCGCTTTGTAGACGAAGGGAACTACGCTGACAGCTTCGGGTATCAATGGAAGCGCTTTCAACGCACTCAGCTGGATCATTCGGAAAAGACTCATTCCGAACGGGATTTCATGAACAAAACCGGCCTCAAGCTCGAGGACCTGAAAGGAAAGCTCGTGCTGGACGTCGGATGCGGGATGGGACGGTTCGCCGAAGTGGCGACCCGGTGGGGCGCGCGGGTCATCGGCATCGACCTGAGTGCGGCCGCTGAAGTTGCGGCCAGGAATCTTGCCGACCGGCAGTTCATTGCATTCCAGGCCGATGTTTTCGCGCTTCCCTTCGCTCCCGAGACTTTCGACGCCATCTACAGCATGGGCGTGCTCCATCACACTCCCGACTGCGAACAGGCGGTCAAGACCCTGCCCCAGTACCTGAAACCGGGCGGCATTCTTGCGGTGTGGTTGTATAGCGGGTACAACAAATGGTTTCGCTTTAGCGATCAATACCGAAAGGTTACGCACCGCATGTCGCCTCGCGCTCTGCACAGCTTCTTTCGGGTGGCAGTTCCGTTCTTTTACTGGCTCGACCGCGGATTGCGCGTGATTCCCCTGGTCGGAAGCCCCGTCGCAGGCGTGATTCATCACGTCTTCCCCGTGAATCGCCATCATGATCCCGAAATCCGCGTTCTGGACACGCTGGACTGGTATTCGCCCAAGTATCAGTCCAAGCACACCTACGAACAGGTGTTCCGCTGGTTTGAGAGTTGCGGCTTCGAGGGCCTGAGCGTCGGCAATGTGCCGGTGGGCGTGAGGGGTAGAAAACCCGCCAGGGCTAAGGCAGATGCGGGCGCGATGGTAACTGCAGGAAATCGCGCCTGATTCCGCAGCCGCGCCGGCGTCAGCCTTCGAACGCCGCCCACAGCAGTTTCGAGAACTCCAGAACCCATATCTTCGCCGACTGGCGGTGCCGCCAGAAAGGCCGCTCGAACTCCGGATCTGCCACGGACTCCACCCAGACGTGAATCGCCGGATCGGACTTGATCACCCTCCGCCACAGGAAGCGCGCGCGCCGCGTGTGATATTCGGAGGTCACAACCATAACGGATTGCCAATGGTGCTGCCGGATGCATGAAAGCAACTCTTGCGCCTCTTGCAGGGTGGAGTTCACATCGGCGCTGGTCTCGCAGAATTCCACTCGCGCGGCCAGGTCAGCCCCGTAATTCCGTTGCAGGTAAGAGCGGGCAATCGGGGGAATCGACTCGCCCCAAAAAGATTCCTGGGGAACGCTCAGCAGGCCGCGATCCGCGATGCCCCGGCGCAGGTAGTTCATGGCCCCCGCGATGCGCACTCTCTCGCCAAGAACCGAACCCTGCAGCGCTACCACCGCATCCACGTGCTGAGGGACAGGATCGGTCGCAATCAGAAGTTTGTCGCCCCATACCAGCAGACCAACCACGATGATGAGGATCAACCCCAAGGCACGTCTGAAGAATCTCGTGGGAGAAGGCATGCGGGTGGCTTCGCGATGAGCGCCGTCTGCTGTCAGCGGCGTTAGTGAACAGAAGCGCCTGATTTTAGCACGCGCTGAGGCCGCGGGCAGCCCAATCCCTTGCGCAAACTCCGGCCCACGAGGCACCGGGGGACATTTCTAACGAGTTAACCCAGGGGCATTTCTAACGAGCTTTGGCATACGATCGGCCGTTATCTGGACATTCACCAGCGCTTTGTGACAACCTGAAATGATGCCTTTACGGGAGCGAGAATTGGAATGCCAGCCGGATTTTGAGCCAGCCTCCGCGGATCGGACTGCCCGGCCATGAGCCTGACCGGCCGCGCCTTGAAGAACGTTGTTTCGAGCTGGAGCGGCCTTGCCATCAACATAGCGGTCGGCTTCTTCCTGTCTCCTTTCATCCTGCATCATCTTGGCGACGAAGCTTTTGGCTTGTGGGTCCTGATTTTTTCCCTGACCGGGTATTACGGCATCTTCGATTTCGGAATCCGCTCCTCGCTGGTCCGCTATGTTTCGAAGTTCGAGGCGACTGGTGACAAGGACCAACTCGCCCGCCTGATCAATACGAGCCTGTTCACCTACACCTGCGTGGGCGCATTCCTGATGGTGCCAACCATCTGGGGCAGCTTCTACGTGGACCGGCTGTTCCACATTCCGCCCGCATTTCTCCGGGACGCGCGCCTTCTGTTCTTCATGGTGGGAGCGTCATTGGCCTTGGGCTTCCCCTTGGGAATCTCCGGGGGCATTCTCGAGGGGCTGCAAAGGTTCTACCTGATGAACTGGACCAACATTGTGTCCACGTTGGTTCGGGCCGTGCTGATCATCTATGTGCTGAACCACGGTTTTGGACTTCTCTCGGTAGCCCTCATAACAGTGTCGCTGCCTTTAGTCACCACCGCGGTTCGCGGAGTCATCGCTCAGCAGTTGCTGCGGATTCCGTACGGCTGGAAATATGTGGACCGCGATTCCCTTCGCCAGGTGGCCAACTACGGCGGGGTCACCTTCATCATCATCGTGGCCGCGCGCCTGCGATTCAAGTCAGACGCCGTGGTTATCGGGACATTTCTTTCCGCCACCGCGATTACCTTCTTCTCCATCGGCGGGCGCTTGGTCGACTACGCGGGGGAAGTGGTCAGCAGCATGGCGCAGATCTTCACTCCCATGTCCAGCCATTTTCAGGCCACCGGCAATTACGGCCAGATCCGCAGAATCTTCATCTCGGGAAACCGGGCTTGCGCGCTGGTGATGTTTCCCCTGACCGTTTCCATGATCATCATGGGCAAGTCGGTGATCGAGGCCTGGGTCGGAGCCCGGTACACGTCAAGCTATGTCGTCCTGCTGGTGCTGCTGATTCCCTCCACGCTCTACCAGATGCAGTCGACCTCCAACCGCATCCTGTTTGGGATGAGCAAGCATAAGGCTCTCGCCTATATCGTGCTGATGGAAGGCATCGCCAACGTGGTTCTGAGCGTGGTGCTGGTCCGCCCGTGGGGCATCGTAGGCGATGCCATCGGGACTGCCATTCCGATGCTGTGCACGGCTGTATTTTTCCTCCCCCGGCACATGTGCCGGCTGTTAGGAGTGCCCATCCGCAAGTTTCTGGTCGAGGCCTATTTTTATCCCACCATCCTCTGTATTCCCATGATCCTCGTTCTGCTCGTCATGCAGCGTTTCTTCTACGCACACCGCTATCCGCAGCTGGTCCTGAATCTGCTGGCGGGCCTGGCGGCATACGGCACGGGGGTTCTCTGGTTTGTGCTGAGCCGCGATCTTTTGGGAGCACAAATCAAAACAACGATTTATCGCTACTTCGGGCGGCAGGTAGGAGAACCGGGAGCGTGAGCGGGGGCTCCGCACCGCACTGAATGTTAGAATTCGCCTCAAGCATGAATGCAGCCCCGGCCGGCCAGCCCGCAGCCAACCAGCATCCCCGATACGTTGAGCGGAAGCAGCGTCCGGTCTTCGTTATGGGTTGTCATCGCTCGGGAACGAATCTTCTGTATGACACCTTGCTTTCGGCCGGCGGATTCGCCGTTTATCGCGGATATCTTCCCGTCTACGAAAGCCTGCAGCCCCGCTTCGGTTCTCTCGCCAACCCCGGCAGCCGCGAAAAGATCGTCAGCACGTGGATGCAGAGCAAAGGTTTTCGGCGTGCCGGTCTGGAGGCCGAGCCTCTCCGCTCTAAGTTGCTTGCCGAATGCCGGACCGGGGGCGATTTCATCCGCATCGTGATGGACGCCATCGCGGATCATCAGGGAGCGCAACGCTGGGCGGTCTACGACCCCGACAACGTACTCCACGTTCCGCAAATCAGCCGCGAGATCCCGGGTTCGCTGTTCGTGCACATCATTCGCGACGGCCGGGACATTGCGCTTTCGCTCATGAAGATGGAAGGCTTCCGTCCCCTGCCCTGGAGCCGTCAGGCTCGCGGGTTGCTGGAAACCGCGCTTTACTGGCAATGGATGGTGCGCAAGGGCCGGCAATACGGCAGCCGCATTTCGGAAGACTACATCGAGGTTCATTACGAGGAATTAGTACGGCAACCGCGGACCGTGCTGGCTCGCCTGGGTCAATTCCTTGACCACGATCTGGACTACGACCGCATTCAAAGCGCGGGGCTGGGACGCCTCCGCGAATCCAATTCCTCATTTCTCGGCAATGAAGTCGAATCGCAAAACCCGGTCCAGCGCTGGAAAGAAAAACTGTCCCCGGAGCAGGTTGCAGAACTCGAAGCGGTGATTGGACCTGCCTTGCAGGACTATGGCTACGCCCTTGCGTCAACCTCGGAGCAGAGGCGACGGAGCCTACGTTCCTGGTGCGTCGGCTGCTTTTACCCAGCGTTTCTCAACGGCAAGCAGTGGCTCAAAATGAGCACCCCCGCAGGCCGCCTTTCCAACCTCTCCGCTCTGGAACTGCAATCCTCAACCCCTGAGTCCGAGTGAGTTCCCGGGAAATCCATTTGCCCCGGAAGCTGGCTTTGCTCGGGCCGAGTCACTAAAATTAAGAACAAGGCATTCACGATGATAAAGCGGTTTCTTCTGTGGTCGTCTGTTCTGCTTGCAGCGTTAATTCCACCGGTAGCGGCTGGCCAGAGGGCAGAACCGCGCGCCGCCGCCGCATGCGGCCCTCCCGAATATTGTGCGGCCACCGACCGCGAGGTCAAACCTTATCCTGACAAACCACCGGCCCTGGGGCCGGCGGGCTCAATCATTCGGGATCCCACGTTCGGGTCGCGCATTTTACGCGTAACTGACGGCGCCTCGGATCCGACTCGCGCGGATCGCCCCCTGTTTACGCCCGCCTCGGCCGAACAGAATTCATGGAACACAGATTCCACCGCGTTTTATGTGAACACGGCCGGAGGATCCTTCCTGATTTACACTTTCGATCCCGCGACCATGAAGGCGAAATCCGCCGGAAACCCCAATGCAGACATGGGCGGCGAACCCGTCTTCAGCTTTCAGAAGCCCAACATCCTTTATGGGATGGCGCGCAAGCGGCGGATCATTGAGCAATATGACATCGCAAAGGGCAGGATGACTGACCTTGACGATCCGTCCAAATGCCTGAAGCTTCAACTGGAGGATTCCGGATTTCTGAGCAGCATCAGCGCCGACGACAACCGCTTTCTAGCCATCCTCGGGCCGCAACAGGACAAGAATTATGCGGTTTACGTCTACGACCGGACCCAGGGATGCCGCTGGTACAACACCCAGACGGGGGAGATCGGCGGACAGTGGGGACCCAAGGGCACAATTTCCATCCCCGACCGCTTTTCCCTGCACAACGCGCGCATGGCGAAATCCGGGAAGTTCGTCTACATGACCCGGGGCGGCGGCCCCGGCATCGGGCGCGGGTGGGTCGTATGGGAAGTCGATACCATGAAGCTGTACGTCTGCCGCAAGGGCTGTCCTGCGCACCACGTGCTGGGCCATTCCCACATCATTGGCCCTTCCGGGGAGCTTCATCCTTTGGACACCTGGGTTCGACCTTTGAATGATCTGGACGCTACCAAGCCGATCGTGCCGGATCTGCCGCGGGCCAACGGCTTCTGGTTCGATTCCCACTTTTCCTGGAACAATGTGGACCCGAATGATTCGGCCCCGGTCTGCTTCTCGACCTACCGGCCCAACAATCCTGACACGCCGGCAACGGCGCCCCTCGTGACCGGACCCTGGCAAAATGAAATTGATTGTGCCCAGATGGACGGAAAAGGCTCCAGGATCTGGCGTTTCGCCCACACGTACAGCACCGCGCGCAACGGTTTCTGGTCAACGCCGCGAGGAAATGTCTCGCAGGATGGCCGGTTTTTCATGTTCACTTCAGATTGGGAAGATCAGCTGGGAAAGACTCCCGCCGGCAAATACCGGACCGACGTATTCATCGTCGAGTTGCGCTAGGGAATCTCTGATTAAGCTCTATGCTGTCATCCCGAGCGAAGCAGAATTGCCGTTTTTCGGCAATTCTGCGCAGTCGAGGGGACCTTCTGTCCTCTCTTACGATACTTAATCAGAGCTTCCCTGGCTGCGGCCGAGCTAGAGGGAGCGGTAGATATCGAGCCATTGCTGGCGCACGGCCGGCCAATGGTATGCCTGCGATTTCGCATACGCCGCCGAGGTGAGGCGCGCCGAGAGCTCCGGATCCCGCAGCAACCGCAGGACATTCTCCGCTAAGGCTTGAGGGTTCCCGACCTCGGACAACAACCCGGTGCTCTGCTGCTCCACCAGATACGGAATGCTTTCCGCTGCCGTGCTCACGACGGGAGTCCCGCAGGCAAATGCCTCCATAATCGATACCGGCATGTTGTCGAGCCAGGACGCGTTGATGAAGATGTCGGCCCGATCGTAGTAACGGCCAATCTCTTCGCGAGCGATCGCTCCCAGAAACCGCACTCCAGACAGATTCAGGTCACGTACCAGGGCGCGGATTTCGCTCTCCGCTGGGCCTGTGCCGAGCAGGTCCAGTTGCGCCTCGGGAAATTGCTTCTTGACTTCGGCAAAGGCCCGCACCACCACGTCGACCGCGTAGTAAGGATGAAATCCGCGCGTGCAGATCAGATGCGGGCGCAACGGCCGCCGCTCGCGAAAGGAAAACTGGCTTACATCCACGATGTTCGGCACAGCCTGCGCCTTGAGGCCAAACTCCTGGAACACTCCAACCAGGTATTCGGAGGGCACGACCAGAGCGTCCGCCTTCGCCAGGATTGCTCGCGCTCCTGGAAAACGCCGCAAGTGATCGCGGGCTTCCCCGCTATGGTAGTGGATAACTCCTTTTTTGCCACGCAGGCGCGCGATCCATAACGCCGGAGCCGGCGCGATCAAAAAGGACCAGTACGACGCCGAAAAAATGTGAGCAACCTGCACATCGGCAAGACCCCGCCAGAGAGCAGCCAGATAAAACGGCTGCCGGATGACGGTGCGAAGTACCGGAATCCGCTCCACCCAGCTCAGCCATGACGGCAGCCGCGGGTCGATGGGAATAAATTTTACTTCCGCTTCCGGATCGGATTGCCAATGGCGGACGAGCAGGTCTGCCTGCACCGACTGGCCGCCCACATAGCGCAACGAAGCGGCAACAATGCTGATCTTCAAGCGCTTTGCAGCCGGGGAAGTCGCGCGCAAATTCGGATCGGCTTGAGCTGCGGACGGGTTCATCCGCCCCCGCTCGGACCGACGGAGGCCATTGACGGCTCATGGGTGTTGCCGAACTTTGCGCGAAAGTTCCGGTGCCATAGTTCGAACATCAGGAAGCGCCACAGGCGCGCGGAGTGATCGCGGCGTCCTTGCATGTGCTCGCCAAGCATCTTCCTTATGCCGCCGGCGTCGAAATATCCCCTTTGCAGCGTCTCCGCATCGAGCAGTGTTGTACGCACCAGTTCCTTCAACTCACCGCGCATCCATTGTCCGAGCGGCAACGCGAAGCCCTGCTTGGGCCGGTCCAGAACTTCCCTGGGAACGCCCACGCGCTCGGCGAGTTTCCTCAGGATGAATTTCTGGGAACCGTTGCGCATCTTCCACACGGGCTTCAATGACGTAACCCACTCCAGAAAAACGTGATCCAGCATGGGAACCCTCGCCTCGAGCGAGGTTGCCATGCTCATGCGATCGACCTTGGTCAGGATGTCGCCCGCTAGATAAGTCTTGCTATCGAGATACAGCACGCGGCTCAGAGGATCATCGGCGGGAGCTTTGCCCAGAACTTCCTCAAAACCGCGCAGCGGTGAGCCGCTGGACGCGACAAAATCCTTCGACAAAACGCCCATTTCCCTCTGGAACGCCTGCAGGGATACGCCCTCGATATATCTCTGCTGCCAGGGCAAGGAGATGCTGTACATCAGATTGCGGCCAGGGACGCGGTAGGGCACCAAGGGATGGACATAGCCGCGATAGAAATCTCCCGCCCACTGCGGCAGCCATTTGAAGGAGCGGTCCCGCAAGTGGATGCGATAGCGCTCGTAGCCCGCGAAGGCTTCGTCGCCGCCATCTCCGGACAACGCGACCTTCACGTATTTGCGCGCCAGGCAGCAGATGAAGTAGGTGGGCAGCATGGAAGAGTCCCCGAATGGCTCCTCCAGATCGCCAGTCAACTTCTCGACCGTCTGCACCAGGTCCGGATCCACAATTAACTCCTGGTGGTCGGTGCCAAACTTCTGCGCCACCAGGCGGGAATAAGGAGCTTCGTCGAAGTCTGGGTAGCGGAATCCGACGGAGAATGTCTTCACCGGCTGCGACATGCTCCGCGCCATCAGCGCTACGACGGTGGAGGAATCTGTGCCGCCGCTCAACATCGCGCCCAGGGGAACGTCCGCAATCAATCGGATCCGGACCGCTTCGGCTAATCGAGCCTCCAGTTCCTCCAGCAGTGCCTCTTCGTTTTTGGGCTCGTAGGTGCCGTATGCCGGAAAATCCCAGTACTGCCGTACGCGAACTTGGCCTTTTTCGAACTCCAGCAGGTGGCCGGGCGGCAACTTCTGAATTGCTTCAAAGGCAGTTGCCGGGTCGGGAATGTACCCGAAATACATGTACTGGAGAAGCGCCGGATGGTTGAGCTTTTCCGCTAATTCCGGCCGGACCGCCAGGATCGACTTCATCTCCGAGCCAAACAGCAGGGTGCCATTGTGCAGGGCGTAGTGCAGAGGCTTCTTGCCCAGGCGGTCGCGCGCCAGCAGCAGGCGTCCGGCGCGCTCGTCGTAAAGCGCAAAGGCGAACATGCCTCGAAGCTTCTGAACGCAATCAGCGCCGTGCTCTTCGTAGAGATGAACGATGACTTCGGTGTCGGTGTGCGTGGAAAAGCGATGGCCGCGGGCTTCCAGGTCAGGACGAAGCTCCTGGAAATTGTAGATCTCGCCGTTGTAGACGATCCAAATGGATTTATCTTCGTTGAAGATGGGCTGGTGCCCGCCGGCCAGATCGATGATGCTCAGACGGCGCATGCCCAATCCAACGCCGGACTTTACGAAGATCCCTTCATCATCCGGACCCCGGTGCACAATGGCTTGACACATCCGGTGAACCGCGGCGGTGTCCACCACTCCGTCAGGATGAGTCTGCACCATTCCGGCAATGCCACACATAGTTAGCCTTTCAGCACCGCTGCAGAACTTTGCGCCTGCGGCTCTGGGGAAATGTCGACCGCCCGCCGGAGGCGATAATCGCGATAATCGCCGGGATTGCCCTCCCTGCCGTCACAAGCCGCGAGCAGGATGTTCACCATCTCCCGAGCTGAGACGAAGTGCAGTACTTCATCCCTTTCGCCCGCGCCCGTTATCAGGTCGCGCAGGAAAGCCTGCATCGAAGCGCCCAGGGTAGCGTCCTCGTGGCGCGAGTCCATGCTGTGGCAATGCAGCTTGATGAACAGCCAATCCGGCACTCCTCGGACGGAAATGTTCGCCTGCTTCCACAAGCGCAGGCGGCGGAGGCTGGCTGGGTTTCTTCCGGTCAGAGCGCCATTCTCAACCTGCAATCGACGCGAATGCGTATTGAAATCCATCATCAGCGGACCTTGCACCATCAAGGGCCAGATCCTGGGAGTGATTCCGCGCTCCAGGTCGCGTCCTTTTCGATGCGGCGCGCGCTCCGTGAGGGGCAGCGCGCATTCGTACAGCGAGTTAATCTTGCTGGTTTGCGCCCGGTGGAAGGCGCCGGTGGGCAAGGTTAGATCGGCGTAGCATCCCGTCTCCGCCAGAATCTGCATCTCGCTGTCCACCCCGCAGGCCAGGCCGCGATTGGAGTTCGCCAGCGCGAAATTGCCGTGCACGAAGCTGTAAAGAGGCTCCGAAGATCCCTGGCGGTAGCAAAGGCACCCGTGCCGCTGCGCCAGCAGGTCGCGAAACTGCACCAGCTGTCGGCGCGTGTTTTCCGCCGAGTCGGGAGCGCCTACGCCATGGTGCAAGTGAACCTCGATCTCTCCCCACCCGCTGCGGCAATGCTCAGCTAATCGCGAAATATGCGCCGGATCGTATTGCTCGGCGGGATAGTAGTAGGTATGAAAGAACGGTCGCCCTTCCGCATCACGGTATTCTCCGAAGCGAATCGGATATTCCCGGCACCATCGCTCCATCCGGCGTTCCTGCTCGTCATATGGGGCGCGAGCGGCGCCGTTCTCGGGCACGATCGCGGGTTCAAAGTGATCCGCCAGAGCAAAGATCAGGTGGGTCGGGCCCGTAGGGCGACGCCGGGTGGCTCGTTGCCACAGATAACTGGGCAGCCAGCGGCTCATATACGAAAGTTTCTGGGAGATTTTCCGGCCGCGGCGCGTTGCAGCCGGTTCCCGGCGGGCTGCCGGAGCGCCCGATTTCTGCTCCACGTTCGTCATCGCTGGTCGGGAAACTGCCGGGTTCTGGAATACTTGCCTTGACTGCCGGAGGGCGAGGCCACCGCCTGAACTGCTCTGTGCGTCATCCAACGGGGATGGAGTTGCTTCACGGCATTGGACGAAGGAGACTCGGCCCAGTGCTTTTCCTTGGCGATCGCCAATAGTACCGAGGTGTAGGCCACGGCAAAATACGGGAAATACTGGTACGCTTCGGGAGCAAACAAAGCCCCCACCACGAAGCCAATCAGGGTTGCGTAAAGCGCTCCCGAGAACAGCACAACCTGCGGGTCCTCGATGGGCATTCTGCGCAATTTCCTGAGATTGGCGAACCCGCATCCGAAGAACAACAGGTAGAGGACAAAACAGGCGATGCCGCCTTCCGATGCGATCTGAAGGTACGCGACGTGAACCTCGCGCCAGGTGCCGTTGTAGCTTACGAAATTTCCAACTCCAAGACCCAGCGGATAGTGCACCACCGCTTTGATGCTCTCCTTCATCAGAAACTCGCGTTCCTCGTAGGATCCGTGGGCACTCTGGTCCATGGCAGTCTGGACGTTCTGTCCGGATATGGCAAAGAAGCGGTCTTTCAAGCGCCCGCCAGTGGCAACGCCCAGCAGCAGCGCCACCAGTAACCCAGCGGCCACCAGGTGAAACCTCTTCCCCTTGATCCCGAAGTACCACAAGCACACCGCGCCCGTCACGACCAGGTCAATGAATCCTGCCCGGGATGCCGTCATGAACAGGGCAAGACACATCACCAGCATGGCGCCCGCCCAGACCAGCTTGCGAGGAATGCTGCGCGTGCTCAACAGGAACGCGAAGCAGAAGGGCAGCGACAGCACGATCGCGAACGCCAGATCATTGGGATTGGAATAGATGCCGCCAATCACTCCCTCAAGCCGGGGCCGGGAATGCCCCTTGACCACTGAAACCACAGTGATCAGGGCGACCGAGGCCGACTGGATAAAGATAATTCGTTTCAAACGTTCGAAATTGGTGATGGCCAGGAAGGTCAGCACCCAGGCTACGGGCGCCTTGGCGAAATCCAGCGTCTTGAAAAATGCTCCACCCTTCCACACCGGCGACAGCACCGCGGAAACGAACAGCAGCACGACCATGGCGAAGAACAGCTTGGCCTCAAGCGGCAGATCCTGCAGACCTCTGCTGCCTTTGCCTGCGCTCATCAGCAGGGCCAGCAGGGCGAAGACGCCGGCGATCTTCAGCAAAGGGATGTAGGAGAGCCCCGGGATCCAGTCTTCGGGACGCGCGCAGTAGATCAGGTAAAACACACACAGCCAGAAAAAAGCGCCGCTCAGCGGCTCGCGCTGAAAGGCAGGCTTCTTCAAGGTTGTCGCGTTCGAGATGTCCTTTTCGACTACCGGCATCAAAGTTTCCCTGACCAATGAACGGCCGCTCTACCGCGCCCAGACGGTCTTACGGCCGGTGAGAAAATTCACGAAAGCCAGCGCTGCGGCGCTGTTTAAGACAACGAAAGTGAGTGCGGCGTCCGATATTCTCGCCAGCGGCCCGCGGCTCAGCCGCAATCCAGCCAGCAAACTCAGGCTGTAAAAAAGCACCTGCAGCAACAGAACCAAGCGGTAGAACGGCCCTGATACCAGGATCGAAGCCAGCAGCAAGATCGCCAGGGCGAACGGCACCGCCAGGCGGAACAGTTTGTGGCTGATGAATTCGAAGCGCAGCGGATTCCTGCCGCTCAACAGCCAGGGCGCCAACTGGACGAGCTGGTAGTTGCCGGTCAAGGTTCGAACCTTGCGGGAAAACTCGCGCTGCCCGCCCAGGTTCGGACGGTCCCAGGCTCGCGCCTTTTGCTCGAAAATCACGCGTTTGCCCTGGCGCACCACTTCCATAGGAATGTAGACGTCGTCGAGAATCGTTCCCTCCGGCACCGGCGTCAGCAACTCGCGCCGGACGGCATAAATCGCCCCCGTGGCCCCGACCACGGAACCGGAGGCGGATTCCAGTTCCCGGATCTTCTTTTCAATGGCCCAATACAAACCCATCCCCTTGCCGGGTTCGCCCGAGGCGGGATCGCCCAGGATCAATGCTCCGCTCACGCAGCCCACGGCGGGATCGGCGAAATTCTGCGCCAGGGTTCGCAGGGCCCCCGGCTCGATTTGCTGCCGGGCATCGACGAACAATATCAACTCTCCGCTCGCCAGGCTCATCGCGTCGTTCAGTCCGGAGGCTTTGCCCATGGAAATCTGTTTGAGAACGATCTGCACTCTGGGGTTGCGAGCGTATTCGCGCAGAATTTCTTCCGTCTTATCGCTCGAGCCATCGGACACCACCACGACATCGAAGCGCTCCGGCGGATATTCGAAGGCAAGCAGGTTGTCCAGTTTCCTGGCGAGCACTGCTTCTTCGTTGCGTACCACCATCACAATAGAAACCTGCGGCTCGTAAGCGGCGCGTAGCACAGGCCGGGGGCGCACACGCGCCCGGAGCCATAGCCATCCGACGTACCCGGCGTAGGTGTACATGATGACCGCGGCGGCTCCCCAGAAAAGCGCCTTCATTTCGCGCCCCGGCCCAGCAGGACAATCTTCACCGTCTGGAACATGATGAGCAGGTCGAGCCCGATGGACGCGTTCTTGATGTAGAACAGGTCGTATTGCAGTTTCTCGCGCGCGTCCTCCAGGGTATTGCCGTACTTGTACTGCACCTGCGCCCAACCGGTAACTCCCGGCCTGACCACGTGGCGCAGGTTGTAATAGGGAATTTCGCGGCTCAGCCACTGTACGAATTCCGGCCGCTCCGGCCGCGGGCCAACAAAATGCATGTCGCCCTTCAGCACGCACCACAACTGCGGAATCTCATCCAGGCGCAACAGGCGTAGATATTTTCCCACCTTGGTGATGCGCGGGTCGTCGTCCGTGGCCCAGGTGGCCCCGGTGTCGGCTTCCGCGTCCTGCCGCATGGTGCGGAATTTGTAACAGTAAAAAACCTCGCCCCCGCGGCCCACCCGTTCCTGACGGTAAAATACCGGGCCTTTCGAGCTCAGCTTCACCGCCAAGGCAACACAGGGAATAATGGGCAGAGTAATGACCAACCCGCAAAGCGCGGCAGTAAAGTTCACGATGCGCCGGATAATCCGGTTCATGGTGCTGAAGCGGAATCCGTCCGCGAAGATGAACCAGCTGGGATACAGCTGTTCGACTTCGATTCGTCCTGTAATTTTCTCCAGCCACGAAGTGGCTTCTTCCACCTTCACTCCGGCCAGGCGCAGGGCAAGCAACTCTTCCACCGGAATGGTTCCGCGCCGGTTGGGCATGGCCACGATCACACGATGAACTCCCTTGAGCTTCGCCAGGCCCGCCAAATGCGAGGCAACGGCTTCCAGGCTGGGCTCGCCCTCAAGATTTCCCGTCCAGCCCACGACTTCAATACCCAGGCCGGGCCTGGCCAGGCCATTCACCAGGCGTTGCGCGCGGTCGCCGGTCCCAAGCACGTACACCCGCTCGCGGAAAAAAGGCTGGCAGACCAGCCATCCGTAAGCCGAGCGCCAGCAGAACAATGAGATCGCCAGAATGACCACGCCAAAGATGGCGGAGTTGTTGCCCGGCAGGAAATCAGGAAACTTGTAGATCACGGCGCCCAGGGCCAGCGCCACAAATCCCAGGACAAATAGGATCCGGAATGCCTGGTCCAGCTTCTGCTCGATCTTCGACGAATCGTACAGATCGAAGCCGTGCGACAGCAGCAGCACCACGCCGGTGAGGGCCAGAATCCGCAGGTACCCGCGCTCGATAAACAACTCGTTGTTGAGCCGCAACATGCTCTCCACCGTGAACATGGTTCCCAGCACAAAGGAACACCCGACGACGAGCGCTTCGCCCAGCAGAAGCACCAGCGTCCGCACCGGGTAGTACACGTTGAAGAGTCGAATCACTTCCCCTCCCTGGGGCTAAACGGTTGTGGTCTCTCTCTTCTGGTAGGCCTCGTAGTAGTAACGGGCGTAGGGCACGGCCTCGTCGCTGGTGCCATTGAGCACCACTCCGACTAAAGCCTGGTCTGGGAACTCCTCGCGCGCCTTGCGAGCCACGTCCGAGGGAGTCGAGTTGGATCGCACGACCATCAGAACTCCATCGCACGCCTTGGAAAGAATGGAGGCATCGGAGACCGGGATGGCCGGCGGAGAATCGATGATGATCCAGTCAAACAGGGGTTCGACGCGCTGCAGCAGCACCTTCAGCTTCCCGTTGCCGACCAGTTCGGCGGGATCTTCAATGCCGGTGCCGCTGGGGATGAAGAACAGGTTCTCCATCGGCCCGCGCTGCATGATCGAGAACTCATCGTTTTTGCCCTGCAGGTAGTCGGAGAGGCCGGGGCCCGATGTGGTGCCAAGCATCAGGTGCAGCCGCGGACCGCGAAGGTCGGCATCGATGAGCAGCACGCGGCGTCCGTGCTGCCGCACGATAACCTGCGCCAGGTTGGAAGAGGTGAACGACTTGCCTTCCTTGGGCAGCGCGCTGGTCACCAGCAACTTTCGCAGGGTCATTTTTTCCCGCATGTGGTAAAGCCGCGAGCGCAGGGTGCGGAACTCTTCCGTGCCCCTCTTGGTGTCATCGCCGTTCATGAACAGCATGGTGCTCAGGTCGGGCGTCCACTCCATTTGCGGGCAGCGGGCCAGCAACGTATCCACGCTGAAGGGACTGGAGAAATTCGGCATCACGGGAGCCACTGCGGAGTCCGGCAGTCTCGGAGCCGCTACCTCGGGCAATACCGGCGCCTCGGATGCCGGCTCGCTCGGCGCGATCGGTTGCATGGTTCCCTGACCGGCGGCCCGTTCCTGTTCGGCTTTCTTCAGTGCTTCGTGAATTCGGCTCATATTTTCCTTTCCTCGGATACTTCTTTTTCTTCCTGACGTATGCGGTCGGCCAGAGTTGCGATTGATCGGATGGCCTCGACGACATCGAACTTGTCCACGGTAGAAACCGGCGGCGGCACTTTCATGGCGCCCGCTGAGGTGTTGTCTCCCAGATCGAAATCCCGCGCCACGTTCTCCACCACGGGCGCGGTGATCACCTTCTGCTGATCGACGAAGGCACTCACCAGGCAGTGTTCGCAGACCAGGTTGATCACGCGCGGAATGCCCGACGAGTAACGATGGATCGCGACCAGGGCTTCGGGATCGAAAATCTGGGTTCCGTTGGAGCCCGCGATCCGCAGGCGCTGCTGGACATACGCCTTCGTCTCCTCCAGCGTTAATGGGTGCGTCTTGGCCCGCAGGGTCAGCCTTTGTTTCAATTGCCGCAATTGCGGCTGCTTCAGTTTCTGTTCCAGTTCCGGCTGCCCCACCAGCACAATCTGCAGCAGCTTTTCCGTGAAGGTCTCGAGATTGGTCAGCATCCGAATCTCTTCGAGCACTTCGTCGGAGAGGTTCTGGGCCTCATCCACGATCAGCACCGCGGTCTCGCCGGCGCGGTAGCGATCCAGCAGCCAGTTATAAAGCCGCAGCAGAATCTGGCTCTTGGCCCGCGAGTCGCAGGGAATGCCGAAGTCCGCCATCATGTAGTCCAGGAACTGCGGGACGTTGAGGCGCGAGTTGAAGATAAAAGCGGTGGCGACCTGCTGCAGCCGCAACCACTCCAGCAGCTTATTGATGAGCGTCGTTTTGCCGGTTCCCACCTCGCCCGTCAGCAGGACAAAGCCCTTCCTGCTTTGGATTCCGTAGGTCAGGCACGCCAGCGCTTCTTCCGTATGCCGCGTCAGAAACAGGTAACGCGGGTCGGGATTCACGTTGAACGGATTCGCTCTTAGTCCGTAGAACTCTTTATACATAGTGATGTCCGCGGCCAGTTCCGCTTAAACGGAAAGCGGGTCTTTCTGTACTTCGGCGTCTTTCTTCTTTCTGTGCCAGAACCTGGCTTCCCTGTTTTCCGAAGCCGCGCCCACCCAGGGCACCGCCACCAGCATGGGAAGTTCGAGGGCAGCCTCGGCGTCGGCTTCGGTGCGAATCGAGTTATCCCTCAATTCGAACCACATGGCCAGACCCGCTCCCAGCGCCAAACCCGCCGCCAGACCTCCGCCGATGAACAGCAAAAGGTTGGGGAAGGTAGGCGATTCCGGGAAACTGGCGGGCTGGATCTCGCTCATACGCTCACCCTGAGCCTGATTCGTCATGTGCGCGGTCAAATCGGCCGTAGCCTTCTTGGTGAGCAAGTCCTGGTAAGTTTTGGCCGCATTCTCGTAGTCCCGGGTCAGAGCCTTGTACTGTTCCTCCACCGCCGGACTCAGCGAGAGATGCGATTCGTATTGTGCGACCGCGCTCTGCAACCGCTTGATTTCCCGCCCGGCCAGCGCGATGTCCTCATCGTCGCGGTGGATCTGCTGGCGCAACTGACGTATCTCGATCGGCTCCATGGCCGAAGCCTTGTCGGTCTCCCCCTCCGTCGCACCCGCCGAAGCCTTGTTGATCTCGGCCAGCTTGGCCTTGACTTCCGAGATATCGGCCTTGGTCTTGACCACGTCCGGATGGTCATCGGTATAACGTGCCCGCAGAGAGATTAACTGCGATTGCAGATCTGATAACTGCTTTTGCAGCGTCTCCGGGTTGGTAGACAACTGGCTGGATTTCCACGCGGCCAATTGTTGCGAGAGTTGCGATTGGTTATATGCCTTATCTTGCTGCGCAATGTTCTGTTTCTGAGTGAAGGCGTCCTGCTGCTGTGTCAGCGTCATCAGCATCTTCAGGTTGGCATCCTGATCGGTCGGAAGCTGGCCGGAATGCTGCCGCTTGAAGTCCGCCAGTTTCGCATCCATGTCGTCGAGCCTGCGCTTGGCGTCGTCCAGGCCTTGCGTCAGCACATCGACCGTACCCTTTGCGCTCGCCTGGATGAATTCCAGGTTCTTCTGAACGATCTTGGAAGTGAGTGCCTCGCAGACCCGCTGCGCATCTCTCGGGTTTGAGGACATGTACGACACCATGAATCCGGGCGATTCGGTCTGCCCCGGCCTGCGGCGCACGCTGCCGCCGGTGATCTGAGAAAGATCGGAAAACGGGGCTCCCAGCAACTGCGGCTGCGAACGCATCTCTTCCAGGATTCCATCGATCTCCTGGCTGCTCTTTCCCGGGAACAGGTTCATGAGCACGGGGCGCATTTCAGAGTCGCTGGTCGCCAGGGCGCGCAGCATTCCAATACGCGCCGTCAGGTCATCGGAGACCACCGGCTGGACCATGTTCTCGGGTACCTTCTGGCCTTCGATCAGGACGATAGATTGCGAAGTGTACTTGCCGTAGAACTTCTTGACGGGCAGGTACGCCAGATACCCCAACAGCGGACCGAGCAGCGCCGGCACCAGGATGAATCGGGCCCTCCGGCGAAACATCGCCAGATAATCGTCCACGGTTAATTCGCGATTCTCAATCATCTCTCGTATCCATTCCGGCCCCGCTCCCCAGAGACGAGGCCTTAAAATCAGTCCAAACGAATCGGCCGGGGTGTCCAATCCAAACCAAAGGTGATCGCATGCCGGCCCGAAGTACGGCTGCAAGTGGGCAGCCCCGCACAGTAGGAGTTGTCGAACGACAACTCGTTGAACTGGTAGGTCGCAAAGCCGTGAAAATCATGCCCAAACTGGCGATGCAATCCAGCTCCAATAAAACCGTAGTGGTACGTGTTGGCATTCACTCCCGGGCAAAGCGGCAAAGCAAACGGATTCTGCTGCCCGGCATAAACACAGGTCGCGAGCTGTCGCACGCTCAGCGGCTGCAGGCGCGCATTGCGCGAGTAACCAATGTCGGCAAACATCGTCCATACGCGGGATAGGGGGCGGTTCATCCCCAGCCGGGCGATGTCGCTCTGCGCTCCCGCAAAAAGGCCGGATCCATTGGTCTCGTAACGCTGGTAGCTCAGGTCGAAGGCCGTTCTGGGGAATTTGTAGCGCAAGTGAAATTGTCCCGCCACTCCCACCTTCGTGTTGTGATTCGTAATCGGGATGAGCGTGTCGCCCAGCAGTATGCAGACCAGGTTGGCCGGCAGAGCCGGATCGCTGCACACCGCACTCTGGCTGTCGATGGTCGTGAATTGCGGCCCCGCCGCAATGAGAAAGTCCATTCTGCCGGTGATCCGGTGACCATACATGGCCTGCACGATGTGGGAATGAAAGGCCATCCCGGCAACCGAATAGTCAAAGCCCTGATAGCCATAAACCAGGGCAAGCTGGGTATGCGCGTTCAGCAAACGATCGTACCCGGCCTGCGCCGTGATCTGGGTGACGCCCAGAAAGGGTGTGCCCGAGGAAACGTCGCCTCCGTAAAAGTGAGTGAAGGCATACCCGCCCGCCGCGGTAATCGAAGACTTCGGCGTAAGGCTCTCTTCCACGTCAGCCAGGCTCACGTTGACAATCCGTGGCGCCAGACCGAACGACCCCAGTGAACTGCCGCCGAAGAAAGCGCCGAATGAGGTATTCCCCAGGGAACCGATCCCAACCGAACCCTCCGAACCATAGGCCGCTCCGAAATTTCCGTCGGGCAAGTAGCTGAAACTGTCGCGCAGCGACAGGGCTCCGCGCCGCCATTTGATCTTCTGATCCACATCCATCTGCTGCAGCAGTTTCGCGCTTTGCCCATTCAAGCTGTAGAACGCAACCCCGCCGATGTAATCAAGGGCCAGATCATAGTGACTCCACAACCGGCGCAGAGCCAGGCTTCCGAGGGCGCGGGTAATCGAACTGATCTTCGCCCCTCCGCCCACCAGGTTCGCTGCGTTGGAGTCGGCCGTCTCGCTGACCGTCGCGCCTGGCTGCAGATAGCTGAGCGGCGCGGCATTCGGTTCCAACGAAGGCAGGTCGATGCCCGACAGCGGTGGATTCTCGCTGGTTGTCAGGGGAGTATTCTCCTGGCCATAAGCCGGGACGGGCCCCGCCTGCTGCTCCGTCTGCCCGGAGGCGTCGGCCGGAGGCGTCGCATTGTCCTGCGCCCACGCCCCGCTGAACGCGCACGCCATCATCCCCAAAATCCAAATTTTCTTTCGTCTTCTCATTTCGTCCTTACGGAACCACCAGCGTGTCGCCCGGTTTCAAAAGAATGTTTTGTTCCGGATGATTGCCTTTCACCACGTCCTTATAGTTGAACGGTAACTTTACCTGCCTGCCGTTTTCGGTGCGCAACAGGTAAATATTTTTCAGATTCGCGAACTGGGTGAAGCCGGCTTGGGACAGCGCCTGCAACATTGTCATGTGCGGCAACAGGGCCATCGGCCCGCTGTGGACCACTTCTCCGGTGACGAAAACCCGCCGGCTGTTCATGGCAGTCACGACTACGGTCACGCGCGGATCGGCAATATACTTCTTCAGTTTTTCTGTGATCGAGTCCTTCAGCTGTAAAGGAGTCAGGCCGGCGGCCGGGATATCGTTCAGCAGGGGCATGGAGACTTTCCCGTCGGGACGAACCGGCAGGGTCTCCGAAAGATCCGGCTCCTTCCACACCGAAATCCGCAGCATGTCATCCGCTCCGATGACGTAATCGGAAGGAGTGGTCGAGTCGCGCGCGGCGTCTGCCGGCTTGCTCGGATTGTCGCCGGAATTTGACCGCTCCGCCGACTGCGCCACGATTCCCGCCGTGAACAAGAATATGCACAGCAGTACCGCTACTTTCATGACTTTCTGCATACGTTCTCCGGAAGAGCTAGGATGCTCCATAACCCTCGTATCCAATCTGCTTCAGTTTGTACAAGAGCGCTTTGTAACTGATCTGCAACTCGGCGGCGGCGCGCCGGCGATTCCAGCGGGTGCGCGTCAGGACTTTCAGGATCAACTCCTTTTCCGCCTGGTGGGAAGCGGCCTTGGCAGCTGCCTTCAGCGAAGTGCGGCCATTACCCGCGTCCCCGGGGGGCTGGCGCAAGAGGGCGCGCAGGCCGCCCATCGCCAGACGCTCGTCGCCCAGAGCCACCAAAACTCGCGCGGCGCTCTCCAGTTCGCGCAAATTGCCTGGCCACGAGTAGTCCTCGAAAAGCCGCTCCATGTCGGCGCTCAATTCGGGAATGGGCCGCCGGAATTCCTCTGCGTACTTTCGCAGGAAATGCTCCATGAGGAGGGGAATGTCTTCCTTGCGCTGGCGCAGGGGCGGTAACCGCAGACATACTCCGCTGATACGGTAATAGAGATCTTCGCGCAGCCGTCCGGCTTTGACCTCAACTTCGAGGTCGCGAGCACTGCCGCAGATGAACCTGGCGGCTGCCGCACTGGATCCGTTCCCGTTTCCCGCGCGCAGCAAAGCCTCGCGCAGGTGCGATTGACCAGCTGGGCTCAGATCGGCCAGTTCCTCCAGAAAAATCGTGCCTCCGCGATCGCCTCCGCCGTTGCTATGAGGCAGGACCAGGTCCTCTGGCCGGAGCGTGGAGCAGGGCAACCGCCGGAAAGGCTGAGCGCTGCGCCGGGACATTTCGTGAATGCGGCGCGCCGTGGCATGCTTGCCGGCTCCGGGCTCAGCCAGCAGCAGAACCGGCACATCGCTCTGCGAAAGCTCGCTGATCACAGCCTCCACGGGGCGCATGCTGGCGCTGACGCTTTCGACGAACGTGCCGGACGCTCCCGCCAAGGCCTCCCCGTGCTCGTTCACCATATCGGGCAATGGTTTCCCCATTTCTGCAAATTGATCCCTAGGCCAATCCCGTCACAGTATTGCGGGTCGCATTCCCTGGATGCACGAGGATTGCCGAAGCCAGCAGCGCGCGGAGAATCCAGTGACCTGCAGACATTGAGCTTTTGTTTCAAGTGCTTACATTCATCCCGTGGCGGTCTCGACAAGGACTTTTGCCCCGAACCCGGGGAGACCACATTGGGGAAAATGGGAAATGTTTTTCCCACATCGGCTGCCGCGAACATGCATGGAAAGCGCTAAATAACGTGTTCCCAGGCGCATAATAACGGCCCCGCTCGAACCCCTCTCCACCCTAGCGTGGGAAATAACTTTCCCAATAGTACCCAAGTAACCTCCGTTCAGGGAACCAAAGTTTGGTTCGGGCCGCGCCGGAGGTTCCTGCCCTCCACCGCAGGGGGTCTGGGGCCCTGGATATAACCGGTAAATTGCTTGTTCACTCCCGATTCGCTTATGCTTAAGGTTCCCCCGCCGCTTTAGAGCTTGGACTGTGAATTCACCTGTTCAGACCGAAGCCATGCCTGCCCGCCGGCTGCCGGACCTTCCATTTCTGGTGCGATATTGGCAACTCCTGGTTCTGGCAGCACTCACACTGTGGCTCTATTGGCCGACCTTGGTGCGCCTGTTCCAGCAGTGGGGCAGCGACCAGAATTTCTCCCATGGATATTTCGTCCCCCTCTTTTCCGGCTTCGTGATCTGGCAGGAGCGGGAGCGACTGGCACAGGTAGTGCGGCGGCCCAGCTGGTCCGGCCTGGCGCTGATCGTGGGCGGCCTGGGCCTGCTGATCGTCGGACAATTAGGGGCTGAACTGTTTTTATCGCGCTCGTCTCTGCTGTTCGTTCTGGCCGGCTTCGTGGTCTTGTTTGGCGGATGGAACCTCTTCCGCGCCCTGCTGTTTCCCTGGGCGTTTCTCTTCCTGATGATTCCGATTCCCGCCATCATCTTCAACCAGATCACATTCCCGCTGCAGATTCTGGCCTCCAAGGTTGCGGCCGCGACCCTTCCAGTATTTGGCGTTCCAGTCCTGCGCCAGGGCAATGTGATGACTCTGGCGTCGCAAGTTCTCCAGGTCGCCGAAGCCTGCAGCGGCATTCGCTCGTTGATGTCGCTGATGACCCTGGCGATCATCTACGGATATCTTATGGAGAGGCGGCTGTGGGTCCGTTATCTGCTGGCCCTGGCAGCGGTACCGGTGGCGGTCGCCGCCAACAGTTTCCGGGTTATCAGCACCGGCCTGATGGTGGAATACTGGGACCCGGACAAGGCGGAGGGTTACTTCCACACCTCCTGGGGATGGATTGTTTTTGTTATCTCCCTGATCATGCTGTACGGAGTGCACACGCTGATTCGCTGGACCGCATCGGACAAAGGGGGAGACGCATGAAGAATATGACTTTGCGTTTCATCGTGGCGGCGCTCCTGATTTCTTCGACTGCCTTGTTCATGCAGGCCCACAATCGGCAGGAAGGGTTCCCCTCTCGCCTCGATTTACAGACTTTCCCGGCCACGCTGGGGGAGTGGAGCGGGACGGACACTCCCATCGACAAGGATGCACTGGAAGTTCTAGGGAAGGGCGAGTTTCTGCTGCGGGTTTATCAGAACCGGCAGCAGCCGCAGCCCGTCGTGGACTTGTTTATCGCTTATTACCGCAGCCAGCGCACAGGCGAGACGCCGCATTCTCCGCAGCACTGCCTGCCCGGTTCCGGATGGGCGCCCATTGAAAATACCCGGGTGATGCTCTCCATGCCTGGACACGAGCCCTTTCCGGTGAACCGTTACGTGATCTCGAAGCAGGAGGCGCGGCAACTCGTGCTCTACTGGTTCTGGGCGCACAATCGCGGCGTGGCCAGTGAGTACTGGAACAAATATTACCTGGTAGCGGACTCCATCCGCATGAACCGCAGCGACGGAGCTTTGATCCGAATCACGAGCCCGATCAAGCCAGGGGAAACGGCGGACGCTGCCCAGCAACGGATTTCGCCGTTCGTCAACAGCGTTCTGCCTCTGCTGGACGATTACATTCCGCGCTGAGAAATGGAAGCTATTTCCCGAACTCTGCACCAATGTGTGACCGGGGTAACTGTTTTCCCTGGTTACCGTCGACTATCATCGACAATTGCGTCGGCTAAGGCGTTCGTACGCCGTCAGCAACTCCCCTTTGGAGGATTCAAAATGAGCCGCTCTGTTGTTCTGCGTGTGCTGCTTTCCTGTGCGCTGCTGGCTGCCCTGACGGGCTGTTCCCGCGATCCCAACGCCCGCAAGCAGAAGTATTTCGAGAGCGGCGACAAGTATTTCGCCGAGGGAAAGTACCGTGAGGCGGTGATCCAGTACTCCAATGCGGTTCAGATCGACCCCAGGTTTGCCCAGGGGCACGCCCAGCTGGCGCAGACGTACCTCAAGCTGGGGGATACCCAGCGCGCTTATAGCGAACTTGCGCGCACGGTGGAACTCTCCCCCGAGAACTATCGGGCCCAGACCGATCTCGCCAACCTGCTGACGGGGGCTCGGCGACCGGATGGCACCGCATTCCCCGACTATCTGGACCAGGCGAAGCCGCACCTGGAGTTGCTGCGGGAGAAGCAGCCGAACAATCCGGAAACCCACGAAGCCTGGGCCAACTACTACGCGGCACAAAACAATTTAGGCGCCGCCCTGCAGGAGGCGCAACAGACCATTGCCCTGGACCCCAACCGCTCGGAGTCCTATCTGCTGCTGGCGTTGCTGCAGATCCGCGCCAACCAGACCGATAAAGCCGAGTTAAGCTTTAAGAAGGCGAGCGAGGTCGATCCCAAGTCGCTGAACGCTGTGCTGGCCCTCGGCGGGTTCTACCAATCGCATAATCGTCTGCCCGAGGCCGAGCAGCAGTTCAGGCACGCGATCGAAATCGAGCCGGGCAATGGAGTACCACGCGCAGCTCTGGTTCGTCTCCTGATGCAGGAAGGCAAGCGGGACGAGATTGTGTCATTCCTGCAACAGACCAAGAAGGACCTGCCGAACAATCACCAGGGATACACCATGCTGGGCGATTACTATTACGCATCCGGGGATGTCGACAAGGCCCTCGCCGAATATGCCTCGTTATACGGCGACCATCCCAAGGACACGCAGGTCAAGAAGAATTACATCCAGCTCCTGATCCTGAAGAATCAGACGGACGAAGCCGCGAAGCTCAACAATGAAATGCTGAAAGCGCGCCCCAACGATGTGGATGGCCTGATTTTCAAAGGCGAACTGCTGCGGGTGAAAAATGATCCAGCCGGTGCGATTGAATCGTTAAAGGCGGCGCTGCACAACGAACCGGATAATGCGGTCGGCCACTATCAACTGGGTCTGGCCTATGCCCAGCAGCGGGACATCAGCCGGGCCGAATCTGAGTGGCGCGAGGCGGTCCGTATCCGTCCCGACCTCACCGAGGCGCAACGCTCGCTGGCCACGCTGCAAATCGCCCGCCGGGAATATGACAATGCCCTGCAAACCGCGCAGCAGATCATCAACTCCCAGCCTGTGTCGGGAGAGGGATTCATTCTCAAAGGCATCGCCGAACTCGGCATGCGCCGATATACCGACGCCCAACACGACGATGAGGAAGCGCTGAAGCGCTCCCCGCAAAGCCCCGCACCCTACGTGCAACTGGGCCACGTGCAATTGGCGCAGAACCATTACAGTGAGGCGCTGAAGTATTACCAGCAAGCCCTGGACAAGGATCCTGCTTCCTCTGACGCCCTGCGTGGCGTGATGACCACCTACGTGCAGCAGAAGCAGTACGACAAGGCGATTGCGGCAGCCAACGCCCAGATCGCCAAAGCGCCGAATCACAGCAATTTTTATGACCTTCTGGGAACGGCGCTGTTCGATGGCAAGAGGGACTATGCCGGAGCGGAAAGCGCGTTGCGCAAGGCCGTCGACCTGGACAAGAACAATACCGATGCGCTGGAGAAGCTGGGAAAAGTGTACGTTCAACTGGGGAATCGTGATCAGGCCCTCACGCTTTATCAGCAGGCGATCAAGGACAATCCCAGGGATCCTCGCTTCTACATTCTTTCCGGTGAACTCTACGAAGCCAAACAGAATTGGGATCAGGCCAAAAGCATGTACCAGCAGGCGCTGGTTGCTTCTCCCGACAACCCGCTCGCGGCCAACAACCTGGCGTACGTAATTCTCGAGCAGGGTGGCAACGTAGACCTGGCCATGAACATGGCGCAGACCGCACGCCGCGGAATGCCGGACTCACCCAACGCCGCCGACACTCTGGGTTGGGCCTATTACCAGAAGGGAATCTACCAGTCTGCCATCAATCAATTTCAAGAGGCTTTGCGTCTGGCCGAGAAGAATGGCGGTCCGGACAGCGACGTAGTGCATTATCACCTGGGTCTGGCATACCAGAAGGCGAACCAGCCCGCCCTGGCCAGGCAGCAACTGAAGAAAGCTGTGGACTTGAAGCCGGATAATGCCGACGCCCGCAAGGCGCTTTCCGAGTTGCGCGGATAACTTTATGTAGGGGCGGACGCCTTCGTCCGCCCCGCTCGCGAAGCGAGCGTGAAAGAGCGTATTTCTTCCGAAGCCCACTTTAGTACAAAAGGCCGGAAGAAAGAATTGCGCGCCCGCGCAGCCCGCACTAGGCGTCCGGGGCTCCACCAGACCAACTCCCTCAATAAGCAAAAACCCCGCCGCAAGGCGGGGTTCCTGCGCAATCCAGCGAACCGATCCTACGCTTTCAGCTTGCGGCGGATCGCTCCGGCTACACCCACGAGCCCAGTACCAAGCAGGGTCAGAGAACCCGGCTCCGGAACCACGACATTGGTGTCGCCGCTCGAGATCCTGGTGCTGCCGTTGAAGAACCCCTTGCCGGTGTTGATCGTCAACTGCACGGTCACACCGACGGTTGAGTAGCCTGTGTTGGTGGTTCCCTGCAAGGCTCCCGTCAGGGTGTAGTTATGAGTTCCGTTGGCCAGGGTCACCAGCGTCCAGCTTACCGGTCCGGTGAAGGTTCCGCTGAACAGCGTTGCATTGGGTACGCCGTTGGTGCCGTTGCCGGTGATGGTGAACCAGCCGCCGGCCGCGAACGTGCCGCCCGTCTGCAATGAGCCGCCGGATAGCGCCCCCGTGGAAAAGCTCACACTGCCCAGATCAGAGCCGGTGATCAGACCGCCCCCGTTCAGCCCATTCACGGCAATCAAAGCCGATCCGCTCAGCGAGAGTCCGCTGTCCGAACCAGAGAGAGTGCCGCCGCTGTTGGTGTAGTCCACACCGCCATCGGCAAAAGCCGCCATTGGCAGGGCCAGTGCCAAGACAGCCAGTAATACTAGCTTCTTCATCTACTCGTCTCCTAGGATTCGTACTCGCCCGCGTCCATCGAATGACGCGTGGCCGCCCCTTACTGAGGGAGGTTGTAAGGTGCTATCGCACTAAAGCACACTCAGTTCCAAAGATGCCGCGACCGTCGAACGCATCCGCAAGCACTTAGCGGAATCGAGCAGCCTCGCATAGAAGTGTAGATGAAAATTTCTGCGGCAGCAGTAGAAAAACGCGAGGGCTGTCGCAAAATGACCTTCCGAGTACAGACCTTCAGTCGGCGGCGACTTCCTGCTTCGAGGGATTGGCGTCCTGCCGTTTCACCATTCGATTGGATGGCAGCCCGGCATCGCGAATCTTGTATAGCAGCGCGCGATAACTGATGCTCAGGGCGCGGGCAGCCTGCTTACGGTTCCAGTGATGATTCTGCAGAACTTTCAGAATTACTTTTCGCTCCAGCTCGCGTACCGCCTGCCGGGTCAGCTTCTTCAGAGAGATCTGACCATCGACCGGAATATCCGTACTGAAGAAATCCGGATTCCGCGGAGCCAGATCCGCCGAGATGACTTCCTCGTTGCCCAGAATCACGTAGCGCTTGACGAGGTTCTCCAGTTCGCGAATGTTGCCCGGCCAATGGTATTTGCGCAGCACCGCCATCATTTCAGCGGAGAGCGGCTTGGCGCGGCAGTTGTACTTGCGATTGTGATACTGGAGGAAATAGTCGACCAGATCCGGGATGTCCGCGGCCCTCTCGCGCAGGGGCGGCAAATAGAGGTTTACGACGTTAATGCGGTAAAAAAGATCGGAACGGAAAGTTCCGTTTTCAATTTCCTGCTCCAGTTTGCGATTGGTCGCGCACACCACCCGCACTTCTACTTTCTTGTCTTCCTGAGCTCCAATGCGGCAGAACTGTCCGTCCTGCAGCAACTGCAGCAGCTTCGATTGCAGGGACATGTCCAACTCGGAAATCTCGTCGAGGAACAGGGTGCCGCGATGCGCCATCTCCACCCGCCCCGGCTTCACGCCGTAGGCTCCGGTGAAGGCTCCCTTTTCGTAGCCGAACAGTTCGCTTTCCAGGAGCGTTCCGGGAATCGCAGGACAATTGACTTTCACCCACGGTCCAGTGCGCCAGGGTGAATTGGCGTGCACCATGCGCGCAATGATGTCTTTGCCCGTTCCGCTCTCTCCCTGGATCAGCACCGGGACATTGGCGCCCGCCAGTTTCATCAGGCGGTCGCGCACCGCGTTCATGGCTTCGCCGCGGCCAAACACGATGGCTTCGGGGGGCATTTCTCCTAAAGGCTGGACGAGCATATTGACACTGCCTGTGGTCATGGTTGGTTCACCAACAGGGGAGAACCTTCACAGTGCATCCCGGGAACCAATCGCGGCTGAATCGGGAGGTAATGCCTCCAATGTAGCTTATGTGGTTGACTGCTGACAACTTACCAAAGAGCCGCATGATCAGGCGCCGGTAACCGGCTGATGATGACAACAGTACCATCTTTCGCAGGCACGTGCGCAAACATTTTCACAGGGGTGAAATCAACTTCCGCTTTCGTGCACCGGCCTGGGTACTGGAAACCGCCAGCGGACGGGAGAACTTAATGCCGAGCAGGTAATAACCCTCGGCGGGACTGGTGCGAAGGGTCTTCGCTTGAAGGGTGCGCGCGGCCCAGGGGAGACGCGCCATTGCTGTGACCGGGGAACTGGGGATTTCCAGCCGTAACTGCGCAATCGGCGGTAGGACTCTGCGAATGGCGATCAACATTCCACCCGCGCTGACGTTCAGCGCGGTGGCAAATTCCAGGAATTCCTTCCCTTTCGCGTCTCGGCTGCGCACGAAAACAGGGATGGCAAGCGGCAGTCTGGCCCATTTGCGCCGCTCCGTCCCCCGGCTTGACCCGTTCATGCGCACCTCTCCTATGCGTCTTTAAACGTGCTTAGAAGCACATACGCTGCCAAAGACCGGATGAACATCGGTCAAAACACGTATGAAACCCCGTGGACCCGGCTACTATACACGGCAGAAGCAGGCCCGGGCCATTGATTTGTCACTCAATTCGAGATATTAGCTTCGTGTTTTGTTCGACGCTGTAAGAGCCCTGAACGGTTAGATTGCGACCCCGAAGTGCAGAGTTTTGCTCTACTTGGGCAATCCGGTTTCATTTTCGTTGACAATGCCGGTGTACTACTTTACGATTTTGATACCGTCACTCGCGTTTGCTGGACAAGTGAGTACGGTTCCCCCCTCCCGAGGCGACCTGTGGCAATTTCGAATGGCTTCTGCTCAAAAGAATACGTGTGCTTCTGACGCGCGGGTAGCTCCCCAGCCAAACGCAGAGAGCGCGGCGACAAGCAGCCTGCCGGGTGCCGCGGAAGATATCCCCAGTCCTGAAAATCTGCTCCAGGATTACAAAGATCTTCGGGAACGTTTCCAGCGCACCACCAACGCGCTGGCGTCCGCTGCACACGATCTCAAGACCCCGCTTTCGATTCTTAACGGCTACGTCGAATTGCTGCACAGCGAGAAACTGGGCCCGTTAAGCCAGCGGCAACGCGAAGTGCTGCAGGACATGCGCGACAACGGCAAGCGCCTGCAGCAGTTTATCCAGGACTTTCTGACTTACAGCGCGCTGGAGACAGGCGGGCTGCGGATGCATTTCGAGGCGGGAAACATCAACGATTGTCTGTCGGGAGTCTGCCGCCTGTGGTCGAACCGATTTCAGGAAAAGGGGATTGCGCTGTACTTTCTCGCCAATGACAAGCTGCCCATTTTCCCCTTCGACGCACCTAAGCTGGAGCGCGTGATCTCCAATCTTCTGGAAAACTCATTCAAATTCACGCCCCCTGGAGGCACAGTGTGGCTGCACGCCGAGCCGTACATGTGGGATCGGCGCGCCGCATCAGTGCCATCAACTTCTGAGCGTCGCCGGCAGAATCTGACGCATCCAAACTCCGTGAAAGTAAGCGTATCCGACACTGGCCCGGGGATCTCGGCGGAATTTCATCTGGAAGTCTTCGATGACTTCTTTCGTCTTCCTGGCACCGAAAACCAGGAGGGCATGGGGCTGGGACTCGCCATCGCGCGCCGCCTGGTGCAAGGCATGGCAGGTAAAATCTGGGTGGAGAGCGAACCCGGCGCAGGCTGCAAGTTTTCCTTCCTGATCCCGTATAAACCGGCTGTCGCGGCGGCCAGCAAGGGGAAGAGTCGATGAAGCAAACCGGCAAGATTCTCCTGGTAGATGACGAACCAGGAATGCTTCGCTACATCAAGACCCTGCTGGAAGTGGACGACTACAAGGTCGAGACCGCAACCACCGGCGAAGAAGCCCTGCAAAAGGTGGAGAAGGGCCTGGTCCCCGACCTGGTTCTGCTGGACGTACTCATGCCGGGGATTGACGGCCTGCAAACCCTGGAGCAATTGCGGCAGAAACAGCCGGGCGTGAAGGTGGTGATGCTGTCGTGCGTCGCCGACACGCGCAAAGTCGTGCAGGCAATGAAACTGGGCGCGCAAGACTATCTCACCAAGCCATTTCAGAAGGCGGAGCTCGACTCGGTCATCGATTTAAGCCTGGGCAAAGGCAAACAGATCACGGGTGAAGTGGAGGAACTGGCTGACGACGTGTTCTTCATTGCCGCCAGTCCTGCCATGCGCAAGATCCGCTCGCAGGCGGCCTTGGTGGCGAATGTGGACATACCGGTCCTGCTGCTGGGCGAAAGCGGCACCGGCAAGGAAGTGCTGGCGCGTCTGATTCACAAGCTTTCGCCGCGCGCCCATCGTACCTTCCTGAAGGTCAATTGCGCAGCAGTCCCGGCAGACCTGCTGGAAAGCGAGCTGTTCGGCTATGAGCCGGGAGCGTTCACCGGGGCTACCCACGCCAAGCCGGGGAAATTCGAGTTGTGCAACAAGGGAACGATCCTGCTCGACGAGATCGGCGAGATGCCGCCGCTTCTGCAGGCCAAGCTGCTGCATGTTTTGCAGGACCAGCAATTCTCCAGGCTGGGCAGCCGCTCGGTCATCAAAGTAGATGTGCGCATCCTGGCGGCCACGAACATCAACATCCCGGAAGCGCTGGCGACCAAGCGCCTGCGGGAAGATCTCTATTACCGGCTGAACGCTTTCACATTAAGCTTGCCCCCGCTGCGCGACCGCAAAGAGGAAATTCCTATTTTGCTGAAGCATTCCATGTCGCGCATGGCGGAGCGCTACGCCCGGTCTCCCTTGCCTCTCTCGCCCACGCTGCTGCAGGCCTGCCAGAATCATTCGTGGCCGGGCAACCTGCGCGAGCTGAACAATTTCCTGAAGCGATACCTGATTCTGGGCGATGAAAGTCTGGCCGTGACGGAACTGCTGCCGCGCAATGATGGCACCGGGGGATCTACGGGCGAGGCTTCCTCCAAGGGAACCGATACGGGCGGGCTGAAATCCCTGGCGCGTTCGGCGAAAGATGAAGCGGAGGCGCAGGCCATCACGCGTGCGCTGGAGCAGACGAACTGGAACCGCAAGCAGGCCGCGGCCATTCTGCAGATCAGCTACAAAGCCCTGCTGTATAAGATCCGCCAGTATGGAATCGCGGAAGCCAAAGGCCACCACAAGCTGTCTGCCGGAGCCTAGGCAATCAGCCATCACGTAAGACCGGACGCATTCGTCCGGGTGAAGCATTTTATTCTGGGAACCCGATCTCCCCTAGAACGCTTTGTCTTAGGCACGCTTCCATCCGGATAGACCTATTCGTCCCGGGGGACCCTATCATTTAGATCCTTTTGCCATTCGCCACATGGCTGCCGGGGCGGCTCACTTCGCTTCGCGGGGCGGACCAATGGGTGCGCCCCTACGTGGGAGTTATGGGACGAACAATCCTACGGTTTGGCTTTTCGTATCGGTGCCCGATGCCGCAGTCACCGTGATGGTGTAGCTGCCCGCGGGCGTTCCGCTGACTGGCGTCTGCTGCGTGCTGTGACTGCAGGCCGGAACTATCACAAGCATGGTGATTAAGGCGCAGAGGGTCAGTATTCCCGCGATGCGGCGCCGGCGGCGGTCACCGCCCACCCCCACCAGGAAGAATCCGGGAATAGCCAGCCACATGGCGTAGAAGCTTCGCGTCAGGAAGCTGGCCGCACCCGTGGTCACTGGGCGCGCAGTCGTCGTAATGGCCAGCGTAGCCGAGCCGGCGCTGGGCGTTTGCAGGCTGATCGAGCTCGGCGTGAGCCGGCAACTGGCCCCGGTCGGCAGATTTGAACACGACACCGTGATGCTTGACGTGTAAAGCGGATCAGGGGCCACTGATACGGTGTAATTTGCCGTATCGCCGGCCGCAGCGATTGTCTGGTTCTGCGGGCTGACGGTCATCCTGAAGTCCGACATGGTGGCTCCAACCGAAGTCTGGGCCAAAACAATGTTGCCCGGCGCCATCACCTGCACGGTGCCACCGTTGAATGACTGCTGACCTCCATTGGGACTGCCGGTTGGCGTCACTTCAATGGTCACAGTCGCGGTCGATCCCGCCTGGAGCGAAGGAAGGCTGCAACTGATAATGGCATTGGTGGAAGCCCCGGCGCAGGTTCCCGAATCTACGCTCGCAGAATCAAAGGTCAGGGGCACTCCAGTTACGGCACTGTTCAAATTCGCCAGGACCGTGATGTTGTTTGCCAAGTCTGGGCCGTTGTTGGTGATGGTGTAGGTAAATGTGGCCTTATTGCCTGCGCTGATGATCGATTGCTGGTTGGTCCCCTGGGTCAGCGCCCCTTGAATGGACAGGCTCATAGCCGTTCCAAATTGAGCTACAAAGGCATCGAACCCGCCTTTGTAACCACCACCCTCGGTCGATGCGAGGGGCTTGCCGACTTGCAGGTCGGTCGAATTGCTCTCCCCTGCGAGATAGGTATCCTGATTCACATCCAGTGCGATTCCGGTGCCTGCGTCGGTCCCGGTTCCGCCGAAATAACTCGACCAGGATGCCGTGGTGTTCTGACCGCTAACCGCGGCGGTGTAGAGGCGGGCCACGAAGGCATCCTGCACGCCGCCGAATAAGCTCTGAATGGGACTCGAAGCGGGTAACACCGGGAAGTCGGCAGACTGCGTCCATCCCGTGACCAGGGCGCCGCTGCCGCTGTCGACTGCGATGGCCTGACCTGCCTCCGGGCCGGTTCCGCCCAGAAAAGAAAAATAGCTCAGGGTGACATTCGAACTGCTGGTGCTTGTGCTGGCCGCAGGGTTGGAGAATCGCGCCACAAAAGCATCGTCGGGGGCTGGACTTGCCGGAGCAGTACATGCGGTTCCCGCCGGCGGATTGACTGGAGTATCCAAACACCTTTGGAATGACGCGGTGGTTGTCAGGCTCGTGACATTGGCAGCGATGTCAGTCGAGTTGGTTGTACCTACGATGTAGACACTTGCCGCCCCCGGATCCAGGGCCACTGCGTTGCCCCAGTCTCTCGCAGTACCACCCAGGTACGTGGACCATACCAACTGCTGTCCCGGAGAGACATTGGGGTTCAATTTGGCCACGAACGCATCCGATTCACTCGCGGATGCGGCGCTTGAGCAGGTAGGAGGATTCACGATCGTCGCCGGGGGAGCGGTATCGAGGCAGGGCTCGAATGCATTCAGGATGGGGAAATCCGTGGTGCCGCAACCGGCGCATCCCGAGTAACTGTAGTTCGTGGTTCCAGTGAAGTAAATGTTGCTATTGGTATCGACCGCTATGCCTCCGCCTACGGCTACTGGCGCGGGAGTGCTGAACGCACCTCCACCAAAATACGTGGAGTAAGTAATGCTGCCAATGTGAGACGCGCTGGGGTTCACTTCGGTAACGAAGAACTGAGGCAAACCTGGCGCCTTCGACGCGACCTGATAGGGCAAGGCTTGCGGTAAGTTGGTTGCGGGAAACTGATCTGAGTTCGAACTCTCCACCGACGTCGTGGTGCCGGTAACAAACACCCGTCCGCCGGGATTGATCGTCATACCCGTGGCAATGTCGATTCCGTTTCCGGAAAGATAGGTCGAGTACAACGGCGAACTGGCGTCAGCGCTCAGCTTGGTTACGAATACGTGTTGTCCAGCACTGGCAGGGGTGCTTTGATAGGCGGTGAGTGGGGTGGTAGGAAAATCGGGCGAGGTGGTGGTTCCTGCTACAAAGACATTCCCGGCGCCGTCAACCTTGATCCCCACCGGAGTGTCCTGGCCGGTCCCGCCGAGATAGGTAACAAAATCGAGCGTGGCGACTGTCGAGCCCAAGGGCGGAGTGATCTTCGCGATGTAAGTATTTGGCCCCGCTCCCTTGAGCGCCGTCTGGTATACGCCGGCCGCCGGAAGATCGGTCGAGGTGGTCGATCCCGTGATGTAGATATGGAAGCTGCCGTCAATTGCCACGGAAGTGCCGTGTTCGTCGCCGCTGCCCCCGAAATAGGTCGAGAAATTGAGGAGCGGATCGATAATCAGTTCCCGTGAACGGTCATAGGGGCCGACGGCAAAACCGGCGCGATTCTTCCCGCGCAAGACGAACTTGCCTTCCACCGCATGCTTCTGGCCGGCAAACTCCTGGTAGAGGCGCGGGGCTTCCAATTGCACGCTGCGTCGTCCCGTGCTCACCACCAGCGCGCCATTTTTAAGCTGAACCTGCTTCGCTCCGCGGAATTCCAGTTCGGTTCGGGAGGGGTCGGCGCCCGGCGCCACCTCGAAGTCGTACTCCAGTTGTCCCTGCTGGCCGTAGAAAACCAGATTGATGCCGGGATACACATCTTCGTACCGCACTTGTGCAAACTGCGGAACGCCGGTCCGCCATTTCGCGGGATTGTTTCCGATGAAGTAGTTGCTCGTGCCCGGCAGACGGCCGCTTGCCGTCAGGTTCCCACTCGGGTTCGCACCCACCAGTTTCATCTCCAGCACATCGAGATTGGTGGCTGAGCCTTGGGCGGCGTGATCTTTCGATTCCAGCGTAAGAACAGCTCCTTCGGCACCAAGGAACAAGCCGTAGCCGGAGCCCCGAGCTATGAATCGGGCTCGCGGGTCGTCCGGATTGAGATTGCCCTGCCCCTGATTGGGTTCAAACCTGAGCGGCAATCCTGACAACAGGGAATGAGCCCGAAGCTGTGGCGCGGAGCCGCCCAATGCCTGGGAAATAGAGTCGGAGATGCCGCCGGCTTCAGAAATCGCAGGAATCGCCCCCGGCGGGATGGTCGCGGTCCGATCTGAGCGGGAAACTGGCCCGAGCATTGCGCATCCCGCTCCCAGCAACACCAATCCTGCGGCTAGAATGCGACCTCGTACCATGGAAGCTCCCCACCAACGGCGATCTACGTTCACGCGTTCCTCCGATGCAGTCGAAACATTTGCGTCAGTTCTGCCCCAGAAATCACGTCACTCGTAGTGAAATGAGAGATGGGCGCACGAGTCAGCCGGGCCTCGCGGTCCTGCTTCCCACGCGAGCTTCGCCCCCCGCTTGCTGGTGACTGGAACTGGCGGAAAAAATTAAATAACTACTTAAACATCTGACGGATAGGCAAGTCAAGCCGACCGGCCTGGCGCTCTAACTTGCCTAGATGCAATTGAGGATGAGGAAAGATGCCGCGCTGCCCAAAATAGCCGCTCGTGCGTGCGGCTGTCCCAGCTTAGCGCTGCACAGGGCGGGCAAACTTCTGCAACGAATTGCAGCGCTATGCCCTCGGCAAGCCGGGATGCCCTCGGAGCAGGATGGCAGGGAGATTGCTCGGAACCTGGCAGTCCCACCCCAATTTCTCCCCTGGCTCCCAGAGCCGTGCTGTTTCGAATTCCGGACAGATTGACCGACCCTGTTCCAAAAGCACTTTGCTGTTGCAAACTGCCGGGGATTTTATACATTGAGGGCTGAAGTTTTCTTTCGCAGCCGGCAGAATCTGGGCAGTCGGGTATGTGTCTTTTCGGAATTCACATCACCAGGCATGCAAGCGAATTCACAGGAGCGGCGGACGATGCGGCGGTTCGACATGCGTCTTCCCGCCATCGTCCGGCTGGAACCGGCGAGCGAGATTCACACCGAAACCCAGAACGTCAGCGCCCGGGGCGTATTTTTCTATCTCGACCGGCCGCTGCCGGCGGGCACTAAACTGGAAGTTACCCTCACGTTTCCGCCCCACGTCACCCTGACCGATGCGGTGCGGGTCCGCTTCAAGGCCAGCGTGATTCGCGTGGAGAGTCCGCTCCCATCGGCGCGCATCGGAGTGGCGGCGCAGATTGAGGATTACGAATTTCTCCGCTCGCATGGGTCCATCGACTTTCAATCTGTCCTGCAAAACGAATCTCAAGACCCCAACTGAGAAATCCTGGGCGGTATTGCCGGGCCAGCCGTTATACTCTCGTGTTCCGAACCCGCAAGCATGAAACTCTCCGTGGTAATGCCGGTCTACAACGAGCAGGCAACGCTACGGCCGGTCATCGAGCGCGTACTCTCGGTGGGCCTCGACGTCGAACTGCTGTGTGTGGACGACGGCTCGACCGATGATTCCGGGCGAATCCTGGCCCAATTGCAGCGGCAGCATCCGCAGATGAAGGTTTTCCCGCAGCCGCGGAATATGGGGAAAGGGGCCGCGCTCCGCCGCGGAATTCAGGAAGCGACGGGCGATTACGTCATCATCCAGGACGCCGACCTGGAATACGATCCCAATGACTATCCCCTGCTGCTGGGGCCGCTGCAAAGCGGTCAGGCCGATGTGGTTTACGGCTCGCGCTTCGTAGGATCGGGGCCGCACCGCGTGCTTTATTACTGGCACTCGGTGGGCAACTGGTTTCTCACCCTGCTCTCGAACATGATCACCAATCTGAACATGACAGACATGGAAACCTGCTACAAGGCCTTCCGGCGCGAGGTGATTCAATCGATCCGTTTGGAGGAGGACCGCTTCGGCTTCGAACCGGAAGTGACGGTGAAGGTTGCCAGGCGCGGATTGCGGGTATACGAGGTGGGGATCAGTTACTCGGGCCGGACCTACGCCGAAGGCAAGAAGATCGGCTGGAAGGATGGCGTACGCGCACTGTGGTGCCTGCTGAAGTACGGGATCAAGGAGCCGGCAACCCGGCAGCCGCCGGTGATCGCGGAGAACCGATAGGCTGAATCGGCCCTACTGCCCTTTTCCCAATTCCCTCATGCGCGCACGGAGCCGGCGGAATCGCGCCACCAGGGTGCCGATATAAACCCCGTGAATGAGCCAGGTCGCCACGTAGGCGGCAACCAGGAATTTGAAAGCGTTCATCGCGGACTCCTGCCGAGCGGAAGGCTCGTCGTAGCCGCGGCTCCGGCGCCCACCAAAGACTCCATGGCCTCGGCCCGTTCGACTCCGCGCTTCAAGAGTTCCAGCCGGTATCGCGACCAGCAAACCAGAAACGCAAAAAGGAGGAAGGCCAGCCAACTGACCAGGAGCGTATGGAGCATGCGGGGATCCATGGAACCGCCGCCGCCGATCACCGGCTGCGGATGCTGGGTGCGGAAAAACCAGATCGAAAAATACACCAGGGGCACGTCCAGCGCGCCGAAGACGGCCAAGGCTGCGGCCATGACCTGGGTCTGCGCGCTGGTCGAGAACTTCCGCAGCACCAGGTAGCTGACATAAATCAGCCAGAGAACGAGAGTCGAGGTCAGGCGGATGTCTCCCGGCGCCCACCAGATACCCCACACCGGCCGCGCCCAGATGGGCCCCGTCACCAGCACGATGGTGCAGAAAACCACGCCCACCTCGGCCGACACTAACGCGAGGACGTCGCTCTTATCATTGCGCCACACCAGATACGTAATCGAAGCGACGAAGTTGATGAGAAACAGCAGAAATGCCGTCCACGCCGATGGGACGTGGTAGTAGATGATGCGATAAACGTCTCCTTGCAGCGCGTCTGTCGGGGCAACCTTCAGAGCCTGGTACGAGGCATAGATCAGCAGGATCGCCGACAGCGCCGGGAGGATGGGGAAGATCTTCTTCATTCCGCGTGGAGAATTGTTCGGAACAACGCCAGACATGCAGTAGTAAACACCACATCGTAGGTGAGAAGCAACACGAGGTAGAAATGCGCCGAGTCTTCGCCGGTCAGGATCGCGGTCGTGCCCGCAACCATTCCGATGACGGCAGGAATCGACACCGGAAACAACAGAAGAGGCAGCATGATTTCGCGATTGCGCGTGCGCAGCGACATGGCGGCGAAGAATGTCCCATTGACCACCAGCGCCCAGGTGCCTAACAGAGCGATGGGAACCAGCTGCCACGCCGGACCCAGCACGTGCAGGTTATAAAAGATCACGAACAGCGGTGTCATCAGCGCTTCCAGGACGCAAACAAAGATGAAATTTCCCACCGCCTTCGCGATAAATAAGCCAGTGGCCGGGGCGGGAGAAACTCGGTAGGCATCCAGCACCTGGTTGCGCAATTCACGCGCCCAGGTCTGATTCAGCGCCACCACCGCGGCAAACAGGAACGCAATCCACACCAGCCCGCCCACGATGTGGCGCGACTCCTCCGCCAGCGGATCGAAGGAGAATACGAAGATGACGACCACCAGCAATGAGAAGAACAACATCGAATTCAGCGCGTCCTTGGATCGCCATTCCAGGCGTACGTCTTTGACCAGCGTGGCCCAGGTGACAGCCCAGAGAGAGTTCACAGGAGTTTTCCTTGCGGCCGGGCCGGCTGCGCTGCTGAGGCCGTGCGGTCAACAATGCGGCCTTCCTGCATCCAGACAAACTCGTCGGCAATGCCTTCCAGCAATATGGCCTGGTGGGTCACGACAAAGATGGTCTTGCCGGCGTCGCGCATGCCCTTGAGCAATCCGACCATAGCGCGCGCGGAATGGACATCGACGTTGGAGAACGGTTCATCCAGCAACAGCAGGTCAGGATCGTGCAGGATAGCTCGCGCCAGCGACATTCGCTGCCGCATGCCCTGCGAATATTGACCCACGGGGCGGGTCAATTCCGGGTCCAGCCCGACGGCGGCAATCACATTCCGGCAACGTTCATCGCCAGCGATTTCGTAGAGGCGGGCGAAATAGCGCAGATTCTCGATCCCGCTCATCTCGTCATAGAGCAGGGAGGGATGTGCCATATATCCGATGTGCCGGGAGGCGTCCTGGGGAGCGCTGCCGAAGATGGTGATGCTTCCCTGGGTGGGTTGCGCGAGACCGGCCAGGGCACGAAGCAGGGTAGTCTTCCCCGCCCCGTTGTCGCCCAGGATGGCGTGGAATTTCGCCGCATCGAATTCGGCACTCACCCCGCGCAGCGCGGCGAAGCGCCCAAACTGCTTGACTACATCGGAAACGAGGATTGGGCTTTGGACGGGAGTTTCAATCACAGGCGAGGGAGATGCGCAGGCAGAGTCCCACATCGGTACGATAGCGCATCGATACCGGTTTGCGAAGATTCCATGTAAGGTGAGGTGCTGAAATGGCCTAATCCGCCCTGCTGGGGGACGGACTCTGGACTTGAGTCACACTCTTGGCCGGCGCCGCGCCGGGAGCGCCGGGCTGCTGCGGCGCGTATTTGGAGGCGCACTTGGCCTGCAACTGTTTGGCATGGAACACGCCGTCACGCCCGAAACTTCCATCCGCCAGGGCCTGGGAATCATCCTTGAAGGTATCTGGAGGAGCCTCGGCGCCGGTGTAATCCACGGCGAGATTCTGGTCCTGCTCGACCAGGACAAACTGCACATGGGTGCCAGTCCGATGGATCGAGCCCGGCTGCACGTTTCCGGCAACACGCAAACGCTTCGAATACGCGCCGTCTCCCATCTTGTGCAACTCTTTGATGGTGACGTAATAGCTCTTGCTGTCCTGCACGCCGGTGTACGCCAGGTATCCCAGCAGCAGGAGAATGAGTGCCGTCGCTCCCCCGAACTTCAGATAGGTCTTGCTTTGACCAGACATGGACTGCCCCAAAGGGAAAAACCCTACTTAGAATTTACGCATTCAGGGGGCGGGAATCAAGGTGACGAAAAGGTGGGCGCATTGGGACGTCCGGGCAGGGCACAGGAGAAAGTCAATCCGGCACCTGGCCTGCGGGTATAGACTGCTGGTTCTTCGGCGCAGCGGCCCCTTGGCCCCGGGGAGGAGAGCACTCATGATTCGGGCGTCCTCAACGTCAGAGTTTCGATATGGGGTAATTCTCCATGCCGGCTTGCTGTTGTTCTCACTGGCCTCGGTCTCCGCGCAGACGCGGCCGAATGCGAAGGATCTGCTTCGCCAGATGACGCTCGAAGAGAAAGTCGCGCAACTGTCGCAGCTTCCGGGATTTCCCATCCCGGAGTTTCGCGAGCAGGCGGGCATGCCTGAAGACGTGATTCGCAAATACGGAGCCGGCTCGGTGCTGTGGGTCTCCGATCCCAAGGAGATCAACCGGTGGCAGCATATCGCCGTCGATGAATCCCGCCTGCACATCCCGATCCTGTTCGGTCTCGACGTGATCCACGGGTATCACACAATTTTTCCTTCGCCAATCGCGATGGCGTCGTCGTGGGATGCCAGGCTGGTGGAGTCTGCCCAGACGGTAGCGGCCCGGGAAGCGCGAGCCGCCGGGATAGCCTGGACATTCGCGCCCATGCTCGACATCGCGCGGGACGCGCGCTGGGGCCGCATGGTCGAAGGCGCCGGAGAAGATCCATATCTGGGAGCGGCCATCGCCCGGGCGCAGGTGCTCGGTTTTCAGGGCACGCAACCCGGCGTTCCCGACCGTGTGCTGGCGTGCGCCAAACATTATGCGGGATATGGCGCGGCCGACGGCGGCCGCGACTACGACTCTTCCTACATCCCCGAAGAGCAGATGTGGAATACCTACCTGCCGCCATTCAAGGCTGCCGCCGACGCCGGTGCGGCGACATTCATGAGCGCGTACATGGATCTCAACGACGTCCCGGCCACGGGAAATCGATGGCTTTTGCACGATGTCTTACGCGACGCCTGGCACTACAAGGGCTTCGTCGTCAGCGATGCTAACGCAGTGCATAGCCTGATCACGCACGGGCTCGCCCGGGACGGGCAGGACGCCGCATTTAAAGCATTCTCCGCCGGCCTCAACATGGACATGGCAAGTGGCACGTACTTGAAATATCTGGCAGCGGAAGTGAAGCAGGGACACATTCGCATGCAAGAAATCGATGACGCTGTCCTGCCGATTCTGGAAGCCAAGATTCGCCTCGGCCTCTTCGAGCATCCGTTTGTAGACGAATCCCGTATTACTCAAGTATTGAACGCGCCCGAGAGCCTCGAACTCGCCCGCGCGGCGGTGCAGCGCTCGGTGGTGCTGCTGCGCAACCAGCAGCAGCTTTTGCCGCTGGACAAGCGGCAGATCCGCTCCCTTGCCGTGATTGGCCCGCTTGCCGATGCGGAACTGGATCTTCTCGACATGTGGGGATCGCTGAATAAACCGGGGCCGACCGTGAGCATCTTGCAAGGAATCAGGAACAAGGCCGGCGACGGCGTGCGCATCGAGTTTGCCCACGGGCCCAACATTCGACGCGACATCCCGTCCTTCTTCGAAAATCAGCCCATCATTCCCCTGAAGGAGCAACCCCAGCAAAGTGCGGAAGAAGTCCGCAAAGCTTTCGACGATGCCGTCGCGGCCGCCCGGCGCAGCGACGTGGCCATCGTGGTGATGGGCGAGATTGCGCTAATGAGCGGAGAGGCTGCGTCGCGCTCATCGCTCAAGCTATCCGGCGACCAGGAAGAGCTCCTGGAAGCGATAGTGGCCACCGGGAAGCCGGTAGTGCTGCTATTGGTCAACGGCCGCCCGCTCGATATTTCCTGGGCCGCCGAACATGTTCCCGCAATTCTCGAGACCTGGTACTCGGGCAGCCAGGGGGGAAACGGAATCGCGGACGTCCTGTTCGGCGACGCCAACCCCGCCGGACACCTGCCCGTCAGTTGGCCCCGCAGTTCCGGACAACTTCCGCTTTACTACAATCACACCCGCACGCAGGCTCCCGAAGACGCCCCCGATTTCACATCCCGATACTGGGACGCGAAGAGCACCGCGTTGTATCCCTTCGGATATGGCCTGAGCTATACGTCATTTTCGTATGACAATTTGAAGCTAAGCCAAGCGGAAGCGAAGGTGGGTGCCGCGCTGGACATTTCCGTGGACATCGCCAACACGGGCAGCAGGCCGGGCGACACAGTTGCGCAGCTTTATATCCACCAGAGAGCCGGCAGCGCCTCCCGGCCAGTCCGCCAGTTAAAGGGATTTCAGCGGGTGACACTGGCGGCGGGCGCTAAGCAGACGCTTCACTTCAAGCTGGGCCCGGACGAATTGCAGTTCTGGAGCCCCTCGAGAAAGCAGTGGGTCGTGGAGCCCGAACAATTCGACGTCTGGGTGGGAGAAGACAGCACGGCAAAGCTGCATAGCGAGTTCCGGCTCATCCCTTAGGGCATCATTGGAAGATTCGATTCCTGGCGTCGGACGTGGCGTCAGAACCGGCGCCTGCATGTGCCGTTCGAGCTCATCTTCCCAGGCTGCTGCAATCCCGCAGTACGCGCTAAGAGCGATTCCCGCCGGGGCAGGCCGCGTCCGCTAGAATGAATTGCGAACGCTTATGATCCATCCCTGGCACGACGTGACCCCCGGCGGCAAACTTCCGCAGGAATTCGATTGCGTGGTCGAAATCCCCTTCGGCTCCAGCGTGAAATATGAGCTGGATAAATCCAGTGGGCTCATCCGGCTGGATCGCGTACTCTATTCTGCCGTTTACTATCCGGCGAATTACGGTTTTATCCCGCAAACTCTCGCCGAAGACGATGATCCGCTCGACGTGCTCGTCCTGTGCCAGGAAACCGTCGTCCCATTGACGATCATCCACGCGCGCACGATCGGGCTGATGACCATGATCGATTCCGGGAAAAAAGATCACAAGATCATCGCCGTTGCCACCGAGGATCCGGAGTTCAACTCCTACCGCGAGGCATCGGAAATGCCTCCCCACCGGCTGATCATGCTGCGCCGCTTTTTTCAGGACTACAAACAGCTCGAAGGCAAGGCGGTCGAAGTGGATGATATCCGCCCCGCCGGCGAGGCGCATCCGATCATCCTCGATGCGCTGCACCGCTACAGCGAGCAACGCCGCAAAGGCTTCATGGGGCCCAAGTCCTGAGATAACTCACGTGGCCCCGCACGCATTCGTCCGGCGCCCCACGCAGCAAGCCCTGGTCGCATACCGGGTCTCCGTAAGTTGTCTGAAGGATGTTCCGGCACGGCCCCCCAGGTACATAAGAATGCGCTTGACTAATGTACTAGTTATATAGTACATTGAGACGCATGGGAAGGAATGGCGGCTTCCGCTTCCAATTCACTCTCGATCTTCACAGTGGCGTCCCGGTGTACCGCCAGCTGATCGATCAGGTCCGCGGAGGAATCGCCTCGGGTTCGCTTTCTGCCGGCGATCAATTGCCTACGGTCCGGCAACTCGCCGTCGATCTCGCGATCAATCCCAATACCGTAATGCGCGCCTACCGCGAGCTGGAATTGGGAGGGCTGCTGGAAACGCACCAGGGCACCGGGACCTTCATTGCGAACAGGAAGATGGAAAAAAAAGCTGCAGAACGGGACCGGCAATTGACCCAAATGGCGGGAGAAGTTGCCGCCCGCGCGGGAGCTGCCGGATTCAAGGTGGAAGATTTAATCGAACGTCTGCGCGACTTGCTGCCGAGCGCGCCCAGGAGATAGCCATGCCGAAAATTCAAGTCCAGGGAATCAATGGAGTCGCCCTCTTCCTGTTTCTGGCGCCCTTCTTGGCCGGAGTTGCCGTCGCACAAACCCTTCATCAATCCTGGCCGGCCGTTGCGGGGGCGGTAGTTGGCATCTACTTTCTATTCGCGATTAAGGTCGTCCGCCAGTGGGAGAAGGTCGCGGTGTTACGGCTGGGGCGGTACGTAGGGCTGCGCGGGCCCGGGCTGTGCCACATCATACCTATCATCGAAACGCTGAGTCCGTATGTTGACCAGCGCGTGCGGGTGGCCAGCGTTTCTGCCGAATCCACGCTGACCCGCGACACGGTTCCAGTGAATGTCGATGCCATCGTCTTCTGGATGGTCTGGAACGCCGAAAAATGCATCCTGGAGGTAGAAGACTTCGTGCAGGCGATCACTCTGAGCGCGCAGACTGGACTGCGCGAATCCATCGGCCGGCACGAACTGGCGCAGATGATCACGGAACGCGAGACGCTGGGCCGCGAGTTGCAACGGATTCTTGACGAGAAGACCAATCCGTGGGGCATTACCGTGCAATCGGTGGAGATCCGCGACGTGAGGATCCCGCAAGGGCTGGAAGACGCCATGTCGCGCCAGGCGCAAGCCGAGCGCGAACGCCAGGCCCGAATCATCCTCGGCCAGGCCGAAACCGAAATCTCCAATAGCTTCGTACAAGCTGCGGCTTCCTATGCGGAGAATCCGGTGGCCTTGCACTTGCGCGCCATGAACATGTTGTATGAGGCCATCAAAGAACGCGGCTCGATGGTCATTGTGCCCTCGTCTGCGGTGGAAACCATGGGCCTGGGCGGAACCCTGGCCACGGCGTCACTCGGTGGAGCAAAACCCTAGCTCTGACTGGGTTCGGGAAGAAGACACGGAGAACACAAGGTCCCTCGACTGCGCAGAATTGCCGAAGGAACGGCAATTCTGCTTCGCTCCGGATGACAGGTCAGGCGAATGGATCTGCAGTGGATCGTAAGGAGTGGATCGTAAAGAGTGATCGTAAGGAGTGAAGATATGAAGTGCTTACTATTTGTATGTTTGATGGCTGTCACCATAGGTTCGGCAGGAGTTTTCCCACAGAACCCGCCTCTGCAAAAAGGCGTCAGTGTGCAAATGGCGGACACCAACAATGCCACGCCTATGCCGGATGCGGACCAGCAAGATGCGTGGATCGTCGCGGTAACGGCCAGCGGCCAGATTTACCTCGGCGCGCAGGCAGTGAGTCCGGAGCAACTGGCTGGGGAATTGAAGACGCATCCGCGCAACCGCAAAGCAAAGCTGTACATTAAGGCCGATGCCCGTGCGTCTTACGCGGTTGTCAAGAAGACGCTTCAGGCGGGCCAGGAAGTTATGTTTGACGATGTGGTGCTGCTTACGAATCAGCCAGAGTCCCCCGCGCTAGGCATGATGGTGCCGCCCAAAGGCATCGAGGTGAGACTAGTTGTGCCGCCTTCCTCCGAGCCGGTGGTCGTGCGGGTGTCCAGCTCCGGAAAGAATGCGCCGGAACTGCAAATCAATGGCAGTGCCGTCTCCACAGCTAACCTGCAAACCGCGTTAAATCAAGCCCTGCAAAATCGCGGCGCGAAGATTGTGCTGGTGAACGCGGACCTCCAACTGCCGTTTGCCCAAGTGGTACACGTCATCGATGCCGTCCGTTCGGTGGATGCCAAGATAATTCTGCCCTCGACGGAGATGTAGGGTGACAGACCCGCGAGTGCAATTCGCCAGGGCTCGGCCGGGGCTGCGGTACGAAATCGCTGTCATGGATTTCACCATCTCGCGTGATGGCGATCACTGACAGGGGGCCCCATAACGGATTCCCTAGGAACAGCCAGGAAAAGATCAACGTCCCAGGAGATCCGCGTATGCCGACCCGCAGAAGCTTCCTCCAATCCACGGCCGCAGTAGCCGCTGCCCTGTCCGGGGCGTCCGCGCTCGAGGCGCATGGCCATCCATTGGCAGGTAACGGATCAGCAACGGAAGCGACCTCTCCCAAGCCGGTTGCGGCCGCGCAGGTGCCGAGAATGAAGTTCTTCGACACCGAAATCAGCAGGATGGTGTTGGGTGTGAATCCATTCTGCGGCTATGCGCATTACAACAACAACTTTTCCGGAGCGATGAAAGACTGGTACACGCCCGAGCGGGTGTGCGCAGTGATGCACGAAAGCACGCGCTATGGCATCAACGCCTTCAATTACGTCGCGCTCGAGCGCCTGCCACAGGACTGGCTGCGCTTCGTCTCCGAAGGTGGAAAAATGCACCTGATCATGCAGGTTCTCAGCGATGATGAGGACACCGCCAGGCTGGCAAAGGCACTGAAACCGCTAGCCATGTTCCGGCAGGGCGAGGTTACGGACATCGCGTATCGCAGCGGCACAATGAACACCGTTCGTGAGTGGTGCAAGAAGGTGCGGGATATGGGGATTATCGTGGGAGTCGGCACCCACAAGCCCGAAGTGATCTCACAAGTCGAAGATGAAGGCTGGGACGTCGACTTCTACGCGGGATGCGTCTACAACCGCACGCGCACCCGCGAAGAATGGAAGAAAGTCCTTAACGGCGAGATTATGGAAATGGAAAACGAGATTTACGTGCAGAGCGACCCGCCGCGTATGTACAGTGTGATGCGGCAGACCACGAAGCCCTGCTTCGCTTTTAAGGTGCTGGCTGCCGGAAGAATTGCCGATGGCGGGATCGAGCAGGCGTTCCGCACTGCCTTCAGCAGCATCAAGCCGAATGATGGCATCCTGGTGGGAATGTTTCCCAGGGCGAAAGACGAGATCCGGGAAAACGCTGAAATCGTGCGCCGCATTCTTTTGGGTTGAGTCGGGTTCTTTAGTTCGTGAAACTCGGTGCCGTGGGGCTCAGAGTTTAATCATCTCTTTCAATTCCGCCGCATTCTTCGCCGCAAAACCAGCCTGGTCGTTGTCGAAATACACGAAGACGTGCTTCAGTCTGCTGCGCCAATGCTCAATCCGGTCGGCCCAAGAGCCAAGAGTATCGGCGCTGTAATCCCCCTGATACTTGTTTCCGGGGCCATGGAGGCGGACGTAGGTGAAGTCCGCAGTGAGCTCGATGGGGGACAGAAAACCGGCGAGTTCATAGATGCAGAAGGCGGCATTGTGCCGGCGCAATACGTCATAGACTTCGGGGACATTCCAAGTCTCATTGCGAAACTCGAACACGTAGCGGTGAGCCGGTGGAAGGCCGGAGAGAAATTCGTCGAGCCTCTCCAAATTTAGTTTCCAGCTTGGCGGCAGCTGAAACAGGATCGGCCCAAGGCGGCGTTCGAGCTTGTCGATCACCGCCAGGAAGTTGTCGACAGCATTTTGCGGATCTTTGAGCTTGCGGTTATGAGTAATGTACCGACTGGCTTTCACCGAGAAGCAGAAGCCGGGCGGAGTCTGGCGGCACCACAACTCCAGCGCCGACCGCTGCGGCAGGCGATAGAAGCTGTTATTGATCTCTACCGTATCGAAACGCTCGACATACCACTGCAGCATCTTCGAGGCAGGGAGCTTTTCCGGGTAGAACGGCCCCTTCCAGTGCTTGTAGTGCCATCCGGATGTGCCGATATGTACGCCTAACGAATGCCGCTTTTCCATTACGGTCTCGCCTCTTCGCTGCTCACAGCGCGTTGTTGGATGGGGAAATCGCGGTTGCGGGATGGCTTGTTAATTGCTAGTTAGGAAGACGCCATGATTGCCGCGGCCGGGCGGGTTCATGGACTGGTTGTAGCAACCAGGAATGAGCGGGACTTCCGGCAGTTTCAGGTACCCGCCTTTAATCCTTTCCAATTCGTCGCGTGACGATGCAAGCGAACGCAGGCGTAAGCCTTTGCAGGCTTACTTCAGGGTGACTAACCTGTCCACCAACTCCGAATAGTCCTTCTTCTCGATCCCGTGGACCTGCTTGTTGTACTCGTCCACCTTGGACGAGTAATTCATGGAGCAGAATTTCGGGCCGCACATGGAACAGAAGGCCGCCTCTTTGTAGAAATCGTCGGGCAGCGTTTCATCGTGCATGGAGCGTGCGGTTTCGGGGTCGAGGGAGAGGGCGAACTGCTTCTCCCAGTCGAACTTGTAGCGGGCGTAACTGAGGGCGTCGTCGCGATCGCGCGCTCCCGGACGCTGGCGCGCGATGTCGGCGGCGTGCGAGGCAATCTTGTAGGCGATGATGCCGTCTTTGACGTCCTTCTCATTGGGCAAACCCAGGTGCTCTTTGGGAGTGACGTAGCAAAGCATGGCGGCGCCGTACCAGCCGATCATGGCAGCGCCGATCGCCGAGGTGATGTGGTCGTATCCGGGAGCGATATCGGTGACCAGCGGGCCCAGGGTGTAGAAGGGGGCTTCATAGCAATACTCGACTTCCTTGTCGACCTGCTCCTTGATCTTATCCATCGAGACGTGGCCCGGGCCTTCGATCATGACCTGCACGTCCTCTTGCCAGGCTTTCTTTGTCAGTTCGCCCAGAGTCTTTAGCTCAGCAAACTGCGCTTCATCGCTGGCATCGGCAACGCAGCCCGGACGCAAGCCATCGCCCAGCGAGAAGCTCACGTCGTACTTCTTGAAGATCTTGACGATGTCGTCGAAGCGCTCGTAGAGAAAATTCTGTTTGTGGTTATAGGCCATCCACTGTGCGAGAATCGCGCCGCCCCGGCTCACGATGCCGGTGATGCGCCGGGAAATCAGCGGGAGATATTGAATCAAAACTCCGGCATGAATGGTCATATAGTCCACGCCCTGGGCGGCTTGCTCTTCAATCACTTCCAGCATGACTTCGGCGTTCAGATCTTCGACGCGCTTGACGCGGGCAATGGCTTCATAAATCGGAACGGTGCCGATGGGAACCGGGGAGTGGCGCAGTATGGCTTCCCGGATCTCATGAATATTGCCGCCGGTCGAGAGATCCATGACGGTGTCAGCACCATAGTGCACGGCGGTGTGCAACTTCTTGAGTTCTTCATTGACCTCAGAGGTGACTGCCGAATTGCCGATATTGGCGTTGATCTTGCAAAGCGAGGCGACGCCGATCGCCATGGGCTCCAGCTCGGGATGGTTGATGTTCGCAGGGATGATCATCCGGCCGCGGGCAACTTCGTCCCGCACCAATTCCGGGGTGAGTTTCTCCTTGTGGGCGATAAACGACATTTCTTCCGTGATCACCCCCTGGCGCGCGTAATGCATCTGGGAGAAGTTGCCGTCGCGATTCTGCTGCCTGCGCTGCGAGAGCCACTGCGCGCGCGGTCTGGGGACGGTGTAGCCGTTGCCATTCGAGCCATTGGTGGAAGTCATGAGAACCCCAACTTTGAAAGAAGTCTGTGAATGTCGATTATAAACGCGCGGCAGCACGCGCGGTGCCTGCCCCGGCGCAGCAGCGGAATCATGGCGGCGCGAGGGATTACGAAGCTCAAGTTCGCGCGTCCAAGTTGATGATCCGGCTGCCCCGGCTTAGAATCGCTGGTTTGCCGGATCTCTCATTGACGGTCCAGGAGAATTTTGCCATGCGCGTGCTCCGCCTCGTACTCGCCTTCCACTTGCTTGGCTCAGTTGCGTCTTTCGCGCAGTCGGCCCCATCGGCCAAGCCGGGTCCCGGATTCAGCATCGACAACATCGACAAGAGCGTCGATCCTTGCGTGGACTTCTACCAATATGCGTGCGGCAACTGGATCAAGAATTCGGAGATTCCCGCCGACCGGCCCTCCTGGCAGAGTTTTTCTGAACTGAACGAGAGCAACCTGGAGGTCGAGAAGAAAATTCTGGAGAAAGCCGCGGGCGGCGGTCCCGGGCGCAACGCCATCGACCAGAAGATCGGCGACCTGTACGGGTCGTGCATGGATGAAAAGGCGGTGGACGCCAAGGGCCTCTCCCCGCTGAAGCCGGAGTTGGAGCGGATTGCCGCGGTGAAAGACAAAGCGGGGCTCATCGACGAGATCGCCCACATTCACCTGATCGGCCCCAATCCCCTGTTCAATTTTTATTCGAGTTCGGACCTGCACAACGCTGACCAGGTGATCGCTTACATCGACCAGGGCGGCCTGTCTCTGCCGGATCGCGACTACTACGTCAAGGATGATCCGGACAAAGTCGAGATGCGCAAGCGTCTGGCGGAGTACGTAATCAGCCTGTTCACGCTCGCAGGCCAGAATCCACAACAAGCGGCCAACTCCTCCGACACCGTGCTGATGATTGAGACCCTGTTGGCGGCCGACTCCATGGACAGAACCAAGCGGCGCGACCCGAAGAACCGCGATCACAAGATGACGCGCGAGGAGGCGGTGGCTCTGGCTCCAAATTTCTATCTCAGCCGCTACTTCGACGATATCGGGGCGCCCAAGTTCAAGGAACTGAACGTTACCAATCCTGACTTCTTCCGGCAGGTGAATGGAGTGCTGGCGGCAATGCCGCTCGATGCGCTCAAGACTTACGTGACCTGGCACGTTCTGCGGGGAGCATCTCCGTGGCTATCGCAGCCATTTGTGGACGCGAATTTCAAGATGCGCCAGGCGCTGACCGGGCAAAAACAAATCCAGGACCGATGGAAACGGTGCGTGAATCTGGTCGACGAATCCCTGGGGGAGGCTCTGGGACAGCGCTATGTCGAAGCCACGTTCGGGTCCGAGGGGAAGCAGCGCATGCTCAAGATGGTCGACGCGCTCGAAAAATCGCTGGATGAAGATATCCAGAGCCTGGATTGGATGAGCCCCGACACCAAGAAGCAGGCCAAGGTCAAACTACAGGCGATCCGGAACAAGATAGGGTACCCGGACGTGTGGCGCGACTACAGTTCGGTTGTGATCAAGCCCGACAATCTTCTGGGAAACATCGAACGGGCGCAGGAATTCGAGTCGAAGCGCCAGATCGCGAAGATCGATAAGCCGCTCGACCGCAACGAGTGGGGCATGACTCCGCCTGAGGTCAACGCCTACTACAGCGGATCCTTCAACGAGATCGTATTTCCGGCAGGAATTCTGCAACCTCCATTCTTCGACAAGAACATGGATGATGCGGTGAACTTCGGCGGTATCGGCCTGGTGATCGGGCACGAACTCACGCACGGATTCGACGATCAGGGGCGGAAGTTCGATCCGCAGGGCAATCTGCGGGACTGGTGGACGGAGCAGGACGGCAAAGAATTCGAGAAACGCGTGAGCTGCGTTGCTGACGAGTATTCCAACTTCGTGGCCGTAGACAACATGAAGCTCAACGGCCGGCTCACGCTGGGAGAAAACACCGCCGACAATGGCGGCGCCCGTGTTGCCCTCGCCGCCCTGGAGCACATGATCGCCGAGGACAAGACCGGGAAAGAAGGGCGGAAGATTGACGGCTACACGCCGGAGCAGCGCTTCTTTCTGGGCTTCGGACGCGTCTGGTGCGAAAAGCAGCGTCCCGAATACTTGCGCATGCAGGTAAGCACGAACCCGCATTCGCCCGGCAAGTACCGCGTGAATGGCGTAGTGCAGAACATGCCGGAGTTTCAAAAGGCTTGGGGATGCAAGGCCGGGCAGCCCATGGTGGCCGAGAACGCGTGCCACGTGTGGTGATTCCAGAGAGCTGACCGGGGCCACAGCAAAATGGTTTGTTAGATCGCCTGCGGGAACGGGGGAAACGGCCCGCAAGCGCCTGCGCGCCTATCTGCCTTCCAGGTTTATGTCGCCAACTCCAACGTGAGCGCGGAGCTCGTACTTGCCGTCTCCGTGATACTTCAAGGTCTTGCCCAGCCAGCCGGTGGTATTGCCATAGCCGGCTCCACTCACGTCGCCGATGCCGGCACTGGCATGGACGAAGCGATAGCCTGATTGCCCGGTGGCGATACGTATGTCGCCCACTCCAAGGCTGAGATCCTTGTCCCCCTCGATATTCTCGACCGTCAGGTCGCCCACCTTCTCGTGAACGTCGAGATTCGTGTTCTCGGGGACCTCAAGCTCAACCTCGAAATTAGTATTCCCGCTCGATGGCGCATGGAACTCAATGTTGGCATCTTTGCCGTGAACGTCGAAATCTACGGTCGCCTTCTTTACGTTCGACTCGCGTCTCGATTTCACGGTGTACTCCAGCCTGATTTGCGAGGAATCGCCCCGCTTGATGTGGAGATCTCCGACGGTCATCCGCACGTGAACTGAGCCGCCGGAGACGAAATCGCGGGCATCGTGACGAGTCTCTTCATATTTCCAATCGTCCGCCGCGCAACGGGACGGCGCAATGAGCGGAAGCACGACCAGACATAACAGGAGTGTTTTCCCGAGCGCAAAAGAGAACAGAGAGTTTCGGGCCATGGCGGACCTCAAGGGCAGAAAGCTGCCTGTTTACCGATACGAGGGTTGTCGCTCCCAGGTTCCCAGGAAATGAGTGTTCGCCTCCCGGCGATAGCTATCGTGGGTTTAGCGATATCCGTCGAGGGTTTTGGCGGCCCGTTCCAGGGCGGCGGCCAGAAGCGCAAGCTGCTGACGCAGGCGTTCGCCGTCGCCCGCATCCAGGGCCTCGTTTACGCCCGGGATTACCACCGCCGCGTATCCCGTATATTCCCCCGGCGCGTAAATGGCATGACGATACCAGGGGCGGTGCGGTAAACCCTGAGGTACCAGCAGCGCCCGCTCCGTGGCCAGCAGGGTCTGGTTCAAGCGCTCCGCATCGCGCGGCGGATTCTTCTCTTTGGCAAGCACCCTTGCCCCCGCGGCCTCGAAATGGCGGGCCGCAGCATTCACCGGCCCAAAGTCCGGCCCGGATTTGCCGAACTTGTCGTGCGCTCGCTTGTGGGCCGCGTCCAGGTAGGCATTAATTTCCTTGCCGTATTCCTCATAGTCGTACGGGATGACATCGGCGGCGGCCATGCGTACAACCTCAAGCCCGAAGACGCGCGCCATCTGTTGCTCGTACAGGAAGTCGGGATCGCCGAATTTCTTGAACCACGCGAAGTTGTCGAACACCGAGTGGTAAACGCCATACGATCCGCTGGAGCTGACATCGGTCGAGGGCACGCCGAGATGCTGCAAGAAAGCGGTGTAGTCGGAGCCGCTCCCGAGATCGCCGACGGGAACATCGTTTTTGTCCTGGGCCGCGGGAGTGCGGCGGCTGTCGCCGATAGCTTCCGTGGGAGACTGGGCTGAGGCCGCGGACTGGGCCGTCTTTTCCCAGTTCTCGTATACTGAGCCGCCTTTTGGGCTGGGTACCGCTTTAGTCACATCGCGCAGGAACTGTTTCAGAGACGGCACCGCCGAGGCCCCGAATTTCTGGCCCGAGACGGCCACGTCCATGTTGAAGTATGCGGGGGACTTTCGCAGTTCGGCCTCGTGCTGCTCGACCCACTCGGTCGAGCCCATGAGACCTTCTTCCTCGCCGTCCCAACTGCCGAAGACCAGCGTCCGTTTCGGCCTCCAGCCGGACTTGAGCAGTTCTCCAATGCCGTGCACCGCTTCCAGCATGGCAGCCGTACCGCTGTTGGGATCGACCGCCCCGTATACCCACGCATCGCGATGATTTCCCGCAACCACCCATTCCTCCGGCAAGGCACTGCCTTGGACTTTGCCGACGACATCCCACAGGGTGCGGAACTGGTAGTCCTGCTTGAGATGCATCTTCACCCGGGCGGGCCCGGGACCAACATGGTAGGTAAAGGGCAACGAGCCTTGCCATTCGCGCGGAGAATCAGGTCCACCCAGGTGCTGCAGGATGGGCCATACATCGTGATATGAGAGCGGGGTCACGGGAATCGTGGGGAGCTGGGCCGATGCCTGCGGAAGAATACGCGCCGAGGGGGAGAGAGTGGGCAAGGACGCGACGCCGGGAGTAGTGGGATCACCGGGGAATTCGAACATGTATCCTGCCGAGCCGCGCTGCACGCCGGTGTCAGGACGCCAGGCTCCGTCCGGATATTTGTCGCCGCGACGCCAGCCGTCATCGGCAGGATCGGAATAGAGGATCACTGCCGCGGCGCCGCGTTCCTGCGCGATGAACACTTTGACCCCGCGAAAGTTCTGACCGTAGCGGACAAGCACGATTTTTCCGCTCACATCGATCTTCAGTTTTTCCAGCTTGTCGAAGTCATCGGGCGTTCCGTAATTGGCGTACACCACGTCGGCTTCGACATCGCCGGAGGGAGACATGCCGGTGAAGGGCATCACCACGCGCGAATCGTCCTGAAAAGGATCCTTATCGACATGCTCGCGCGCGGGTCCGTGCATCTGGATTCCGGCGGGAGCGGTGAGATCGACGCTGATTTCAGACGGATAGTTGATCCACACTTTGTACTCGACAATTTCGGTATCGAGCCCGGCCTCGCGGAACTTTTGCGCCACGTAGTCCGCGGTCGCCTTGTCCTCGATCGTCCCGGCCATGTGCGGAGCCTGGGTCAGCGTCCGGAGATGTTCTTCGGCGAGTTTGGCATCCGGAACGGCAAGAAAGCGGGATTCGACAGCGGATTCGGCGGCAGCATCGCGAAAGCCAAACAGGGACGCGGGCACAGCGCGCGTCGCAGGCTGATTATCCGTAGGAGTATTGGATGAACCTGGCAGGATGAATGCAAATGAAAGCAGCACCAGCGAAAGGACTTTCATCGGGCTCCGGGGCGAAAGCAAGTAAGGGTAGCACAAGGCGATTTGAGGCCTAGACTCGCGGCCCGGCAGTGACATAGGGTTCGTCTCACCAACTTCACCATCATCACCAAGTGGTGATACAATGAAGGCATGAAACGGGCCAGCATGACGCTTCCGGATGACTTGGCTGAGGCCGTGGAGAAATACGTAAATTCCCAGGAAGTTCCGCCGGCACTGACCACCGTGGTGCAGGCGGCGCTGCGAGAGTACCTGCGGGAACGAGGCTTTCTCCGGCCGCACAGGCCTTTGAAAATCACGCCTTCCGCCCACGGCAGCGGGCGACGCGACGTGAGCGAGAAGCATGACCGCTACTTCGTTGAGAGCGAAGAATGAGGCAAGCAGTGCTGGCCGATACCGGGCCGCTATACGCGGCGGCTGATCCTGACGATGCGAACCATCCACGTGCGGTGAAAGAACTGCAGCAGTTGGCGCGCGTCCGGCGCGAAGTCATGGTCTGCTTTCCGATCCTGCTCGAATCCTACTCGTTGGTCTTGTTCCGGCTGGGCCGGAAAGTGGCTTCCCGATGGCTGCGCGAGATGAATGATGCGGCTTTAGTGAATCCCAGTCCGGAAGACTACCGGCAGGCAGCCGCGTTGCTGCACGCATTTGGCGACCAATCCATAACCCTGTTCGACGCAACCGTTGCGGTCCTGGCCTCGCGACTGGCAGTGCCGGTATGGACCTACGATCATCACTTTGCCGTGATGCGCGCTACTGTCTGGCGGTGAGGCCGAATGGCAGCGAAGCTCTTCCGGGTATTGAGCGCGCCACCTGCAAAATTACGCCAGCCCAGGCGGGAACTTTACCTTACCTGCCCAGTTCCCACGACCTCGTACCTGGATGAAGTCAATTCGGCGAGGGCGAACGGGCCACGGCAGTGTAGTTTCTGGGTGCTGATGCCCATCTCGGCGCCGAAGCCGAATTCGCCGCCATCGGTGAAACGGGTGGAGGCGTTCCAGTAGACGGCGGCGGAATCGACGCCGCGCAGGAACTTCCGGGCATTCGCTTCGTCGCCGGTCACGATGGAATCGGAGTGCCGGGTGGAGTACTGGTTGATGTGGGCGATCGCCTCATCGACATCCGCGACGACGGCGAGGGCGATGCACAAGCGCAGGTATTCTTCGTACCAGTCCTGCCCGGTTGCGGGTGCGACCGGCAATCCGGCGGCCAGGGAACGAGTCTTGCCGTCGCCGCGCACCTCGACGCCCGCGGCCATCAGCTTGCGAATGATGCGCGGCATATATTCGGCGGCAATGCGCTCGTGGACCAATAGCTTCTCGGCGGCGTTGCACACCGACGGGCGCTGCGTCTTGGCATTGATCACGATGCGGTCGGCCATCTCGAAGTCGGCGGAGGCATCGACGAAGATGTGGCAGTTGCCCGCTCCTGTCTCAATGACCGGCACCGTGGAATTTTCCGTGACGTAAGTGATCAGGCCGGCTCCGCCGCGGGGGATGATAACGTCCACCAATCCCCGCGCCCTGATAAGTTCCTGCACGGACTGGCGTGTGCTCGAGTCAAGTAACTCGATGGCGCCCGCAGGAACCCCAGGCACAGCCGTCATGATTTCGGCCAGCGCCTGGTTGCTGAGAGACGATTCCCTGCCCCCGCGCAGCACAATCGCGTTGCCCGATTTCAGGGCCAAAACCGAGGTGTCTACCGTTACGTTGGGACGCGATTCGTAAATGATGCCAATGACCCCCAGCGGCACACGGACTTTGCGGATGTGCAGGCCATTCGGCCTGGTCCATTCCGCGAGAGTTTCGCCGATGGGATCGGGCAGGGCGGCGACTTCCCGCACGCCACGAGCCATGTCCCTGATCCGCGCCGGGCTCAACTGAAGGCGGTCGAGCATAGCCCCTTCCAGGCCGGAGCTGGCGAGATCCGCACGATTGGCGTCGAGGATTCTGCTTTCCTGCGCCTCGATGGCGCCTGCAATCGCAAGCAGAATTTCATTCTTTTCGCGCGTGGAAAGCAGAGCGAGATGGCGTGATGCCGCGCGAGCCCGCAGGCATTGCTTGTGCGTCGAAGCCAGACTCGCAGACGTCGCCATTAACCGTCCCTCCGCGGCGGGAAGTAGGTTCCAATCTTACGCGACATGCCCCATGGGATGGCTTGAGGGTGGCGGCCGTTCACGATCGCTACCGACACGCCAGCCTCGCTGGCCAGCTTCGCGGCACGCAGTTTCGAGAGCATGCCGCCACGGCCGAGTGAACTTTTGCCGTTGCATTGCGCTTCGAGCGCCGGCGTCAGTTTACGAATGACCCGCTGCAGGCGCGGCTTCTTGCCGCCGTTCGGAATCATTAAACCATCCACATTGGTTAGCAGCAGAAGCCAGTCCGCCTTCACCGCAGTGGCGAGCAGCGAACTCAATTCATCGTTGTCGCCGAAAGCGCCTTCCAGTTCGCGAACCGAGACGCTGTCATTTTCATTCACGACCGGCACTACGCCGAGATCCAGCAACTCCGCCAACGTGTTCTGCAGGTTGCGATAGCGAACCGGCGAGGTGAAGTCGTCGCTGGAGAGCAGCAGCTGCGCCACGACTTTCTTGCCGAAAAACAGGCGCTCGTAAGTGTGCATCAGCTTGCTCTGGCCCACCGCCGCACAGGCTTGCATCCGGGGAACATCGCTGGGACGCTTCTGCAGGTTCAAGCCGGACATGCCGGCGGCAATTGCCCCCGACGTAACGATCAGGTACTCGTTGGTTGAAAGGTCGAACTGGTCGACTATGCCGCGCAGCAGATGATTATCGATCTGGCCGCCGGGGGCGATAAGACTGGTGCCGACTTTTATAACTACGCGCATGCTTTCTGGTTGTCGCGATTTCGTTTGTGATTCCGCAAATCTCCCGCGGGAGAACGCGGCCCGGAAGGGACAACACTTCTATCCTGCCGTTAGAATGCTCCTTCTGGCAAGTTGAAATTGCGCGCTATGCCTGCTTCGAATGCCACCAGCCGGTTCTCTGATCGAGTTGAGAACTATGTTCGCTACCGGCCGGGCTACCCGCCGGCGGTGCTAACCACACTGCAATCATGTTGCGGGCTTACTCCGCAGCATAAGATCGCTGATATTGCGTCCGGAACCGGAATCTGGACGCGCACTCTGCTGGAGAATGGCAACGCGGTATGGGGAGTGGAGCCGAACGGCGAGATGCGGCAGGCCGGGGAGCGATTACTGTCGGGTTATCCGAATTTCACCAGCGTGGCGGGAAGGGCGGAGTCCACGCCGCTCGCCCATGCCAGCGTGGATTTTGTGACGGCCGCACAGGCGGCGCACTGGTTTGAACGGGCTGCGGCCAGGAAGGAGTTTGTGAGAATTCTCCGGCCCCGCGGATGGCTCGTCCTGCTATGGAACGAGCGCCTGACTGAGGAGACACCGTTTCTGCGCGCCTATGAGCAAATGCTGCTCACGCATGGGGTTGACTATCAGGAGGTACGGCACGAGCGGACAACTGCCGCGGTGAACGAGTTCTTTGATCCGGCGCCGTATCAGGAGCGGGCGTTCCCGATGCGGCAAGAGTTCGATTACCCGGGGCTGCAGGGACGGTTGCTGTCCTCGTCGTATGCGCCGGGGCCCGGCCATCCCCGGCATGAACCGATGCTGCGGGAACTGCAAAGAATCTTCGAGCAGAACGCGCGCCACGGGCGCGTAAGCTTTGAATATACGACTCGCGTTTATTTCGGGAGATTGGAGTAAAGGCATACGACACGACGGTGCAGAACTGAAATTCCTGATTATCCGAGGTCCCCTTGTCCCAGGAAAAATCATTTCATATGACGCCAGATGAATTCCGGCGCTACGGCTACGCCGTGGTGGACTGGATTGCGGACTATCAGTCACAGGTCGAAACATTGCCGGTGCTGCCGCAGGTGAAGCCCGGGCAGATTCGCGCCTCGCTGCCCGCCGATCCGCCTCTACGAGGCGAGCCCTTCGATGCCCTGCTGAAGGACGTCGAGCAACTGATCCTGCCGGGAGTAACCCATTGGCAATCGCCGAACTGGTTCGGGTATTTCCCTTGTAATGCGTCCGGGCCCGGCATTCTCGGAGATCTGCTCTCCTCCGGACTGGGAGTCCAGGGCATGCTGTGGTCGACCAGTCCGGCATGTACGGAACTGGAAACGCACGTGATGGATTGGCTGGTGGGCATGCTTGGGCTGCCCGGGAAATTTCTGTCTTCGAGCGCGGGCGGTGGAGTGATTCAGGACACGGCATCGAGCGCAGCGTTATGCGCTCTGCTGGCAGGCCGCGAGCGAGCAACGCACTACGTCAGCAACAGGAAGGGATGCGACGGGCGGCTGGCGGCATACGTGTCGACACAGACGCATTCGTCGCTGCAGAAAGCTGCCATGATTGCGGGGATAGGCGTTGACAATCTGCGGGCCATTGAAGTGGACGAGGACTTCGCCATGAAGCCGGCTGCGCTGTCCGAGCAAGTTGAGGCTGATCGCCGCGCCGGGCTGATTCCCTTTTTCGTGTGCGCCACCATTGGAACGACTTCCTCCAATGCGATGGATCCGCTGGTTCCCATTGGCGAAGTCTGCCGGAAGAATAATCTATGGCTGCACGTGGACGCGGCGATGGCGGGCACCGCCATGCTGTGTCCGGAGTTCCGGCATCTGCAGGACGGCGTGGAGTTTGCCGACAGCTATAACTTCAACCCGCATAAATGGATGTTCACGAATTTCGATTGCAGCTGCTTCTGGGTGGCGGACCGGAACGCCCTGATCCAGACGTTGAGCATTTTGCCGGAATATCTGCGCAACCAGGCGACGGAGTCGGGCGCGGTGATCGACTACCGCGACTGGCACATTCAACTGGGTCGGCGATTCCGCTCTCTGAAGCTCTGGTTCGTCATCCGTCATTATGGAGTGGAGGGATTGCAGCATCATGTACGTGAGCATGTGAAGCTGGCACAGCAATTCGCAGGCTGGGTGAAAGCAGACGAGCGCTTTGAACTCGCGGCCCCGGCGCCACTGAGCCTCATATGTTTCCGGCATAAAGGAGGAGATGCCGCGAATCAGGCCATCATGGACAGGCTGAACCGGAGTGGCGATCTGTTCCTGACCCACACCAAGCTGAACGGAAAGCTGACCCTGCGGCTAAGCGTGGGCCAGACCAACACCCGGGCCCGGCACGTCGAGAATGCGTGGAAGCGCATCCAGGAAGAAGCAACCGCTCTGGAATCGAGGCGAACGTGAATCCTGTCGAACGTTTTCGCGGATCGCTTCTTGGATTGGCAACCGGCGACGCGCTGGGAACGACAGTCGAGTTCGAGCGGCCGGGAACCTTTGATCCGGTCACAGGGATGACTGGCGGCGGAGTCTTCGGTCTCAAAGCCGGAGAGTGGACAGACGACACCTCCATGGCACTTTGCCTCGCTGACAGCCTGGTGGAATGCCGCGGATTCAACCCCACGGATCAACTGGAGCGCTACGTCCGCTGGTACAAGACCGGCTACCTGAGCAGCAATGGGCGCTGCTTTGATATTGGAACGACTGTACAAGCGGCACTCGCCCGCTTTCAACGAACTCACGACGCTTATTGCGGATCGACGGACAAGATGTCTGCGGGGAATGGATCCCTAATGCGTTTGTGTCCCGTGCCATTAGTCTGGTGGCAAAGACCGGAACAGGCCATTGAGTTCAGCGGTGATTCGTCCCGGACAACACACGGCGCCAGAACAGCAGTCGATGCCTGCCGGTACTTCGGCGCATTGCTTGTCGGGGCTTTATCAGGCGTGGAGAAACAAGTTCTGCTCTCCGCCCAATATAGTCCGGTAGAGAATTACTGGGCCAAACACCCTCTGACTCCGGAGATCGAAGAAGTTGCATCCGGCTCGTTCAAGACCCGGCAGCCGCCTGCCATTGAGTCGACTGGCTATGTTGTGAAAACGCTGGAGGCGGCGTTGTGGGCGTTTCATGGGACCAGCACGTTTGAGGACGGATGTCTCCGAGCCGTGAATCTTGGCGGCGACGCCGATACCTGCGGCGCCGTGTACGGGCAGTTGGCGGGCGCATTTTATGGAGAACGGGGAATTCCGCAGCGCTGGCGGAAGCTTCTGGCGCACCGCGCGCTCATCGAATCGCTGGCGGAAAAGCTGTACCAATTGTCGCTAGAGTTGCAGGTTAGAAATTAGTCTGCCGGCATGGGCGCGGTGCCCACGGCGGTGTGCGGAGGCTTGGAGGCGAGTTCCGGCTGCGTGGGCAACTCCACCCACTTACGGACTTCGGGCAGCGCCGCACGCATGGCGGCCTCGCCTACCCGGATCAGATCATCGGCACGCTTGAAATCGTCATAGGCGTATCCCGCAACATCGGGCTCAATGACGATGTCGGCCGCGCTGCGCCACAGGCACGACATCGCGTCCTGCGCAATGGCAAAGGATTGTCCGATGACATCGAACAGGTGGCGGGGAGCCCCTCCATTCGCCCACATGCCCTTCAGATGAACGGCAATGACGCGCTCTGCGCCCATTTCCCGCAAGGGTCGCGACGGCACCGGGTGCGAGAGCATGCCATCGACAAGATAACGTCCGCGAATCTGCACCGGAAGAAACATTCCGGGATAGGCACAGCTGGCACGCACCGGATCGATCACCGAGCCGGAGTGGAACACCACACCTTCGCCTGAGTTGAAATCGGTAGCGGTGACACCCAGCGGGATGCGCAACTCTTCAAACGTCTTGCACTTCAGGGTGCGCGTCAGGAATGAAATCATGCGGTCATTCGAGGCAAAACCGCAGCGGGAAAGAGTCCAGCGGGCGAAAGAGGTGAAACGGGTGTTGTGCGCGAGTTCGTGCATCTCGTCGAGCGTGAGGCCACTGCAGTAACACGCGCCGATGAGCGCTCCCACGCTCGTGCCGGTCATGACGCGAACCGGAATGCCCTCTTCTTCCAGAACTTTGAGAACGCCAATATGAGCAATGCCACGCGCGAAACCACCGCCGAGCGCGACTCCGATGGAAGGAACTCGACCAGTGCTGGAAGGAGCGGGCTTGCGGGAGAATTCTCGCCCGAAGGCTTGCACGGACCGAATAATCTTCCCCAAACCGCTCACGGCGAACCCCACATCTCCAGCTTTTTAGGCTGGGGGTGCTGAACCCTTACTTGAGATATAAGATGCCATAATGGCCGACAAGGCTGTAGAGCACCAATGGGCCATGATGCAAGAAGCTGCAAGCCCAGGTAATGGTTACCGTGCTCCCTGCAGAAAGGTGACGGAGTCCCTGTATTCCTGCTAACTTGCGGACAGTATGGTGCGGGAGATTTCAGCCGGGGGCGTGGCCGTCCGAAAACAGGATGGGGCCTGGTCGATAGCGGCCATCGAGTTACCGGCGGATGCGATGGCGAGGACTGAGGCCCGAAAGCCCGGCGCCCGGCGCAAGAATAAGCCCGTCATCTGCCTGCCCAAGGGGCTGGTCGATCCCGGCGAGAACGCGCTTCAGGCAGCGCTGCGGGAAGTCTGGGAAGAAACCGGCATCACCGCCGAGCCCATCACCAAACTGGCAGACATCAAGTACGTCTACGTGCGCTCATGGGGAGACCGGGAAAGGGTCTTCAAAATCGTGAGCTTCTACCTGCTCCGCTATAAGTCAGGAACTATCGATGACATTGCGGACGAGATGCGGGTCGAGGTCGCACGCGCCGTGTGGATTCCCCTGGAAGAGGCCCCAAAGATGCTGGCCTACAGTGGGGAAAAAATGATGGCGCGTAAAGCGCTGGAATACCTTAAAGCCAATCCGGAGGTGTAGCAGGTTTCAGAATAGACCTCCTGCAGAGGGCGACATGGTGCGCACAATCACAGCACCGGGACACGGGTTCCGAGTGTGATTGCAGCCCTAGATAAATCCATCGCAAAGCGATTACCATTGCCCAGTTCAGATGAGTTCGACCGGGAATCGTCCCGAATGCCATCTTCCAACACTCTATTCCACTGATTTGTTCGGTGCTTTTGATCATGTTTCCCAGGTAGCTTGAACAATTCATGATGAGGCCTGATATGAAGCGCATTAATAAAGTCGCCATTCTGGGCGCCGGCACAATGGGTGCCCGCATTGCCGCGCACTTCGCCAACGCCAGCGTCCCCAGTTACCTGTTCGATATTGTCCCTCCGGACGCTGATGGACCGGCACGGAATAAGATCGCCGCGGCTGGGCTGGAAGCCGCCAGGAAATCCAAGCCGGCGGCCTTTATGGAGCCTTCGCTGGCGCGCTTTGTCACCGTCGGAAATTTCGAGGATGACATCAAGAAACTCGCCGATGTCGACTGGATCATCGAAGCGGTAGTGGAGAATCTCGAGATCAAGCGCGCCCTGCTGAAAAAAGTGGAGGCGGTGCGCAAGCCGGGAACCATCGTCACCACCAACACCAGCGGACTGCCGGTGGGCAAGATTGCTGAAGGATTCTCCGACGAATTCCGCTGGGCGTGGTTCGGCACGCACTTCTTCAATCCGCCGCGTTATATGCGATTGCTGGAGATCATTCCCACGCCTGAGACGGACCGCGCGGCGATTGACGCCATTGCTCATTTCTGCGATGTGCGCCTGGGCAAGGGTGTGGTGATCGCCAAGGACACTCCAAACTTCATTGGAAACCGCATCGGCACATTTTCCGTGCTCAACGTCATGCGCCTGATGCAGGAGATGGGACTGTCGATCGAAGAGGTGGATGCGCTGACCGGGCAGGCGCTAGGATGGCCGAAGTCGGCGACTTTCCGGACGATCGACCTGGTCGGACTCGACATTCTGGGCCATGTCGTCGGGAACATGACAAAAAATGTCCACGACGAGCGCAGCGACCTGAAGTTGCCGGAATTTTTTAACAAGATGCTGGAGCATAAATGGCTGGGCGATAAGACAAAAGGCGGCTTTTACAAGAAGGGGAAGAGCGACGGAAAGGAAGAAGAACGCCTGGCGCTCGACTGGAAGACCCTGGAGTATCATCCGCGCCAGAAGCCGAAGTTCGCGGCACTGGATATGGCCAAGAATATCGAGGATACCGGGACCCGGGTTCGAACTTTGCTCGGGCTGGATGGCAGCGGGCCGCAAAAGGGCGACAAGGCGGGAGCGTTCCTGTGGACGGCGCTCTGCGATCTCTGGACGTACTCGGCGAACCGCGTGCCGGAGATCTCGGATTCCGTGGTCGAGATCGATCGCGCCATGAAGATGGGCTTCAACTGGGAGCTTGGGCCGTTCGAGCTTTGGGACGCCGCGGGGGTTCCGGCGACCGTGGAGCGCATGAAGAAAGAAAGTAAGCCGGTGCCCGCGAACGTCGAGAGGCTGCTCTCCTCAGGACAAAAATCCTGGTACATTGACGACCCTAAGTCACCGGCTGGGAAGAAGTACTGGGAGATTGGAACCGAAAGCTGGGAACCCGTGCAGGTACCGGCGGGAGTTTGGTCGGTCACGGTTGCCAAGAAAGCCAACGGCGTGGTGAAAAAGAACTCTGGTGCTTCGCTGGTGGATCTGGGCGACGGAGTGGCTTGCATCGAGTTTCACAGCAAGATGAACTCGCTGGGGGCGGACATCATCAGCCTGATCACGCAGGCTCTGAAGGCGGGCGGGCCGGGAGACGGTTTTGACGCGTTCGTCATCACTAACGATGCTCCGAATTTCTCTGTCGGCGCCAACCTGATGTTGCTGCTGATGAGCGTGCAGGAAGAGGAGTGGGACGAGGTCGACATGGTCATCCGGCAGTTCCAGGGGATGACGCAGGCGATCAAGTTCTCGCCCAAGCCCGTGGTGTCGGCTCCCTTTGGACTCTGCTTGGGCGGAGGCACGGAAATTTCTTTGCACGCTGCCGCCAGGCAGCCCCATGCCGAGCTTTACACCGGACTGGTCGAAATTGGAGTCGGTTTACTACCCGGCGGCGGCGGCTGCAAAGAGATGCTGTTGCGTGCGGTAGACAGCGCCGCAGCTTCCCGCGGGAAAGTTTCCGGGGAAGCTCTGGCCGGATCGGTCGAAATGATGGAGGCCATGAAAAAAGCATTCGAGACCATCGCCACGGCGAAGGTCGCGACTTCAGCTCACGAGGCGCGTGGCTTGGGATTTCTGAATGACTCCGACCGCATCACCATGAATCGCGAACGCCTGGTCACCGACGCCAAGAACCGTGCCCTCGAACTGGTGCGCGCTGGATATGAGCCCCCGATGCCTCGCACCGACATTCCGGCGCCTGGAGAGAGCCTGCTGGCCGCGCTCAAAATGGGGATTCATCTCATGCGGCAGGGCGAGTACATCACCGACTACGAAGTGAAGCTTGGCGGCAAGATCGCTGAGGTGCTTTGCGGAGGGCATTTGACCCCGGGAACGCCGGTCAGCGAGCAGTACATCCTCGACCTGGAGCGCGAGGGATTCAAATCGCTGTGCGGGGAGAAGAAAACGCAGGAGAGAATTCAGTTCACGCTGAAGACGGGGAAGACGCTGCGGAACTGAATTCCGCAACTGCCTCGACAGCGGGAAAGGGAGCCACTTCATCGAATCATGCGCAATTCCATAACAAGGCTCGCATTCGCAGTAATACTATTCGGCTCGATTCTGACGTGGGCTCAGAAAGATGTTCCGCCCGCGAAGGAGTCTGCCCCCGATGTGCCGGATGCCATCGCTGTTCCTGCGGGACTCGACCCGGTGCTGTTCGTGCATGCCAAGGGCTCGCAGATTTACAAATGCACCCTGGGAGCGTCGGGCAGGTACGATTGGACGCTGCAAGGTCCGGAAGCGGAGCTTAAGGACCGCAAGGATAAGGTCATCGGCCAGCATTCCGGCGGACTGGCCTGGAAATTGAAGGACGGCAGCGAAGTCACGGGAAAACCGGCGGCCCAGGTGGACTCCCTGGATTCGGAGTCGATTCCGTGGCTGCTGATCGACGTGCAGAGTAATTCCAACAAAGGCGCGCTGGCGAATGTTACCCGGATTCAACGCGTGCACACGCATGGCGGGAAGCCCGGCAACCAGGCTTGCGATGAGGCGCACAAGGACGCAGAAACCAGGAGCGAATTCACCGCGGACTATTACTTTTTCGCGCCAGCGAAGTGATTCCTGATGCTGGCGCCCAGGCGCTGACATCCAGCAAGAGTTATGAATGGGGAGAAATCATATGCGTGAAGTCATCATCGCTTCATCCGTTCGTACCCCGGTAGGACGAGCCTACAAAGGCACGCTGCGAGCTACTCGTCCCGATGAACTGGCGGCAGTGGCGATCCAGGGAGCGCTGGAACGCGTGCCGCAGCTCGATAAAAAAGAAATTGAAGACGTGATCCTGGGCTGCGCCATGCCCGAAGCCGAGCAGGGCATGAACGTGGCGCGCATCGCCTCGCTGCGAGCAGGACTGCCGGTCGAAGTCTCGGCTATGACGATCAACCGGTTCTGCTCCTCCGGCCTGCAGGCGATTGCCATGGCGGCCGAGCGCATTATGGCGGGCGGCGCGGAAGTCATCGTGGCCGGAGGCACGGAGTCGATGTCGATGATTCCCATGGGCGGCCACAAGATTTCCCCCAACCCATGGCTAGTTGACCACTATCCGGATGCATACCTTTCGATGGGACTCACGGCGGAGCGGCTGGCCCAGCGGTACGGCATCACGCGGCAAGCGGCCGACGAGTTCTCGCTCCTCAGCCATCAGAAGGCGATGGCAGCCATTCAGGCGGGGAAATTCGAGGACGAACTTGTGCCCGTGCCGGTGAGCTTCACCTCGCCGAACGGAGCCAAACCGAAGAAGCAGGACATCGTCTTCAAGATGGATGAAGGCCCGCGCGCGGATACTTCCCTGGACGCCCTGCACGCCCTGAAGCCGGCCTTCCACATGAAAGGCACGGTAACTGCGGGGAATTCTTCCCAGATGTCCGACGGCGCCGCCGCGGCGGTGGTCATGTCGGCGGAGCGGGCCCAAGCGCTCGGAATCAAGCCGCTGGCCCGTTATGTGGCCTTTGCCACCGCGGGCTACAAGCCGGAAGAGATGGGCCTGGGACCGGTTTATGCGATTCCGAAGGCGCTCAAGATAGCCGGGCTGAAGCTCTCCGACATTGACGTAATCGAGTTGAATGAGGCCTTCGCCGCCCAATCTCTGGCCGTGATCCAGGAAGGCGGCCTCGATCCGCACAAAGTCAATCCCAACGGCGGAGCTATTGCCTTGGGGCATCCACTGGGATGCACAGGCGCCAAGCTGACGGCCAGCGTGCTCCGGGAACTGAAGCGGCGCAACGGGCGCTATGGCATGGTGACCATGTGCGTCGGCGGAGGGATGGGAGCGGCGGGGATCTTCGAGAATCTGTAGCGATAACTCGCTGAGGGCGAAGCATATGAACGCTCCTCCGTTCTTCCTGTGGCTCACGATTCACGTTCCCGCTCTGTTCATCGGGGCTATAATCTGCTGCAGGAGGACTGCGATGCATCTTTCCCGTCTTCTTCTCCCCGCCATCTTTCTCGCTTCGGTACCAGTTCTCGCCCAGGATCATTCCCGGGCGCGGGAAGGGCTCGGCGGTGACATTCGGCACACGCCGGATTTCCGCACCCCTCCGGCGGCCACCGACCGGGAACCTTGGAGAATCCTTCCCAAGGCTCACGAGGATGATGCGCAGGTCCTGAATTCGCAGAACCTCGGGCCCGACGGGATCGTGGTTTCTCCCGGCGAACGGCCGGGAGCGGCGGAGACTACCTGCTATACGATCCGTGCCTATGTGGTTGCTCGCGACAGCAAACATTCAGACTCCACCCATCCTGCGGGATATTCAACGTGCCATCCGGCCACCCGCTACCGGCTGAAGACAGCGGGGGGCGGAACAGCAATGCCACGCTGACCGAGCAGGCGTCATTGCCCGCCCTGCCTCGGCGGCTTCGCCTTACTATCATTCCCTGCCCTTCAGCATTAGAATTGCACTAACATTTGACCGCTAGCCTGCGCGGCTCAGCGGTCTCTTCATTAAGGGGACAATGATGGCGACGACCGTAGTTCCGAAGACCAGGATCGCCGGCGGCAGCTTCCTGCTGGAGACCAGACAGCCGGGAGAAGTTTTTACTCCGGAGGATTTCAGCGAACAGCACCGGATGATCGGGCAGACGACAGAAGAGTTTGCCGTGAATGAGATCCTGCCGAACGTCGAAAAAATCGAGCACAAGGATTTTTCCGTGACGCGCGACCTGCTGAAGAAAGCGGGGGAACTGGGGCTCAGTTCGGTGGAGATCCCGGAGGCGTATGGCGGACTGGAGATGGATAAGGTCACGGCCGCGGTGATCGCGGACCACATCGCCAAGTACGCGGGATTCGCCACGACGTGGGGCGGCCACACGGGAATCGGCACCCTGCCTATCGTTTATTTCGGAACGGAAGAACAGAAGAAGAAGTATTTGCCACGACTGGCTTCGGGTGAAATCGTAGGCGCTTATGCCTTGTCGGAATCGACCTCCGGATCTGACGCGATGAATTGCCGGACGCGCGCGGCGCTTTCTCCGGATGGCAAGCATTACATTCTGAACGGCGAGAAGATGTGGATTACCAACGCGGGCTTCGCCGACCTGTTTACGGTATTCGCGAAAATTGACGGCGAGAAATTTTCCGCCTTCCTGATCGAAAAGGATTTCCCGGGATTCTCGATCGGCGCGGAAGAGCACAAGATGGGGATTCGCGGCTCTTCGACCTGTCCTATCATCCTGAACGACTGCAAAGTACCGGTCGAGAACCTGCTGGGAGAAATCGGCAAGGGGCATCTCATCGCCTTCAACATTCTCAACATCGGGCGCTTCAAACTGGGCGCCATGTGCGTGGGCGGAGGCCGGGTTTCCCTGGAAAATGCGATCAGTTATGCCAAACAACGCAAGGCCTTCAACAAGGTCATCGCCGATTTCGGCCTGGTGAGGGAAAAGATCGCCAACATGGCGACGCTGCTTTATGTGGGTGAGTCGCTGGTATACCGAACCGTGGCCCTGATGGATGCGGCGCTCGGTGAAGTGGACAAGTCAGCCGCCGATTCCTCCCGGCAAGCGCTGAAGGCGATTGAGGAGTACGCCGTCGAGTGCTCGATTATCAAAGTCTGGGGCTCGGAGATGATCGATTACGTGGTCGACGAGACTCTGCAGATCTATGCGGGATATGGCTTCGTGGAGGAGTATCCGGCCGAGCGCGCTTATCGCGACGCCCGCATTAACCGCATCTTTGAAGGAACCAATGAGATCAACCGGCTGATCATTACCGGATTCCTGCTGAAACGGGCCATGAGCGGACAATTAGCGCTGATGCCGGCAATTAAGAAACTGATGGATGAGGTGCTGTCCGGCCCCTCGGCCGCGGAAGAGCTCGAGGGCCCGCTGGTCGAGGAACGCAGGCTCGTGGGGCAAGCCAAGAAGCTCGGGCTGTTTGCGGCGGGGGCGGCGACGCAGAAATACATGCAGGCGATTCAGGACCAGCAGGAGATTATGGGCGCAATCGCCGACATGACCATCGAAAGTTACGCTATGGAGACAGCGGTGCTGCGCGCCCAGAAGATTGCGGCCGCCAAAGGCGAGGCGGCCGCTGCATTGCCCATTGCCATGACACGCGTGTATCTGGCCCGGGCCATGGAAAAGATCGAATCCGCGGCGCGCAAGATCATTGCCGCCGTGGCTGACGGGGATATGTTGCGCACCCAACTTGCTATTCTGCGCCGCCTGGCGAAGTACGAGCCCTTCAATACAGTGGAACTGGGGCAGCAGATTGCGCAGCGCATGATCGAGCGGGGGAAGTTCACTCTGGCTTAAGATCTTCGCCACAGGCGACCCAGGGGATTCGCCTGCCTGTTTTCCATTCCTGCGGTCGGTTGGGGGTCCCGATGAAACAATGGATGGCTGAAATGCTGGTGATCGCTTTGGCGGCGTCAGGCGCCGCGCAGAGCAATCCATCTGCGCCGAAGGACGCCGCGACCTTCGACCCCGATGGAACGGCGCACATCACGCGTGTCGTGCCGGTGCCCACGACCGTCAGCAAAGAAGCCCAAGCCTGGCTGGAGTCGCTGAACCACGGCACTTCCGGCCCCGAAACACTGGCGGAGCGCCGGGCGCGGACTGACCAATGGAGGGCGAAAGACTCCGCGGAAGCGCGCAGGCTTTATCCCGTAAATGTGGAGGAGGCGACAACTGGCGGCGTTCGCACAGACATCATCACCCCGCTCTCCATGCCCGAGGCCAATCGTAATCGTGTCCTCATTAACTTGCATGGAGGAGGATTCAACTCTGATTCCGGGTCGCTGATTGAGGGCGTCCCGATTGCCCACCTGGCGAAGATCAGGGTTGTTTCCGTGTACTACCGGCTGGCTCCGGAGAATCCTTTTCCCGCGGCGGTGGACGACGTCGTTGCCGTTTACAGAGAGCTTCTGAAGACCTACCAGCCCCGCCGAATCGGCATCTTCGGCACATCCGCAGGCGCAATTCTAACCGCGGAAGTCACTGTACGCCTGAAGCAGTTGGGGCTTCCCCTGCCGGGGGCATTAGGAATCTTCTCGGCTCTGGCGGACTTCAGCCGGGTTGGAGATACGCGGCAACTGTTCACCTTGAACGGCTTTCCCGGGCCGCTGCAGCCCACCGACTCGAATCACCTGCCGGATGATCAATATGTGGGGAAGACGGATCGCCGAGATCCTGTTCTATCCCCGGTGTATGCCGATCTTCACGGGATGCCGCCCAGCCTGCTGGTGACCAGCACGCGGGATCTGCTGCTGAGCGATACCGTGATCTTTCATCGCGCGCTACTGCGCGCGGGAAACGAATCGCTGCTTGTCGTGTTCGAGGCCCTGCCACATGCGTTCTGGTATCACTTTCAGCTTCCCGAGACCGGGGAAGCTCTGGAACTGATGGCAAAGTTTCTGGACGAAAGAGTGAGCCAATAAAGCGCTATTGCGGAGCATCGCTCCCCGGCGGCAGCAGCATGTAGCTGACAAACGCCAGCCTCTTGCTGTCCGGAGACCACGATGGCACGTTAATGGTTCCCTGCCCTCCGAATAATTTCGCGAGCACGGTGATTTTCTTGTCTGCAAGCGACATCAGGCGCACCATCACATCTTTATTTTCGGGGTGGCCGCTCACGCTGGCCTCGTACGTCAGAAACACCATCCATTGGCCGTCGGGCGAAATGTGGGGAAACCAGTTGTTGAGATTATCGGAGAAGACCTGTTCCTGGTCGCTTCCGTCCGGCTTCATGCGCCAGATCTGCATGTGACCGGTACGCTCGGAATTGAAATAGATGTAGTTTCCGTCCGGCGAGTATTCCGGCCCGTCGTCCAGGCCCTTGGCGGTGGTCACTCGGGTCTCTTCGCCTCCCGCAGCCGGGATTGTGTAGATATCAAAATCTCCGTTGCGCTCGCCCACGAATGCCAGAGTCTTGCCGTCCGGCGACCAGCCGTGCCAGTAGGAAGGAGACTTCTCCGTGATCCGGCGCGGGTTGCCGCCGCCGAGGGGGACGACGTAGACCAGCGATTCCTGATCCCCCTGCGAATTGTCGCTGATCGCGAGTTGGGTGCCGTCGGGGGAGATGCCGTGATCATTGTTGCAGCGGTTGGCGAATCCGGTCTCGATCGGTACGGGCTTGTCGCTGTTCAACGGCAGGCGCACGATCCGGCCTTCGCGGTTGAAGAGGAACGCGCTGTCGTCGCGCGTCCAGTTGGGCGCTTCGAATTTTCCCTTGGCGATGTAGGCAACGCGGCGATCGGCGGAATCGATGGTAACGGTCTCAAGTGTGCTGTACAGGACGGGATCGTCTGCAGAAGGGGAGGGTTGGGTGAGCTGCACGTTGGAGAATATGGCCTGTTCCACCACGTCCTTGTCATGCGAGCAAACGCCCAAACCGACGTAGAACGTTCCTTGCAGCGGAATGCGCAGCCATCCGCCGGCGGGCTTGACCTCACCCTCGCTGCCCAGTGCCATGTACACGTAGTCTCCCCGCCGGGAAATGCGCAGCCGGGTCGGGGCAGACAGATTGGACTGGATTTCGCGCGTGGTCGCGCCCTTCTCATCGCGGTATTGCAGCGACGTGAGACCGCTGGCATGCAGGGCTATGTCGGCGTAGACCGAGTCGGCATCAAGACTCTGCCGCAGGATCACTACGGCCTTCTTGTGTTCATTGCCAGTTTTGGTCAGGAAACTGATGTCGGCCGCGAGCGTCACATCTCCAGAAACTTTCTTCCAGACAAATTGAAACGCGTCGGCAGCGAACCACATGTTCTCCCCGCTCCCGCTGACGGTATAACTGCGCTTCGCTCGGTCGTAAACGACCGAACCCGGGTGGAGGACAGTTCCGACGTCGACGTGATCTTCGAAAATGCCGAGCGAAGCCTTTGAGTCCTGGGCGCAACTTTCACGAACCCAAAGTACAATCCCGAGACTGAGAACCAGCATCGTCCATAAGAACGGGCCTCTATGCATGAGAACTCCTCTCCCTCGAAGACGTACGGCTGCAACCCGGCATTGTAACGGAGCCAAACCGATTCGAGCCGCAATCTTCGATACCAATGTTCGAGCAGTTCTGGTAAAACGTTGCGCATGACGACAAAGCTATTGGTGCCCGCCTTATTGTTGCTAATGCTGGTTGCGGCTGTCGGATCTTATGCGCAGCTCGCTTCCTCGCCCTCTGCGAATCTTGCTCTCACGCCCCCCATGGGTTGGAATTCCTGGAACAAGTTCCAGTGCAACGTCAGCGAAGACATGATCCGGGGAATGGCCGACGCGGTGGTCAAGTCAGGCATGAAAGATGCCGGGTACGTGTACGTGAATATCGATGATTGCTGGCAGGTGAGCCGGGATGCCAGCGGCAATATCGTGGTGGATCCCCAGCGCTTCCCGCACGGCATGAAAGCCGTGGGCGATTACATCCATTCGCTGGGGCTGAAGTTCGGCGTCTATTCCGACGCCGGGTCGAAGACCTGCGCGGGACGCCCGGGCGGACTCGGCCACGAATACCAGGACGCCATTCAATACGCGGCGTGGGGCGTAGATTACCTGAAATACGACTGGTGCCACACGACCACCCAGGATGCGAAGTCCTCTTACGCGAATATCCGCGCGGCTCTCGATGCCAGCGGCCGCCCGATTGTGCTGAGCATTTGCGAGTGGGGCACGGCCAAGCCCTGGCTTTGGGGCAAGGAAGTCGGCGGAAATCTGTGGCGCACTACGGGAGACATCAGCGATCGCTGGGCCGGGCACGAGAAATGGCCGGACGGCAGTTGCTGCTCCGACGGCATGATCGCGATTCTTGACCAGCAGGTCGGATTGCAGTCGTACGCGGGTCCGGGCCACTGGAATGATCCCGACATGCTGGAAGTCGGCAATGGCGGGATGAGCGATACCGAATACCGTTCGCACTTCAGCTTGTGGGCGATCCTGGCCGCCCCCCTGATTGCCGGGAACGACCTGCGCAGCATGCGACCGGAGATTCATGACATTCTGACTAACAAAGAAGTGATCGCCGTGGACCAGGATCCGCTTGGTCGGCAAGGCGAGCGGGTCGCGAAGAATGGCGACCTTGAGGTCTGGGCTAAGCAAATGAAAGACGGCAGCCGCGCGGTTGTGCTGTTCAACCGCTCCGGCGGCGAGCAGGAGATCACCGCCAACTGGACCGATCTCGGCTATCCCGGTAGCTTCAACGCGTCCGTTCGCGACTTATGGGAACACAAGGATCTGGGTAAATTCACCGGCAAGTTTTCAGCACGGGTGCCATCGCATGGCGTGGTGGTGGTCAGTGTAAAACCCTGACTATGAGAGCCTGAGGCTCGCAGGGCACGAAGTCAGGATGGTTTTCTTAGCGTTTCCATGACGCTTTGGATCAGTTCCTTGGCATCAGTCAGATTCTTCATGATGATTTGAATGTCCATGACCGGCTTACCGGGCCAGCGCTGGCTTTGGCAATAAACCCCGTGCTGGCCCACCAAGGCCATGGCATCGGTGATCATGTCCATGGTGACGGCCAGGCGCCCGCGGGGAATCCCCATCATGGTCTCGTAATGTTCCAGTTCTTCCTGCTTTTCCTCGAATACCGGCATGGTTCGATTGTAACCGCGAGGACGCGAGGAGCATAATTTGGGCGCTGACAAAATCCGCTGCAAAACGTCCATACCTTTTTGGTCAGTCAACTTACCTTTGGAGGAAAAATGCAGAAGAGAATCGCTCTCCTCACGCTTTTCACCTTGCTCATCACGGCCGCCAGTTTCGCGCAGATGGGGGGAAATCGTCCCAGTCCCGCCCAATCGGCAACTTGCGATCTGGGTTCCGGCAAAACGGTCAAGACTGATTATTCAAGCCCTCGCATGAAAGGGCGCAAGATCTATGGCGACCTGGTTCCCTACGGCAAGGTGTGGCGCACCGGAGCCAATGAAGCAACTACCTTCGTGCCCAGCGCCGACGTAACCGTGGGAGGCAAGAATGTCCCAGCGGGCAAGTACACCATCTTCACCATCCCGAATGCCGACAAGTGGACTCTGATCATCAATAAAAAAACCGGGGAGTGGGGAATCCCCTACAAGTACGAAAGCGACGAACTGGCTCGCGTGGACATGAAGGTCTCAAAGCTGCCCTCGCCGGTGGAGAATTTCAAGATCTCGTATGAAAAAAGCGGTAACGGATGCACGATGAATATCGACTGGGAAACCACCCGAGCGTCGGTGGACATCGCTGCCAAGTAGAAAGATCAGCGATCCGTTCCAGATTTCAGCTTGACGATTGTTGAATGAAGATCCCGCAAGTTGCTGGAAGGCGGCGATTTTCATTCAACAATCAAAAGCCGCCCACCGCCATCACCACCCGGCGTACAATTCTCCCATCAGGATTCCCCACGGGAGGTTGTTCCATGCCCGTCTACGATTATGTTTGCCTGGATTGTCACAAGTCCTTCGAAACAGTGCTCAGCCTTAACCAGCACGACAAAGCGAATCCCAAGTGCCCTCATTGCGGCAGTAAGAATGTAGAACAGGAAGCGGCTGCGTTTTTTGCGGTGACTTCCAAAAAGAGTTAGCGGCGTTCGCCGGCGAGTCGACTTACTTGCCAAAAGGTGCCGGACGAATGCGTCCGGCGCTACGTGTGCGCCCTTGGTGCGAGCTTGACTAGGGATGCGCCGGGCTTGCGTCCGGATTGCGGCTCCGGAGAGCGGCTGCCGCTGTCTGTGCCTCCGTGAGATCGGGAGAGAGCGTTAATGCCTGGTCGTAAGCCCGGAGCGCTTCCGCAGTTCGGCCCGTTTGAGCTAAGCAGCGTCCGAGCTCCAGAAAGCCCTGCGCGGTGGGCTGCGCTTCAAGCGAGCGCGAAAAGTCGCTGATGGCCTCATTCAAGTTCCCTTGCCGCTCTGCCAGAAGCCCCAGGCCGAGCCAGGCGTTGAACTGGGTGGGATTCCGTTCCAGCGACTGCTGAAAAGCTTCATAGGCTTTTCCCGGTTCGCCTACCGCGATTCGCACCGCGCCCAGGTTGGCATAGGTCAGAGCGAGCAAGCCGGGATCCGAGGTGAGGTTCACTGCGGCCTCGTATTGCTCCGCCGCCTCTCGCATGCGTCCGTGATTCTGATCGTAAGTGCCAAGGTTGCTGTGGCTCATGGGATCGCGCGGGTTGATGCGGGCGGCTGCCAAGAAGTGCGGATAGGCCTCCTCCTCTTTGTTCTCCAGGATCAGGGCTCCGCCCAGGTTGTCCTCGGCGACGAAGTTGTTTCCGGTCACGGCGAGCGTGTGCGTCCATAGCTCGTAGTTGCTCCGCCAGTAGCCAATCTGACGATGCGTGGTCAATGCCAGCGCGGCCAGGACCATGCTGGCTGCTAAGGCGGGCCAGAATCGCACTCGGGTGTGGCGGGTGAAATCCCCGGCTCCGAACGCAATCATCACGAATATGCCGATCAGCGGGATATAAGCATAGCGATCCGCCATGGCGGCCTCTCCCACCTGAACCAGGCCGATCACGGGAACCAGCGTGCCGAGAAACCACAGCCATCCTGTTAGCAGGTAGCGGCGGGAACGATGTTTCCAGACTGCCACGCTCACGAGCAGCAGGATTACGAGGGCGATCATCACTCGCCATAGCGAAAGCGAATCTCCGGGATGCGGATAAAGCGGGGCTAGCCGCGCCGGCCAAAGCATTTTCCAGAGATACATCCCATAGGCATGAATCGCATTGGCGAACCGAACCGGCAAGGAAAACTCCGCCACGCCGCGAACCGAACCGCCAGCCCGTTGCGCCTGAACGGTAATCACGGCGCTGGCTGCCGAAAGCGCAAACAGAGGAACTTTCTCGGCAACGAGCCGTGCCCAGGTCGCGGAAGATTCGTTCTTTGAGAGGAGGCGATCCAGAGGCCAGTAATCAAGCAGGAGCAACACGAAAGGGAGCGTGATCGCCATGGGCTTGGCAGCGAGACCCGCGGCGAATGCACCGAATACCACGAGATAGCGCTTCCAGCCCGGCTTCCGCGCGAACCACCCGTAAGCCCATAGCGCGAGCAGGAAGTAGAAGGTACACAAAACATTCTTGCGCTCGGCCACCCAGGCAACAGATTCCACGTTGATAGGGTGCAGGGCAAACAGCGCGGCTGCGAACAGGCTCGGCAGGGCACGCCCAGTGGCCCACAGCAGCAACAGGAACAGCAGAATTCCATTGACCGCATGCAGGAGGACGCTAGTGAAGTGGTGTCCCGCAGGATTCAGGCCGAACAGAGAACAGTCAATCGCGTGCGACATCCAGGTCAGGGGATGCCAGTTCGCCTGCTCGGTTGAGGTAAGCGCCCACCTGAAAGTCTCGCCCGTAAGGCCTTCCCGAACCCGGGGATTCTCGGTGATGTAACGGTCGTCATCGTAATTCACGAAGGGATGACGATTGACCGGATTGTAGAGCGCCAGGGTTCCGAGTGCGAGCAGAAGACAAGCCACAGCATTTCGCTTCTGAGAGGAAGCGAAGATGCCAGTAGTCTGCTGCGGAGGCACACTTTTAGTTGAGGCCGGCAATAGGAGGATTTAAACACAGAGGCGCACAGGAACACAGGGGAGGAAACAGAGTAGGCACGGAGACGACTGCCGATTTGAATTACTGAGATTTCTTCCCGCGATTACAAAGACAGATCAACGCCCCGATTACGCTCCCGGCTTCCACCGCAATACAGGCTTTCTCGCGGCCGCAGTCTCGTCTAACCGCGACACGCGGGTGGAATGGGGGGCATCGAGCACCATCTGCGGATCCTCTTCGACTTCTTCCGCAATCGACTTCATCGCCTCGATGAACAGTTCCATCTCCTCTTTCGACTCGCTCTCGGTCGGTTCGATCATGAGAGCGCCAGGAACGATCAGGGGAAACGCCGTAGTATAGGGATGGAATCCGTAATCGATCAGGCGCTTGGCGATGTCCATGGTGCGGACACCCTTTTTCGCCTGCACTTTGTCGCTGAAAACCACCTCGTGCATGCTGGGGGTGGAATATGGCAGGTCGTAAGTACCTTCCAGTCCCTTGCGGATGTAGTTGGCATTAAGGACGGCATCTTCGGTGGTCTGGCGGAGGCCGTCAGGGCCGTTAGCTTGAATGTACGCCAGTGCCCGGACGAACATTCCGAAGTTGCCGTAGAAGGCGCGGACCCGTCCGACCGAATGGGGACGGTCGTATTCAAAGCCGAGCGTGCCATCGCCTTTGGTGATCACGACCGGAGCCGGCAGAAATGGTTCGAGTTGCCTTTTGACAGCAACGGGACCGGAACCGGGGCCCCCACCGCCGTGCGGTGTGGAGAACGTCTTGTGCAGGTTCAGATGCATCACGTCCACGCCGAAATCTCCGGGACGCACCTTGCCCACCAGCGCGTTCATGTTCGCGCCATCCATGTACAACAATCCGCCCTTGGCATGCAAAATGGCGGCGATTTCATGAATCTGCTGCTCGAAAACGCCCAGCGTATTGGGATTCGTCAGCATCAGCGCGGCCACATCTTCGTTCATCTGGGCCGCAAGCGACGGCAGATCGACCATGCCGCGCGCATCGGATTTCAGGTTCTCGACCGCATAATTGACCATGGCGGCGGTCGCGGGATTGGTTCCATGCGCGGAGTCGGGAATGAGAATCTTCTTGCGCGCATTTCCCTTGGACTGGTGAAAGGCGCGGACCATGAGCAGCCCGGTCATCTCGCCATGGGCTCCGGCAGCGGGCTGCAACGTGATCGCATCCATCCCCGTGATTTCCGTCAGATTGTCGCTCAGCGTTTTGATGATCCGCAGAGCGCCTTGAGAAATCTTCTCCGGCTGGTAAGGATGCCCGTTGGCAATGCCTTCGACGCGCGCCACGGCTTCGTTGACCCGCGGGTTGTACTTCATGGTGCACGAGCCGAGAGGATACATGCCCAGGTCGATCGCGTAATTCCAGGTGGAGAGCCGGGTGAAGTGCCGGATGATCTCGATCTCGCTGACCTCCGGCATATTGCCCAGATCTTTTCTTTCGGCGGCGCCCAGTAATTTCCCCGCATCCACTTCGGGCACATCGAGCGGGGGAAGTTTCCAGGCAGCCTTGCCGGCCGATGACTTCTCGAAGATCAATCCCTCGTTCTGGTTCACGTGGCGCGTCGCCTTGCGAGTCATGTGCTTCATCGCGTCACCTCCTCCACTTCCTCTTTGGCGGAGCGAACCGAGCGCTCGCTTTCGGCGACCAGGCCGACCGCGGTATCGATGGCTGACCGGGGCGTCAGTTCGGTGCAGCACCAAAGCGCCGCGTTTCCAAGTTCGGGATAGAACTTCTTCAGGGGCAGACCCCCGACCATCTTGTGCCCCAGCAGGCGGCTATTGATCGCGTAAGGATCCTCACTGGTCTGGACTACAAATTCGTTGAATCGCGGAGATCCGGCGAACGGCACTTTGCCGTGTTTGGCGAACTGCGCCACGGCATAGGCTGCCTTGGCAAGATTCTGCCGGGCCAGCTCTTTGAGCCCGACTTTCCCGTACACAGTCATGAATATGTTCACCATGAGCGCGACCAGAGCCTGGTTCGTACAAATATTGGAGGTCGCTTTTTCGCGACGGATGTGCTGTTCCCGGGTGGCGAGTGTCAGTACGAACCCTCGCTTGCCTTGTTTGTCTACCGTCTGACCCACGAGGCGGCCGGGCATTTGGCGGACATTCTTTTCCCGGGTAGCGATCACGCCGCAATAGGGCCCGCCGAATCCCAGGGGAACTCCGAAAGATTGCGCTTCCATGGCAATGATGTCGGCTGAGCGCGGGGGCTCGACAATTCCGAGTGAAACCGCTTCGGCAATCGAGACCACAAGCATCGCGCCGTATTTGTGGGCGACGGCCGCGATTGCCTCGACATCTTCCACAATCCCGAAAAAATTCGGCGATTGCACCAGCACGCAGGCGGTTTCGGGAGTGATGGATTTTTCCAGTTCACCCAGGCTCAACCGGCCATCGTCGCCATAGTTGGCAATGGAGAGCGGCATGCCCTGATGGGTGGCATAGGTCGCCAAAACCTCACGGTATTCCGGATGCAAGGTGCGCGCCACCACAACCGATCGCCGGCCGGTCAGGCGGACTGCCATCATCACCGCTTCCGCAGCCGCGGTCGATCCGTCGTACATGGAGGCGTTGGCCACTTCCATGCCGGTCAACTCGCAGATCATGCTTTGGAATTCGAAGATGGACTGCAGCGTGCCTTGCGAGATCTCCGCCTGGTAGGGGGTATAGGCGGTGAGGAATTCGCCTCGCGAGATCAGCGAGTCGATAATCACCGGGCGATAGTGAAAGTACGCTCCAGCCCCGAGGAAGCTGGTGTAGCCGTCGCCATTCTCGCGGGAGCGCTGGCGAAAAAAGTCCACGATCTCGGGCTCCGACATTTGGCGTGGAACATTCAAGTCACGGGTAAGCCGGTATTCGGCGGGAATGGGCGTAAACAGGTCGTCGACCGAACGCAAGCCGATGGCCTTAAGCATGGCTTCGCGGTCGGCAGGAGATTTAGGTAAATAGCGCATAGAAATTTATATAGATGTGGCTCGGGGTCATTCCGATTGCGGCGAAAGGTTGGCTTGAATCCAGTGCAATATTCATCAGAGAGAATAGGGTCCCTGCCAAAAAAAGCAGTGGACGCCGGTCCTTGGCTTCCGGTCATGCGCAGTGAAGGTGTGGGGACCGAATTCGGAGTTCCGCTTCAGTGTCCTGCCTCTTCCGCCACGAATTTCTCGTAGTCGGCTGCCGAGAGGAGCGCATCCAGTTCCCCCGGATTTTTCAGAGTCATCTTCACCATCCAGGAGCCGTGAGCATCGCGATTCACTTTTTCTGGAGCCGTGGCCAGTTCGCCATTGACCTCGGTCACCGTACCGGAGGCAGGCGCAAACAAATCGGATACGGCTTTGACCGATTCGACGGTGCCGAACGTCTTGCCGGCAGTGAGTTCCGCTCCCACTTTAGGCGTCTCCACGAAGACGATATCGCCCAACGACTGCTGGGCATAATCGGTGATGCCCACGGTAGCGGAATTGCCGTTTGCCTGAATCCACTCGTGCTCTCGGGTGTACTTACGATCGGTTGGGTACGGCATAAAAAGTTCTGGCTCCTGGGTCTGCTCAATCTTAACCGTTTATCCGGTTCAAACGCCGCAGGCGAGACGCCGCCGTCACAGCCTGCAAGATACCTCTACTTTTTGGCCCGCCGGTAAAATGGCGTCGGAACCACCACCGCTCCTACTCCCGTGCCGCGAACTTCCACCTGCAGGCGCGTGCCTGCGGCTGCAAGCTCTTTCGGGACGTAGGCCAGAGCGATGTTCTTTTTCAAAAACGGCGCCGGCGATCCGCTGGTCACGTATCCGATCTCCTTGCCCGCTGAGTCCAGAACTTTATAGCCGTCGCGGGCTATCCCACGCTCTGTCATTTCAAGGCCGACCAGCGCGCGCTTGACTCCAGAGAGCTTTGCCTTCTCAAGCGCTTCGCGGCCGATGAAGTCTGGTTTGTCCATCCGGCAGAAGCGGTCCAGCCCTGCTTCCCAGACGTTAATCGTATCGGAAATCTCATGCCCGTATAGGGGAAGCTTTCCCTCGAGGCGAAGCGTGTTGCGGGCGCCCAGACCACACGGGACGATGCCATATTCTTTTCCGGCAATCAGGATCTCATTCCACACGAAGGCGCTTGTGCCCTCGTCGGAGGGAACGTAGATCTCGAAACCGTCTTCGGCGGTATAGCCGGTGCGGCCCATGAGAATGTTCTCCAGCCCGCAGACCCTGCCGCGCGTCACCCAGTAAAACTTCACCGAGCTCAGATTCGCGTCCGTGAGCTTCTGCAGGACATCCACGGCTCTGGGCCCTTGAATCGCGATCTGGGTGAAGTCGTCCGACAGATTTTCGACGGCGCAGTCGAACTGGCGCGTGTTGTCCCGGACCCAGTTGAAGTCCTTTTCGCGGGTGCCGGCATTGATGACCAGCAGATACTCGTCCTGGCCGAGCCGGTGAACGATTACGTCGTCCACGAAAGTGCCTTGTGGATAGAGCAGGGCGGAATACTGTGCCTGCCCGACCTCCAGGCGCGACGCGTCGTTCATGGAGATGTGCTGGACGGCAGCCAGAGCTTGCGGGCCAGCCAGGCGAATGTCTCCCATGTGGCTGACATCAAAGATCCCCGCGCCCGTGCGCACGGCCATATGCTCGTTAATAATGCCGCCGCCGAGAGAGGCGGGATATTCCACAGGCATGTCCCAGCCATTGAACTCCACCATCTTCGCACCCATCTGGCGATGGACGGCGTTCAGGGCAGTCTTACGAATGGTGGGCGCCTCGACCGCGGACAAGATCAACCTCAAACGAGCAGTGGCTGGCTGCCAGGATGGTGTGACTGATTACGGTATCACGCAGTTTTTCGGCGGGTCAAACCTGGAAACTCGGCCACGGCACACAAAGGCGTGCGGGAGGGAAAGAGCAGCTTGCCCTGTGCTCGGGCCACTCGCCGTAAGGGGAAATTCTTACCGTCCGAATTGCACGGTGACCCGCGATCCGGCGGGGACGTGAGTGCCGGCCGGTGGAGACTGCTGGCGGGCCAGGCCGCTGCCGACGGCATCGAGTTGTAGACCGACATCCTGGGCGGCTTCGATGGCGCCGCGAAATGTCTTGCCGACGAACGAAGGCACTTCGATCCCGCCTTGCTCCACGTCGAGCACCACCGTGCCGCTGGCGGGCAGCTTTTCTTCCTGTCCGGTCACCGCCTTGGCCGGCTTTATCTCGGCTGCCGGAGATGAGGCTACGGGCTCGCGGACTGCCGCTTGCACCACGTTCCCGGCGCCGGCGCTGGTCGCCTGAGAAGGAGCGCGCGCGGGGTTCACCGGGTTGCGGGCATCGGCAGCCGCGGTATTTACTTCCGCGGTTTCCAGCGGCTCGCCGGGGTGATCGGGGGTATCGTCATCCAGGTCCTTGTCTTTGACTTTGGCTTGCGCCAGCAGCAACTGCCGCTCCGGAACCAATGGCAGATCGTGCGGCACGTGGAGGTATTCCAGTACCTGCTGGGCAACGCGATGAAAGACGGGAGCGGAAACCTGCCCGCCCTGGTGTGGACCAACCGCCGAGTCCAGAATCACTGCGACCACGATCTGCGGATTGTTGACTGGAGCAAAGCCGGCAAAGGTGGCGACATATTTTGTTTTCGAGTACGCCCCGGTCGCGGGATCAACCTTCTGGCCCGTGCCCGTTTTTCCCGCGGAGGAATAGCCTTCCAAAATCGCCTTGCGGCCGGTTCCTTCGAGCACGACTTTCTGCATCATGGCGCGCATCTGAGCCGCGGTGAAGGCGGAGATTACGCGGCGCGATTCGGCGGGATGGAAAGCCACGGTCTGCGCTCCCGCTTTCGGAGGCACCGTTCCGGCCACAATGCGCGGCGCTACATAGACCCCGTCGTTCGCCATGGTCGAGATTAATCCCGCGAGCTGGATGGGCGAGACTCCAATTTCCTGCCCGATCGAAATCGCGGCGATGGAAACCTTCGACCAGCGGCTGGGAGGCTTGGTGATGCCGCGTGTCTCCCCGGGTAATTCGATGCCGGTCTGCTGTCCGAATCCGAAGGCCCGAATGTATTTGTAGTAGCGGTCTTCTCCCAGGCGCAGGGCGATCTTGATCGCTCCCACGTTACTCGAATGCGCAAGCACGCCGGAGACCGGCAGTAAGCCGTGGGGCTCCGCGTCGCGGATACGCATCCCGTTGAACACGATCGATCCCATCTGGCAGTCGAAGATCTCGTCAGGATTGGTGAGCTTCTCTTCGAGCGCCGCGGAAATGGTAACCACTTTGAACGCCGAGCCCGGCTCGTAGACGTAACTGACGGCGCGATTGGTAAGCGAGGCGGGAGTAACCTGTTTGCGCAGGTTCGGGTTGAAGGTGGGGCGGTTGGCCAAGGCTAAAATCTCGCCAGTGTGCGGATTTTCGACTATGACAGTACCGGCGATGGCCCGGGTATCATGAATGGCCTGCTCCAGCTCCTTTTCAGCGATGTACTGAATATTCTTGTCGATTGTAAGGACTACGTTGTCGCCCGGATCAGGCTGGGTCTCGACGTCGGAAAACCATTTTTTGCGGGCATCAACCGAGATGAACATCTTCCCCGGGCGTCCGCGGAGCTGGTCATCATACTCATGCTCGATGCCGCTTTGGCCGGAATCTTCCATGCCCACCGAGCCCAGCACCTGCGCCGCCAGATCGCGCGCCGGATAAAAACGCTTGGGCTCCTTCTGGAAGTGGACGCCTTGCAGCTTCAGCGAGCTGATGCGCTGAATCGTCTGGTCGTCCGCCTTGCGGGCGACCCAGCAGAAAGTCTTGTGGGCGCGGCAATCGGCGAGAACGACATTGTAGTCGTCGCCGGTAATGCGGGTGATCAGCGAGATCGCGGTAGGAAGGTCCTTCACCTCCGACGGCACCGCGAAGGCCGAGTCGACCATCACCGACATGGCGAGTTCGCGTCCGGAGCGGTCGTAAATGATGCCGCGCTTCGCCGCCAGCGGAATGGCGCGCTGCTGCTGGTGTCCGGCTTGCTTCACAAATTTTCCGTAGCTGAAGATCTGCAGGTAGACCAGGCGCCCGCAGATCGCGAAGCACCACAGGAAAAGGACTGTGATCAACAGGTACAGCCGGGAGTTTTTGCCGGAATGGGAGCTGCTGGCCGCCATGATCGCTCTCTAGACAAATCTGGCGGCCTACTTACAGACAGGCCGCCGCGAAACTCGACCGGGCTGCGCCCGGCGGACAGCCTAAGGAGCTGTCCCGGCGCCTTCGGGTTTACTGGCCAGCAATGACCGTAACCGGCGCGGCACTGGCCATGACCGGTCCTTGTGAGTCCGCGACTGCGCCATCCATCCGGATGACCTGGCCGGGCGCGGGCGGGACCAAGCCCATGCGGCGCGCCAGCACGTCGATGCGCTCGGGATCTCGCAGGGATGCGTCTTCCAGGCGGAGCGCATGGTTCATCTCGGTCAGGCTTGCCAGTTCGCGCTTGGCCGACTCGATCTGGTAGCCGTATTCAATCGCCTTGAAATGTTGCCAGGCATAGGTGAAGACGAGCAGGAACAGGCAGCCCAGGGCAAAACCGAACTGCTTCATCTCGCGGCTGCGACGGGGATCTTCCACTTTAACCAGCCGCGAATTGTCGATCGACTTGGAGAAATAGATCTCCGGGGTGCCGGTCCAAAGCGAACGCCGTTCCGCCACCGAAACCGCACCTTGAAATGTTGCCGCTGCTGCCGCCATTATGCCGCTCCCATGTAAGCCGTTTCGCTGTCTACGACTGGAATCTGCATGGTGAAGATTTCGTGCAGTTCCTCATTCATGCGCTGCTGCTGCAACTGCTCCGCCGCCCGCTGTGCCGCCATCAACAGATCGCTGATCATTGTTCCCGTATACATGTCCCGCAACCTCGAATTGGATTCCTACCACGGAACCCGGCTGTCAGTCTCAGCCTTCAGCTGGTTACAGCGGATCTGCGTCCGCTTTCCTTCCACCTGAACTCTTCCCCGGCACAACCATGACAGCCATGCCGGGTGCTCCAGCAGGTTTTCCGGAGCTAAACTTTTTCCGCTGCCCGCAATTTCGCGCTGCGCGCCCGGGGGTTGCGATCGCTCTCTTCTTCAGTTGCCATTACCGGCTTCCTGGTTAGCACACTGAAGTAACCCTTTTGAGCCCCGTCGCGCAGCGCATCTTTCACGATGCGGTCTTCCAGCGAATGAAAGCTGATCACCACCAAGCGCCCTCCTGGCCTCAGGATCTGCGGCGCCGCTTCCAGCAGCGCCTTCAGATCGTCCAGTTCGCGGTTTACGAAGATTCGAAGAGCCTGAAAGGTGCGCGTCGCGGGATGAATTCTTCTCTCCGCCTGGTTCATTGGCCGGGCCGCGGCTGATATGACCTCTGCAAGATGGGCAGTAGATCGTATCGGCCGCGACCGGCAAATGGCTCTGGCGATTCTCCGCGACCTCCTTTCCTCTCCGAATTCGTAAATCACATCGGCAAGCTGTCGCTCGTCGAAGTGGTTTACCACTTGTTCGGCGGTACGCTCGGAATGCGGGTCCATGCGCATGTCGAGCGGCCCTTCCGCCTGAAAACTGAATCCGCGCGCCGCGTCGCCCAACTGCAGGCTGCTGAGGCCGATGTCGGCCAGGATCCCGTCAATCGTTCCCGACTCGGCGCCCTTCGCGACTTCTGCGAAGGATCGATGGAGCAACGTGATCTCCGGCCAATCCGCCTTGTCATCCCGAGCGGAGGGTTTCGATTCGCCTTTTGAATCGAAATCCCTAGTCGAGTGATCTTGCGTCAGTTTCTTGCGCGCGATGTCCAGCGCTGCCGGGTCTTTATCGAGCCCAATCAAATGTCCCGGTGCGCCGAGGCGTCTTGCGATTTCGTAACTGTGCCCGCCAAGGCCCACCGTGGCGTCGATATAGATCCCGCCACGCCGCACGGCTAAAAAGTCGATCGCTTCTTTTAAAAGAACCGGAACATGGCTCGCTTCCCTTCCACCACCATGCCCAACCCCCTGAGGGGTGTCTGTAGATCCCTCGCCCACTAGATGCCCAGTTCGTCGAGCGTCTTCTCATCCTCAGGCGTAAACTTTTCTTCTTGGATCTCCCGTTTGAACAGCTCCAGGTTCCTGACCACCAGATACGTCAGATTGCCTAGAACCGCTACCTCGCCTTTAATCTGTCCTGATTCCCGCAACAACTGTGGCAGCAACAGCCGCCCTTGGGCATCCATCTCGACCTGCTGCCCGTAATAATTGGTCCGGTCGAGAAACTTCTTCTTGGTAGGGTTGAAATTGGAGAGCCCTGCCAGTTTCTGCTCGATCCGCTCCCATTCCTCGAAGGGATAAACTTGGGCAACCTTCCCGTCTAAGCTCGTGATGTAGAATTGCTGGCCATACTTCTCGTCGATCACCCGCTTGAACTCGGCCGGGACCTTGAGGCGCCCTTTCTCGTCGACCCGGGTTGGATGATTGCCGCGAAACATGGATAAGGCCCCTGCGGAGGCCAGTTCCTATTACGGGGGAACTCGTTCTTGCCACTGCCACAGCAACCAGGGAGGTAAAAACGGCGCAAAGTTCGGTCAAACTCGGGCGATTCGGGCTGTTTGTCGTACTGCTGGGTCGGATTTCCACCGGCTCCTCGATTTCAGCTCCTGGCTCCCACGAACCTTACCGTTGCCACCACTTTCTACCACTTTCTACCACATCTTAGCCGTAAGTCGTTTATTGTCAAGCACAAACTTGAGGGCCACTAGGACCTTCGTACACCGATTCGGGAAAACGCGATGTCTTGCGGTTTACCCAACAGCCGACCACAAGTAATAGGGTTTACGCTCTGTATTCTTTCGCCATACTTTCGCTACGATTTTTCTTGATCTCGGCCACCGGCGCGAAGTTTGTTGTGGAAATCGCGTCGCGGGTTACAGGAACGTCGCCATCCCTGATTGACTCGGTCTCATCCAAGAGCAGACGAACGTTACATGCACGTTTTGAGGCTGAGTCATGAAGTGCTTGCAGCTGTCCTTCGCCATTCTGGTCTTGTATCCCGCCCTGGTGATCGCGCAGGAGCAGAATCCCGCTCCCCCGCTTTATCCCGCCCCTGGTAGCCCGGCGGAAGCGCAATCCAAACAGAATCTTGCCGACCTGGAGAACTCGCAAACGCCGGTTTTCAGGGTAAAGGTGTATGCCCGCCGGGCCAGCGCCGTGAATTACAGGAATCGCGGGGGATCCACGAGTGTGGATTTCAAAGGCACCGAATTAATGCCATCGATCACCGGGCACGCGAAGATCGACGGAAAAGCGGGGCGACTGGTCATCGATGCCGAACTCGACCACATGCAGCCTGCCACCACGACCGGTGACCAATATCTGACCTTTGTATTGTGGGCGGTCACGCCGGAAGGCCGCGCGGTCAATCTGGGCGAAGTTCTGCCCAGCGGGAGTGGAAAAGACAAACTCACCGTCACCACCGATCTGCAGGCCTTCGGGCTGATTGTGACTGCCGAGCCCTATTTCGCCGTGACCCATCCCAGCGACAAGGTAGTAGCCGAGAATGTGATTCCCACCGGTGTTAAGGGCTTTGAGGAGCCGATTGACGCAAAGTTCGAGGTGCTGGAAGGCAGGGAATACATCATCGACACTCCGGCAGATCAGCTTCCTTCGGCGCAAGCGCAGCCGAATGTTCCCCTCGACCTGCTGGAAGCCCGCAATGCGGTGGCAATCGCCAAGGCTGCGGGGGCCGAGCAATATGCCAAGGACAGCGTGATGAAGGCCGAGGATATGCTGCAGCGCGCCGAGGACTACTACCAGCGCAAGCAGGGCCGCACTCCGATCGGGACGGCGGCGCGTGGCGCGACGCAGATGGCAGAAGACGCGCGGGTGCTGACGCTGCGCAAGAAGGAAGCGGAACGCGAGGAAGCGGCGCGTCGGGCCGCGGCCGAGGCGCAGGCCAAAGCGCAGGCGGACGCCGAAGCGGCGCAGCGGGATGCACAAGATGCGCAGGCGCGCGCCGACGAAGACGCACGCCGCAGGGCGGAAGCGGAGCAGGCCCGGGCCAAGGCGGAACAGCAACAGGCCGCGCTGCTAGTCCAGCAGCAGCAGGCCCAAGCCGAAGCCGAAGCAGCCCGCCAGGCGGCCGAAGACGCGCAACGAAAAATGCAGGATGCCCAGAACCAGCTGGCCCTGGCTGAACAACAGCGGCAGCAGGCCGAAGAGCAGACCCAGCAAGCCCAACGCCAGACCCAGGAGGCACAGCGCCAGACGCAGCAGGCCATCCAGGAAAAAGAGCAGATGCGGGCTCGCCTGCTGGCCCAGCTCAACCAAGTCCTGGAGACTAGAGATACGGCGAGGGGCTTAATCGTCAGCATGCCGGACGTGCTCTTTGACTTCAATAAATACACACTGAAGCCCGAGGCCCGCGAGCGCCTGGCCAAGATCTCGGGAATCGTCGAGGCCTACCCGGATCTTAAGCTGGACGTTGAAGGCCACACCGACAGCATCGGAAGCGACGAGTACAATCTGCAACTCTCCGAGAAGCGGGCCAATAGCGTACGGGCGTTCCTGATATCCAATGGAGTCCGGCCCGATCACGTGAGCGCGGAGGGTCTGGGCAAAGCCGACCCGGTTGCGGACAACAGCACAGCGTCAGGACGCAAGCTGAATCGCCGCGTGGACATGGTGGTCTCGGGAGAGGTGATCGGGACCCAGCTCTCGACGCCTTCGATCACGTTGGATCCGGGGAACCAGTGAGTCCCCCTGGGTCGCGTACGTCTTGAACTCAGTCCGCCTCGCCGACGACTTTCATGGTGGACTTCACATGCGTACGCTCGAAGGCCGAATTTTCCAGCGAGATGGAGACATCGCGGTTGATGAAGAAGATGGCATGGATGCGGAACTCGGTTCCGAATGTCCGGGGGAACCACACGCCATCCTCCTGCCGACCGTAGACAACATTGAAGCCGATTCCCGGCAAGTCCGTTCCCAACATGGTGCGGACAAAAAATGGAATGCGCCGGGATAGTCTGGTAAAAACACGGACTGGCTGGAACTCTTCAGCGTCGATGTCGGCCTCGCCCGCCCAGGTAATTTCGTCTTTGTCTTTGGGATGGAAGCCGATGCGGTACACGTTCCGCCCCCCTTCCACAGACCGCCCCAGCAACTGAAAGTCATAATTCTTCTGCTCTTCACTGGTGAGCGGAAACAGATCCTTCCCCAGACCATCTTTGCTCTTTTCGTTCGCCAGATCCTCGCGGAAGCTCTTGATGATGTCGCCGTCCAAACTGCTGTCCTTTGGGACTGGTTCGCCTTGGAATGCCTGGTACTTCCCTTTTTTCCAGTAGCGGCCGGCAATTTGCGTCAACTTCTTTTCGGTGCCTTCCGGGGTCGGGGCCACGTCATAATCAGCGGTCTCCTCGCGCAAGAGCCGGCCTTTAGGTTTATGGGTGAGGATATGGATCTCCTGCTTGTACACGTACTCCTTCCGTGCGGCATGGCTGCGGTCCTGATTCGCGGCCACCCGGGCCATGATCTCCTCCGCCGCAAGGGGAGGACGGACGAACTGTGTGTTTTGTGCAAACACCCCTAAAAGAGAAACCAGCAGCAGGATGGAAAGCCGGATAAGCGGCATAGGCAGAGACTCCCCTTGAATGCTACGCAGGCCCGGCGTAGGAAGTTCCTCAGTAAATCAGTTTGAGCGAGAACTGGATCTGCCGCGAGGTGCCCGCGGTCTTGCTGATAATTCCGAACCCGCTGCCATTCACGATATTCGACGGCAGGCCGAAGTTCACGATGTTAAAGATATTGAAGAATTCGGCGCGGAATTCCAGGGTGGCCAGTTCGCCATTGCCGCGATGTCCGAAGGGTGTGTCTTTGATGAGCGCGAAGTCGAAGTCGTGATAGGCAGGGCCGCGAAATGAATTTCGGCCCAGCGTGCCAAACCGGCCTTGATTCGGCCCCGTGCCGCCGGGGGTGTTGATAGGAATGGAGAAGAAGGATCGGTTGCCGAGCGCTCCCAGCCCGAAATAATCGGCACGAATATTGCGGCGGGTCGAAAGGTGCGGCATGGAAACCAGGTCGGGGCGATCGCCTCCGCCCAATCCGGCACCCGTCTGCTGGACTCCAGAAAACACGGTGAAGGGGGACCCAGTCGTGAGAGTTGTTATGTTCAGCACCTGCCAGCCTCGGGTCAGGGTTCGGCCGAGCGGACGAAGAAATGCGATGCGATCGAATGGCAACAACTGGATGACGCTGGCAGCGAACACGTGCGTGACATCGAACGTGGACGGCCCCTTTTCGGCCGACGGATCCCAGGGGTTCTGAGGCGCCGTCTGCAGTACTGTTCCCGAGGTCCCCAGCAAGCCCGCGAGCACCGCGCTGGTGTCATCCAAGGACTTGGCATAGGTGTAGCTTGCCTGCAACCCGAGGCCTAAGCGGGCGGAGTTCTTGGTGAGGCTGGTTTGCAAGGCGTGATATGTGGAATGCGAACCGCTGGTCATGATGACTTCAGGCCCGAAGCCCGCGGTGGCGTGGCAGGGAGCGCTGAACTGGGTAAAGGGTGCGAATCCCTGGCACGCTCCGCCGTACCCGTTCGGGTTGTACACCCTCGGCAGGTGAATGCCGGTAGTTGCGACGTATGCGGTACTGAATTTGAAGTCGCCGAAGTCGTGATCAATTCCGGCGGTCCAGCTTCCGATGTATCCGTTGGCGAAGTCCTTGGCGATTCCGGTGATGTTGAGCAGTTGCACATTCCCGGGCGCGAGAGCATTCAGGTCGTTCTGGAAACGCACCAGATCCATGACTGTGTTGGGCGCCACGTCCTCGCTCCGGCCAGTCGGAAAGATCGGCTGTCCCTGAATGTCATACGCGGTGGGCAGACTCACCGGGGCGAATGTGTTCTGAAAGGGGATCGGCTCGGCCGGCTGGGCAAAGATCGAAGGCGCGAAGACAAACGGAATCGCCGCAGTCAGAAAGTTGTCCTGCCACAAATTTGGAATGAGCGTGGTGATAGCTCCGCCCGCGTGCAGCACCGTGTGCCTGCCAGGCGAATAATCAACTTCCAGGCGCGGCCCCCAGCCTCTCCAGTCCTGATCGTACGGCGGTTGAGGATTGATCAGCATCGCTTGCTTCGCAGTCCGATCGCCGTAACCGGTAGGCTTCCCATTTGCCCCGGTAAAGACCGGAAGGGACGTACGCTTCGTGGCCTCGTGGATTCGGCTGTTCACTTCGTAGCGCAGTCCATAATTCACGCTCAGATGGGAGGTTGCCTTCCATGCGTCCTGGAAATAGAAGTTGTAGGCTTCGCGCCGGACTCCTGCCTCGTCGAACTTGCCGCCCACGGGAGTCAAGTTCGCCGGGGCAATAACATTGTAGGAATAGGGCGTCGCGGTTAACAGGCCGGTAAGAGCATCGGGAAGCGGATCGCCAACCTGGATGTCATGAGCGCCGCTGGCGGAAGTGATCTTCACCGGCGAATACGCCGTGCCTCCGCCGAACTCGTAAAGTCCGTTTGGATTGGTCCCGAAGATAGTGGAATCGCGATTCACCCGGATTTCCGCTCCCCATTTGAAAGAGTGCGAACCGCGCGTCCACGCAATGTCCTGCCTCAACTGGTACAGATTGCTATAGGACCCAAAGATAGATCCCGCCGGCTGATTAAAGGGCTGGTACAGCCCGTCAGCGTAGGTAATCCCCGGCTGGATGTGATCCGTCGTGGGAAAGAACGGAGTGCTGCGGATGTAGCCGAGGGACGTGTCCGAGGTCATGTGCGGGGATAGCTGGCGGGTGTAATGCACCCCCGCATTCCGCTGGTGATCGAAGAACAGCACTCCAAAGTTGGGATTGATGGCGGTCTGGTCAGGGTTGGTAAGGGGGCCCGTGACCTGATTCAAACTGAAGCGCGTGACCAGCGAGGACTTATCCGAGATCTTGTGGTCCAGCCGGATGGAAAACTGATCCGTGCGGGTCACAACTCTCGACGAGGTCGCATAGGTCCGCTCGCCAAACGGCCCTTCAAGCTCGTTCGGCAGAGGATACCCGTTGAGCACGGGGACAATCGCCGGGCTTACGGGCACGGTTAATGTATCGCCGGCAAACGTCGTCGTATCGATACCCTGCCGCTCTGCCGCCGTCGGCACGGGGAGGACCTGAGTCGTTCCCAGCACCTGGCGAAATCCTTGATACTCGCCAAAGTAGAAGGTCCGATTTCGCCCATCATAAATTTGGGGAAGCACGACCGGACCGCCATTGGTGAATCCAAACTCATTGCGCTGGAAAGGAGGAATACGCCGGTGCCCTGTGGGATCTTTGTGATCGAAGTAATTGCGCGCGTCCAGGGAGGCATTGCGCAGGAACTCAAACACGCTGCCGTGAATCTGGTTCACTCCCGATTTCGTGATCACATTGGTGTAACTGGCCGCTCCATGTCCGATCTCAGCGGGCAGCACGCCGGAGTTGGACTCCACTTCCTGAATGGCATCGACATTGAAATTGGAAAAAGTCGCGCCGCCCATCTCCGGATCGGTGGTGTCGAAACCATCCATGGCGAAGATGGTGGTCACACCGCGCTGTCCGTTGACCGCAAACTGCTGGGTGAAATTGGCAGCGCCGTTGGCATCGGTCATCGTTCCGGCGGCAAGCAGCAGCAGTTTGCTGAAATCGCGGGCATTCAGAGGGAGGCTCGACACCTCCGCGCTCGAAAGCCGCTCGCCTCCGCTCGCCTGGGTCGAAGGCTGCGGCACGATATTGGTGAGTTCCGCAGCTCGTGCACGCACCCGCAAACCTGCACCCGAGACTTCCAGTGAACTGGCGAGCGCGGCGGCATCGTTGGCGACCGTGAAAAGACCCGCCGCTTTGTATTCCCTGCCTTCAATAGTCGCGGAAAGCTGGTAAGAGGCGGGAGCGATGGAAGGAAAAGAGAACTTCCCGTCTGCGCTGGTCGTCGCGGTGTACTGGTTTCGCTCCGAATGCAGCTTGATGATGGCACTTGCCACAGGTTTGCCCGCGCCGTCCGACAGCATCCCGTTCCAAGAGGTACCCGATTCGGCGTTCGCCACCGCAACCGCAAGTAGAAGAAGCGCAGCCACGCAAAGGGAATTAAAACGATTTTGCAGTGCAAGGAACATGAACGGGAATTATAAAGGGAATGCGGTGCCCTGCCCGGCATCTGCGTGCTTGCGTCCGAAAAAGAAGTGGAGCTGACCGCAGGAGACGCTTCAGGCTGGCTCCGTGATAGCATTCCTTAGAAGTCTTCCCTCCTGGGTGCCAATGCCCCGCGCTGGTTCCATTCCGCTGTGGATTGCGCTTTTCGCAATCATGTTGTGCGCGCCTGCCCAGGCTTCCAATGAGCCTTCCTGGCTGCAGATCAATTCCACCCACTTCATGGTGATCACGGACGCCGGGGAAAAGAAAGGCCGCGAGGTCGCCTTCCGCTTCGAACAGATGCGCTCGGTGTTCGCGAGTCTGCTGGGCAAGGACCGCCTCAACCAGTCCGCTCCACTGACCATCCTGGCAGTGAAGAATGATAAGTCCTACTATCAGGCTGCTCCTCTGCGCCAGGGCCGACCGATTGACGTGCCAGGGTTCCTGGTCCGCGGCGAAGATCAGGACTTCATTGTTCTCAATGTATTCGAGGAAGAACCATGGCGCGCGGTGGCGCATGATTTCGCCCTCATGCTGTTGAATTACAACTATCCGCCGGCTCAGGGATGGTTCGACGAGGGGCTGGCCGAATATTTCAGTTCAATCCGTCTCGATGACAGGCATGTGGAGATCGGAGGCGATCCCGATCTCGGCCCTGCCGTGACCCGGGATTTGCTGGGCAGAGAGCGGGATGCGCAAGCCGCCAAGTCGCTGACGGAACTGCTCAACGTAGAGACATGGATGTCGCTGCCCGATCTGTTCTCCATTAAGCATGATGCCTCGGCGCGCAGTGAGGGCACGCATCACACGCTTTATTACGCCGAATCGTGGATGGTGATGCACTACCTGCTGCATGAGAAGAAGCTGCCCGAAACGGGAGCTTACTTCGATCTCGTGCTAAACCAGCATGTCCCGGTGGAGCAGGCCATTCAGAACGCTTACGGAACGTCCGCTGCGCAACTGGAGCAGGCAGTGAAAGCCTACTTCCATGCACAAAGCACTCTGCTGGCAGCGGCAGACGCCGCGCGAAAGCCTGCTTCCGCTCAGAATCCCTCGCCTCCGGATCAGACTTATAGCTTTGCGAGCCCAATCAGTCCGGGAGATTCCGCAATCTCGGCTAAACCGATCCCGGAACCCGAAGTGCAGGCGCTATACGCCGGCATTCAGATCCGGATCCCTGAACGGCGCGAGATGGGTCTGAAGACGCTGAATACACTGGCGACCACGCCGACCTCCGCCGATCAGAAAGCGGAACAGAAGCACGAGGTCAAACGCATCGGAGAAGACCCGGATCAGCTTCCCGGCAACGCCATCGGCCTGCCTATCGCGCATCGTATCCTGGCCTGGGATCACCTGGAGCACGGGGAATTTCAGGAGGCCCTGTCGGAACTGGGCGACGCGGCTTCGCTGAACCCGCGCGACATGTGGATCCGCTATTACATTTCGATCGCGAAATACCGGATGGCCCAGGCCAAGCACGCCGAGATGATGGGCCTGGCCAACATGATGCTGGATCTTAAAGCGGTGCTCGAGTGGTATCCGGAGATGGCTGGCGCTTATGACTTGCTTGCGGTGGCGCGCAACACCGGCGGAGGTCCGGCGGCGGCCATGCAGTCCGAACGCGCGGCCATCGGACTAAGCCCGCGAAATGAGAGCTACATCTTTCACCTGGCGGAGATCTACATTGCCAGCAAGAAGTGGGAAGCGGCCAATGCGCTGCTGGGCCGGCTAAAGGAAAGCAGTAACGCGAAAATTGCGGCGCAGGCACGCGACCTGATCGAGCAGGCGGGCACGGAGCGCAAATACGGAATACCGGTAGCGGCAAATGGCAATCCGCAGCCCAGGTATGCGCCCCAGAAGTCGCCATTCGATATTCTCGAAGAAGATGCTGCTAAGCGCGAGGCTGGGGGAGATAAGAGCCAGCCCGAGGTCCCAGGTGACAAGCGATCCACGAAGTTCGTGAAGGGCCGGCTGGTGGGAATCGACTGCTCGCAGGCTCCGGCCGCGGTGCTGACAGTAAGGTCGGAAACCGGCTCGTTAAAACTCCGCGCCTCGGATTACAGGTCGATCCTGCTGATTGGCGCCGACGATTTTTCCTGCGACTGGCGCGACCGTCAGGTCACCGTCAACTACAAGCCGGGCAGCGGCAATGACGGCGACCTGGTTTCCCTCGAAATGCGCTGAACCAGCCGCTTGCCCTGATCCCATACCGGGCGCTCTCGGGATGGTCATCCGCAACATTTTCGCCCTTGCCGCCTGACAAAAGAAAAACCAGGTTGGTGGTAAACTACCGGAATTATGGCGCAATTCGTGATTGAGCGGGAGATACCGGGGGCCGGATCCCTGACTGAAGACCAGATCCGCGAGGTCTCGCTCCGCTCGCTTGAATCTTTAAAAGAAATGGGGCCGCGCATTCAGTGGCTTCACAGCTACGTGACCGAGGATAAGGTCTATTGTGTGTATCTGGCGCCAGACGAAGAAACCATCCGGGAGCACGCGCGAAAGACCAATATTCCCGCGAATCGCGTAGCCGCTGTGCGGCGCCTCATCGATCCCAAAAACTACGTGTCCTAGACATCGCGCGTGGGCGCTGGCCCATTCTCCAATGAGTAGCGGATCGCGGCCTCGAGCGGCTGGGCCCAGCCCTGCTCCCAGACGCGTTTTCCTTCCGCTTCGTTGAGCGCTTTCCACGCCGTGCGCAGGCGTTGATCAAGATGGAGGTGTTCAGCGGGTGGAAGGGGCGCGCTGATGACCTCTCGAAGATGTGCCGCCGAGGCGGCCAGGGACAACGCCCTGCGGGCATCTCCCCTGGCCAGCGCCGCACACGCCAGGCCTTCCAGGACGCGCGCAATCCCGCGGCGGTGTTCCAGGCGGGCAAAAATCTCCAGGCTTTCCCGGTAAGCCTCATGCGCCGGCTGGTGGTCGCCCTGCTCGCAGGCGATGGAACCGACATCGGCCAGGGATCGGGCGGTGCCCCACTGATCGCCGATCTCCCGAAAGGCCGACAAGGCTTGCTCATACAGTTCGCGCGCCCCGGAGATATCGCCGCGCTCCCGGGCTACATCCCCCTGCTGGTTGAGAGACCAGGCTGCTCCGCTGTAATCCCCAATTTGCCGGAATATCTGCATGGCTTCGAACAGGGCGGAGCGGGCGTGGTCGTAATCGCCTCGAATTCTTGAGACGTTCGCCAGGTTGTGCAGGCAGCGGGCAATCGCGGACCGATCATTTACCTTCCTCCAGTAGGCAAGGCTTTGTTCGAAGTTCTGTTGGGCCGCGGCATACTCGCCGCTGTCGCGTTCCAGAACCCCAAGCGCATTCAGGGACACAGCGATGCCCGAATAATCATTCAATGCCTGGTAAATTGAGAGCGCCTGTTCCAAAAAATGGGTGGCAGCCTGAAAATCGCCTTGCGCGGTAGAGAGTGCTCCCAGCCCTTGAGAGACTTTGGCCCGCTCCCTCGGATACCGATCTCCAGCCAGTTGAAGAAGTATTTGCAAGCGGTCGCGGCCTTCGGTCAAATGTTCTCGCATGTCCCAGAAGCGGAACAGAGCCAGGCATAATCGAAAGCTCCAGTCGAGATCCTTGCTGTGGAAGAGCCAGTCGAGGGCGGCGCGAAAATCATCATGCTCGATGTCGCAGCGCGCCAGCCAGGCGGCACGATCGACATCATTCATCTCCGGATTGCCTTCCTCAGCCAGGACCAGGCAGTACGCGGCATGCGCCCGCTTCGTTCTCTCCTCCTCGCCACTCTCGCGCAGCCGCTCCAGAGCGTACTCGCGGATCGTTTCCAGCATGCGAAAGCGCGGTTCCTCGTTTCCTTGATCCCTTTGCTGCATCAGGCTTTGTTCCACCAGGGATGACATCACCTCGAAAATGTCGGAGCCGAGATCGTTGGCGGTGTTGCACACGGCCTCGGCGCCTTCCAGAGTGCACCCGCCCCAAAACACCGCCAGCCGGCGGAGCAGCCTCTGCTCGGCCTCGCTGAGCAGATCAAAACTCCACCCGATTGCGTTACGCAGGGTCTGCTGGCGCTCCGGAAGATCTCGAGACCCCGTGGTCAGCAGCCCGAGACGGCTCTCCAGGCGGGCCAGGAGGCGGGCTGGCGAAAGCATCTTGACGCGGGCTGCAGCCAATTCGATCGCCAGCGGCAGGCCATCCACACGCGCGCAGATCTCGGCGATAATCGCCGCATTCTCCTGGTCCAGCCTGAAATCGGGCTTGACCGCGGCCGCGCGTTGCGCGAACAGGGCGAGCGACGGATTGCTGCTCAACACCTCGAACGATTGCAACTCGCCCGCTGCCGGCAGGGGAAGGGGCGGAACCGGAAACTCGTGCTCTCCATACACCCGCAGCGGCGCCCGGCTGGTGACCAGAACTTTCAGCGCGCGGGAAGATTCGATCAGTTCAACGACCAGGCGGGATGCGGCAACGATATGCTCGAAGTTGTCCAGCAGCAGCAGAACGGGCGAAGGGCCGCACTCCCGGAAATGGTCCCGCAGCAGATTCTCCAATGAGCGGCCGCCCACCTCGCGAATGTTCAGGGCTTCTGCGATGGCCGCCGGAACCATGGCAGGATCACTTACCGAACCGAGACCGACGAAGTACACTCGTCCCTCGAAAACATCTTCCAGCTTGCCCGCGACTTCCATGCTGAGCCTGGTTTTTCCCGAGCCTCCCGAGCCGGTTAACGTCACCAGTCGAACCGCGGGATCAGTAATCAGCCGCTGAATCGCAGCCAGTTCCTTCTCGCGCCCAATCAGCGGAGTCCGGGCCCCGGGAAGTTGATGGATGCGTCCAGTGGTTGTGTCGTTGCGCGGCTCTCCGCCTTCGGAGGAAGCCGAGCTCACTGCCGCACTGAAAATGTATCCCCGCCGGGGAACCGTCTTGAGGATTTCCTGGGATCGATCTTCCAGAGCCCGGCGCAACTCCACCATGCATTGCACCAGAGAATCGTCGGTCACGAATGCGTCGGGCCATAGCGCCTGCATCAACTCTTCTTTGGGGACAAGCCGGCCCCGGTTGAGCACCAGGTAGGCGAGGGCGTCGTACACTTTGGGCCGCAGCTTTACTTCCTGGCCTGCTCGAAGAAGCGATGCGCGCTCCCGATCCAGGATGAAATCGGCGAAGTGGTACCTGGGCGCGTCCTTGTCCGGTTGGGTGGTGGCCATGCCCCGATTCGATCCCCACAAAGGGCCAAAAATAGCCGCTTTTTGGCTTTTCTTTGGCTTTCCTTCGTTACTCCCAGACGAGATCCCGTTAACCTGCAATCACGCCCGGAGCTTTAGTGGACCGATTATAGGCCAAGCGCCGGGCAGGAGGATGATTCCCCATGATCGGACGCATTGCCATTTTGTTGTACGGCGTCTTCTGCTACCTGGTGTTCTTCGCGACTTTCCTGTATGCCATCGCGTTTCTGGGCAACTTTGGGGTTCCAAAAGCTATTGATTCTGGAGCCGAGGGGCCGCTAGGGCAGGCGCTGGCCATCAATGCCGCCCTGCTGGGATTATTTGCCGTGCAGCACAGCGTCATGGCGCGGCCGTGGTTCAAGCGCGCCTGGACGCGGATCATCCCTCCCGCCGCTGAGCGCAGCACCTATGTGCTGTTTGCCAGCGTCGCGATGATCCTGCTGTTTTGGAAGTGGGAACCCATGGGCGGCGTGATCTGGCAACTCGACGGGCAAATCGGGCGCTTTCTCACCTACGGTGTGTACGCCTTTGGATGGGCCCTGCTCCTGCTCGCCACTTTTCTGATCGACCATTTCGATCTGTTCGGCTTGCGACAGGTCTACCTGAACTTTCGTGGACGCGAATACACGGGCCTGCACTTCCGGACGCCGCTGCTTTACCGTTATGTGCGCCACCCCATTTACGTCGGATGGCTCTGCATTTTTTGGGCGACTCCACGGATGACCGTGGCTCACCTGGTCTTTGCCGTGGCGACGACCGCATATATCCTGATGGCCATCCCCTGGGAGGAAAGCGATCTGCTGCGGGCCCACGGCGAGGCCTACCAGCGCTACCGCGAACAGGTGCCCAAGCTCATCCCCATATCGTTTGGCAAGAAACGCACCACCGGCCCGGCCGTGCCCGACCAGCAAGCGCTGTAAAATGGCCGGGAAAATCTTGGATGACCAGCTTAAAGGAGCAGCCCTATGGAACCAGTGATCGGCACTGCAGTGACTGACGAGAGTGCGAAGGGCAACGGCAGTTCACACGTTTCGAACGCCCAGCATGCAAAGTCGAACCCGGTGCTCACGGAGGAGATGTTGGCGCGGTTCTCCTCGCGGGCGGTCAATTACGATCGCGAGAACCGCTTCTTCAAGGAAGATTTCGAAGAACTGAAAGGGGCCGGTTATCTGCTTCTGGCTGTGCCCAGGGAGTTCGGAGGCAGTGGGATGACCCTGGCCGAGGTCTGCCGGGAGCAACGCAGACTGGCTTACTACGCCCCCGCCACAGCTCTAGCCATAAACATGCACATCTACTGGACCGGCGTGGCGGCCGATCTATGGCGCCGCGGAGATCCGTCCCTGGAATGGCTGCTGCGCGAAGCCGCAGCCGGCGAGGTCTTCGCCGCCGGACATGCCGAAAGCGGCAATGATGTTCCCGTTCTGCTTTCCACGTCGAAGGCGGAGCGTGTCGAGGGCGGATACAGATTTACCGGACGCAAGCAGTTCGGCAGTTTAACCCCGGTGTGGACGCGCTTCGGACTGCATGGTATGGACACCAGCGATCCCGCCCAGCCCAAAATTGTCCATGCCTTTATGCCTCGCGGGACTAAGGGCTATACCGTCAAGGAAACCTGGGATGTGCTGGGCATGCGCGCCACCCGCAGCGATGACACCATCCTGGAAGGAGCATTCGTGCCGGACCAATACGTCGCGCGAATCGTTCCCGCCGGCGGAGCAGGCGTCGACGCCTTCGTGCTTTCCGTCTTCGCCTGGGCCCTGATGGGCTTTGGCAACGTCTATTACGGACTGGCCCAGCGCGCGTTGGACCAGACCATCAAGTCAGTAAAGACCAAGACGTCGATGGCGGTTTCGCGCTCCATGGCCTATCACCCCGAAATCCAGCATGCCATTGCGGACATGGTGATCGAACTGGAGTCGATTGGGCCCCATCTGGAAAGCGTGGCAGCCGACTGGTCCACCGGCGTGGATCATGGAGCGCAATGGCCGGCAAAAATCATGTCCGCCAAGTATCGCGCAGTGGAGGGATCCTGGCGCGTAGTCGACCTTGGACTGGATGTGAGCGGGGGCGGAGGCATTTTCCGTTCCCTGGGATACGAGCGCCTGCTGCGCGATGCGCGCCTGGGAAGGATCCATCCCGCCAATTCTTTCCTGACCCACGAGGTCGTGGCCAAGACCGCGCTCGGAATCAGCCTGGACGAACAACCCCGCTGGGGATAGGGCCGGGCAGAACAGAGGGCTCTCCTGCTGCTGGTTGCGGGAGGGCTCTCCCATCTCCGGCCGCGCCGCTGCAGGCAGCAAAAAACCCTCCCCTGGGACGGGAGGGTTCATGGAACTGGTTCGAGGTTAGGCCCGGACGACGTTTGCCGCCTGGAAACCTTTGGGGCCCTTGAGCAAATCGAACTCCACGGTCTCGCCTTCATTCAGCGTGCGGTAGCCGTTCTCCTGGATCGCGGAGAAGTGCACGAACACATCTTCCCCCGTGGAGCGTTGGATGAATCCATATCCTTTCGCCCCGTTGAACCACTTCACTGTACCTTTCTCTCTCACGGAAAAACTCCTTTCACCAATCGCGAAGAATGTTCTGCAGATTCCCGGATTCTGCCCCGGCAAACCCGGAGCCCCCCTCAGAGAAACCACAGAATTTTTTCGGTTGCGTCTACGATGTGTAGAGGGAATTTACTTCCAAAAAAGAAAAGACTCCTGGGTTCCCAAAAGCGATGAGCAATCGCTGCGGGAAGTTCGGAGTCCGACAATTTGGCGCTTCGTTTCCACCACACCCAACAAACGTCAACCTAAGTGCTGGTCTCACCACCGGACCAAAATCCGGCGTCGAGCAACAGATAATAAGCAGTATTAAAACGTTTCGCAACATAAATTAGAAAGGAAACGAAATATGACCGACGGTCACTACAACCATTCCCCATAACTTTAACAAAGATAAAGAAATACGCGGTAACCGGTCCCTGAACTTCCGTACCCCGCCTCTGGCCAAAATTCCCTTTCCCCTCTGCTACGATCTACTTCTCGTGCCCGACGCTCCCATCGCTACGGTTCCCCAACGTCCCGCCACATTCGTGCCGCCGCGGCGATCGTCCGCTCGCTCTGCCGGACTGTTGCTGTCCACTATCCGGTATCTGGCGCGCACCGAGGTGCACACGTTCGCCTTCTCGGTCGCAGCCAATGCGATCCTTTCCTTCTTCCCCTTTGTCGTGCTGATGATGACCGTGATCCGGCGCGTGTTCCATTCCCGCGTCATGTACGAGGTGGTAGTGCAACTGTTGCGCGACTATCTTCCCGCGGGACAGGACTTCGTCATTCGCAATCTCAATTCCATGGTGAATTCCCGGCAGCGAGTGCAACTGGTTTCGCTGCTGATTCTCCTCGTCACCTCCTCGGGAGTATTCCTACCCCTGGAGGTCGCCTTGAACCGCATCTGGCGTTTCGAAACCAACCGCTCGTATCTGGGCAACCAGTTGATCTCTCTCGGGCTGGCATTTGCCTGCGGAGCGCTTGCCCTGACTTCGATCGCGCTGACCGCGGGCCCGGTCGCGTTCATGGAGTTCCTGCAGCGCGGTTACGGCACAACCTTCATTCGCATGGTTGGATTCCTCATGATGAAGGTGTTCGCCATCGGCGCGAGCATTGCGATTTTCTTTTTGATCTACTGGCTGCTGCCCAACGGAAAAGTTCCCGTGCGCGCAGTGCTGCCGACGGCCATCATCATGGGATTGCTGTCCGAGGCGCTGAAATACGCCTACATCCTCGCTCTTCCCTGGCTTAACTTTCAGGAAGTCTACGGGCCGTTCGCGCTGTCCGTAACTATGATGTTCTGGGCTTTCCTGTCGGGATTGCTCTTATTGGCCGGGGCCAACCTGTCCGCGGAGGAACATCTGCGCACGGTTCTGTAGCCAGGCAGCCGCCATCGGAAGAAGGTTCATCGGCAACGACAAAGGCCGCCCGGTCGTCGCGGACGGCCTCTGTAGCGAAGTCGCCAGGGCTATTTCTTCGCCTCGCCAATTGAAAGCAACTCGACCTCGAAGATCAACGTATCGCCGGGCGCAATGCTGGGATCGGGCGGGTTATCGCCGTAGGCGAGGTCCGCGGGAATATACAACTCCCACTTGGAGCCGACGGGCATCAACTGCAGAGCCTCAGTCCAGCCCTTGATAACCCCATTGACCGGAAAAGACGCGGGCTGGCCGCGCTTGTAGGAGCTATCGAATTCCTTTCCATTGACTAGAGTGCCGCGGTAATTGACGGTTACGGTGTCGTTGGCCGTAGGCTTCGGCCCCGTGCCCTCTTTGAGAACCTTGTACTGCAAGCCATCCGGCAGGGCGGTGACGCCCTGCTTCGCTTTATTCGCGGCCAGGAATGTCTCGCCTTCCTTGCGATTCGCCTCGCCCGCCGCATGAGCTTTCGCGGCTTGCTCCTTGCCCACTTCCTGCCTGAGTTGCTGCAGGGTCGATCGCATCTCGTCTTCCGTCATCAGCGTCTTGCCCTGACCCATGGCGTCGCGCAGGCCGCGCGCTACAATCGCCGGATCCACGGGAATTCCCTGCCGGTGCAACCCGGTCCCGATGCTCATGCCGAGCGCGTAGCTGGATTTTTCCGTTTGCGTTTTAAGTGCCAAGGCAGGGGCGGCCTTGGACGTGGTCGCCGGTTTCTTAGCCGCGGTCTTGGGGGCCGAGGCCGCGGATTGAGCAGATGAAGGTTTGGAGGATTGCGAGGCGGAACTCTGCTGCGCCTGAGCGTAACCAAGCAGCAGTGTTCCAACCACCAGTTGGGACACTAGAGAGAGCGGTTTTTGC
>DASREX010000160.1:0-43838 GCA_035651855.1 Candidatus Sulfotelmatobacter sp.
GGCGGCTCCGCAGCTACCCAGGACATGCTTCTGCTCGACGTCACTCCCCTGTCGCTCGGAATCGAGGTTGCAGGCGGCGTGACCGACAAGATCATTCTTCGTAATTCGACCATCCCGGCATCGGCCACGCAGTTCTACACAACGCAGATTGATGGGCAAGCTAACGTCGCGATCCACGTTCTGCAGGGCGAGCGCGAATTGGCCAGCGATTGCCGTTCGCTTGCCCGCTTCGACCTGATCGGCATTCCCCCGATGGCGGCCGGCATTCCGCGCGTCGAAGTGAAATTCCTGATCGACGCCAACGGCATCCTCCACGTATCGGCTCGCGAACAGCGCAGCGGGAAAGAAGCGGAGATTCAGGTTCAACCCAGCTACGGACTCACCGACGAACAAGTGGAAGGCATGATCCTGGATTCCTTCGACAACGCGGAAGAGGATTTCCGCAAGCGGCAGCTGGTCGAAGCCCGCAATGAAGCTGCAACCATTCTTGCGGCCCTCGACAAAGCGAAAAAGAGTCCGGCCTGGGGCCAGCTCACCAGCGACGAAAAGAAGAAGATCGCCAGGATGGAGAAGGCGCTCACCGCGGTTAATGCCGAAGACGATTACCAGACCATCCGCCAAGCGATTGATGCGTTGAACCACGGCACCACACGTCTGGCTGAACTGATGATGGACAGCGCGGTTTCCACTGCGCTCAAAGGCAAGAACATGGACGAAACCGACCTGGGCGAGGGCCCGACTGCGCCCCATCCCATGGCGAAGGCCGAGTTCGAATAAATCCTCTGCAGAGAATACCGAGAACCAGAGGAACACAGGAGCAGTAAATGGCAGACCAGAAAACCCAAGGCGCCGGCACCGCTACCGAAGAGGCCCCCGGCGAAAACATAGTGCAGATCACCTTTTTGCCGGAAGGCAAGACGGTGCAATTCGAGCACGGCAAACTGCCCTACGAGGATCATGGCAAGGAAGAATCGATCCTCGACATAGCCCTGAATTTCGGCGTGACGCTCGATCACGCCTGCGGAGGCAACTGCGCCTGCACGACATGCCATGTCTGGGTGAAAGAAGGCGCCGAGAATCTCTCCGCGATGGACGACGATGAAGCCGACCGCTTGGATATGGCGGCCGATCTGCAGCTCAATTCACGTCTCGGATGCCAGGCGCAGATCACCAAGCCGGGCAAGGTCGTCGTGGAAATCCCCGCGTGGAATCGCAACTACGTCTCCGAGGAGCACTGAGATGCCAAAGAAATTAACCTGGGACGATGCCGAAGATATCGGCATCTTGCTTTCCGAAACCCATCCCGAACTCGATCCTTTAGGGGTCCGCTTCACCGATCTGCACCGCTACGTGACCGAACTGCCGGACTTCGCCGGGGATCCCAAGGCCTCGAACGAGGGCAAGCTGGAAGCCATCCAAATGGCCTGGCACGAAGAGTATCAAGACCGCACGCAAGCATAGGCTTTCTTGTGGCTCAGGTGTGAGTGTTGAGCAAAATTGCCAGGTTTTTACAAGAGCATGACAAACTAGCAACCGCGAAACCCTATATTCGTACCCCATAGGGCTGCAGGCCCTTTCTCTCTCCGGCAAAACTGCAAAAGGGCACGGAAGCATACCGTGCCCTCTTTTAGTGAACGCAATCTATCTGACAGAAACTGCCGCCGGCTCCTCGACATTCGCTTCCCGCAGAAACTTGGCCGATTCTTCCGGCGGCGTGGGATTGATGTAGAACCCTGTTCCCCACTCGAAACCGGCAGTCTTGGTCAGCTTCGGCATGAATTCGATGTGCCAATGGTAGTGGTCGTTGGTCGGGTCCTGCACCGGGGATGTGTGGATCACCAGATTGTAGGGAGGATTATCGAGTACCCGGTCAGCCCGTCCGAGCAGGTCCTTCAGGGCGCGGGCCAGGTTTTCGAACATGTGGGATGAAGAGTTCTCGAACGCCGATTCATGCGTCTTGGGCATGATCCATGTCTCGAACGGAAAGCGTGGCGCATAAGGAGCAAGCGTCAGGAAATTTTCGTTCTCCGCCACCACTCGTAGGCCGCCATCCATCTCCTGCCGGATGATGTCACAGAATACGCACCTTTCTTTGTAGAGGAAATACTGCTTCGCCCCCTCCAGTTCCTGCACCACATTGATGGGGAGAATCGGCAGCGCAATCAGCTGCGAGTGGGAATGCTCCAGGGATGCGCCCGCCGCCTCTCCGTGGTTCTTGAAGATCAGGATGTACTTGAACCGCCGGTCTTTCTTCAGATCGAGGATTCGGTCGCGAAAGGTCCACAGGACGTCCTCAATGCGTTTGGGCGGCAGAGTCGCAAGATTCGCGTTGTGGTCCGGAGTCTCGATGATAACCTCATGCGCTCCAACCCCGTTCATCCGGTCAAACATGCCTTCCGCTTGCCGGTTCAGATTGCCCTCAATCCCCAATGCCGGAAACTTGTTCGGCACTACCCGCACCGTCCACCCCGGGCTGTCACGCAGCGGCGGAGGTCCTCCGTTCGGGTTCGGACGGTAGGCCTGAATCTCGGGGGGAGTCTTGCTCTCGTTGCCATAGCAAAAAGGGCAGAATCCTCCCTTGATCTTCATGTTTTCCCGTACAAAATCGCTTGGGCGCTTTGCCCGGTCGGTCGAGATAATCACCCAGCGGCCAACGATAGGGTCTTTTCTAAGCTCAGGCACTGCTACGAATCCTTTCCAGGGGGACGTGCAAACTCAATATTTTACGCCGCCAGTGAGGCATTGCGAAATAGCTCGAAGCGCAGCCGGGCGTCAGGGCCGTCACAGTATACGCTGACGATGTCGCACCTCCACTGGCAGGAGCTGGGTAGCTTCCGCAAGTACTCGCGCGCCACCAGGGCTAATTCGTGGCGCTTGTGGTGGTCCACCGCAGCTTCGGCGCTCTTTACGTAGTGCGATGTTCGTGTCTTAACCTCCACAAAACAAAGCACATCCTTGTCCCACCCGATCAGGTCAATCTCCCCGCGACAGCGCGGGGAACGAAAATTCCGCGCCACTATCAGATACCCCAATCCGCGCAGGTAGAAATAGGCCTCCTCTTCACCCTTCTGCCCGGTCCGCTGGCGCATAGGCTTTTCCTTCGCGTCAACAACGCGATCGGCAAGCCAATCCAGCCCTCCGATAAGGGCTCGCATGAGGCCGACTGGAAGCATGGGAGGTTCAAGCCCACACTAACGCCGCTGGAGGATCTCGGGATGTGAGCGAACACACAGTTGGGGGATCAATATTCTCCGCGGTTCCCAAAACAGGAAGGCTCCCGCCACGCTTGGCTTGTGATCGGTACCCGTTATAGGCAAGAGCGGCATCTAACTTCGGCCTTGCCTTGCGGGGAGGGTGCGGGTAAGTTAGAACCCCCTGCAAGAGCAGACCACCCCGATATGAAAAAAATCGACGTTACACACCTTCGCAGGGCGTTGTTCGTCATCCTTTCCCTTGCTGGCGCGCCATTGCTGTGCCAAGTGAACGTAACCACTTACCACAATGACAACGCGCGCACCGGTCAAAATACGCTTGAAACGACGCTAACTCCCAGCCTGCTGACCTCCGGCCAGTTCGGAAAATTGTTTTCTGTGGCGCTGGATGGCAGGGTCCATTCCCAGCCGCTGCTTCTCAGCAACCTCAGCATTGCGGGCGGAAAGCACAACGTGGTCTATCTCGCCACTGAGCATGACTCCATGTACGCAATTGACGCCAATAACGGCACTGTGTACTGGAAAACCAGCTTCATCAGTCCACCAGCAAGCACCACAATTTCCAGCGGCACAGCGGGAGTCAACTGCTCCGACATCGCTCCGGAGTACGGAATCACCAGCACCCCGGTGATCAACCCGGCTACAGCAACCATCTATGCGGTCGCCAACACAGTCGAATCGGGGAGTTACGTCTACCGTCTCCATGCCATCGACGTCAGCACAGGGGCGGAGAAAGTCGGTAGCCCGGTTCAGATCCAGGCGTCGCTGAACGGGGCCACTTTCGACGCTTTTTCGCAGATGAATCGACCCGCACTTCTGCTGAAGAGCGGGCACATCATCCTCGCGTGGGGATCGCATTGCGACCATCCCCTGTATTTCGGTTGGGTGATGTCTTACAACGCGATTACCCTGGCCCAGGAAGCGGTATACAACGTGAATTCGGAATCAGACGCCAGTGGCAGGAACGCGGGCATTTGGATGTCAGGCGCTGGAGTCGCCGCCGACGCCAGCGGGTATCTGTACCTGGCCACCGGCAACGGAGACTTTGGCAGCCTCTTCCCGCTCGATTTCGGTTCCAGCATTCTGAAATTGAGTGGTCCAAACAACGGAACATTTTCAGTCATTGACTGGTTCACGCCCTACAATCAGGCCAACCTGAATGATCCCAACGACGAAGACCTTGGATCCGGAGGGGTTCTCCTGGTTCCGGTCCAAACCGGCACCGCTCATCAGCATCTGCTCGCGCAGGCGGGAAAGGACGGCATCCTGCATCTGATCGATGTAAACCATCTGGGTCATCACTGCTCATCGTGCACCACCAGCGACACCAACATCGTGCAGGAAATTCCCAATGCCACGATCGGAGTCTTTGGCGCGCCCGCCTATTGGAATGAGCAGGTGTACTTCGGCAGCGCCAGTGAAGGCGGCAAAGACCACCTCAAAGCTTTTAAGTTTTTCTCCGCCACTCCCCAGTTGCAGTTGGCTTCGCAGACTCCGGAGATCTTCTCCTTTCCCACTCCCACTCCCTCCGTCTCAGCCAACGGTTCAACAAACGGCATTCTGTGGGTCCTGGATAACGCGAAGTTCGGCGGAAGGGGACCCGCCTACCTGCATGCCTACGACGCCAATAATCTGGCGACCGAACTGTACAACAGCAGCTCCAATACTTGTCGAGATACAGCTGGGGGGGCGGTCAAGTTCAACGTGCCGACCATCGCGAACGGACAGGTCTTCGTCGCCGGCGACAGGCAACTCACAGTATTTGGTCCGCTTACGTCGACCTCCCTGACCCCCTCCGCTCTCAACTTCGGTTCGCATCGCACCGCTGATGCTCCGCAGCAACTTGTCTTAACGCTTAAGAACACAGGGACGCGTACACTTTTCCTGACGGTCGGGAAACTCTCATCCCCATTCGCAGTATCGGCCAAGACGTGCGCCGCCACCCTGGCGCCAGGCGCATCCTGCACCGTCACTACACAATTCAATCCGAGCCAGGGGAAAACGGGCACGAACAGTCAAACTCTCACCATCACCGATAGCGCCATCACCGGCTGCGACAAAGTAGTTTTGAGCGCAACCATCTCCTGACTGGCCAGGGATTCCACGACAAAAAAGCGCGCCCGGATGCAGGCGCGCTTTTCCACGCGGGCGGGAAAGCCTAAGCGGTTTTTCCGACCTGCTGGATGCATTCCTCCAGCACGTCGACGGCAACGTCCGCTTCGTCCTTGGTGACGACCAGCGGCGGGCAGATCCGGACGCTGCTGGGACCGCAGCCCAAAAACAGGATGCCGCGCTCGAACGCCATTTCGACGATGCGATCGCGCTCGGCAGCGCCGTATTCCTTGGTCTCTTTATTTTTCACGATGTCGACGCCAATCATCAATCCACGTCCGCGCACATCGCCAACCAGTTTCAGCTTGGAAGGCCAGTCCGCCATGCGCTTCAGGATGTGAGCCCCGACCGCAGCCGAGTTCTCGACCAGGTGCTCCTTCTCGATCACGTCCAGAGTGGCAAGCGCTGCGGCGATGGATACCGGATTGCCACCAAAGGTGGAAGCGTGTGATCCCGGAACCCAATCCATCACGTCGGCCTTGGTCATGGTGACGCCCAGAGGCATGCCGGACGCAATGCCTTTCGCCATGCACACCATATCGGGCTCGACGCCGGTGTGCTGCACGGCGAACCATTTTCCCGTCCGCCCAATGCCGCTCTGGACTTCGTCAACCACCAGCATGATCCCATGCCGGTCGCAGATCCTGCGCAGTTCCTGCATGAAGATTGTCGGTGCGACTACGTACCCGCCTTCTCCTTGTACCGGCTCGACGAAGATCGCCGCCACCTCCTCGGGAGCGAGCGTGGTCTTGAACAGCTTCTCCTCGATGAAGCGGGCACATCCCAGGGCGAACTTGTCCGCATCCTGCGAACCGCCGGTGCAACCGCGGTATACGTCGGGATAGCGCACGTGCGTGACTCCCGGCAGGAGAGGCGCAAAACGGCGACGCTGCTGCGGCTTGGACGCGGTCAGGGAAAGCGCGCCCATGGTGCGCCCGTGGAATGCGCCGAAGAATGCAATGATGTTCTGGCGCTTGGTGTGATAGCGAGCCAGCTTCAGCGCGCATTCGACCGCCTCCGCGCCCGAGTTGCCGTAATAAACGCGGTGCGGGCCCTTCATGGGAGCGATCTTCGATAGGCGGTCCGCCAGTTGCACCATGTTCTCGTAATAGAAGTCGGTGCCCGACATATGAATCAGTTCGCCTGCCTGTTTCTGAATGGCGGCGACCACGTCGGGATGGCAGTGACCGGTCGAGGTCACCGCAATGCCGGCGGAAAAATCGAAAAACTCATTGCCGTCCACATCGGTCACAACGATCCCACGGCCGCTCTTCGCCACCATCGGGTAAGAGCGCGTATAGGACGGTGAAATCAGTCTCTGATCTCCTTCGAGTACACGCTTGGCATTCGGCCCCGGCAGGGCAGTCTTGATCTTGGGACCGGCGGTTGCCGTCATAGTCTTGGTAGTCATTTGGAGTTCCTCCGTTCTAGAGAAGGCACGATTTCAGTCGTGCCGTTCGCGGTGCCTGGCTATCAACCCCTGAGGGCAGCCGGCGCCAGGCCAGTGGTCTCGGACATTGGAGTGCAGCTCTGGTTCAAGCCGGCAATAATGTCGAGGCGAGTCAGGCGAAGGAAAGGGTTAGTCGCTACCGAAGAGGCTGGGACGCAGGCGCGAAGGCAGGTTGGCCCGATACCGCCGCGGACACACCAGGCAGTGCAGCCAGCACTCAGGCAAATGCGAATTGGGATTCTTCTGCAGCATCGCGAACACGCAACATTCCTGATTGATTATAGCTGGAGCAGCGCCCCGGCGGAACCCCCTTTCGTCAGGCTAAGTCCACGCGGGGACAGCCCCTTGAACTGTCCAGTCGAGCAAAACTTTGCACGCTTCCCCGCCACACGATTCTTTTGACATCCCCCTTGTCGCGCCTTAGCATGGCTGACCACGGGCAGGGGCGACTCTTGCTGGACCAAACCATTTCTCATTACCGGATCTTAGAGAAACTCGGCGGAGGAGGCATGGGAGTCGTCTACAAAGCCGAAGACACCCGCCTCGGCCGTTTCGTGGCCCTCAAGTTCCTCCCCGACGACCTGGCACAGGACCATCAGGCCCTTGAGCGTTTTCGCCGCGAAGCCAAAGCCGCTTCCGCTCTCAACCATCCCAATATCTGCACGATCTACGATATCGGGGAGGACAACGGCCGCACCTTCCTGGTCATGGAGTTCCTCGACGGCTCGACTCTCAAGCATCTGATCACGGGCCGCCCCCTGGAACTGGAGACCACCCTCGCCCTGGGAATGGAGATCGCGGACGCCCTTGACGCGGCGCACGCCGGAGGCATTGTTCACCGCGACATCAAGCCCGCAAACATCTTCGTCACCAAACGCGGGCACGCCAAGATCCTGGATTTCGGCTTGGCCAAGGTGAAGGCGGATTCCCGCTCTGCTCCTGCGCTTCCCGATGTCACCGCGCCCACGGCGGTAGCCCTCGAAGAACACCTGACCAGCCCGGGCTCGACCCTGGGAACGGTCGCCTATATGTCGCCCGAGCAGGCCAAGGGAAGAGAGCTCGACGCGCGCACCGACCTGTTTTCCTTCGGGGTAGTTCTGTACGAAATGGTGACCGGCCTTCTCCCGTTCCGGGGTGAGACCTCCGCGGTTATTTTCGAATCGATTCTCAATCGCGCGCCGGTTCCTCCCATCCGGCTGAATCCGGATCTGCCCGCCAAGTTCGAAGACATCATCAATAAATCTCTGGAAAAAGATCGTAACCTCCGCTACCAGAGCGCGGCCGACATGCGCGCCGACCTGCAGCGCCTCAAGCGCGATACCGAGAGCGGACGGACGGCCGCGTCAGGTTCCGGCTCGATCCTGGCCGCGCCCGAATCAATTCCCCAACCCGCGGCAAACATTTCTTCAGCACGATTCGTAACCCCGGCCCGGGCCTCATCCTCGTCCCAGCCTGCAGCTGTCTCTTCAGGAAGCACGAGTCCTGCGGTGCTGGCATCCCCGGCTGGGCGGAGAAAGCCGTGGAAAATCCTGGTTCCCGTCTCACTGGCGATCCTGGCTGTCCTAGTCGGGGCAGGATTGTATTTCCGCTCCAGGAGTTCGGCCAAACTGACCGAGAAAGACAGCGTGCTGCTGGCGGATTTCGTCAACACCACCGGCGATGCCGTTTTCGATGGCACCCTGAAACAAGCGCTGGCGGTGCAACTTGAGCAGTCGCCCTATCTGAATCTGGTTCCGGAGTCAAAGATCCGCGAAGCCTTGGGCTTTATGGGTCGCTCCCCCGATGAGCGGCTGACTAACGACATCGCTCGCGAAATCTGCCAAAGGCAGAGCATCAAGGCCATGCTGACCGGGACGATCGCAAGTCTCGGCAATCACTATGTGGTCACGCTAACCGCGCTCAACGGCTCAACCGGCGATGCACTGGCCCGGGAACAGGTCGAAGTCGACAGCAAAGAGCGAGTCCTCAAGTCTTTGGACAAAGCCGCATCCAGCATCCGCCAGAAGATGGGCGAATCCCTGGCTTCAGTTCAGCAATTCGCAACTCCCCTGGAACAGGCGACCACATCCTCCCTGGAAGCGTTGCAGGCCTATACTCGCGGACACGACGAGCATCTACGAACGCGGGACGACGCTGCAATCCCGTTCCTGAACAAGGCCATCGCACTCGATCCCAATTTTGCTATGGCCTACGCAACCCTGGGAGTGGCGCTCACCAACCTGGGTCATAGCCCTGAGGGTACGGTGGCGCTCAAGAAGGCCTATGAGTTGCGAGAACGCGCCAGCCAACGGGAAAAGCTTTACATTCAGGCGCATTACTACGATGAGGTCACCCTCGACGCCGAAAAGTCTCTAGCGGTGTACGCAGAATGGCGGCAGACGTATCCCCGGGACACGGTGCCTTATGACAATGCCGCATTAGCTTTGTCTCAGCTGGGCCAATACGAAAAAGCCCTTGATTTTGCCAGTCAGGCCCATCGTATGGACCCGCAAGATCTCTATGCATACGCCAATCTTGCGAGCGCCTACGAGGGTCTGAATCGGCTCGATGAGGCCAAGAGTGTTGTGGAAGAGGCATTCGCCAGAAAGTTGGATTCGGCCGGGCTTCACTTTGTACTCATGGATGTTGCCTATATGCGCGGTGACCGCGCCGCCTACGAACATGAACTGGAGGCAAGCAAAGGCAGCTCCCTGGAACCGTTCCTGGTTTTTTTCAATGCTGCTTGGCAGGGCGCCCAGGGAAGGGTCAAAGCTTCGCACGAATTCTGGCAGCGTGCCCGCCGGTTGGCCACGGATTCAGGCGCCAAAGATTTTGCCGTAAACCTGCTGACCTTGGAAGCCTACCACGACGCTCTATTCGGGTATGAAGCGGATGCCCGCCGCAAGGCGTCGCAGGCCATCGAACTGGCTCACGATGATGACACCCGCTGGGGCGCAGCCTTAGCGTTGGCGGCGGCCGGCGATGTACAGAAGTCCGCGGCTCTCATTGCCGCTCTGCAGCACGATGTCCCCGAAAATCGCTTCATTCAGGCGCTTGCCATTCCGGAAGTGCGCGCTATGGAACAAATCCAGAAGCAGCAATATTCGGAAGCCATCAGCACGCTGGAGCCAATTCGCCCTTACGAATTTGGTTCCGGACCGCACTCAGCCGGGATCATCCCCGTTTATCTGCGCGGCATGGCTTACCTCAAAATGCGCGATGGCGCCAGAGCCGCCGGCGAATTTCAACGGGCTCTCCAGCACAAAGGCGCCGCCATCTGGGCCTTAGAATATCCCCTGTCTCAGCTCAATCTCGCCCGAGCCTACCTGCTGCAGGGAGATGTCGCCAAGGCCCGTACTGCCTACCAGGATTTCTTCGCCGCCTGGAAGGATGCTGATTCCGACATCCCCGTGCTCAAGACAGCCAAACAGGAATACGAAAAACTCCAGTAGCCAACGTGCATTTCCAGCATTTCTTTAGAATCGAATTTCGCTCTTCTTTCGTCTGATATGTTGTAGTTTCTCTGCCCAATGCACTCCGCTCAGCGCCCAAAACGGTGGACGGTGATTCTTGCCTTCGGACTGGTGTACCTGTTCTGGGGCTCAACTTACCTGGGCATAGACATCGCTGTACAGAACATTCCCCCCGCGTTGATGTGCGCCTTGCGCTTTTCTATCGCCGGGGTCGTCATGCTGGTTGTTTGTGCCGTCACCGGACGTCGCGTCTTATATTCTCCGCGGCAGCTTGCGCTCGCAGCGATTGTCGGCCTTCTGCTCCTTATGGGAGGCAACCTCACCCTGTCTTATGCCGAGCTGGCCGTCTCCTCGGGACTTGCCGCATTGATTATCGCGATTACACCGCTCTGGTTTCTGGTGCTCGATTCGCTGTTACTCGGCGATCATCACATCTCCAGGCGCGGCAAGGCCGGGTTGTTGTTGGGAATTGCCGGGCTGTTCGTTCTAGTCTGGCCGCAACTTGCGGCGGGATCCCTCGGCCGCCGCGAACTCTGGGCTTCCATCAGTCTGATTGGCGGATCCTTCAGTTGGGCCCTCGGTTCGGTTCTGTCGAAGCGCTGGCAGTCCGGTATGGACGTGTTCAGTTCCACAGGTTGGCAAGTTGTAGCCGCTGGAGTTGGCAACTTCATTTTTGCGCTATTCAAGGGTGACCTGCATCATGTCACTTGGACTGCCCGCGGTTTGGGAGCGGTCGCTTACCTGGTCGTCTGCGGCTCGTGGATCGGCTACACCGCCTACATTTGGCTGCTCGAGCACGTTCCCACATCCAAAGTTTCAACCTACGCGTATGTAAATCCGGTAGTGGCGGTCCTCCTCGGCTGGCTCATTCTGCACGAACGGGTGGACCGGTTCATTCTGGCCGGCAGCGCGATCGTGGTCCTCTCTGTCGTGCTGGTGACGAGTGCAAAGGTGAAAGAGAAGTCGAGCCTGCCCGGGGAACTCCCGGCAGTCGAAGCCGCCGGCGACTAAAACAGGGTGCCGGGCCTCTCCCGCATCTTGTCGATTCCTCTCCGAACAGCGCCGGAAGTCGAGGCGGGCCCCACACTACTCTTCCTCTTCCGCTTCACCCATCAGATCCGCCGCTGTCCCTCGAATCGCGAACGTCTGCTTGTCTGCACCCTCCGGCGCAAAGCTGACGCGCATCGGATTTCTCTGCCAAAGAGGAGCGGGACAGATCGAGTCGGGCGCTGCATCCTCGGGCAAGAGATTGGCGAGCGCCTTCTTCAGGACCGGCTTGCGCCGGTTCAACTGTGCCACTACCGCATATGTCTTTTTTCCGTCATCCCCCACGCCGCAGTACGCCACGTAATCCCGGTACCAGCTCGCGGCAGAAAAGTACGGATCAAACGCCGGCAGATTCGCGGCAGATACCCGACCGCTCAGCTGGTCCACGATCAACCATCCCCCGCGCTGCCATCGCCAGCGGGCGCCCGGTTCCTCCGGCAGGCTGTCGTTCACTCGAAATGCCCTGCGGACCACGAACATCCGGTCAGTGATCTCATGGGGCGGCCCTACCACGTATTCTCTGACACGGCCGTCCACCACCATGGGGCGAACCTTCATGATCAACGGGACAGAATCCGAAGCGGCGAACCACTGCACAGGAATCCATCTGCCAAAGGCGACTACATGCGCTTTGGCGACGGCGCCGGCCACCGCACACGAAAGCAGGATTCCCAGGAACCAGCCACCGATAGTCACCTTCAAACTGTGGTTCATATTCCTGAGGGTAGGCATCTAATCCATTGAGAGGCAAGGTCTCTAATCACAATTCGCCGTTGCTGTTTCAAAATGGGAATAGCCTCTTTCGTCAAGCAGTGATAATGTTGCAGGAAATTTTTCAAAGGAGCCGCGGCCGAACGCAAAGAAGCGGGGTAGAATCGGGAGATAGAAGAACGATTTTTTCATGAAGGTCACGCCTTTCTTCCGGTTTTCCCGCTCTAACCTGCGGACAACTGCAATGGGGGAAGCCGCTTCTTATTCAGATATGGGGGATCTTCTACCAAGGCGTCGAGCGCCGCGAATTCTGGTGGTTGACGATCAGGCCAGCATCGCCGGCCTGATGAGCCAGTTGCTGACCATCCGGGGATACGACGTGGTTACCGCCTCCAGCGCAGACCAGGCGGAGGAAGAGGTGCGTCATCACCTGCCCGACCTGATCCTGTCGGATGTCATGATGCCGGGGAAGTCGGGATACGACTTCTGCCGGACGATGAAGGAAAATCCCGACACGCGGCTCATTCCCTTCGTACTGATCACCGGACTGAGCGATAGCAGCGATAAGGTTCGCGGGATTGAGGCCGGGGCCGACGATTTCCTCAACAAGCCTGTGCTGGCGGAAGAACTCATCGCGCGAGTGAAATCCCTGCTCCGGCTGAAAGAGTTCACCGATGAATTGGAGACCGCCGATTCCGTCCTGTGCACGCTCGGCCTGATCGTGGAGGGGCGTGATCCCTACACCGAAGGCCACTGCGAGCGCCTCGCCGTGCACGCCAGTGATCTGGGTCGTCATCTCGGAATGGACGAAGACTCGATCCTCGCCCTTAAGCGCGGGGGATATCTCCACGATCTGGGCAAAATTGCCGTTCCGGACGAGATCCTGAAAAAAGGAAGCGACCTCACTCCAGCCGAGTGGGAAGTAATGAAGCTTCATCCCATTACCGGGGAGAATATCTGCAAGCCTCTGCACTCCCTGCGCCTGGTCCTGCCCATCATCCGCTACCATCACGAGCACTCCGATGGCTCGGGATATCCTGACGGCTTGACCTCGGCCGACATTCCGGTGCTGCCCCGGGTCCTGCAGGTTGTCGACGTGTACGACGCGCTTCGCACCGCTCGATCTTACAAGCCGGCTTTGAGCCACGAACATGCCGCCCAGACCATGCGGGAAGAGGCCCGCCGCGGCTTGTGGGACGCCGAATTGGTGGCGGAATATTTCTCGATGCTGGAAGCCAAACGCCAGGTAGCGTAGGCAGTTCTCTCTCGGCTTCCCGCGTTTCGCCGCAAGTCTCGTCTTATTGGCTGAAAATGAAGGACCAAATACAATGGCAATATCCGGCCCAGCTTTCAGCGGCTCGCTCGCTACCACTGAGATCTGAGAACTGAGAACTTCTTTGCCGCCGAAATACAGCATCATCATCCCGGCTTACAACGAAGGCGCCCGCCTCGGCGCAAGCCTGGAGAGAGTGGTCACCTACATTCACACCCAGGGATGGAATGCAGAGGTGGTCGTGGTCAACGACGGCTCTCGCGACCACACTGCGGGGATCATTCGGGCCTTCGCCGCCAAGTATCCGATAGTGCGTCTCATCGAGAATCCCGGGAACCGCGGCAAGGGATACAGTGTTCGCAATGGCATGCTGCGCGCCGTGGGTGAGATTCTGATCTTCAGCGATGCAGACCTGTCTTCCCCGATCGAGGAGTCTTCAAAACTGCTCGAAGCCCTGAACCAGGGCGCGGATGTGGCAATCGGCTCGCGCTGGCTGCGCACCGAGACTCAAACCCAGCGGCAGCCCCTGCATCGTCAGATTTTCGGCCGAATCTTCAATTTGCTGTTGCGCCTTGCGCTGGGCCTTCAATTTAAAGATACGCAATGCGGATTCAAGGCTTTTAAGCGGTCCGCCGCGCAAGCCATCTTTCCCTTACAGAAGATCGAGCGCTGGGGTTTCGATCCCGAAATCCTGTTCCTGGCGCGCAAGCTGGGATTCAAGGTGAAAGAGGTTCCCGTCCTTTGGGGCCACAGCGGCGGGACCCGTATCCATCCGCTGGTGGACGGCTCTCGAATGTTCACGGAAATGTTGCGCGTGCGCTGGTATTCCCTCACAGGAAAGTACGATGGGGCCGTTCCCGCAGCCGCTGAACACGCAAAAACCTGATCGCAAGTCGAGCGGGCACACCTGGCCGCGGGGACCGACAAACGAATCTAGGCCGACCTTTCCACTTGCAGCGACATGACCGCCTCTACTACCCGCCGCCCCATTTCCGCGGTGGAGAGAGAAGCATGACTCTTGCCCGCCAAATCAGCTGTGCGGGCTCCCTGGGCCAGCACCCCGGAGACGGCGCTCTCAATGCACCGCGCCTCCGCCTCCAAAGAAAACGAATGCCGCAACATCATCGCGGCGGAGAGAATCGCTCCCAGGGGATTGGCAATTCCCTTGCCCGCAATGTCCGGGGCTGATCCATGGACCGGTTCGTACAATCCCACCGCGCCACCGATACTTGCAGAAGCCAGCAGTCCCAGCGATCCCACGACTCCCCCGGCCTGATCCGACAAAATGTCGCCGAACATGTTTTCGGTGAGCACGACATCGAAATCAGCAGGCCGCTGCACCAGCATCATGGCCGCGGAATCCACGTACTGGTGACCCAGCTGTACGTCCGGATAATCTTTGCCCACCCGGGTCACGACTTCCCGCCACAGCCGCGAGCACTCGAGAACGTTGGCTTTGTCCACCGACAGCACCCGGCGTTTGCGCTTCATGGCCAGGTCAAAGGCCACCCGCGCAATGCGTTCGATCTCACCCTCCGCATAGCGCATGGTGTTGAGAGCCACGCGCGCGCCTGGATTCCCTTCGATGGAGCGCGGCTGCCCGAAGTATGCTCCCCCCAATAACTCGCGCACGATCATGATGTCGGTTCCGCGCACGATCTCCGCGCGAAGCGGAGAACAATCCTCCAGCGCAGGGAAAAACACTGCTGGGCGCAAGTTCGCATACGCTCCCAACTCGCGCCGCAAGCGCAACAGGCCAGCCTCCGGCCGCAGGTGTCCCGGATTGTGATCGAACGCCGGGCTTCCGACTGCGCCCAGCAATACCGCCGACGATGCCAGACAAGCCTGCAAAGTTTCCCCCGGCAAGGGGTCGTTCGCCAATGCCAGCGCCGCCCCCCCAATCGGCTTCCGCTCAAGTTGCAATTGGTGGCCGAATCCCTCCGCCACCGACTGCAGGACCAGAATGGCCTGCTCGGTGACTTCCGGCCCAATCCCGTCGCCCGCGACAATCGTGAGTTTTAAGAGCATTGTGAAAGTGGGTAATTGAGTAATTGGGTAATTTCCCGCACAGGTAATTTTATGCGTGAATAAAGAAAGCCGCCACAAGCGGCGGCTCGGACGATCATCCAATTGACTAAATTACTAAATTACTCAATTACCCAATTACAAAATAACCCAATCCCTAAACTCCCCAAAGATAGTCTTCCTGCTGGGTCTGCTCATGATGGGACTCGGACGCAACGCGCAAAGGAACGCCAAACGGATTGGTCTGCGCCCCCGCGGCAAACGCCCGTTCCGGCTCCGGAGCGGGGGCATTCACCACCGCCTCCTGCGACGGAATAATAGGCTCAATCAGAGGGGTAGCCGAACCTGTTGGCTTATGCGTATCGCGGATCAGTTCCAGCAAATGATGATCCTCGACGTGCTTGATCTTGTCTGCCAGCCGCACAAAGCGCCGGTACACATCATCCAGAACCCGCCGGTCAAACTGATAGCCAAGTTGTTCGCAGCGGATACTCAACGCATGGCGGCCCGAGTGCTTGCCCAGCACGAGTTTCGAATCCGGGACGCCCACCGATTTCGGCGTCATGATTTCATAGGTCAGCGGATTCTTCAGCACGCCATCCTGGTGAATGCCAGCTTCGTGGGCGAAGGCATTGCGCCCAGTGATGGCTTTATTGGGCTGCACCGGGACGCCCGTAATCTCGCTGAGCATCTGGCTTGCGGCGAAGATTTGCTCGCTCGCGATGCCGGTCTCGTAGGGATACCGGTCCGGCCGCACTCGCATCGCCATCACAATCTCTTCCAGCGAAGCGTTTCCCGCCCGCTCGCCGATGCCGTTGATGGTGCATTCCACCTGCCGAGCGCCTGCCGATACCGCCGCCAGCGCATTCGCCACCGCCATGCCGAGATCATTGTGACAGTGGGCCGAGATCGTCACCTTCTCGATTTCACGCACCCGGCGTCGGATGGTCGCAATCAGTTCGGCGAATTCCGAGGGCACCGTGTACCCCACTGTGTCGGGAATGTTCAGAGTTGTCGCACCCGCCTCCACTACGGCATCCAGCACGCGGCAAAGAAAGTCGGGATCGGTGCGCGTGGCATCCTCGGGCGAAAACTCCACGTCGTCGCAAAACGACTTGGCCAGCTGGATCGCTTCCCGCGCCTGCGCCACGCATTGATCGCGGGTCATCCGCAGCTTGTACTGCAAGTGGATATCTGAGGTGGCCAGGAATACGTGAATGCGAGGACGCTGCGCCAGCCGCAAAGCTTCCCAGGCGCGCTCGATGTCCGCGCTGCAGGCCCGCGCCAATCCCGCGATGATGGGGCGCCGCACCACTTCGGCAATAGCCTTGACTGATTCAAAGTCGCCATCGGAAGCGATGGGAAATCCCGCCTCGATCACATCCACACCCAGGCGGTCGAGCTGATGCGCCAGCCGTACTTTTTCCTGCTGGTTCATGCTGCAGCCGGGAGACTGCTCTCCATCGCGAAGAGTGGTGTCGAAAATCGTGATCCGTGCTCGCTCGGAACTCATGGCTTCCTCGGGGAAAAATTGATCCTTCCATCCTATCCCGCTGCCTGACAGAAGCAAAACTTATATTTCTTCAGTAAACATTAGAAGCATTTATATAATAAGTTATACTAATACTATACTCACAAGCATTAGAGGTACCCGGCAATGGAACTCTCTCAGCTGGAAGTATTTCTGGCCGTCGCGCGCGAGCACCGCTTCTCCCGCGCCGCCGATAAGCTCTTTCGGACCCAGTCCGCCGTCAGCCAGACGATCCGCAAGCTGGAGGACGAACTGGGGGAAGCCCTGTTTGACCGCTCCTCCCGCGAAGGCGTCCTGACCGACGCCGGGAAAGTCTTGTACGAGTATGCCGAAAAGCTGATCAACCTGCGCAGCGAGGCTGCCGAGTCATTGGCGGAACTGCGCGAGTTGCAGAAAGGGCGCCTGGTCGTCGCCGCCAACGAATTCACCGTTCTTTACCTTCTTCCGGTCCTGGCTGAGTTCCGCCGCCTTCATTCCATGATCAAGATCAAGGTGGAGCGCGCACTGGGCAGCCACATTCCGGACGAAGTCTTGCGCTACGCCGTGGAGTTCGGAGTCCTCTCCTATGAACCGCAGGAGCCGAATCTTCATTCCGTAGTCATCTTCCTGGATGAATTGGTCTTCGTGGTCCCTCCCACTCACCCGCTCGCTTCCGCTCCCGAGATCAGCATCCGGCAGCTGGGGGCGGAATCGTTCGTGGCGCACATCGTCTCTTCTCCCTATCGCGAGAAAGTGATCCAGCTTTTCAAGAGCCACAAGACGCCGCTTCACATGGATCTGGAACTCCCCACCTTACAGGCCATTAAGCAGTACGTCGCGATGGGAAATGGAGTTGCCTTCCTGCCCGAGATCAGCGTGGAAACCGAAATCGCGCGCGGGGAGCTCGTGCGTATCCCCGTGCGCGAGCTCCAATTGAAGCGCAAACTGCGGCTCATCTACCGCAAAGACGCTAATCTATCTCACGCCGCCCGCGCCTTCCTGAAAGTAGTGGAGGCGATTGCCCTGGAACGCAAGGGCCGCTACCGGTTCCAGCGCGAGAGCTAGGAATTCGCCTGCCGGCACGGGCGGCTCGCCGTTTGTTGCGGGTGTTTCGCCAAAGCAGTCGGCGAACCACCCCGCAAAAAACAAAAGGAGCAAGGCGGACCTTGCTCCTGAATCCTCGAAACGTTCTGCGTTAGCAGTCGGCGCACACCTGCTCTTCTCGAAACGAATCCAGCGCCGATTCCAGACTGGGATGCACCTCCAGCACTGAATCCAGATTGGTGAGGTCGAGCAGAGTGCGCACCATGGGATTGGCTCCCGCACACTTGAACTCCGCGCTCCGCTGCTGCGCCCAGCTTTGCAGCAATGCCAGCTCCCCGATGCCGGCACTGTCCATCGCGGTCACGCCGCTCAACTCTAAAACCAGCTTGCTGCCACTCTTCAGGATCTCCCCCACCAGGCGAGACAATGCCGCGGCCTCGTCGCGGTACACAATGCGCCCCTGGCAATGGACCACGATCACGTCCCCTCGATTGCGCGTTTCCAGACTGAGTTTCAACTTCGACTCCTTCGGTATTTCGGCCATTACCGGCGCCGCTGACTGCCACGTTTGCCAATTGTTTTGCATGGTATCCATGTTAGTGGATAGACGCGCACGATCTTGTTTTGGCACCATAAATATCTGTTAAATTTTCGTAAAGTTGTTCTAAGACCGTACCGGGAAACTTTGTGGACCGGGACATCTTGAGCATCCAGTACACTGCATCTAACGGATTTCGTTACCTGATACTGTTTATTTGGCCGGCGCGATCGCCGGGGAGGGATATTGCGTGTCGAAAACTGCCGCCGCGGTGCTGGCATTCCTCGGCTTGATCCTTTTCTCCATTCCCATGTCAGCACAATTCAATGGCCTTCTTCCCGGGGGGAACGTCTACGGCGGCGTTTCCTATGGCCAACTCACGGATGTGATCAATAAGCAGAGCTATCGCGGATGGAACGCATCGTTTGAGGATCTTCCCTTCACCCGGTTTCCCCGGCTGGGACTGGTCATCGATGGAAGCGGCTTCTACCGCTCCAACGGCCTGCGCCAATACAACCTTGTAGGCGGCCCCCGCGTTTCGGCGAACATCGGAAAGATTCGCCCTTTTGTGCATGCCATGGCCGGCGTCCGCCATGTGCGCTCAACCGATACTTTTGTTTATAACCCGCTGGTCATCGATGTTGGCGGAGGGCTTGACTACAAACTGTTTTTCAAGAATTTCTCCTGGCGGGTCCAGGGCGACTACATGCATACCCACTATGCTAACGCTACCCAAAACGATTACCGCGCCTCCACCGGAATCGTCTGGCGCTTCTAAGCCTTCCGGCTGATTTGCCGCGGGAATGCGCGCCACCTCCGCTCCTTCAGGCGCATCTAACAATTTCTGCGTGCTGCCGGGCTCGGCATGCGGAAGAAGGAGGATTGTGATGCGCAAGTTGGTCTTCCTTGCCCTGATCCTGTTCTCATTCGCTCTTCTGGCTCCGGCTCAGATCCCAACCGCCGGGAATATTTATGTGGGCTACTCGTATTTCAACACGAATATGCCGGGGGTTGATCGCCAGGGCCTGAATGGCTGGGAGGGCTCTGTGGAAGCCAAATTCCTTCCCTTTGTGGGGGTCGTTGCGGACTTCAGCGCCAACTACGGCGACCTGAAGTTCTCGGTAAACCCGCCTTTGGTCCCGTGTCCTTCGGCTGGGTCGTGCCCTGCCAGCGTGAGCGCGAATTCGCACCTGGACAATTTGCTGTTCGGTCCGCGAATCTCGGTGTCCGCCGGGCCGGTGCGCCCCTTCGCCCAAGCGATGTTTGGGGTCGCCCACATCAACACCAACGGACTCGGCTCAGACACATCCTTTGCCACGGCCATTGGCGGCGGGCTGGATTACAGGATCTTCCGCCTGCTGGCATGGCGCTTTCAGGGAGACTTCATCCGCAGCAGCCTGTTCCACGGTACGCAGCACAATGCACGCTTCACCACCGGCGTCGTGCTTCGATTTTAAGAATCGCCTCGGAATCGGGATAGGGTTCGGCTGGTTGGCTCAATCCTGTTCTTGTCTCCTTCCTCGCGGGCGGAGGCGAGATTCCTGAGCGCTTAAAAACGGGGCGGGGCGGCCGTTGATCGCCCCGGGATCACGGGGCACCCCGCTACGCGCGCGGCTCCGACTCAGCCCAATACTTGTGGTCTCGGAGGAAATACTCTTCGTTCCAATAATTCATTGCGGTCTTTAAAAACAGCAATCCCACCCGCAGGTGTCCCATGCGCTTAAACCGCCGGTTGGTGGTGTACACCCCGCCGCGCACAACCGCAAATCGTTTCCGGTCCACTTTTTGACTGAGGCGGTAATCTTCGGCGAACAGAATCTGCTCGTGAAAACCGCCCAGATCCCAAAACTTTGTCCGCTGCCACAGCATGAACATTCCGGTAGCAAACGGGCGGTGGAAGTACGAGGCATATTGAACGGCATCATTGATGGCGTAGAAGAGTCGGTCGATCCAGTTTCCTTCGCGGCAAAGGATGTTGGTGGTCACGCAGTGCAGCTGTTTCGCTGCGGCGCGTTCCAGGCACCGCCGGATCAGCGACCGATCGGCCAATTCAATGTCAGCATCGATAAACAGCACGTACGGAGTATCGGCTAGAGCCGCTCCATGGTTGCGTCCAATGGAGGGAATACCGCCAGCAATGACTCTGATGTCCAGATGTTTGCGGAAAAATAGCGCCGCATCCGCGGTGCCATCGGTTGAGTTCGCGTCAGCGACCAATATGCTCGTATTCGACATCCTTGAATAATCCTGATTCATCAGCGAAGTCAGCAATCGCGGAATCAGCCTCACCTCGTTCTTCGTCGGGATCACGATGGTCAATTCGCCGGCCGTATTCGTGCTGGTAGTCATGGATTCGTACTCCTTCTTCATCGATCGTCAAATACGTGAGCCGCGATCCCACCCAACCGCCGGAGTTGTAGTAGCAGATGCCGTTCTGCTCGGCCTCCAGGGCCTCGTGCGTGTGCCCGCAAAAAATCCGCCCCGCCCCGTGATGCCGGGCATACGCCAGGGCCCCGGCCGTCACTTTGGCTGACATCCGCAGCCAGCGCGTATTCAGCCGGTCGATCAACCGCGCGATGGGTTTGCTCTTGAAATCCAGCTTTTGCAACTGCAGGTAGAGCGACGTTCCCCAGCGGCTCAGGCGTACCCGGTTGACCTGGAATCCGTCAAATTGATGGCCGTGGATGGCAATGTGCAGCATTCCCTGGTATCTCCACTCGTAGCTGTCATACACCCGCACGCCCACCAGATGCGACATGATGTTGGCCAGGCCATAATCGTGATTCCCTTCCACCCAGACCACCTCGACGCGGCGCTTGGGATTGGACAGCTTCCGGATGCAGCCCAGAAATTTCCAGTGCTCCTTGGTGAGGCGGGCAAAGTTCAGGTCGGCAAAGATGTCGCCCAGCAGGATCAGCCGCTCAAACCGGTTGTGTTTCAGGACGCGTGTGGCTTCGCGCGCGCGGCTCGTCTCTGCTCCCAGATGCAGATCGGAAAGGATCAGCGTGTTGCAGGCGGGCAGATCCATGCTCCATTTCTAGCAGCCCATTGTTACGGTAGCATGAATGCTGCATCAAAATTGGAGCATAGGTTACAGGCAAGTTAACCAAGGGCGGAATCGTGTCTTACGGCGGATCCTGGTTTATAAAGCTCAGACTGGCCTTCGGTAACTTGCCCTTCAATATAGGATTCCTATACTCGCAACATCGGATTCCTACATTGCTATGAAGAGACGCATCCGTTCCAAGATCGCGCGTGGCAGCGGGGAACTCGCCATTCTCGCCCTGCTGGCCGAGCAGCCACACTACGGGTTCGAGATAGCCCGGCAAATCGGGGAGCGAACCGGCGGCGCCCTGCAATTCACCCTCGCCTCGCTTTATCCCTTGCTTTACGAGATGGAAAAACGAGGATGGGTCGAAGGCCGGTGGCAGCCGAATCAAGCGGGACGCGACCGCAGGTACTACAGCCTCACTGCGGCCGGACGCCGCCAACTGGCACCTCTGCGCAAAGAGTGGCGATCCTTTTTCCAGGCGCTCGACGCCTTGACCGGAGTCAGCCATGCCTGATTGGAAAAAACAGGTTCGCGGCCGCATGGCCGGTTTGAATCTGCCCCGCGAACTCAAAGACGAGATCATCGCCGAACTGGCGGCGCATCTGGAGGACTCCGAACTCATGCACGGCGCAGATCACTTGAGCCAGCAGGTTCCTGACTGGCGCGTTCTTTGCAACGACATTGCGCGCGCGCAATCAAGGGAGGTCCCGATGAACATTCGCACCAGTACTGTCTGGATTCCGGCTCTCGCGACTCTGTTGGGTGCGAGCCTCTGCCTGGCGCTGCTGCAACTAGTCGGCATCCGTCCTCGCATGTGGTGGACGGGCGATATGGCCCTGACGTTTTATTGGCCGTGGCTGGCCAGCCTTCCCTGGTTCGGCGCACTCGGAGCCCGGCTGTCTCACCGCCGGGGCGCCACAACACGGCGCACCATCGCCTCCGCGCTCGCCCCCGCGCTCGCCATGCTCATCACCCTGTGCGTGATCCTGCCAGTTGGTTTGCTGATCGACGGCTACTCCTCAATTCGCCTCGCCCACTTTGCCTTTGCTTTAGCCAATTGGGTGGGTGTTCCTGGACTCGCTCTGCTCTGCGGCGCTCTTCCGTACCTGAGAGCCAGCCAAAGAGGCAGCGTGAACAAGCTATCACCCTGAGGCTGTCGCGGTTTGTCCACCGAATGGTATATGCGCTAAGCGGGGCAAACGCTCAGCTGCACGCGCACTCGCGTTTATGCCACGCGGTGGCCTGCTCGTAGGCATGGGCCAAGCGCAACACAAGATCTTCCCGCCAGTGCGGCCCGGCGATCTGCAATCCAATCGGCAACCCACCCTGCGTGAAACCGCACGGAACCGAGATCGCGGGCAATCCCCATACGTTGAACGGGCGTGTATTGCGCAGCAGCTTGAGTTCTGCCGGCCGCAGAGCGTCCGGGCTGGCCCGGAGTTCCGCAATCGCGGGAGCCGGCATCGGCGTGGCCGGAGTAATCAGCAGATCTACCCCGGCGAAGGTTTCCCGGATATTTCGCCGAGCTTCGTCCAACTCCCGACGCCGCTTGATGTATTCCGCCGCCGTAACATTTTGTCCAGTCCGAATGCGCCGTAAGGTTTCGGGTTGATACCGCTCCGGCGTTTTCGCCGCCTGCTCTGCGTGGCAGGCATACGACTCCGCCAATTGCAGGGTACGATCCGTGGGAACCTCCAGGCGCACCTCCTGGACTTGCGCCACCATGGTTCGGATGCCGTTCACCGCATGTTCCATTGCCGAGGCCACTTCCGCATCCAACTGGTCAAAGAAATATTCCCGCGGAATTCCCACCCGCAGCCCCCTGGGGCTTTCCTGTGCTGCGGACACGTAGTCCATAACCGGGACCTCCGCGGTCGTGAGATCCGAAACATCGAATCCCGCGATGGCTTGCAGCACAATGGCGGCATCGGCCACGCTGCGCGCCAGCGGCCCGACGTGATCCAGCGACGACGAGAGCGGAATCACTCCCCGGCTTGGCACTCGCCCATACGTCGCTTTCAGCCCGACGCATCCGCAGAGCGCCGCCGGTTCGCGAATTGACCCTGCCGTATCAGTTCCAATCGCTGCGTACGCCAGGCCCGCAGCCACGGCCGCCGCCGACCCTCCCGACGATCCTCCCGTGATTCGCCCCTGATCCCAGGGATTATGCATGTCGCCGAAATAGCTGATGAGGGAACTCCCCCCGTAGGCAAACTCGTGCAGATTATTCTTGCCGACAATCACGGCTCCGGCATTCCGCAGGCGCCGGACGACTTCCGCATCTTCACGCGGAATGCGCGCCTCGTGCAGCGCGCTGCCTGACGTCGTCCGCACGCCCGCCGTGTCTATGAGGTCTTTCAGGGCGATGGGAATTCCGTGGAGAGGCCCGCGCCAGTGGCCGCGCCCAATCTCCGCTTCGGCCGTCCGCGCTTCCGCCAGGGCCGAATCCGCCGTCACGGTGATGAACGCGTTCAGCGCAGGATTCAGCTCTTCGATGCGCTCCAGGCAGCCGCGCGTGATCTCCACCGGAGAGATTTCCCGGCTGCGCAAGCGCGGCGACAGCTCAGAAATAGAAGGGATCGCTTTCATGGCATCGCGTGACATTGTAAGGCAGGAGACTATTGGCTCTGTGCGCCCCCGTGTCCCCCACCGTGGCGCGATTTTTCCCGATACTCTCCGACGCGCCCCGGCATCCAAAGGTCCTATAATTGACCAAGCCGTTTCCCTGGGGGCTCCGAAAGATCATGGCAGAGATGACGATCGCGCCGGTTGCGACGCATGGCTTTTTTGTGGACGGCCGCTGGCAACAGGAGGGTGACGTTGTCGAGATCCGCTCGCCCTACGACGGAAACCTGATCGCCCGCGTCACCCAGGGCCGAAAACAGCACGCCGAAGCCGCCATTGCGGCCGCAGTCAAGGCGTTCGGCACGACCCGCCGCCTTCCCGCCTTCGAGCGCCAGCGCATCCTGCGGCAGATTGTCCGCTTCCTGACGGAGCGCAAGGAGGAATTCGCCCGCACCCTGGCGCAGGAGGCCGGCAAGCCCATCAAGGCCGCGCGCACCGAAGTGGAGCGCTCGATTTTCACCTTTACGGTTGCCGCGGAAGAAAGCACCCGCATCTACGGCGAATATCTCCCGCTGGACTGGCAGGAGTTCACCGCAGGGCGCTGGGGGATTGTCCGCCGCTTCCCGCTCGGGCCGGTTGCCGGGATCACCCCGTTTAATTTTCCCCTTAACCTGGTGGCCCATAAAGTTGCCCCCGCAATCGCCGCGGGATGTCCGATGGTCCTGAAGCCCGCGCCGCAGACTCCGCTCTGCTCGCTGCTTCTGGCCGAATGCGTGCAGCAGGCGGGATGGCCCGATGGCGGCCTCAATGTCCTCCCCCTGTCCAACGAAGATGCAAGCCTTTTGGTCACCGACGATCGCATCAAGCTCATCAGCTTCACCGGCAGTGTTCCGGTCGGCTGGGACATCAAGCGCCGCGCAGGGAAAAAGAAGGTCGTTCTCGAACTCGGCGGCAATGCCGCGGTCATCGTCCACAGTGACGCCGACGTGGCCTACGCCGCCGAGCGCTGCGTCACCGGCGGATTCGCCTATGCCGGCCAGACCTGCATCTCTGTGCAGCGCATTCTGGTGGAGCAATCGGTTTACGGAAAATTTACCGACCTGTTAGTGGAAGCCGTAAAGCTGTTGAAAAGTGGTGATCCGCTCGACGAATCCACCGACGTCGGGCCCCTCATCCGGGAAAGCGACGCCATCCGCACCGCAGGCTGGATCGAGGAAGCTGCCCGCGCCGGAGCCCGGCTGCTCTGCGGAGGCCGCCGCACCAACAACATCGTCGAGCCAACCATTCTCACCGGGACCAAGCCCGACATGAAAGTAAACTGCCAGGAAATTTTCGGCCCGGTGGTCACCGTCGAACCGTACAAGGATTTCGACCAGGCTCTGCGCCAGGTCAACCACTCAGCTTACGGCATGCAGGCAGGTGTCTTCACGCGCGATGCCAAACTGATTTTCCAGGCTTATGAGGAACTGGAGGTCGGCGGCGTGATCGCTGGAGATGTTCCCTCTTTCCGCATCGATCACATGCCCTACGGCGGGGTGAAAGATTCCGGGCTCGGCCGCGAAGGCTTGCGCTACGCCATTGAAGAAATGACCGAACCAAAATTGCTGGTCATGAATCTGAGATGACCGAGTTTTTTCTTGCGGGGAAATTCCGCATGTTCGCCCGTTGAAAAACTCAACAGATTTCCAGTAATGTTTGCCGCGCAAATTTTTCTTGGCTAAAGCCCAAAAACGCCTGACAAAGCACCGCCGAATATTTATAATCTCCTGTTTCGCAGCCAACTCGAAAACCTTTGTGGGTGGTTTTCTTACTCGGAACCAGTAACGGCCAGAAAGTCAGCGGACGATCCGCCGGGTCTCTTCAGCCAGATCTCATAAGAGAATGTCGCAGATCTTTCATCGCAGCACGAATACGCTGTCTCGCGCCACCATCTTTGGCGCCGTCTTCATCGTGGCAGCTTTGATCTGGGTCGGCTACGCCATACAGGGTTCTCCCTATGTCACCTACGCAGGCGTTCGCAAGCCGCAACCCGTCCCTTTCAGCCATCAGCATCACGTCACCGGGCTAGGCATCGATTGCCGCTACTGCCACACCTCGGTGGAGACGTCCAGTTTTGCCGGGATTCCGCCCACCAAGACGTGTATGAACTGCCACTCGCAGATCTGGACCAATGCCGCGCTGCTCGAACCGGTGCGCGCCAGCTACCGCTCGGGCGAATCTCTGCAGTGGACGCGGGTGAACGCGCTGCCGGACTTCGTCTTCTTCAATCACAGCATCCATGTCACCAAGGGAGTTGGCTGTAACACCTGTCATGGCCCGGTGGACACCATGCCGCTGATGTACCAGCAGGAGTCGCTGCAGATGGAGTGGTGCCTGGGCTGCCATCGCGATCCCGGCAAGAATCTGCGGCCGCGCGACCAGGTATTCAACATGCGCTATTTGCCGCCTGCAACCGGCAATCCCGTGCAGGTGGACGGCAGGAGTTTCACCGACCAGGACTCTCTGGGCGCGTACTTGATTACCAAATACAGAGTACGCGTAGGGAAGTTGAAGACCTCCGACGGCCAGACCAGCGTGGGCGATATCACCAGCTGCAGTACGTGCCATCGATGAAGTGAACGGAACTTTGAACCGATGAACCAGGACGAGTTCGTACAGATTTCCAAGCGTGAAGAGGTTTGCCCCGGCAAGAAGGGCAAGCTGGACCTGGACGCCGTGCGCGCGGAGATCGACAAAGCGGCTAAGCACGGCCCGGAGTACTGGCGCAGCCTTGAAGAACTCGCGGGTAATCCCGAGTTCCAGGACGCTTTGAAGCGCGAATTCCCCAAGGGCGCTTCGGAATGGCTGGACTCGGTCTCGCGCCGCGGGTTCCTGAAAGTGATGGGAGCCTCGCTCGGTCTGGCGGGGATGACCGCCTGCGTAAAACTGCCCAACGAGCCCATTGTTCCTTATGTGCGCCAGCCCGAAAATGTGATTCCGGGACGGGCGATGTACTACGCCACTGCCCACACGCTTGGTGGATATGCCAATCCGCTGCTGGTGGAAAGCCATCTGGGCCGGCCCACCAAGATCGAGGGCAATGACAAGCATCACGGCTCGCTGGGCGGCACCGACATTTTTGCCCAGGCCTCGATTCTCGGCATGTACGATCCTGACCGGTCCCAGAGTGTGGTTTCCATGGGCGACCAGCGTTCGTACGCGGCATTCCTGAGCGCGATCCGCGGGCCGCTCAGCGCGCAGAAAGCTCTGCAAGGCGCGGGCATTCGTATTTTGACTACGACGATTTCGTCGCCGACGCTCGCCGACCAGCTTCGGGCTTTGCTGAAGGTGTATCCGCAAGCGAAGTGGCACGTATACGAACCAGTCAATCGTGACAATGTGCTCGAAGGCGCGAAGATGGCCTTCGGGCAACCCGTTGAGACGCGTTACGATTTTGCAAAAGCTGATGTCATCGTCTCGCTCGACGCCGACTTCCTCTACGGCGGATTCCCCGGCAACGTGCGTTATATACGCGATTTCGCCTCGCGCCGAGATCCCGATCTCGGGCAGATGAATCGGCTGTACGTTATTGAGAGCACGCCCAGCGCAACCGGAGCCAAGGCGGATCACCGGTTTCCCATGCGGGCTAGCGAAATTGAAAGATTCGCACAAGCCCTGTCGAGCCACTTGCCCATCAATGCGCCAACCGGAGGCGTGGCAGGAGACAACCCGGGCTTCTCGGCAGCAATTGTTCAAGACCTCCTCAGCCATCGTGGATCCAGCATTGTTATCGCGGGCGATCATCAGCCTGCCAGCGTGCATGCTTTCGCTCACGCCGTAAATCAGGCACTCGGTAACGTTGGCAAGACCGTGTTCTACACCGATCCCGTCGGTGCGAATCCGGTCAATCAGAGCGAATCACTGAAAGATCTGGCCAGCGACGTTCAGGCCGGCAAAGTCGATCTCCTGATCATCCTCGGCGGCAATCCCGCCTACGATGCCCCTGCCGACGTCAATTTCGCGGAAGTGCTTAAGGGCGGCAAGGCGCAACTCCGCGTCCACTACGGCCTCTATCAGGACGAGACCGCGGAACTGTGCCAATGGCACGTCAACGCCACGCACGAACTCGAATCCTGGGGTGATGCCCGCGCTTTCGACGGAACGGTCAGTATTATTCAGCCGCTGATTGCCCCTCTGTACAACGCCAAAAGCCCGATCGAATTCGTCTCCACGCTCTCCGGCCAGCCTGATGCGAGTGGCTACGACCTGGTACGCGCTTACTGGCAGAAGCAGCACACCGGCGCGGACTTCGAACAGTTCTGGCGCCAATCGCTGCACGATGGTTGGATCGAGGGCACAACTTACCAGCCGAAATCCGTGGCAGCAAAGAACGACCACATTGGCTGGAAGTCGACCACTGACACGGCCATCGAGCTCAACATCCGCCGCGATCCCACCATCTGGGACGGACAATTCTCCAACAACGGCTGGCTGCAGGAACTTCCCAAGCCGATGTCGAAGCTCACCTGGGACAACGCCGTGCAGATCGGCCCAAAGATGGCCGAGCGCCTGCATCTCGCCTCGAAAGATGTCGTAGAACTCGAACTGAACGGCAAGAAAGTGGAAGGCGCGGTCTGGATTCAGGCCGGACATCCCGACAATTCGATCACCGTAACCTTGGGTTATGGCCGCAGGGGCGCCGGACGCGTGGGCACCGGACAGGGCTTTAACGCCTACGAGTTGCGCACCAGCGGCACTCCCTGGATCGCGAGTGGAGTTCAGATCCGCAAGACCGGAGCGACTTACGAACTCGCCTCCACCCAGGGCATGCAGAGCATGGACACGCCTGACGGTGGGCATCGTCCCCTGGTGCGCGAAACGAGCCTGGAGGAATACAAGAAGGAGCCCGGCTTCGCCAGGGAAGAAGAAGTCCCTCAAGGCCTGACGCTCTACCCGCGGTACGAGTACGAGAAAGAGCAATACGCCTGGGGCATGGCGATCGACCTGAACCGCTGCACCGGATGCAATAACTGCATCCTCGCCTGCCAATCTGAAAATAATATTGCGGTGGTCGGCAAAGAGCAGACTCTCCTGGGCCGCCACATGCACTGGCTGCGAGTGGACGCTTACTACCAGGGCGATCGCGACAATCCGAAGGCCTTCTTTCAGCCGGTGCCCTGCATGCATTGCGAAAACGCGCCATGCGAAGTGGTTTGCCCCGTGGGCGCCACCAGTCACAGCAGCGAAGGACTGAACGACATGGTCTACAACCGCTGCGTGGGGACGCGCTACTGCTCCAACAATTGCCCCTACAAGGTTCGGCGCTTCAATTTCCTGCTGTTCCAGGACTGGGATACCGCGCAATACAAGATGATGCGCAATCCCGACGTGAGCGTGCGCAGCCGCGGCGTGATGGAAAAGTGCAGCTACTGCGTGCAGCGCATTAACGAGCACCGAATCGATGCAGAAACCGCCTCAGTCCGCGAAGGGAAAGAGATAGGAATCGGCGAAGACCTGCAGAGCGCGTGCCAGCAGTCATGTCCGGCCGAAGCGATCATCTTCGGCAACATCAATGATCCGAACAGCAAAGTTTCTCAGTGGAAAGCGAAGGCGCGCAATTACAGCCTGCTGGGCGAACTGAACACGAGACCCCGCACAACGTACCTGGCGGAAGTCCGCAACCCGAACCCGGAACTGGAAAGCTAAGAACTGGAAGCTAGAAGCTGCCTCATGCCAGAGCAATACAAATCGACCACCGACCTCGAGCGGGCTCCCGTCATCGAACCGGGCCACACCTTCGGCACGGTCACCGAAAAAATCAGCGCTATCGTGCTGACCCGCCCGGCTTCGAATGGCTGGTTCATCGGCTTCGGCCTTTTCTTCATGCTGACCATGATGATGCTGTTCGCCATCGGATACCTGTTCCTGAAAGGCATCGGCATCTGGGGCGTAACCATCCCTATCGGATGGGGCTTCGCCATCGTCAATTTCGTCTGGTGGATCGGTATTGGCCACGCCGGCACTCTGATCTCCGCCATCCTGCTGCTGCTGCGTCAATCGTGGCGCAACTCGATCAACCGTTTCGCCGAAGCCATGACCCTGTTCGCCGTGGCGGCCGCCGGAATTTTTCCAGCGATCCATGTCGGGCGTCCCTGGCTCGCCTACTGGCTGTTCCCTTACCCCAACACGATGCGGGTATGGCCGCAGTTTCGCAGTCCGCTGATGTGGGACGTCTTCGCGGTCTCCACGTACGCCACGATTTCAGCCCTCTTCTGGTTTACGGGACTGATCCCCGATTTCGCCACCCTGCGCGACCGCTCTGAAAAGCGCTGGGTGAAGATGGTCTACGGCATGCTTTCCTTTGGCTGGCGCGGGTCGGCCCGCCACTGGCATCGCTACGAAACCATGTACCTGCTGCTCGCGGGATTGGCGACGCCGCTGGTGCTCTCAGTTCACACCGTCGTCAGTTTCGATTTCGCCGTCGGCATTGTCCCTGGCTGGCACACGACCATCTTCCCGCCCTACTTCGTCGCTGGAGCCATTTACTCCGGATTCGCCATGGTGCTGATGCTCGCCATTCCCATCCGGAAGATTTACGGCCTGGAAGATTTCATCACCGAGCGGCATCTGCAGAACTCCGCCAAGGTCATGCTTGCGACCGGACTTATCGTGGCTTACGGCTACGGCGTCGAGGCTTTCATGGGCTGGTATGGCGGCGACCGCTACGATGCCTTCACCCTGTGGAACCGGCTGCACGGACCGTATGCTCCTGAGTATTGGGCGCTGCTGATTTGCAACATCCTGATCCCGCAGGTCCTGTGGATTCGCAGGCTGCGCACCAGCCCCATCGCGCTCTTCTTCATTTCCGGAGTCATCCTGGTGGGCATGTGGCTGGAGCGCTTCATCATCGTCGTGGTCAGCCTGCACCGCGACTTTCTTACCTCCTCCTGGGGCATGTACTACCCCACGCGCTGGGACTGGATGACCTACATCGGCACGATCGGCATGTTCCTCGCCGCCATGTTCCTGTTCCTGCGCCTGCTGCCCGCGATCTCCATCTTCGAGATGCGCACTCTTCTGCCGGAAGCGGAGGTGAAGGAGTAGCCATGAAGCGCGATCCCATCTACGGCATCATGGCCGAATTCGACTCGGCCCAGGCACTGGTCGACGCGGCGCGCAAGACCCATGAGGCGGGCTACAAAAAGATCGACGCTTACAGTCCCTTCCCCGTCGAAGGCCTCGCGGAGGAAATCGGATTCCATCACGACGAAGTCCCGCTGGTAGTCTTGATCGGCGGCCTGATCGGCGGCGTTACCGGATATCTCATGCAGTACTGGATGAGCGCCGTTGACTATCCCCTGAACATCGGCGGTAAGCCTCCGCATTCCTGGCCCGCTTTCATCGTGATCACATTCGAAATGACGATTCTGTTCGCGGGAATATCGGCCGTGCTGGGCATGTTGGCGCTGAACGGCCTGCCCATGCCGTATCACCCGGTTTTCAATGTGCCCAGATTCGCCTTCGCATCCAAAGACCGCTTCTTCCTGATCGTGTTTTCCTCCGACAAGAAGTACAACCCGGTGGAGACGCGCCGGTTCATGGAAGGCCTTAATCCCCGCTCTGTATCGGAGGTCCCCAGCTAGATGACCATCCGGCACAAGCCATGCTCGTGGAGCGACGGACGCCCCCGTCCGACCAGCGCAACGGAAACATGTAGGGACGGACGCCTTCGTCCGTCCGGCGCAACGGAAACGTGTAGGGACGGACGCCTTCGTCCGTCCGGTCGAGCGAAGTTCGAGAGAGCGATCTCCGGGCTCGCGCTCATCGCCGCCATCGCCTTCTGGTCCGGCTGCCGGCTGGATATGCACGTGCAGCCCCGGCAAAATCCGCTCTCGCCCAGCGATTTCTATCCCGACAAGCGCTCGGCCCGCCCGCTGGTCGAAGGCACGGTCGCCCGCGGCCAGTTGCACGCTGACACCTACTTCTACACCGGCAAGATCGGCGACAATCCCGGCGATGTCATGCCCTTCCCCGTCACCCGAGAGGTTCTGGAACGCGGCCGCGAGCGCTTCGACATCTACTGCGCCCCGTGCCATTCGCGCGTGGGCGATGGCAATGGATTCATTCCGTCGCGCGGCTTCACCCGCATGCCTCCGTCGTATCACATCCCGCGGCTGCAGAAAGCTCCTCTGGGCTACTTCTTCGACGTCATGACCAACGGCTTCGGCATCATGCCTGACTACGCCTCGCAACTGTCGCCCGAAGATCGCTGGAAAGTTGTCGCCTACATCCGCGCGCTGCAACTGAGCCAGAGTGCCACGATGAAGGAGGTGCCTGCCGGGCAGAAGGTTCCCTCGGAGCCTCCCGCATTCCGCGAACCCGGATCTGGAGCCACGCTCCCGATGATTGCTCCTCCGGTCAAATCGGAGGGAGAGCCCGGATTGACCAAGGAAGAACGCAAATGAGCCCGGTGCCCGTCCAACAACTCGATCTAACGGCTCCGCCGGTCGTCAAGACCATCTACCAGCGGTCCGCAATCGTCGGCCTGGTGTTCGCGGTGATCTCGGTGATTCTCGCTATCCGAAATCCCGACCAGTTCTATCGCGGCTACTTGCTCGGCTTCATGGCTTGGCTCGGCGTCGCCCTGGGTTCGATGGCCATCCTGATGATCCGTCACCTGACGGGTGGCGGGTGGGGCATGGTGATCCGCCGCATCCTCGGCGCCGCCATGCGTACCCTGCCCCTCCTTGCCATCCTGTTCATCCCGATGATCATCGCGGTGGCGCAGCATCGCATATATCCCTGGGCGATGCCGCTGGAGTCCATTCAGGACCCGTTCATTAAGGAGCACCTGCAGAAGCACGCGTTCATCAAGGATGCCTATCTGAATTTCTCCGGCTTCCTGATCCGCGCCGTCATTTACTTCGCGATCTGGAACGTACTCTCGTTCCTGCTCTCGCACTGGTCGCGCCAGACCGACCGCCCGGGCGCTCCCGACAACACGCAGAAATTCAAGGCCGTCGCCGGTCCCGGCCTCATCCTCTACGGATTCACCATCACCTTCGCCGCCATCGACTGGGTCATGTCGCTCGATCCCAGTTGGATTTCGACCATCTTTGGCCTGCTCATCCTGATCGGCGAAGTGCTCTCGGCCATGTGCTTCGCGGTAGTCGTCGAGCGCATCCTGGTCAACTACAAGCCCATGTCCGAGATGCTTAAGCCCGAATTCGTCCACGACCATGGCAAATGGATGCTGGCCTTCATCATGGTCTGGGCCTATTTCAGCTTCTCCCAGTGGCTCATCATCTGGGCCGGCAATCTTCCCGCTGAAATCACGTTTTATACCAAGCGCCTCAGCTTCGGCTGGGGCAAAGTCGGCCTCTTCCTGGTCCTGTTCCACTTCGCAGTTCCCTTCGCGATCCTTCTTTCCAGGCCGTTCAAGCGAAACATCCGCAAGCTGGTTTGGCTGGCGATCTGGCTGATGCTGATGCGCTGGCTGGATCTGTTCTGGATCGTCGAGCCGAACTTTTCCAAGGGACTGTCGGTAACCATGGCCGACATCGTCGTGCCTGTCGCCATCGGCGGAATCTGGCTGGCGTATTTCTTCCGTAATTTGAACTCCCTGCCGTTGCTGCCGGCCTACGACCCGTCAGCCGGAGAAGTCGTGGAAAGCGACCCCACTCATCCTCCGGGGGTGCCAGAGAACACATGAGCGATCAGACCAAATTTTCCAAGGCGAACGGGCATGGCGACTACGAGCGCCGCGACATCGGCGTGGCCGGGGTGATCTACTTTCTGTTGGGGCTGCTCCTCGCAGGAGGTATCGTCCACTTTATCGTGCAAGGCGTCTTCCACTATCTCGACAGCCGCTATGAGACCGCACAGCCGCCGGTCAGTCCGCTGGTCAAGAACGCTCCCGCGGACACACGGCACATTCCGCCCCAATACAATGGGGACTATCAGAAATACTTACAGGACCAGTTTCCAGCGCCGCAACTTGAAATCAACGAGCGCACCGAATTGAATGACATTCGCCTGCGCGAAGAAAACATCCTGAGCACCTACGGTTGGGTCGACCAGAATGCGGGAACGGTCCGCATTCCCATCGATCACGCCATGGACTTACTGGCGCAGCGCGGCCTACCGGTTCGCCAGCAGACCGCCCAGGCGACCTCCGGTACACAGCAACAGAACAAGAAGGCACCCAAGAAGTGAAGCTGTCCTGTCAAAATTCGAATCCAGTAAGAGATCATGCACGCCGCGACGTGACGACAGCTATCAGGGCCGTCCCGCCGAAGCGGAGCGAGGCGTCCTGCACACAGACCTGCAAACTCGTATTCGCAGCACTGACCCTGCTGGTATTCGCCATGCCCGCCTGGCCGCAGGCCATGTCCAAAGGCATCCTGTCCCCGCCCGCGAGCGTGCGTCCGCCCTACCTTGAGAACGTTGGCATCGAGCAGCGCCTCGACGCCCAAGTCCCACCGGAACTGGCATTCACAGATGACGCCGGCCGCAGGGTGAGACTGGGCGATTATTTCGCCAAAAAACCGCTGATCCTCAATCTCGTTTACTACAAATGCCCCATGCTCTGCGGCGAAGCTCTCGCGGGCCTGAGCGGGGCGATGAAGATGATCAAGTTCGACGTGGGAAATGAATTCGAGGTCGTGACGGTCAGCTTCAATCCCAAAGAGACGACTGCCGATGCGGCCGCCAAGAAGGCAGAATTCATCAGGCGTTACGGGCGTCCGGGAGCGGCCGGCGGCTGGCACTTCCTCACCGGCTCTGCCGAATCGATCAACGCGCTGACCAAAGCCGTCGGCTTCCAGTACCAGTACGACGCCGCGCGCAACCAGTACGCACACGCGACGGCAATCATGGTCCTCACCCCCAAGGGCCGCATCTCGCGCTACTTCTACGGCGTGGATTTCCCGCCAAAAGACCTGCGCATGGGCCTGGTTGAAGCGTCGCAGGGAAAAATCGGCAACGCCGTCGATCAAGTTCTTTTGTACTGCTATCACTACGATCCCGCCACCGGTAAATACGGCGCCATCGTCAGCAACATGTTGAAGCTCGGAGGCGGGCTCACCATTTTACTTCTCGGCGGACTCCTTCTGGTTCTCTTCCGCCTGGAGCGCATCGCGCCGCGCAGAGCGTGGGATGACCCGAAATCGGGGCAGTCAGGACTGAAGCACACGGGATATGTTCGATAATTTTCCATTGTGGCCCGCGCGGGCCTCTACCATGGCGGGCAACGTCGACGCCTTGTTCATCTTCCTGCTCATTGTGTCGGGGATGATGACACTGCTCATTTTCGCGGCCCTGCTTATCTTCGCCGCGCGCTACCGCCATCGCAAGGGCGTACTGGCCGAGCAGATCGAGGGTTCTATCCCTCTCGAAATCACCTGGTCAATTATTCCACTGGGCGTTTTCATGGTGATCTTTGCCTGGGGGGCGGTCGTCTACTTCAAAAGCCGCACTCCACCCCGTGACGCCACCGAGGTTTACGTCGTCGCCAAGCAATGGATGTGGAAGCTGCAACACGCCGAAGGCCAGCGCGAGATCAACTCTCTGCACATCCCCGTCAACCGAGACGTCAAGCTCATCATGACCTCGCAGGACGTCATTCACAGCTTCTTCGTTCCGGCTTTCCGCCAGAAGCAGGATGTGCTGCCCGGCCGCTACACGGTGACCTGGTTTCATCCCACTAAGGCCGGCACCTACCACCTTTTCTGCGCGGAATACTGCGGCACGCAGCACTCGGGAATGATCGGGGACATCGTGGTCATGGAGCCTGCCCAGTACGAGGCCTGGATGAACGGCGGCAACACCGGGCCACTCTCGGCCAGCGGCGAGAAGATTTTCGCTGAACTCGGATGCGCCACTTGTCACCGTACCGACACCCAGGGGCGCGGCCCCAACCTGCAAGGCATCTTCGGCAAGCCGGTGCAACTGCAGGATGGCCGCATCATCACCGCGGATGAAAATTACATTCGAGAATCCATTCTTGATCCCGGCTCCAAAATCGTGAACGGATTCAAGCCGGTGATGCCCACGTTCCAGGGACTCGTAAGCGAGGAACAGCTAAACGCGCTGGTGGCGTACGTGAAATCAATCGGCGGTGCTCCGGGGATGAAAACCAACACCGCCCTGGCGCAGCCCATCGCGCCGGCCAAGGGAAATCAGGTGCAATAGTATGGCGACCGCATTAGCTACGCCCGTTGAGCGGGAAAATTATCTGAACAAGGAGTACGGCGTCGCTTCGTGGCTGCTCACCACGGACCACAAGCGCATTGCCCTGCTCTACCTCATCTCGATCACCTTCTTCTTCTTTATCGGCGGTTTCTTCGCCCTGCTCATCCGCCTCGAATTGCTCACCCCCGCCGGAGACCTGGTCCAGGCCGACACCTACAACAAGCTCTTCACCATGCACGGCCAGGTGATGGTCTTCTTCTTCCTGATCCCGTCCATTCCCGCGGTTCTGGGCAATTTCCTGGTGCCCATGATGCTGGGGGCCAAGGATCTCGCATTCCCGCGCATCAACCTGCTGAGTTGGTATCTCTATATCATCGCCGGCATTATGATGCTGCACTGCATGCTGACCGGCGGAGTGGACACCGGGTGGACCTTCTATACGCCCTTCAGCACGGCCTTCAGCAATACGAAGGTGATTGAAGCGGGCCTGGCTATCTTCGTTTCAGGATTCTCTTCCATCCTCACCGGATTGAATTTTGTGGTGACCATACACCGCATGCGCGCACCCGGCATGACCTGGTCGCGCCTGCCCCTGTTTGTCTGGGCTCATTACGCCACCAGCATCATCCAGATCCTGGGCACTCCGGTGGTCGCTATCACGCTCGTGCTGGTGGTCGCCGAGCGCGCGTTGCACCTCGGCATCTTCGATCCCAAGCTGGGGGGCGATCCCCTGCTCTTCCAGCACCTGTTCTGGTTTTACTCGCATCCCGCTGTTTACATCATGATTCTGCCGTCCATGGGCGTGGTCACGGAGATCATCGCCTGCTTCTCCCGCAAGCGCATCTTCGGATATAACTTCGTGGCGCTGTCGTCGATCGCCATCGCGGTCTTCGGATTCCTGGTATGGGCGCATCACATGTTCGTCGCCGGAATTTCCGTCTATGCCGCCCTCGTATTCTCGATCCTCAGCTACTCGGTGGCCGTACCTTCCGCGGTCAAGGTCTTTAACTGGACTGCCACCCTGTACAAAGGCTCTATCCACTACGAGGCTCCCATGCTCTACGCCTTCGGATTTTTGGGCCTGTTCACCATGGGCGGCCTCACCGGGCTGTTTCTCGCCGCGTTGGGGATCGACGTTCACGTCACCGACACCTATTTCGTAATCGCCCACTTCCACTACATCATGGTTGGCGGCGCCCTCATGGGATATCTCGGCGGCCTGCATTTCTGGTGGCCCAAGATCTCCGGCAAACTCTATCCCGAGGGTTGGGCTCGCCTCGCGGCTCTGATCGTCTTCATCGGCTTCAACCTGACGTTTTTCCCGCAATTCATCCTCGGCTACCTCGGAATGCCGCGCCGCTACTTCCAGTATCCGGGAGAGTTCCAGGTCCTGAACGTGCTTTCAACCGCGGGAGCAACCGTGCTGGGAGTGGGATATCTACTGCCGATGATTTATTTCCTGTGGTCGATGCGTTACGGCAAGCCCGCTCCCGACAACCCGTGGAACGCCGCGGGCCTGGAGTGGCGGACTCAGTCTCCTCCCACTACTTTCAACTTTGAGGAGGAGCCGGTCGTAACCTGGGAAGCTTATAACTACGACGAGATCGACGCCGGACACAAGCAGGAGGCCCACGTTGTCGGATAGCCAGGCAGCCGTGCAGACTTCGGTCCACGACGAAATTCACAATCCCGCCCTGCTGCACCACTTCGCCACTGAAGAGCAGCAGCGGAACGCGTCCAGTTTCGGCATGTGGATCTTTCTCGCCACCGAGGTCATGTTCTTTGGTGGACTGTTCTGCTCGTACTTGATCTACCGCCTCTGGTATTTCGGAGATTTTGGAGCCGCTAGCAAATCCATCGACGCCACTCTGGGCGCCACCAACACCGCGGTCCTGATCTGCAGCAGCTTAACCGTCGTGCTCGCAATCCTGGGCGCCCAGATTGCCAACCGCACTTTGCTGATCGGCAGTCTGGTGCTCACCATGATCTTCGGTCTGGCCTTCCTTGGCATCAAGGGAAAGGAATACAAAGACAAATTCGAAGAGCACCATGTCCCCGGCGCATCCTTCAGCTTCGAACACGTGCCGATTCCCGGACACCCCGATCAATACGCCAACCCGCGACATGCCCAGATTTTCTTTGCCCTGTACTTCATCATGACGGGGCTGCACGCCCTGCACATGGTCGTGGGTCTTGGCATCTTTACCTGGCTCCTGGCCCTGGCATGGAAAGGCCGATTCACTCCCGAATATCACACGCCGCTGGAGATAGGGGGGCTTTATTGGCACTTCGTCGACATTGTATGGATTTACCTGTTCCCGCTGCTTTACTTGATCGACCGGCACCCGTGAGGCAAGTCATTTATGTCTGAGCATGCAAAATCTCCTGTAAAAAGCTACTTCGCAGTCTGGGGTGCTCTGCTTTTAGGCACTTGGCTCACTTATAAAGCGGCGTTCATTGAACTCGGCGCCTTCAACGCCGCCGTGGCCCTGATCATCGCCACCACGAAGGCGCTGCTGGTAGCTCTCTTTTTTATGCACCTGAAGGGCGCCAGCGAACGGCTGCTGAAACTGGTGGTGATCGCGACAGTCTTTTTCCTGTTCATCCTGATGGCCCTGGCCATGGCCGACTACGCCACCCGCCTGTGGAGCTGAGGGACCCGCGAATCCCGCGCCTGGAAACTGCCCCTTGAGCTGCCCGTCGTCGACAACGCAGGCTATCCGCCGGCCGCCCGGTTAGGGGCTTTCGAGTCCCGCCATGTAACCCGGGATCTTCGACCTTTCCTCGCTCCAGATTCCAATCCATCTGCGTTATACTCGCCCGTCGACCACAAATCATCACGCTTCCGAGGCTTCCCATGGCATTCTGCAATTCGTGCGGCGCTCAACTCACGGAAGGGACCAAATTCTGCAGCAAATGCGGCGCGGCCATCGCCGGAGTTCCCGCGGCGGCCCTATTTTCCCCAACTCCTGGCTCCACTCCTGCCGCAACCGCAGGCTCCAGCAGCGCCCTCAAGACAATTCTGGTCATAGTCGGCGCCATCGTGCTGATCGGAGTCGTCGGCATAGCCTCGCTGGCCTTCATCGGAATGCGCGTCGCCCGCCATACTCGCGTCATGCAGGAAGGCGATCACGTCAAGGTGGAAACCCCGTTTGGCACTGCCGAGACTTCCAAGGACCCTGACCAGGCCGCGAAAGACCTGGGAATAGACGTGTATCCCGGAGCCGAGGCCCAGAAGGAAGGCTCCTCCACCGCGACTTTCGGGCGAGTCCGCACCGTCTCCGCGGCGTTTCTGAGCGATGATGCTGTCGAAAAGGTCTGCGCCTTCTACCGCTCCAAATTTCCCAACGCTACCGTCAGCTCGTCTGACCGGGATCGCTGCACCATCGTCTCCAATAATCCTCCCAACATGATTACCATCAATGTGGAGCCGAATGGCGAGGGCTCCAAGTTTCAGATCGCCAGCGTCTCCAGCAAGTCGAATCCGTAAGGGCCCATGCGGGAAAACCTTGTAGACTCCATTGCGCCTGCCACGCCGTCGCTGCGAGATGCCGCCGCATTGGCGGAAGCCCTGCGCTCACGCCTGCGCGGGGAAGTTCGCTTCGACAACGGCAGCCGCGCTCTTTATGCTACCGACGGCTCCAACTACCGCCAGGTTCCCATCGGAGTCGTCCTTCCTTGCGACGCCGATGACTTACTTGCCGCCATTGCCACTTGCCGCGAATTCGGCGCCCCTCTGCTCTGCCGCGGCGGGGGGACTTCCCTGGCCGGGCAATGCTGCAACGTAGCCGTGGTCCTCGACTTCACCCGGCACATGGGAAAGATTCTGGAGATTGATCCCCAGCGCCGGATCGCCCGCGTCCAGCCCGGCGTAGTCCTCGACCACCTGCGCAACGCCGCCGAGAAACATCACCTCACATTCGCCCCCGATCCTGCCAGCCATGACCGCTGCACACTCGGCGGCATGATCGGCAACAACTCCTGCGGCGTCCACTCCATCATGGGCGGCAAAACCGACGACAACATCGAAGCCCTCGAGGTTGTCACCTACGATGGCACCCGTCTGAGTGTAGGGGCGGACGCCCTCGTCCGCCCCGCTCCCCGAAGCGAAGCGACGGGGAGCGTGCCCGCCCGCGGCATCGAACGTGCGGAACAAATCCGCATAGCCCTGAAGCAAATCGCCGATCAGTACGCAGACCTCATCCGCAAGAAATTCCCCAACATCCCGCGTCGCGTCTCCGGCTACAACCTGAATTACCTGCTGCCGGAAAATGGCTTCCACATAGCCCGCGCCCTGGTGGGCTCGGAAGGAACCTGCGCCACAACGCTGGAGGCCACCTGCCGGCTGATCGAGAGCCCTCCGCAAAGGGTTCTGCTGGTCGTCGCCTATCCCGACATCTACCAGTGCGCCGACCACGTGCCGGAAATCCTCGACTATAAGCCTATCGGCCTGGAGGGTTTCGACGACCTCCTCGTCTATTACGAACGCACAAAAAACATCAATCCCGAAGGCCTGAGCCTGCTCCCGGAAGGTGGCGGATGGCTGCTGGTAGAATTCGGGGCCGAATCGCTCCCCGGCGCGGAACTCCAGGCCCAGCGCCTGATTGATGCCCTGCGTCGCAGCCCGAGCCCGCCCAATGTGAAGCTCTACTCCGGTGCGCAGGCCAAGCGCGTCTGGGAAGTCCGCGAATCCAGCCTGGGCGCCACCTCCCATGTCCCCGGCGAACCGCTCAATTGGGAAGGCTGGGAAGACGCCGCGGTAGCTCCGGAGAAGCTGGGCGGCTACCTGCGCGACCTGCGCAAGATGATGGCCGAGTTCGGCTACAAAGGCTCGCTCTATGGCCATTTTGGACATGCCTGCGTACACACCCGTCTCAACTTCGATCTGCGTTCCAACGATGGCATCGCGAAATACCGCAGGTTTGTGGAAGAAGCCGCGGACCTGGTCGTCAACTACGGCGGTTCCCTCTCCGGCGAACACGGCGACGGACAATCCCGCGCCGAACTCCTCCCCAAAATGTTCGGCCCCGAGCTGATGGAAGCCTTCCGCAAGTTCAAGACTGCCTGGGATCCAGACTGGAAAATGAATCCTGGCAAGGTGATCGAACCTAACAAGCTCGACGAAAACCTGCGCCTCGGTCCGAACTACGATCCGTGGGAGCCGAAAACGCACTTCCAGTTTCCCGAAGATCACGGCAGCCTCTCGCACGCAGCCCTTCGCTGCGTGGGTGTAGGCAAGTGCCGCCGGGAAGAAGGGGGCGTAATGTGCCCCAGCTGGCGGGCCACCCACGAAGAAGAGCACTCCACCCGCGGCCGGGCCCACCTGCTCTGGGAGATGACCCAGGGTGAGGTCATCCGCGACGGATGGCAAAGCGAAGAGGTGAAGCACTCTTTGGATCTCTGCCTGGCGTGCAAGGGCTGCAAGAGCGACTGCCCCGTGACCGTGGACTTAGCCACCTACAAGGCCGAATTCCTTTCGCACTACTACGAAGGCCGCCTGCGCCCCTTGAACGCCTACGCCTTCGGCAATATTGATCTCTGGGCAAGCCTGGCCTCGAATGCTCCCGGCCTGGTGAATCTGACCACGCAGCTCCCATTCCTGAGGGACCTGGCGAAGCGCCTGGCAGGCATTCCTGCCCAGCGGAAGATTCCGCCATTCGCCCCGGAAACGTTTAAGGCCTGGTTTCGGAGGACAGGAATCTCCCAGTTCCCGCAAAATCGGCGGAAACCGGGGCACCCCGGCATGAAAAATGAGGCGGATGCCCCACGTCTCGCCGAAGTTGCGAGACGTGGGAATCGGAACGCTGATGCGAAAGCCGCCGAGGTCCTCCTCTGGGCCGACACCTTCAACAACTACTTCCTGCCCTCCACCGCCAAAGCCGCCGTAGAAGTCCTCGAAACCGCCGGATTCCGCGTCCTAGTCCCGCGCGCCAATCTCTGCTGCGGACGCCCTCTCTACGACTTCGGCATGCTGGACCGCGCCGAGCGCCTGCTGCTGGAAATCCTCGACCAGCTTGAGCCCGAGATCGAAGCCGGAATCCCCATCATAGGTCTAGAACCCAGTTGCGTGGCCGTCTTCCGCGACGAACTCATCAACCTCTTCCCCCACGATGAACGCGCTCAGGCTCTGAGCAGACAGACATTCCTGCTGAGCGAATTCCTGGAGCAGAAGCTGGTGCCGGGCGCCCAGCTTCCCCAACTCCCGCGCAAAGCCTTGCTCCACGGGCACTGCCAACACAAGTCCATCATGAAGATGACGGCGGAAGAATCGCTTTTGCACCGCCTGGGCGTGCAGTTCCAGGCCCCCGCCCCAGGTTGCTGCGGCATGGCCGGATCCTTCGGCTTCGAACACGATAAGTATGAGGTATCGGCCGCAATTGGAGAGCTTGAGCTTCTCCCCGCGGTCCGTCAGGCCCCCGCAGACTGGCTGATCATCGCCGATGGCTTCAGCTGCCGTGAGCAGATCGCCCAGGGCACTGGCCGCCAGGCGCTCCACCTGGCCGAAGTCCTGCAGATGGCGCTCCAGCCCTCTGCTTTGGACAAAGACGATCCCCATCCCGAATCGCGCCTGGTCCAAGAGCGCCAAGCCGAGGTCCACGAGTCCATGAAGCGAGCTGGAATCAGCCTGGGAGCCGCAGCCGCGGCTACAGCCCTGCTGTGGGCAGCCACCCGCAAGCGCTAAAACGGACCAAAAGGGTGCCCCGCCCTGTCTCCGCGTCTTGTGCGGAGACAGGGCGGGGCTTTTGAAGTCCTTGAAACCGTGGTTAAGGGGAATCCTGACGCTCCCGCCGCCTTCTCCACTAATACTCCCAAACCCTTATAAACAACTAACTTACCTAACCTAGCCACCCCGCCCCGAACCTGAGACAATAGCGTAGCAGTCTCTGCCGCTTCCCGCGTCTGTTCCGGACGCTCCTTTTCGCAAGGACGACTCTCATGGATCGCGATCTCACAACCGTGGTCAGCGCCGACGTGGCCCATGAACTCACTACCCGGGTGCATGAGACCACCAAGCCTGCTCCTAACACTCCTTTACGCGGCGTAGTTCTGGTTTTAATCCAGTATGACGTTTGCGAAGAAATCCGGCTCGACGACCTGCGCCAGATCTTCCCGGCGCGCAAGGCCGAAGCCAGCTTCAAGAAGGCTCCTGCCTACGTCCGTTACCAGCGCACCCCGGTGGAGGAAACGCTGGAGCCGCTGATTCTTGATTCGGGCGAGCGCCTTGCCGGAGAGATCAAGTACTACGATTATGGCGTGGTCAGCCTGGAGTTCGAGCTGCCCTTTTCCGGCGACTGGGAGAACCTGATCCAGCTTTCCTGCCGCTGGACCAGCGACACCAACTTCGAAAAGCTCGCCTCGCGGATTGCCCGCCAGAAGCTGGAGCGGGCCGCTCCCGCCCTGGTCAAGCCCTACAAGGACGAAGAGTGGCTGCAGGAGGATTACTTCATCTTCCACGTGCGCGAGATCGAGGGCTCTCCTGCCGCCGACGAACTGCTGGCCACGCACGGCAACCACATCGCGCAGGTGGTCCGCGGGGAGACCGCCATGCTGGCGGAAGGTGAGCGCTCCGAGATCCTGCAAGCTCGCATGTCGTACTATCCCGGCGATCTCGCAGTGATTGGATGGAACGCCGCCTTCCTCTACGACACGGCCACGGGCGCCGAGACCGCGATCCA
>DASREX010000161.1:0-50009 GCA_035651855.1 Candidatus Sulfotelmatobacter sp.
GCCGCCACAGTAAGGGAAGAGACCAAGATGCTGAAATTAAGATCCCAGCCCAGAACGACGCGCATGACAACAGCCATGGCGTACATGTTGATGCCGCTCATCAACACAGTCATGAAGGCGAACGAAATGGAAGAGATCGCCTGCGCGCCGGTGCCGAAGCGCAGTTTGAGATAGCCCGGCACGGAATGGGTTTTGCAGACGTAGTAAAACGGCATCATGATCAGCGCCAGGAAAAGCATGGCGGGAATGGCGCCGATCCAATACCAATGCGCCGCGAGGATTCCGTATTTATAGGAGTTGCCCGCCCAGCCCATCAGTTCCAGCGATCCTAAGTTGGCCGATAAAAAGGCCAGCCCGGCCACCCAGGCCGTCATCTCCCGTCCGGCCATGAAGAAATCTTCCCCGGTGTTGGCCTGTCCTTTCAGATAGAGGCCAATGCCCAGCACTAAGGCGAAGTAAAAGACAATGATGACCAGGTCAACTGGCGAGAGATGCACCAGGGTGGAGGAACTGAAAAGAAGCAGCGCAGGATTCATTGCGTCTTAACCTGTCCGTAATAGGGGTGGGAAACGCGCTTGCGCAAAAAATACTTGCCGTGCCGTTCGCGAACTGGAGGCCGGGACTCAGGCATGGATTGAAAAGTGTCTAAGAAATTTTGCACGTAAACGTTTACGCAAACCGAAACATTAAATGGAGCAGCAGCCTTTGTCAAAGGTTCCGACGCGCCTTCGCCGCTATGCTCCTCCCCAGGGCGGCACCCCTCAGTTAACTCCAGGATCGGAGGTTGATCACCCCCCAATATCCCAGGTAGGCAGCGGAGATCAAGAGCGCGACGGTGACCATCCGCGAGAAGGCGCGAACGCTCCGGCGAACCGCATCTTTAGGGGCCCTCCACCAGGCGAAGGCACTCAATAACACCGCCGCTGCGTACGCCAGAGTGGTGATGCGCAGAGCTTCCCACCAGACAGTATGGTTCCCCATCCGGGCGATGAGGTCGTCGCTGCAGACGATAAAAATGCCGACAAAGGCGAACAGGCTCAGTACCGCGAGCAATGGGAAGAGACGCATGGCACGCTCCGCCGGACGGCGGCGCCGTCTGCTCAAACCGCCCAGAATCCAGAAGGGGGCATAGATCACGATTGCTACGATGGAGAGCGCGACATACGCCGTGATGAGAATCTCCGCCAGCGCAAACCATGTCGGAATCTTCTTGAGTGTTCCAATCATTCCCGACTGAACAAAGCGCCCTTCCGGGTTCGGGGCCAGCAACTCGAGTGAGGGAGCGGGGTCGGGGGAATCCTTCTTGGGCACATGACGGAACTGTCCTCCTGCCACAGGAAGAAAGGCTTCCTTTCCGCCGAGAGAGGTAAGCGACAGCTGCCCATCTTTGAACTGCAACCAGCTAAGCCCGGCCAGCCGTTCGATGAAATGGGTCAGTTGAACGCGGGGAGAATTGGGCTCATACCATCCGGAGTAATCCCCTGCATTCGCCGGCAGCGGCGCCACCGCAGGCATGGCCGGCTTCGGCAACTTGCCGGTGATGTATGCGCGGATTGCCTTTGCGATCTTTTCGAAGGCGTCTCCATTCCCGCTGTTGATGCTGAAGAAGAACCCGACTCCGTAGTCAGGCATATACGCCATATTGGTCAGGCCGCCTTCCACCCCTCCGTCGTGCCCGTGATACACAAAGCCGTCCTCAATGCTCCAATAGTTGCTCAAGCCGTAGCCGGTCTTCATCCCTTCTTTTGCGGCCCAGGTGCTCGCTGGAATTTCCATCCGGTCGATGTCAGAGGACGGAAGGATCTGTTTCCCGGCCACGACGCCGCGGTTGAGATAGAACTGGAGATAGGCCGCCATATCGTTGGCGGAGGCATTGATCGAGCCCGCGGGACGGAGCAGGATGTGCCAATACGGATAAGGAGTCTTGCCATCCTCGTGATACAGCTTCGTGGCAGTGCCGGCGGGAGGTTCAAAGTAGGTTGCGGTTTTCATCCCGATCGGCACAAAGAAGTTCTGCTGAACGAAGTCTTCAAATCGCTGCCCAGTTAACTTCTCCACGATGTAGGCGGCTACCGGAGGCCCGGAGTTGCAATAGGCCATGCGGGTTCCAGGGCGCCAGCGCGAAACGCGGGAAGTGTGGTCATACTCGAGGCCGTCGCGCAGGCTCATGCTATCGGGAGCCTGTTTGGCGTATTCGCGGAGATGCAAATCATCCCAGCCCGTGGTGTGCTCCAGCAGGTGGACGACGCGAACGGGATCGGTGGATTCCCAGCGGTTTTCAAAGAAGACGTCCGGCGCCAGCTTGTGAACCGGATCCTCCAACGTTACTTTGCCTTGGTCCCGGAGCAGCAGGATCGATAATGACGCGAACGCCTTGGAGGTGGACCCGATGCGGAACAGCGTCCCGGCGCTGGTGGCGCGGCCGCTGGCCACATCGGCTACCCCCAGGCCAGTCACCCACTCAGGCCCCTGCTTGCCGACAATCGCAAGGGAAACGCCCGGAGTATGCGTATCTTTGAGAATCTTCTCCAGCTGCTGCTGGAGCTCAGGGATGGATTGCGCGGGGTTGAGCTTCTCTTCTTTTTTCTTCTCGGCACCGGAGCAGTTGGAGACAACGATGAGAATGAGAATGGCTGGGACGATCCATTTCATGATTGATCCTCCTCGACCAGGGGGGTCGCCTTCGGACATCGGACTGGGACTTGCGAACCTCGAAGCCGGAATCGAATTCCGTAACCGCTGCAGGAATCAGATGCGAGTGGGCCGTTCGCCTGATGCGCGACCATGATACGTGCCCGGGGCTAAATCTGGTAGTCGAGATCGTCCATGATGCGCTGCATGGATTCGGAGAGGGACTCCGTCTTGCTCTCCGCCCCTTCGATCTGGCGAACCCGCTCGCGGAGCTTGTGGACTTCGGAGGCGACCGACGCCAGGGCCTCGGAGAGCGGGTCATTGATCTGCTTGGGGTCGGTAATGACCACGCGCTTGCCTTCCCGGAAGATGATGTGCGCGGGAACCCCGACCACGGTGGAATTGTCGGGAACGTTCCGCAATACGACAGAACCGGCGCCGATGCGGCAGTTCTTGCCCACGGTAATATTGCCCAGGATCTTCGCCCCTCCCCCCACGACCACGCCATCCTCCAGCGTGGGGTGGCGCTTGCCGTGTTCTTTGCCGGTGCCGCCAAGAGTCACGCCTTGATACAGGGTGACGTCATCGCCGACGCTAGCGGTTTCGCCGATCACCACACCCATGCCGTGGTCAATGAACAGACGCCGGCCGATTTTCGCGCCGGGATGGATTTCGATTCCCGTGAGGAAGCGCGCCACCTGCGACAGCCAGCGCGCCGGCAGAAACATACGGTGATTCCACAGCCAGTGATTCAGACGGTAAAACCACACCGCGTGCAGCCCCGCGTAACACAGAAGCACTTCCAGGCGAGACTTGGCCGCGGGATCGGACTCCATCACGTTGGCCAAGTCTTCGCGGATTAAGGAGAGCAAATGCGGCATGGGATCAAGAACATCAGGCCGGCAGCTCAGCCGTGGGAATCTGCTGAGCCTTCTCGCGCAGCGCCTGGAACAAAATACTGCTCAGGTAGCGCTCCCCGAAGGAGGGCAGGATCACCACGATCATCTTGCCAGCATTTTCTTTTCGCCGCGCCACCTGCAAGGCTGCGACCACGGCGGCCCCGGACGAGATTCCGACGAACAGTCCTTCTTCAAGCGGAAGCCGGCGCGCCATGGCAATGGCGTCGTCGTTCGTCACGGTGATGACTTCGTCGATGTAGTCGCGGCGCAATATGCTGGGAACGAAACCGGCGCCAAGTCCCTGAATTTTATGAGGAGACGGCTTGCCGCCCGAAAGTACGGCGCTGTCCGCGGGTTCGATGGCGATCGCCTGGAATGAAGGTTTTCTGGGCTTGATGTATTCGCAGACGCCGGTGATGGTTCCACCGGTGCCCACGCCGGAAATCAGAATGTCGGCGCGGCCGTCGGTATCGTTCCAGATCTCTGGTCCGGTGGTCTCGAAGTGAATCTTGGGATTCGCGGGATTGTCGAATTGCTGCAGCATGTAGCCATTGGGAATATTCGCGAGAATTTCCTTGGCCTTCAGAATGGCTCCACTCATGCCGCGCGGGCCGGGGGTGAGAACCAGTTCCGCGCCAAAGGCGAGCAATATTACCCGCCGCTCCAGACTCATAGTGTCGGGCATCACCAATACGAGCTTGTAGCCTTTGACGGCCGCCACGAAGGCCAGGCCGATTCCCGTGTTTCCGCTCGTCGGCTCGATGAGCACGGTTTTTCCAGGATGAATCTTGCCGCTGCGCTCGGCTTCAGAAATCATGCTGACGCCGATGCGGTCTTTCACGCTGGCCAGCGGATTCTGGCTCTCCAGCTTCGCGACGACTTCCGCGACGCATCCTTCCGTGACTCGATTGAGGCGTACCAGCGGAGTGTGGCCGATCAATTCAGTGACATCTTTCGCGATCTTCATAGGCAGCTTTCGCAGTTCTTGGATTTCCTTACCAAACGGTGCATACCAAAGTACCGGAGTCTGGCTAAATGGTACAGGCCGATCAGGTTGCGGGAATATTACATAGCGTCTAACGCCTCATTACAAACCTTTTCGCGTGCTGCCCCTGACAACTTTTTACAGTCGCGCGAATGACCTTTTTTATCTACTGCCCCCCGCGCCATCAGCCAGAATCGTTTTATTGGCGTCCGTTCGGTCAGGCTGCCAGCAGTTTCCTCACTGAGCAGTTGTCCGTGTTAATGCGCCTCATCTGCACAGGCTGAAACGCATCGGCAGGAACTCGCTCGCTTGGGCAATGAATAATCTGCACTGAAAGCGTGCAGGCATGGGTCAATCCTATTTCTTTTCAACCAGCAGCCTGGCTTTCGCCGCGGCCTGTTGAGCCTCCGCCGACTTGCCCACGCCGGAATAAGCCATTGCCAAGAGCCTGAAAACTTCCGCATTCTTCGGATGTGTCTTCGACAGGGCTTCCAGGGATTGCAGTGCTTCCGCGAAGCTACCGTTAGCGATTTCCGCTTTCGCCAAGCCAAGTTGCGCCTCCACGCTGTCAGATTGCAGTAGCAACGCGGCCTCAAACTGGTCCTCGGCAGCCTTTGGATTTTTCAAATCCAGGTACACCTGGCCGAGTAGCAGGCGTGCCGGCAACTGCCCAGGCAGCAGCTTCAGGCTGGCTTCCAGCGCGTCCCGCGCGCCCTCTGGATCATGTGCCTTTTCCAATGCCTGCCCCGCATAAAAAGATGCGGCAGCATCATCCGGGCGAACGGCCATCGCGCTTTTCAGATGTTGCGCTGCTGGAGCGTAATCTCCCGCCTGCAACTCCAACTCGCCGATTTGCCGCAAGGCTGTGGGCGATTTGGGATCGAGCGCGAGCACCTTTTCCAGTAATTTACGGGCATCGGCCGGGCGGCCGTCTTCTGAAGCCATCATGGCCGCGTGCAGCAAGTTCTGTTCGTCGATCTTGTCTTTCGGGTCCGGTAGAGAGGATGTGCTCACGTTGGCGTCGGGTCGCTCCGCGTCCTTGGACGCGTCCGCCGGAGCCTCTCTGGCTCGCACTTCGGCCAACATCGCCCGGAACTTCTGCACGCGCGCATTACCTGGCTCGTACTGGTTGCTTAATTCGGCGGCATCGCGTTGCAGATCGTAGAACTCGGGCCGCGGCGACTCGATAAACTTGTACCCCTCGTTCCGCACCGACCGCAACGGAGCCCAGCCGAATCGCAAAGGGTAGTCAGTTTCCCCGAAGGCGGGGCGACTAACCCCGCTCCGTCCTGAAAGGTAAACCTGCAGTGACTCCCCATCGCTCTTCTTAAGAGCCGGGGCTCCGGCCAAATCCAGCAGGGTTGGAACAATGTCCACGGTCCGTACCTGCGCCGCAACCGCATTGCCCACGTTCTCCCTACCCGGCAATTTGACGATCAAAGGCACGTGCGTGGTCGCGTCATAGAGAAAGATGCCATGGGTATCCTCATGGTGCTCCCCCAAACCTTCGCCATGGTCGCCTACTGCGACAATCAAGGAGTTGCGATACTTGCCGCTCGCCCTGAGATAGGCAAGGAAGTGAGCCAGCGCAGAATCCGCATAGGCAATCTCACCATCGTACAAACGATCTTTGTAAGTTTGCGAATAAGGCAGAGGCGGTTCATAGGGATCATGCGGGTCGTACAGATGCAGCCACACGAAGTGAGGACCCGCGGGATGCTTAGTCAGCCAACTTTCCGCATGCAAGACCACGTCCATTCCCCGGCGTTCCAGGCGTCCCCATCGCGACTTAGTCGAGGGATGTTCCGGAAAGTTGTCATAGAAATCGAAGCCTCGATCGAAGCCCGGGGCCAGCGTCTTGCTGTCGAGAATCACTGCACCGATAAAAGCGGCTGTGTGATAGCCGCGCTCTTTCAGCAACTCCGCGACGGTTGGATGCGCGCTGGCCAGAGGGACGGCGAAATCCGTCACTCCGTGAGAACCCGGCAGCAGTCCGGTCAGGATGCTGGCATGGGACGTGTTGGTGATTGGGCTGGGCGTAAAAGCCTGGGTAAACTGCACGCCGTCCTTGGCCAGGGCATCCAAGGCGGGAGTCGAGCCATTCGTGTACCCGTAGCAGTGAACGTGATCCGCGCGGAGAGTATCGACCGTGATCAGAAAGATATCCGGAGGCGACGCCTCTGGGGCCGCGGGGGCAGCAGCACACAAGGTCCCGAACAGGCAAAGTCCAACAACGATGACGAGAGGCCTCACAGATTCATCAGCCTAGCACTTTAAGCATGCTTTCGGTATGCTCCCTCTACTTGGCGGACAACTTGAGCGGAATCTCCGTCGTACCAATGAATCCCGTATGCGTATCGCGCACCGCCAAGCGCAAGCGATACTCTCCCGGCGGCATGTCCAAGTCAGCCTTGAAAGGGATCCCTTGCTGCAGGTAAACCTGTAAGCGATCAGCTTTCACCGGCGCATCCATTCCTGTATCGACGTGGGTGATCAACTTGCCGTCGGGTGAATATGCGGCTACGTGGAACTCCAGGCCAAAATGGCGACCTCCGTCTTTCATCTCCTCCCCCGCGATGGTTCTAGGATTCACGAGGAATTCCACGGGAAGTTTCACGCGCGGAGCGGGCGGGGGCGGGATCACACGAGAATCGAAAACCACCATCGTCGATAGAGGGGAGCCCAGGGACATCGCGCTGGCCAGATCTGGATCGTTCTTCGCCTTACTCTTGTCCCATTTCATGGGATCTTTCGCGTAGTAGCCCATTCGGTAACGGAGCTCACACCCGGGCTTGTTTACCTTAACTTGAATCTTGCGGAATTTCCCATCCCAGTCTTTCGCATCCGGCACATATCCCAGCATGTAGTACGCGGAGCCATCGGCGACGCTGGATCGGACTGCACCGGCGACATCATTGCCAGTTTTGAAAAACATGCCGCCGCTCTCCGATGCCAGTGTCAGGAGGGTATCTTGACTGGCCTGTACAGCGGTATTCGCACGAGCGACACGGGCGCCATATTCGGCGCCGGTCTGCAGCATGCCGACTTCGTTGGTTCCCTGGCGGCTTGCGTCGGCTAAGGTTGAGCCCACCAGCCCGCGGGCGTCAACGCTGTAAACCGACATCTGGGCATCGGTCAGTTCCGCCGCCAGTTGGCGCAGAAGCTCCTCAAAAGATTCCTCGACACGAAGTTGTGGAGCAGCCGCGGTATTCGCCTGCGCGAGCACATCGACATCGGTTGTCATTTGCACCACTTCGCTGGTGATATCGATGGGAAAGCCGGCGCTTACCCAGATGAGGTTCTTGCGCCCCGGATACCCCCCCATGCGATGCGCTATTAATCTCAGCGCCGCCGCTGTCCGATAAACCCGGTCCTGGAGAGCGAGTTTGGCCTGTTCGTTCATAAACTCGCTCATGCGAATGAATACCAGACGCAAGCTGTCGGCAGAAGAGCCACCCCGCGCGCCGGTATCGCCAGTGATGTGCAAATTCGGCATCACGGATGTTACGTTCTCGACCTGCATCTCGACCGACGTCTGCGGATTGAAGTGCTCGACGGCCGCTTTGAGCAGGGCGGTGTCTCCCGTAAAATCTTGCAGCAAACGCAGTGAACCTGCCAGCGTGTACACGGCGACGGGCTGCCCGGGCTGGAGTTGGCTGCCCAAATATTTCAGCATCTGGGAGCGCGCGAAGCCCTGATCCGCTACGGCAGTGTTCAGCCCGTCCAGCAATAAAATCGTGAGCGGGCCCTTCGGCATGTCGTATTCAGGTCGATTGGTGTAGACATTTGGCGGAAGTGCCGGCCGGGGCGATGGGGCTTCAGGAGTTTCAAAGGAAAATGCTGAGATCTTCTGCGGCTTTCCGTTCTCCAGGATCGTAAAGTCATCCTTGGTGAGGCCGGTGATGCGCTGCCCGGACTTGTCGGTAACCACAGCGTCGACCAGGACGAGGCGGGAGCTGACGCGCACGGCCGGTGTATTCACGTCCTCTCTAGTCAACTGTGGTGGTAGCGCATCGGCGCTTATCGCCGCCGAGAAGAGTACGAACAACACGATTCCGGACCGGCACAGTGTCATAATCGCTCCTGAGTTCGGCGAATTATGGCATATCACTGCCATTCTGGACAGCCTGCGTGGAGTCAAGGTACCGACCTTACGAGCGGTGGGGCAGGCTTGGAGCGATCAGCCGTGAGGGTCTATAATTTCGCAAGAGCTTTGCCTCATCCGCTCGAAGCACCCAATGTGTTTTAGACGCCCTCTTACCATCTCTTTTCGGTACTTTTTCGCTTGGGTGCTCTTTGCCGCCGGGATTTCTGCTGCAGCGGCCCAGAAGTCAGCGCCGCAGCCGGTGTCTCGGCCTAATCTGTTGTTGATAACGATCGATACGTTGCGTCCTGACCACCTGCACTGCTATGGCTATGCTGAGATCCAGACCCCCAGCATCGACTCGCTAGCCGCCGACGGCATACGCTTCGAGCAAGCCTATACTCCCGTTCCAATCACGCTGCCGTCACATACCGTCATGCTTACCGGAACCTATCCGATGATGAGTGGTATGCATGATTTCAGCGGGAACAACCTGAATCCTCAACAAGCCACGCTCGCCAGCGTTCTGCGGGCGCACGGCTACGACACCGGGGCGGTGATCGCTGCGGCAGTACTGGACAGGCGCTTTGGGCTGAACCACGGTTTTGACTTTTATTACGACCACTTTAACTTCAGCAGGCTGGCGGAGAGCAATCTGGATTTCATGGAACGCCCGGCTAATGACGTGATCGATCAGGCTCTCAAATGGTTAGCCAAGCCACGAAAGGGACCGTTCTTCTTATGGGTGCATCTCTACGATCCGCATCACCCCTACAATCCGCCCGCTCCTTATAACCAGACTTACAAAGCGAATCTCTACGACGGAGAGATCGCATTCACGGATACTCAACTGGGTCGCCTCCTGGGATATCTAAAGCAACACGGCACGTATAACCGCACGGTGATCGCCGTCAGCGGGGACCATGGCGAAGGATTGGGGGAACACGGAGAGAAGACCCACGGATTCTTCATCTACAATTCGACCCTCCATGTACCTCTGATCATCAAACCGTCCGCCAGTATCAAATTCTCTAACCGCCTGGTGAAAAGAGATGTCAGCCTCGTGGACTTGATGCCTACCCTGCTGGGAATTCTCAGTACTCCGATTCCACCGAAATTGCAGGGGAAGAACCTGGCAGGCATGGTGCTGCGCGGCACCCCAATGGAGCCCAGCCCTCTGTACTCCGAAACATACTTGCCGCGGATTCATTTCAATTGGAGCGAGCTACGCGGGTTGAGCGCGGGAAATTACCATTTCATCGATGCTCCCAAACCAGAGCTTTTTGACCGGTCGAAAGATCCTGGGGAAACCCATAACCTCTACGCTGAGAAGGACGCGGTCGGCTCGGAGATGCGCACCCAGCTCACTGCCACGGTGCGGCACTTCACCACGGAACAGGAGATGGCGCAGAAGTCCACGTTGGACCCTCAACTGGCCGATCGCCTTCGATCCCTGGGATATACGGCCTTTACGTCTGGGGAGGACTCGCCAGTCAGCGACCGCAAGCTTCCCGACCCCAAGGATCGCGTTCAGGTATACGAGACCGTTACCGAAGCGATCGACGATAGCCAGCATGGCAGGTTTCAGGAATCGATTGAAAAATTGAAATCTACGCTGGGCACGGAGCAAAACTCTGTGCCTATCCACTACCTTTTGGGGCTAAATTACTACCGCACACAGGAGTTCGCGAGTTCGGTCGCGGAATTCAAGAAAGCGCTAGAAATCAGCCCCAACTATATGCTGGCGGTATTTAATCTCGGCCTGGCGAGCGCCGCATTGGGCGACGACGCCGAGGCGATCAAGTACCTGAAACGGACCCTTGAGCTCGATCCTACCAATTTCGGGGCCGCTTTCGACCTGGGCGCCACCTATCTTCATCAGAACATGCTTGAAGACAGCACTGCCGCATTCCGCCAGTCCGTCACCATCAATCCGGATTTTGCGCCTGGTTACAGGGCCCTGGGCGAGATGTTGGTGTACCAGGGGAAGTTGGACGAGGGCTTAAAGGAGTTGCGTACAGCGGTGCGACTGGCTCCCAATGATCCTCGTATTCATCAAGCCCTGGCGAAGGCTCTCGAAGCAAAAGGCCTGCACATGGAAGCCAGAGAAGAGATGCGCAAGGCTCAGGAGCAGGCTCAGTGAAGTATGCTCGAAGCTTGGCTGTCTGGGCAGTGACTTTGATATTCGTGCTGTCGGCATTCAGCCAGTCTTCACGAGTAACAACTGCAAAAGTATCCCCTCAGTCGGATGTTCTGCTAATCACCATCGATACACTTCGCGCAGATCATGTCGGCGCTTACGGGTTCAAGAATGCTCAGACTCCGACGATCGACGGCTTAGCGCGTACTGGCGTGCTGTTTGAGCATGCTTATTCCCAAGTCCCACTCACACTCGCAAGCCATACCAGCTTACTCACGGGAACCTATCCCTTCCACAATGGCGTGCAGGACTTTACCGGGCAGCCCCTGAGCCCGGATATTCGCAGCGTGGCACAGGCGCTCCAGGCAAAAGGATACGACACCGCCGCGATTGTGAGTTCCTACGTTCTTGACCGGAGTTGGGGGTTGAATCGAGGCTTCAGCCTGTATTACGACGTCTTCAAGGGCAGCAGCTTCCTGGAAAACGACCCGGGCCTGGTCGAGCGGAAGGCTGGTGGCAGCGTCGACGAAGCCTTGAAATGGCTGCGTCAAAATCGCAGTAAGCCGTTCTTCCTATGGCTGCATTTGTACGATCCGCATAGCGGGTATGAACCTCCAGAGCCCTTCCGGACCCGATTCATAGACTCGCCGTATGACGGAGAAATCGCCTATGCTGACCGGGAATTAGGCCGGGTGATTGCCTATTTGAAGCAGCGCGGCCTTTACGATCGCACATTGATTATTCTCGCCAGCGATCACGGCGAGTCGCTTGGAGAGCATGGGGAGAAGGAACATGGCTTTTTCGTATATCACTCGACACTACACGTACCGCTTGTGGTTAAGCCTCCTCTGTCCAGCGGGATCCGTGCCCACCATGTGTCCGATCCGGTACCGATCATGGGCATCGCACCAACGATTCTGGCAACACTCAAGCTGCATGATCCCATTCAGCAGCAGTTTGAAACGGAGAGCTTATTAGCCACCGGGAGTTCAAATCCTGCACCCGTCTACAGCGAAAGCTTCTACTCGTTCAGCTCATTTGGCTGGAGTCCGGTTAGAACCATCAATAACCGGTCGTACCAGTTCATAGAGGCGCCTAAGCCGGAGCTGTATGACGTTCGCAACGATCCCGAGGAGAAGCAAAACCTCATTGCCGAGCAGCCAGCCGTAGGATCGGTTCTGGATCAAGAGCTCAAGAATCTGGTTCTCCGCTATGCTCCTCCTGGCGAATCCGCGGCAGGCAGCTCGCAATTAGATGCAGAAGCCGTTGAGAAACTCCGTGCCTTGGGGTATATGGCCTATCGCTCGCCGGTTTCGGCGGAAGCTCTGGCTGCCGGTCTGAGTGACCCGAAGGACAAAATTCTCGATTTCAACACTCTCTTAGACGGGGTCGACGCCGGCAAGCGCGGTGAGCTCGACCTTGAGCGGAAATTGCTGACTCAAGTGCAGGAGAGTAATCCCGGCATGTATCTCATCCCATTCTTGCTGGGAGAGGCCGAACTGAAAGCTTCCGACTGGAAAGCTGCGCAGGAAGCGCTGGAACGCAGTCTTAAGCTCAATCCCAGCTTCGACCAGGCGATGACGGCGCTGGCACGAGCATTTCACCAGCAGGGCAAAGATGAGGAAGCGTTGCAATGGGTGGAAAAAGCTATCCAGTCGAATCCCAAGAACCTTAGGGCCTGGTATCAAAAGGGCTGGATCAGCGTTAGAGCCAATCCTGATAGCGCTATGGAGGCTTTTGAGAAAGCGCTGGAGATTCAGCCAGGTTTCGCCATGGCACATCGGGACTTAGGCATCATCCTGCTGCAGAAGGGACGCTACAACGAGGCGGCCACTCACCTGAAACAGGCGGCTGATCTGGGACTCGCCCATGCCCGCCTGTATAACTTCCTGGGAATCGCCTACAGCCGTACGGGCCGGTACCGGGACGCCGTGAAGGTATACACCAAAGCTCTAGACAAAGAACCCGGCTTTGCCGAAGCGCACTTGAATCTTTCTTACGTTTACGAAAAGCTTAACCGCCCGCAATCTGCCCGGCTTCAATATGAGACTGCTTGCAAGCTACAGGCTGATTTGTGCCAGTTTGAACCCGGCAAAGCTCAATAATGCTTATTGCGAGCCTTTAGACTGCAGCTTGTTGAGCAATTCCCGCGCATGCGGCGCAAATGGACTGCCCGGAGATTGCTTCAGGAACAAAGACAACTCCTCGACCGCTTCCGGGTTTCGCTCTTGCCGGATGTACAGGTTTACCAGAGCGAGCCGGGCATTCGCCAATCCGGGATTATCAGCCAAGGCTACGTGAAACAGTTTTTCCGCTTCCCGCGTATTTCCTTTCTTCATGAGCGTCGATCCCATCAGAAACTCACCAAAAGCTGACCGGGGCTGACGCTTTAGGCCCTCCTGGATGGAATCGCTCGCCTCATTCAACCTATTGGTCAGCAGGTAGACGTTTGCGAGGTTGAAATAGGCGTTCGCGTCGGCTTGATTCTCTTCAATTACCCTCTTGAGCTCCATTTCCGCCTCGCTAAATCTCTGATTTTCAAGATATAACGACGCTAGGTTATTGCGAGCAAAGTACATGGCGGGAGCGATTTGCAGGGCTTTTTCATAGTGCTCAATTGCCTGCTGGGACTTGCCTTCGCGCTGTGCTTTGGTGCCCTTCTCATATTGCTTTTTTGCGTCTTTGGGGAACTTATCGATCAACGAGGACTCATCCACCATGGCCGAGTTACTACCCTTGAGGGTAGCCTGTGCCGCTTCGCTTTTCTCGTCAGGCACCAGTTCAATATGCACATAGACCAGGTGCTGAGTGGAAGGATTGATGTCCACTGGCAGTTCGACGAAACGATAGCCTTCCTGCCGGATGACAACGTGGTAGAGGTTGCCAGGGAGGTCATCAAAAGAAAACTTCCCTTCCGGGTCGCTATAGCTTTCTCCGACCTGTGCGCCACTTCTTTCCAGCCTCACCAGAACCCGCATAGGCGGCGAACCCTCTCGGGTAACCCGCAACTGGCCAACAAGGGTCGCCGTGGTGGTTTGCTGTTGAGCCGAAGCCAAAGTGCATGCGAGGAGGCACACAACGACAAGCAAGAGTCTTTGGAAGAAACTATGTACTGCAGAGAAGCCCTGGGGCTCGCGCATCAGAGTACCTCATGAAGAAAGAATAAGCCGGGACCAGTCTGATGCAACCGGTCCCGGCGGGAATTGCAACGAGGTTAGAAGCTGAGCTTCGCCCCGAACTGAAGGTTGCGCGGGTTAAATGTGCCACCCGCCTGGCCAAAATGCGAATCCCGGATGCTATCGTGGTACTGCCCTTCAGCACCGGGCAGCTTGAAGTTGGTGTGATTCAAGACGTTGAAGCTTTCGGCTCGGAACTCGAGCTTCGTCCGCTCCGTAATCTTGAAAACCTTAAAGAACGACGGGTTCCATTCCGTGAAACCTGGGCCGGTAAACGTGTTGCGCCCGAGGGTTCCGGTGTTGCCGGGTGCCGGCTTCTGGAATACGCAGCCGGTGTCGTTGTAGCACCACTGGGTGGGAGCATCGCTGGGATTCCATCCGTTGGCCCACATGTTGTGGGTCGCGCCACTGAACGCAGCAACCGATGAGTCTGGTCGATCGTTGGCCTCAAAGTCCTTATTGAAGTCGCAACTGCTGCGCGAGCCGTGGCAGAAGGGCTCCCAGTGGGCGCCCGAATGATAGGAGATCGTACCGTTCAACTGCCATCCGCCCAATAGCGCCTCCAGAACCCCACCGCGGCCCCGGAAGATGGGCAGTTCCCACACATAATTGATGCTGACCGTGTGACGAATATCGAAGATAGAGTTGCCCCGGTCGAGCCGCGGCATGGTTTGATCGCTCGAATAACCTTCACCTGCTCCTTCGTGGTTCGAGCTGGTCGCACCGCTGTGCCAGGTAGACCCGTTATCGATGGCGTGACCCCAAGTGTAGTGAGCTGCGAACTGCATGCCATGGCTCATCTGCTTGCTCAACGAGAGCTGCAGTGAGTTGTAAACGGAGTTGTTTACGTTTTCCCAGACTCGCAGCTTTCCGTAGTTGGGATTCAAGCGTCCTGTGGTGTTGGTGATGCCCGCTTCGTCCTTTTGAGTGCACAACTGACGGCCGAAGCGATCTATGATACAGGGCACTCCGTTCATGAGGCTGACCCCTGCGTCCGTTGTGGAGCAAGTCCCCCACCCGGCATAACAGAGTGATCCACCCGGAATCCGATTCACCTGCTCTGCGCGAAACAGTTTGTGGGCAATCGTTCCCACATAATTCGCCTCAACTACCAATTTTCGAGCTACTTCGTGTTGCACGCCCAAATAGTAGTTGTAGACGTAAGGATCTCTGACCCCTTTGGGGAAGATGATTCCAGTCAGGTTGGCAAAGTCCTGGTTTCCCGGATTCCAGCCCATGATGTTGCCCACGGCAGTATACTTTGTGTCATTGCCCTGGAAGTTATTGGGACCTGCAGGCCCGGTAAAGGTTGGGGCAGCCGTCGAATACCCTCCTGCTCCCAGAGCGGGCTGTGGCCCATAGTAGACGATACAGCCGGCCGGGGTGCCGCATCCTGTACCGGTCGCCGGGTCAAGCGCGGCATTGAAAGAGTAATACGGCGGGTTCCAGCGGGAGTTCGACAGCGGATTATACAGAGTCCCCTCGTAGGAGACACCGAAGCCACCACGAATAGCCGTCTTGCCGTTGCCAAACACATCGTAGGCAAAGCCTATTTTCGGTCCAAAGTTGTTGTGATCTCCCTTGCCAAGGCTGGTCGCGGGCGCGAATCCGCCTGGTCCACAGGTGCCTGCTAGGACCGATAATTGATTAACGGTGTGTACACCATCAGATCCTATCACTCCCGAAGGACAGGCAGCAGAGCCAACCGGGGCGTTCGCATCGTGGATCTGTCCGGCGCCGGTCGATATGTTGTCAATAATATTGCTGCCAGGCCCCAGGATAAACGTGGTCGCTAAGTTGCCATTTTCATGGTGCCGCTCGAACAGGTCGTAGCGAAGGCCAAGATTCAGAGTCAGCTTCCGAGAGACCTTCCAGTCATCCTGGACGAAGGCGCCGAACTCGATATTTCTCCAGTGCCGTATGTTCGTCGCCAGCTGGGCTGGTGATTTGCTCGCAAAGCCGGGATCGACGCCAGCGGCCATGCCGTACGGAGCATCGACCGCAAAGTAGAACGGGTCGTAGAAGTAGTACGACGGCCGCGCGACGTTGAACTCAGAATTCTCAATATTCCGCCGTACTTCGCCCCCGATCTTGATGCTGTGCGAACCATGGCTGATCGAGACCATGTCCGCATAGTTATAGATGTGTTCCTTAAAGAATTGCGGATACCCGTTATAGGAACCAAATCCCATAGTCCCGGCATAGTCCCCGATATAGATTGAGGGCACACCGGGTATGGAGGGAATGTACTTGGAATAGCTGCCCGAGTAGCCGGCACGCGCCTCGTTAATGATATGAGGACCGAAAGTGTGGGTCCAGTTGATGGTACCGTTGGGAGCGATGAAACGAGTCGGGTTGGTGAAGCCGCGCAGCCCGGAAGCAGCCGGAATGAGGTCGTTTTGCCGCGACCAGTTGAACTGTGCGAACACGCGATCCTTTCCCGTGGGCACCCAGTCGAGGCGCCCGGAAGCTTCATTCCCGTCGAACAGGTTCCCTTGGGCATGCGTTTTCTGGATCGAGATGGAGTCGTAAATCATCGGCGTGTCCAGACCCAGGGGCATAGCTTCAATGGAGTTGAACAGTCTAGTCATGCGGGCTGCAATGTTCGGATCGCCGTAGTTCGCGGGATTCTCGAAGTCAGCGACCGACCCCAATCCGCTGCCACTATAAAAACCGGACAGGTACTCGTTTACGGTGAGGAACGGCGTGCCCTGAACCGCTGGTGCAAACTGGCTGTAGAGCAACTGCCCAACCGATTGCTGGCCTCCCGGCGCCAATCCAGCGGCGTTGACCACGGCTTGCCGGAACTCCGGCCCCTCTACTTCCGTTGGCGAGGGAACGGTGGACGTGATGAAACGGTCACCCTGATACGAACCAAAGAAGAACAACTTATTTTTGATGATCGGGCCACCGATGGTTCCGCCAAACTGGTTGAACCTTAACGCCGGTTTTGCGTTGTTCTTCTGATTGTTGAAGAAGCTGTTGGCGTCAAACATGTCGTTGCGCACGAACTCCCATAGGCTGCCATGGAGCGCGTTTGTACCCGACTTCTGCACCAGGTTGGTGATCGAACCGGCGCTGTTGCCGTACTGCGCCGACTGGTTCAAGGTCAGCAACTGGAATTCTGCCACCGTGTCTTCAATCGGGGTATTTTGCGGCCCACCGCTGAGACCTTTATTCGATGAGCCGTTTACCAGGAATCCGTTGAAATTTTCACGCAACCCGTTCACGACGGTGTTATGCCCGTTCTCGCTCAGAACGCCCTCAACATTGACAGCGCCAGGCGCCTGCTGCATCAGGTCATAAACATTGCGCCCGTTCAAAGGCAGGTTGGAAATCTGCGTCGAACTGATGGTGGTCGAGAGCCGGGAATCGTCAGTCTGGATCGCCGGCGCCTCGCCGGTTACCTCGACGGTCTGGGATGCCTGCCCTAACTCCATCTTGAAATCGATGTGAGACACTACGCCTGCATTGGCTGGCACGTTTGCATTCACACTATTTCTGAATCCGGGCGCCTCGACACTAATCCTATACATGCCGATCGGTAGCGACCTGGCTGTATAGGAGCCCGACTGATTGGTCGTCGTAGTGATCGTGTAGTTCGTGTCAACGTTGGTGACCGTAACCTTCGCATCGCGAATAGCCGCGCCAGATGGATCGGTGACGACGCCAGTAAACTCTCCATTTTGAACTTGCGCTGCCGCAAAAAGGGAAAAAGTGAGAACGCAGAGCGAAATCAGCTGCAGTTTTTTCATTGCGCTTCCCCTGAGCCAGGAGTTGAAATCGAAACTGTTAAAACAGTTCCCCAGAAACTCTGGAAATCACACAACTTGCGAACAAAATGCTCCATAACATTCTGCAAGGCGGTGGAATTCTGCTACTTGTGCATGTCAACTGTCAAGAAATGTTTCGCGACTTTTGTTGGGAGTGTGTGCAAACAAATGACCTCAGACTGCCAAAGGCCAATCTGCACTGGGGCTCCGGAATCAACCGGAACGGAGCTTTTGCTGCCCCCTGGGGGCAAGTGGAATCGGGTAATTTACGGGCACCGTGCCGCACGCGATCACTATTTTCAAGCTTCAGAATCGAGGAAGTCAGCCTCGCACGCGAGGCCATTCTGATCGCGTAAGATCAAACCTTTGTTTCACTTGGAGGTACCCGGAAGGGGCGCAGTCCCTCTGCTTTGAACCCGTCGGGACCGGGCTTGGACAACTGCGCCCTTGCCCTCCTGAACCGCTATTTCCTGGTCCGAATTTTGCCGGCCCAGTCGATCCACAGTTCCGGAGGGCCAATGAATAGTGATGGCATCAACGTATGTGGCAGCCCCCAATCCGAAATGTAGCCGATAGTCGCTAGCTGATTCGAAACTGGAGTTTGCTCGCACCTCGGCGGATTGAGTAAGGCCTGCGGATTTCACCTCAACGCGGGCACCGAACCCGTCGCGGTTGGACCGGACTCCAATGGTCTTGATTCGAAGCCAATGGCCGGAATGAGCGCTCTGATTGCGGAGCAGGACGGGAGAGCTATCCAGCACATTGACCAGAATGTCCAATTTACCGTCATTTAAAAAATCTGCGGTTACCGCTCCACGACCCACGTAACGGCGGGTGAAAGGTATCCCGGCACGCCGGCCGAGCTCCTCGAACTTGCCATTTCCTAAATTATGGAAGAGGAACGGCCGCTGTGCATAGGTCACGCCGAAGGTGTGCTGATCGACTTGGGGATTGACATGCCCATTGGCGATGAAGACGTCCGGCCACCCATCGTTGTCGGCGTCCAGGAATTTCAGGCCGAACCCGAGGAAAGGGATGCTGATCGGACCGAAGCCGGCAGGCCCGGCAAGGTCGGTAAATTCGCCGTTGTGATCGTTATGGAATAGGTTGTTGGTGTCGTCAGAGAAATTCGCCTTTGCGATATCGGGCCATCCGTCATTATCGTAGTCCGCGGAGTCGATGCCCATCCCGGCCTGTTCTCGCCCATCGCCGCTATATGCGACGCCAGCCTGGGCGCCTACCTCTGTGAATCCGCCCTTGCAGTCTCCGTGGTACAGCATGCTGGGCGTTGAATCGTCGGCCACATACAGGTCAAGACAGCCGTCGAGGTCGTAATCCAGCCACATGACCCCCAATCCGTAGTATGAGCCGGGATCCAGGTTGAGCTTTTCGGTGACATCGGTGAAAGTACCGTCCCCGTTGTTATGGTAGAGCCGGTCTCGAGCACCCTTCAGTCCTCGAGGCCCGCAAGAGACACCGATCCCGCGATACTGACAGAAAGGGCCTTGGCCAAACTCGGGCAAGTGATTGATATCGAGGTCGACATAGTTGGCGACGTACAGGTCGAGATGGCCGTCATTATCGTAATCGCCAAAGGCCGCGCTGGTCCCCCACCGCCCGCTGTTGCCCACTCCAGCCTTGGCAGTTACATCGGAGAACGTTCCATCTCCATTGTTTCGATACAGAACAGCACCATCCAGGTACGTGATGTAAAGATCGTCTTTGCCGTCATTGTCGTAGTCCCCCACGGCGGCACCGAATCCCCAGCCGCAGTGGTCGATGCCGGACTTGGAGGTGACGTCCGTGAAGGTGCCATTCTGGTTGTTGTGGTAGAGCTTTCCGAGATGGCACTTGCCGGCTTTCAAATCTGCGATCTCGGAGCCGTTCACCAGGAAGATATCCATCCACCCGTCATTGTCGTAGTCGAAGACCGCGACCCCTCCACACATCGAGTCCATTATGTATAACTTGCTCGGTCCGCCACAGGTGAGGCGAAAGTCGATTCCGGCCGCGCGCGTCACATCTGCAAAGGATATGGTTGACTCAGTGGACTTCGCTCGGGGGGACGACGGAATAACCTTATGGGGCGGCGAAGTGCGTTGCGCAGATGCCAGGTGCGACAGGTAGATAAGCGTGGCTATCAGGCCCGCGAAGACCAGCATCCGTCCGAGGCCCGAACCTTTCGCCATCATCGAACGGGCCCGGCTGCCATTCCACCAGTGACAGGCTGGGCTTTGTTCAAGGCGGTAAAAGTCTCGAGTTCCTGCTTGGCCTCTTCTTTTCTTCCCAGCTTTTCCAGAGCGCGGGACAACTGGTAGTGAGGGCTTGGATTCGAGGGCTTCAATTCAGTGGCACGGAGCAGCGCAGAAACTGCCCGCCCCGCGTCGCCTTGCAGAAGTAAGGCTTTGCCCAGATCGTAAAATGCGTCCGAATTCCCCGGGTCGATTCGTGTAGCTTGCTCTAAATGCTCGACAGCCGATTTCCACAATCCAGCTGAGACCTGACAATGGCCGAGTTGATAAAGGACTGCGGGATTGTTGGGCGAATGCTGGATTTCCTTTTCGTATTCAGCGATCGCCTCTTCATTGTTGCCCAGACTTTCGTAGGCGAAACCGAGATGGTAATGCACCAGCGGAAGATTCGGTTCCAGGCGCAAAGCGGTCTGAAATTGCTTTACGGCTTGCACACTGCGATTCGTGTTTTGATACGCGCGTCCCAGGAGCACGTGCGGCAGTGCGGCTTTCGGATCGAGTTTGACTGCAATCTCCAATTCCCTGGCGGCGTCAGAGTAGTGATCGTCGGACAGCAATACGAGCGCCAAATCAAAATGAACATCGTACTGCGAAGCGTCCAGATTCAGCGCGCGCTGCAACTCCGCGACCGCAAGTTCATTATTATGTTGCTTGAAGTAAACCAGCCCCAGCCAATGCAGGAGTTCCGCATCTTTTGGCCAGCGCGCCACCGCTGCCTTGCCCACATCTTCCGCCTCGGCCAAGCGGCCGCTCTGAAGGTAACTCAGCAAGAGCCCGCGGTTTACGTCTTTACGATCCGGTGCAATCTTCCGCGCTTGTTCAAAAGCCGGCGAGGCCCGGTTGAAATCCCCAGCGTCGATGGCATTTTGACCCTGCCGTACAAGATCTGTCACCCGCTCGTTCTGCGATAACGCAACCGCGCCCAGCGCCAGCAATGCCGCCAGGATCGCGGCGATCCGAATCACAATTTCGCCCCCAGGAAAAGACCTATACCTACGCACGCCGGCCGGTTGCAACACGACGCTCCGATGAGACTTTCCATATGTTAACAAACGGTCTGAGAACAAGCTTCGAGCTTAGGGATTGGCATTTCCTCCCGAGGCTTTGGCTCGTTCGCGGGCCGCATCCGCTTCCCGTCCGATATGTTCGTAAACCTCCGCCAACGCAGAGTGCACGACGGAGAATCCAGGCAACCGCCCAGCCGCAATCTCCAAATGCACCGCGGCGGTCTTCAAGTCCCCCGTCTTCACGAGGCTGATACCCATTGCGTAATGAGCCCATGCAGAATCGGGCTGCAGTTCGATGGCCTTGTGAAGATAGGCAATGGCTTCTGGATATTGTTGCTGCTGCACCAAGGCCGCACCCATGCCATACTGCGCAAGATAGATCGTGGGTTGCGCAGCAAGGACCTGCCGCAACGCGGGCATCGCCTTCTCTGGCTTTCCGTCCTCCAGATCGAGGATTGCGCCGAGGGTCTTATTGATGGCGCTGACGGCGTCCTTGGGATCGGTTCCTTGAGCTGCTGCATTCACGCCGGCGCCACTCCTTTGCAATCCCACATAGCCGAGAGAAGCCAGCTTCTGCATCTCACTGGACGTCAACTGCGATCCTGCGGATTTCGCAGCATCGTTCCCGAAATGACTATCGAAGGCCTGCAACTGCGAAGCCATGGTCTCCAGCGTCGCCTTTGCGCTCTGCGCCAGATTGCGCGTCGCTCCCGGATCAGTCGACAGATCGTACAACTCGGGTTTCGGTGCACGGATGTAGAGGTATTTTCCGGCCCGCCAGGACTCCAGCACGCTGCATCCGAAGCCTCGCTGTGAAAGGTCGCTGCGGGAGTAGGCGGGTTGATCGGCTTGCGAGGTGGCTTGCGCAATTCGAATCAGCGATTGTCCCTGCATTTGGGCGGGTATGGCCATGCCAGCTTCCGCCAGCACAGTGGGAGCAATGTCCAACAGGCGGGCGCGATTCTTCGTCTGCTTCCCCGCCATCTGGCTCTTGGGCAGTTTCAAAACGAGCGGCACATGAATCGTCTCGTCGTAGAGGAAGATCCCGTGTGTTTCCTCGCCGTGCGCTCCCAGGCTCTCTCCATGAGAAGAGGCAACCACAATCAGGGAATCGTCATAGAGAGACTGGGCCCGCAGAAACGTAACCAATTTTCCAAGCGCGGCATCCGCAGCCGCGACAGCACGATCGTACGAAGCGCCGCCGACACCGCCCGGATCCTGCAAATGCATCCACATGAACAGAGGCCGACGTTTGTTGCTTGCCAACCACTTGGTGGCGCGGGCTGCCACCTGGTCCCCGTGGCGTTCCACGGATTGAAAGCGGCTTTCTCCCCTCTGCGCCTGGTGAAAGCCCGCATCGTATACATCAAACCCGCGCTCATAGCCCTGGTAAGGACCGTTCCGCGGATCCAGAAGAATCGATCCCACGAACGCAGCCGTGCGGTACCCGCTCGCATGAAGCAGGTCCGGCAAGTACGGGTGCGTTGCAGCCAAAAGGCCACCAAACTCGCTTGCCTGGTGAGTCTGGGGATAAGCACCCGTCAGGATCGTCGCGCTCGAAACCACGGTGCTGGGAGCTTGCGCGTAGGCCTGCGTAAAAACAATCCCCTGATGAGCAATCCCATCCAAGCTGGATGTCAGGTTCCCCCGCGCCCCCATGAATCCCATGCGGTCCGCGCGCATAGAATCGACCGTAATAAGGATGATGTTCGGCTTGGTTGCAGCCGCAGAGTCGACCGGGAAAACAACCAGCGTTAGAATGACAGGCAAGAACCGCGTGCGCAGACGCCGCAGCATGGTTAGAAGTCTAACAACGTTCTGAAATCATGTCACAATCGAACGAGGATCTCTGAGGATTCATTCTCTGAAGAAAATATCCCGGATGCTGTGCTCTTTTCTGCTCGTAATGGGTACGGCACTGCTGCCGTCCTGCCGATCTGGTCGGGCAAATTCGCATAGCGACCGCCGGCTGATCATTCTTGGCATCGACGGGATGGATCCCCAGCTTCTGCATCGCTTCATGCGCGAAGGCAAAATGCCAAACTTCGCCAAGCTCGAGGCCCAGGGCGATTTTCGGCCCCTCATCACCAGCATTCCACCGCAGAGCCCGGTGGCCTGGTCGAACCTTATTACAGGCATGAACGCGGGTGGTCACGGAATCTTCGATTTCATTCATCGGGATCCGAAGACCCTTAGCCTGTATTTTTCGGCGTCAAAGGTTGAGGGCCCGAAGCATGCCATTCACCTGGGTAATTGGTCCATCCCTTTCGGCGGCGGCAGCGCTGAGCAACTGCGACAAGGCACTGCCTTCTGGCAGATCCTTGATGAGCACGGAGTTCCCAACACGATCTTCCGCATTCCCTCAAATTTCCCCCCAGTGCCGGCTAAAGGGAAGACTCTGTCGGGTATGGGCACTCCTGATCTGCGGGGGACCTACGGGACGTTCTCGTTTTACACCGACGACCCAACCGCCACCCCCGGCGCGGTGGAAGGCGGGCAGGTGATCCCTGTGCAGGTGGAGAATTCTCGAGTCATAGCCAACTTGATCGGTCCCGATAATTCGTTCCGCAAGGGCAATCCTGCCGCTACGGAAATTTTCTCCGTTGCCGTGGACCCTGTGGAATCTGTGGCCAAGCTTTCGGTCCAGGATCACGAGTTTGTACTCCGTGAGGGTGAGTGGAGCGACTGGATCCGCGTCGAATTCCAGCTGATTCCTTTCTTCGGCAATGTAAAAGGCATGTGCCGCTTCTATCTCAAGCAGGCACATCCGCGTTTTCAACTCTACGTTTCGCCCATCAATATCGACCCCGCAGATCCCGCTCTGCCGATTTCCACTCCGTCCCGCTACTCGCGCCTACTTACGGACGAAGCCGGAGAATTCCATACTCAAGGAATCGCCGAAGACACGAAGGCTCTGTCCGATGGCATGCTCGACGATAAGGAATATCTGCAGCAGGCTCGAAGCGTGCTGGCCGAGCATCGCCGCATCTTCGACGCGGAATTTCCCAAGTTCAATGAGGGCGTGTTCTTTTTTTATTTCTCCAGCCTCGACCTGAATTCGCACATGTTCTGGCGGTTGATGGACCCGGCGCATCCCGAATATGACCAGACCCTGGCGGACCAGAACGGCTCGGCGATTGCGGATTTTTATCAGCAGATCGATCAGGTGCTTGGGGAAGTGCTGCCGCGCCTCGACGATCGAACGACTTTGCTCGTGCTCTCCGATCACGGATTTGCTCCTTACTATCGCTCCTTCAACCTGAATACCTGGCTGCTGAACCAGGGATACATAAAGCTCAAGGATGGCAGCCCCGCCGATTCGAACGAACCCCTTGCCAACGTAGATTGGAGTCAGACACGCGCCTATGGACTCGGTTTAAACGGCCTCTATCTCAACCTGCGCGGCCGGGAGAGCAACGGAATCGTCGAATCCGGAGCTGAAGCCGGCCGCTTAATGGCAGAGCTTCGCGCCAAGCTGCTCGCCGTGCAAGATCCAAAATCGAAACAGCAGGTGATCACTCGCGTCGACCTTGCCGCCGAGGCCTATCAAGGCCCCTACGCCCGATCGGGTCCAGATATGCTCGTAGGTTACAACCGCAGCTACCGCGCCGGATGGCAAACGATTCTGGGTTCCTTCCCCGCTGAGGAACTCGAGGATAATTCCAATCCCTGGAGCGGCGACCATTGCATGGATTACACTCTGGTCCCGGGGGTCCTGCTCAGCAACCGCAAGATTGCGGCAAACACTCCGGCTTTGACCGACATTGCCCCGACCATTCTGGCGGAGTTTGGAATCGCCAAGGCAAAGGGTATGATTGGAAAATCCGTGTTTCAATCGGGCGCACCCCAATAGTTATTGAACAACCAGGATTGAGGTTCCGCGGATCATGTTCGGCTCACACAGGGTGAAAATAGAAGGCGATTTGCTCGATAAAGTGAAGCAATGTGCCGATGCGTGCGGCTACTCGTCGGTGGACGAATTCGTTGTGCACGCGCTCGAAAAGGAAGTGAACAAAATCCTTCCTCCCAGTGAGGGCGGCACCACATCGAAGGAAATCATAAAGAAGCGGCTGCAGGGGCTGGGGTACATCGAGTAGTGGCTCCGCTGCTTTCCGCGCGTATGGGCTCTCTTGGGGTCAACGTTCCCTCCGGAATCGTCGTCGGCATTTCACTGGTCATCGGCCTGGCGATGGTGATCGTGTTTAGCTACACCTCCGACCAAAAAGCAATTCACGTCGCAAAAGACCGGCTCAAAGCTCACCTGCTCGCTCTCCGCCTCTTTCAGGATCAGATTCACGTCGTGCTCGCCTCCTACGGCCGAATCATCCTGGCTACGGGCCATTATCTCCGCCTTGCTTTCAAGCCCCTGCTTTTTGTGATTGTTCCAATGACGTTTCTGATCGTGCAGCTCGATCGATACCTGGGATCAGTGCCGCTCTCTAGCGGTCAATTCTTTCTCCTCAAGGTTCGAATGGACAATCCTGACTCGCTCGATCAGGCCTCACTCCGGCTGCCGGAGGGTCTGATCAGCACCGCGCCGCCAGTACATGTGCCCGCGGAAAAGGAAGTCGGGTGGAGGTTAGTCGCGAACAAGGCTGGAGACTACGTCATCAATGTTCAGATCGCCGACCAGATCTTTGCCAAGCGGGTCATTGTCGGTTCCGGTTTGCCGCGGCTTTCGTCCGTGCGCCTCCGCGGAAGATTCTGGGAGCGTATTTTTGTTTCGGGAGAGACCGCCTTGCCCGAGAACACCTTCGTTGAAGGGATCGAGGTGCAGTACCCGGCCCGCAACATTACCTTCGCCGGCATCGAATGGAATTGGATCTGGCTGTTCTTCGTTTTGTCGCTGGCCGCAGGTTTTCTTTTCAAGAGTATCCTTGGAGTTGAAATATGAAACTCCGCAGTAAAGTTGGCTTGGCTGATCGCAGGCGCCTTTCCGTTTTTCTCGCCCTCTTGGGCTTTATTCTGCTCTGCCCGCCTCGTAGCCACGCTTACGCCGGACCCGGCGCTGGGTTCGCCGTCCTCTCCTCGTTCTGGACGCTCCTTATCGCGTTCCTTTATTCCTTATACGCCTTTTTTGTGTGGCCCTTTCGCCAGCTATTCCGGCTTCTGCGACGCCGCAATGCCTATGGCAAAGCACAGATCAAGCGTGCGGTAATTCTCGGCTTTGACGGTATGGACCCGGAATTGACCGAACGGTTCATCGCCGAAGGCAGGCTGCCGAATCTGGCGAAGTTGCGCGGACAAGGAACCTTCCGGAAGTTGCGCACCACGTATCCCGCTATTTCCCCGGTCGCGTGGTCGACATTTATGACTGGCGTCAATCCTGGCAAGCACAACATCTACGATTTTCTGGCTCGCGATCTCGGCAATTATCTTCCCTACCTTTCGTCTGCGGAGATCAAGGGCCCGAAGCGCAGCTGGAAAATCGGCAAATACACCATCCCACTGGGAGGGGCCAGGATCAAAGGCATGCGCCGCGGAACTCCGTTCTGGCACTGGCTGGGAGACGCAGGCATCTTCTGCTCGGTGCTTCGTGTGCCGGTAACATTTCCTCCGGAGAAATTCTCTGGCGTGCTTCTCTCCGGCATGTGCGTCCCCGACCTGAAAGGCAGTCAGGGAACTTTTTGTTTATGCACCACACGGCCGAGCGGCGACAAATTTCGCGAGGGCGGGGTGCGCGTTCCGATCCAGCGTACTGGATCGCGATGCAGTTCCTACGTACCTGGCCCTGAGGATCCCTTGGGCGGCGGTTCCGGCGACGAACTGCGGGTAAATTTTGAGATTCATACTGATCCCGGCAAAAACCAGGCTGGCTTCACGGTCGATTCCGCAAGCTTCACTCTGAAAGTCGGTGATTACTCGGAGTGGATTCCGGTCAAATTCAAGGCCGCTGTGGGCTTCAGCGCGCATGGCATCTGCCGCTTTTACCTGAAGGAAATTTCGCCCGAGGTCGAGGTCTACGTTACTCCCGTAAACATCGATCCGGGCAGGCCCGATCTGCCCATCTCTCATCCAGTAACGTACTCCATTTACCTGGCAAAACTCTTTGGACCTTACGCCACTCTGGGACTGGCGGAAGACACTTGGGCGTTGAACGAAAAAGTTCTCGACGATCAGGCTTTCCTGGCGCAGTGCTATGCCAATCATGAGGATCGCGAGCGCATGCTTTTCGATGCCCTTGAGAAGACCCAACAAGGCCTCTGCGCCTGCGTGTTCGACACCACCGACCGCGTGCAACACATGTTCTGGCGCTACCTCGATGACGATCATCCCGCCGCCCGCGAGGTGCCTCGCGATCAGCGGCCCACCGTCATCCAGGATTTGTACGCTCGCATGGACGAACTCATCGGCCGGGTGATGAAACAGATCGATGAGCACACTCTGCTGCTGATTGTGTCGGACCACGGCTTCAAGTCGTTTGCCCGCTGTGTCAATCTGAATGCGTGGCTGCACCAGAACGGATATCTCGCGCTAAAATCGGGCAAGACAGAAAGCGGCGACTGGTTCGACGACGTAGACTGGTCGCGCACCCGCGCCTACACCATGGGCCTGAACGGCCTTTACCTGAACCTGAAGGGCCGCGAGCGCGAAGGAATTGTTGAGCCGGGAGCCGAAGCCGAAGCCTTGAAAGACGAACTGCGGGGCAAACTTGACGGACTCGTCGATCCGGCATCAGGACGCACCGGTATCACCGGCGTCTTCGATTGCGACGCCGTATATGCCGGCCCCTACGTCGACAACGCGCCGGATTTGATCGTGGGATACGGCGACGGCTTCCGCGCCTCGTGGGACTCCGTCATGGGCAAGGTAACGAGCCAGATCTTTGAAGACAACCTGAAGGCGTGGAGCGGCGATCATTGTATCGATCCTCGCCTGGTGCCCGGAGTCCTTTTCTGCAATCACAGCATCAGCGAGGAGAAGCCCGCCATCGTCGACGTAGCTCCGACAGTGCTGAAATTGTTCGGCTTGGCGCTGCCCGGGCATCTCGACGGAAAGCCTTGGACGGTCGGCATTTCGACAAGCAGGTCCGTCGCGCCATCCACCGCATCGTAACTTGGTCGGGGCGGCCGAATGACATTACTGACATTCGTATGGTCGAATCGTGATCACTATTGTTTCAGGTTTGCCGCGCTCCGGCACTTCTCTGATGATGCAAATGCTGGCGGCCGGCGGCATGCCTCTTCTCACCGATCAGGAGCGCAAGCCCGATATCGACAATCCCCGCGGCTATTGCGAATGGGAACCCGCCAAGCTCCTGCCCAAGCAACCAACTCGCATCGACGAAGCTGAAGGTAAAGCGGTAAAGATCATTTCACAACTTCTTCTTTCGCTTCCCCGTGGCAGAAACTACAAACTGATCTTTATGGAACGCCCCCTGGCCGAGGTTCTCGCCTCGCAAGATGAAATGCTCAAGCATCGCGGATCGACGGAGTTGGTTGATCACGCGCTGGTCACTCAGGCGTTCCGTGATCACATGAAGCAGATCGTCGCGTGGCTCGAACACAGAGAAGACATTCCCATTTGCCGCATGGGCTACCGGAAGGTTCTAAGCAACCCCTCAGGCGCGGCAGAGACAGTGCGCGATTTTCTCGAGCTGGACCTGGACGTGGAGGCGATGGCCCGCGAAGTGGAACCTTCGCTATATCGCAACCGCCGCTGAAGCGGGCGGATGTTGAGGCCGATCAAGAGCCCGAGGTTGTCTCCTTTTTTCCTTTCCATGCGCAATGTTCGCTCCGAGAGCCGGTCTCTCTACTCTATCGGTGCGCCAATCCGTAGGCGACCGCAGTTGCTGACGATCCGATATTCACCATCGACACTGCTCTTTCCAGCTTGTGATGACCGGTCTGGTGGAAAAAGTAGCTCAGGCCGATCACTCCCACGGTTTCTCCGGCGAAATTGAGCGCCAAGCCTGCGGTGGAGCGTCCGAAGGGGCGGACCATCGGGTTCAGCTCCCTGCCGCCGTTCTGCAAATTGGCGCGGGTGACCGCGAAGTCCGCCGCGTTGCTGGCGGCTGCGGCCACGAACAGGATGCGGTTCGGCTTGTCCCAGAATTTGTGCGGGATCTCAAATCCGGGTTGGGGAGCAAGGATGGATACAGCCGCCGCCGGTGAAACCATCGGCGCATCGGGCAGCGGTCCCTGCGCGCACAGCGGTTTCCCCAAAGCGAACATGGTAATCGACAGTAACGTGCTTACTCGGAGTATAGAAATGCAACTGCAGCTCATAGTGCCGTCCTGGGCGACGAACACTTGGGAAAGGCGCAATCAGCCTACCATGTCCGGAACATTAGGACTACGACAAGATGAGCAGGATGTTGTGCTTGAGCATTCCTTCTCATGAGAAGGGCAAGCGAACCGCACTTTATTGCAGATGTTTCCCTTGTCCGAGAAAGTTCCTATTTGCGGTAAACCGCGCCGCCTTTCATTACGAAAGTGACCTTCGAGAGGACCGCGATTTCCTGCAGAGGATCGCCCGAAACCGCGATGATGTCGGCGAAATAACCGGCCTCCAGAGAACCGATCTGGCCCTCCCATCCCAGCAGCTTTGCGCCATGGAGGAGATCGGCTTGCAGCACCGCAAGCGGGGACATCCCATACTTCACCATCAGGACGAACTCCCGCGCCTGAGTGCCGTGCGGAAACGGGCCCACGTCGGATCCAACTGCCATCGGGACTCCGGCGGCGACCTGCTTTTTGAACTCCTCAATTTTGAGGTCCAGCAGGTGATGCAGAAGCGCTTTCTGCTGCTCAGTGGCCGCGTGCTCGGCGAAGTATTCAAAGATGGTGAAGGTGGGTACCGCGAAGATCTGCTTCTCTTTCATCAGGCGCATCGTCAGTTCGCTTAACTGGTCGGCGTGATCGATGGAAACCACCCCGGCCTGCGTAGCGTAGAGGGCTCCCGGTTCGCCGGTGGCGTGAACCGCCACGCGCCTGCCCAGCCTGGCCGCCTCCCTGACCGCCGCCTCCAACTGGCTCTCGTCATATTGATACGGCGTGGACAGTTTACCGTCCTTGATCGAGTCGGCCCCGGTTTCGTAGATCTTGATGAAGTCCGCGCCTTCCTTGAACTGCTGGCGCATCGCGATTACCAGATCGTCGACCGTGTTGGCATAAGTTGCATTGGGAAGAATGTGCTGTTCGGGGTTATAGCCAATGGCATCTTCGTGGCCGCCGAGAATATTGATTGCGTTGCCGCTGATGCGCAAGCGCGGACCTGGGATGCGGCCCTGGTTGATGGCATCTCGGACAGCCGTGTCGGCAGAACCCGCACCCTCGGTTCCCATGTCGCGCTCGGCGGTGAAACCCGCCATCAGATCCTCACGGGCGGCGAGCGTGGCCATAATGGTGCGCTCCGGGACGGACTCCTGCACGGTCTGAAGATCCTCGGCTCCAGGATGCAGGAAAAGATGGATATGGGCGTCAATCAATCCGGGAAGGAGTGTGCGGTCGCCCAGGTCCACGACTTCGGCGCCGGCAGGATGCCTTACGGACGAGCCGACTTCGACGATCCGCTCGCCCTGAATCAGGATTTCAGCCGGCTGGACGAGGCGTCCGGCTTTCACGTCAAGCATACGGGCGGCATGCAGAACCGTGAAGCGAGGAGTTGCAGCCGTGGCTTGGGCTGCAGTGACCTGGGAGAAGAGAAGCGAGCAGATGAGAAACAGGACTGAGGTGGGTTTCGCCATGTCGCCCGCGATGGTATCACCCGTTTTGGTCTTCGCCTACAGCGCTAGCCTGGGGAACTGGGGATGGCATCTCCGTTCCGGCGGGGAGATCAAATTCCCGGGGCTAATTGTGATTTGAATCACAGATTGGGGTTAAACCGGTCACTGGCTGGCTGCCGGCGATCGCCGACACTATCCACTATGAATGAGTTTGGGGTTCTTACCAGCCGCAAGCGGGCGCTTGTCGCCCTGTTTCACTCTATCGTGTTCCTTGGGGTTGCGATTGACGGCTTCGCCGCGCCCAAGGGCGGGATTCTGCATGGCCGTGCCGGCGCGGACTTGGTCCTGGCCGCGATCTACCTGACAGTGGCTTCGATTCTGGGATGGCTGGTGAGCCTCTCGCGCGGGCTGCGGGAACGCGCTTATTTCAGCATGTGCGCCTGCAGCGCGAGTTTCGGCCTGCTGCGCACGATTTTTGGGGATGCCAACTTGCCCGCCGCCCAATATATGCGCGTGCTCCTGCTAAGCTCCGCCGTCGCGGTTGGCGGGCTCATCGTATGGTCTTACTCCCGCGCGACCGGCCAGTCTGCGCTGCCTGAGTAATCTTTCCTACAGAAAAGCCGCCCGGGGAATGTTGCCGGGCGGCGGCGATCAGGAGGCCGGGCGAGGAGAATCTTCACCCTCTCAGGATAGAAAGAATTCTTTTGTCAGTTGGGCCCAGTCTTCATCAGGCATGTGGGCGGTAAGATCATCGACGGCCATGCCGCCATCCTGCGCCAAGGCTCCGGCGAATGCCGGCATTCTGTTGCGCAGCCGCTGGGCTGAATCTTCGGTCCACAGCCGGGCCAGCGTGCCGCTCAACAGATTGCGGAAGTTGATCCTGGAATCAGGCGCCTGTACGGTGACCAGCCAGCCTTCGCCGTAGGGATCCTGGCGCGCCAGTTCCGGATTCTTCAGCACTGCATCGTTTACGTCCGTAATCGTGCCCTCGATGGGGGAAACCATGTCGACCGACTTCCCGTCACGGAAGATCGTCCAGATTTTCTGGCCCTGGCGCACCCAGCGGCCGCGCTGCGGAAGGGAGATGCTCTCGATCTTGCCAATTAACTTCGACGCGAAATCGTCCATGCCAATCCGCACCAGCTCGCGGCTTTCTGCGAGCGCCCAAGTGTGCCCGGCATGATAGCGGACATTTTCCGGAACCTCGAAGCCTGCGACCAGGGCAGGAACTACCTGGGATACGCTTGGACGACGCTCGGGCCGTGCTGCCTGATGTGGAATCTGTTTCTGGCCCCGAATGTAGTCAATCGATAGAAAAATTGCGAACGTCAATAGAACCATGATAACGGTCATAACCCACCTCGCCGGAGTGCCTCTTGATCGGAGGATCACTCACACTTTGCTACAGGCAATCGCCGCACCAAAGCTCGTGAAAGCCAGCGGTCCGTTTGCTAAGTAGAGGAATACACGGTAGATGGCAGTTTCATGGCAAGAGGTCGCGCGCATCGTGCTGAAAAATGCCACGGCAATTTTGATGAACAACGCAACGCTCAAATCAGCGCTGTACCCGTACAGAGGCGATGAATGTATGCCAATACCGCGATGAATCAAGCGCTTCCGGTGCGAGGAGGCATTTGATGCTTTTCACATCAGCGTCTGATGTAATTCTCAACCCTTCCAACCAGCAAATGCGCATTGAGGAACCCTGTTGACCGCCATCACGCAGAAGGGTGATACGCATCACGGCTGAGAATCCCCTAATTGTTGAAACTCTAAGCTGTTGGAAGCTGCTGAATTTTGCGACAGCCTCTGCTCCGATGAGGTAAGCAGCTTGTGGCGGTTTCCGTCGGCGGTTACGCCGGTCATCGCTCCTACCTCTTCGTTCAGCTCAGGCATTCGGTCGAAAGGATATGCCGCTCGTCTTCTGTGTGCTCGAACGGGGATGGCCGGGACCATAAATTCATGAGCAAAGCACTCTTATATGACGCGACCACGTGCATAGGATGTAAGCAATGCGAGCAGGCCTGCGCAACGCAGAACAATTTAGGCTACGACGATGCCGTGGCCGCCGAGGAATATCAATCCGCTCATAAGCTGACAACGGTATTGACGCGGGGCGACAAGTTTATGCGGCGGCTCTGCATGAACTGCCAGGATCCTTCCTGCGCTTCCGTCTGCCCGGTCGGGGCGTTGCAGAAAACCGCGCTCGGTCCCGTGACTTATGACGCTTCCAAGTGCATGGGATGCCGCTACTGCATGGTGGCGTGCCCATTCAGCGTGCCCAAATACGAATGGGGAAAGCTGTTTCCCAAGGTGCAGAAATGCGTCATGTGTCCGGACCGCGTGGCGCAGGGCAAGCCGACGGCGTGCGCGGAAGCGTGCCCGACAGGCGCTACCAAATTCGGCGAGCGGGACGAACTGATCGCCGAAGCCCGCCAGCGCATTCGCGAGAACCCTGGCACGTACGTCGATCGCATTTACGGCCTGGAAGAGGTAGGCGGCACATCTGTATTCCTGCTGTCCTCGGTTCCCTTTGAGACCTTCGGCTACCGCACCGATATGGCGAAAGATCCCATGCCGATGCTGACCTACCGGGTGCTCTCGCACATCCCCGACTTCGTCCCGCTGGGCGGGATGGTGCTGGGAGGAGTGTGGTGGATCACGCACCGCCGCGAGGAAGTGGCCGAAGCCGAGGCCCGCGAGAAGGAAAACGGAGGGAAGCAATAATGGCGCGCCCAACTTTCCGGTTCACATTCTGGAAACTCATCTTCCTCTTCCTGATGGCAGCGGGTCTGTATGCCACGGTATTGCGGTTCACGCAGGGGCTGGGCGCATCCACGAATCTCAGCGACCAGTTTCCCTGGGGGATCTGGATCAGCTTTGACGTGCTGTGCGGCGTGATGCTGGCCGCCGGCGGCTTCACTCTCACCGCCGCTGTCCACATCCTGAATATCAAGCGGCTGCATTCGATTATCCGGCCCACGATTCTCACCGCCTTTCTGGGCTACCTCCTGGTCTGCGCCGCGCTGATGTATGACCTGGGCAAGCCATACAACATCTGGCATCCGCTGATCATGCGCAATCCGCACTCGGTAATGTTTGAGGTCGCCTACTGCGTGATGCTCTATACCACGGTTCTGGCGCTCGAGTTCTCGCCCATTCTGCTGGAGCGCTTCAACCTGCAAAAGCCGCTGAAAGTCGTGCGGGCGATTCTGATTCCGCTGGTGATCTGCGGGGTGATTTTGTCGACACTCCACCAGTCCTCCCTGGGAACCCTTTACCTGATCGTTCCGGAGAAGCTGCACCCGTTCTGGTATAGCCCCTTGCTGCCGGTATTTTTCTTCTTGTCGGCAATTGCGGTGGGACTGGCCATGACGATTTTCGAGTCATCGCTCAGCTCGAAACACTTCGGACTGCAACTCGAGCTGCCGGTGCTGCAGGAGCTGGGTCGGGTGCTGGTGGTGGTGCTCGGGGTGTACGGCATCCTTCGCTTCGAAGACCTCGCAAATCGCGGGGCGTTGAAGCTGGCGTTCCATTCGGGATACGAAACCTACCTGTTCTGGCTCGAGATTTTGCTGGCGATCATTCTTCCGCTGGTCTTGCTGGTGCAGCGCAAGGTTCGCAGCAGCGCGACCGGGCTGTACTTTTCCGCGGTGCTGGTCGTGCTCGGTTTCATCACGAACCGGATGAACGTCAGCATCACGGGATTCGAAGGATCGACGGGCGTGAGGTACTTCCCCAAGTGGAGCGAACTGGCCGTGACCGGAATGATTATCGGCATCGGGTTCGCCGCGTTTGGACTGGCAGTGAAGTATCTTCCCATCTTTCCCAGGGAGGCGCTGGCGGCGGAGAGGGCCGGGGAGAGTTCTGCGGTTGCGGTGGGGGCGGTGATGGAGCATGGCGGAGACTGAGCCAAAACGGGAACGCTGGTTCCGGCTGACCCACAGCCTGAGCGCCAAGCTGAACCTGCTGTTGCTGGGGGCGATGCTGGTGATCTTTGCGCTGCTGGGTTATCTCAACGTGCGCCTGCACCGGCAGCATCTGGAACAGAACACGCTGCAGGCCGCGGAGCGTATCAGCGATGTGATCAAGCAAGGCACGACCGATTACATGCTGCGCAACGACCGCAGCGGCCTCTACCAGTCGATTCAGACGATGGCGGCTGAGCCTGGAATCTACAAAATCCGCATCTTCGACCAGGACGGCCGGATTACTTACACCACAACGCCCAGTGAGCAGAACCATGTGGTCGATAAGACGGGCGAGGCCTGCTATGGCTGCCACGCGCAGTCCCAGCCCCTGACCCGCCTGAATCGCCCCGATCGCTTCCGGATTTACCGTAACGGCGACAGCCACCGGATCCTGGGAATCATTACTCCCATCGAAAATCAGCCTTCGTGTTCAAACGCGGCCTGCCACGCGCATCCTGCGTCGCAGCAGATCCTGGGAGTGCTCGACACCAATCTCTCTTTGGCCAAAGCTGACGTCCAACTCGCCGAAAGCAGCCGCCGCATGATCGCCTACACCGCTTGCGGACTGGTGCTGATCGCCGTCGTGAGCTGGTTTTTTGTCTGGGAAGTCGTGGCGCGGCCGGTTAAAGCACTGCAGCGCGGGACCGAACGCCTGGCGGAGGGCGACCTCGGTTACGAGATCGAGGTGAAGTATTCCGATGAGATGGGCGATCTGGCGCGCTCGTTCAACCAGATGAGCCGGCAGTTGAAAGCGGAGCACACCGAGAATGTCGCCTGGACCAGCACGCTGGAGCAGCGCGTCGAGCAGAAGACCCGCGAACTGAAGCGGGCGCACGAGCACGCCTTGCATACGGAAAAGATGGCTTCCATCGGCAAGATGGCCGCGGTGCTGGCACATGAGATCAACAATCCACTGTCGGGAATCCTCACCTACGCCAAGCTGCTGCGGAAGTATGTCGATCACGCGGATAAGGGCGAGAGCCGGCGCCAGGAGATCCGCGACTCGCTGGACCTGATCGCCTCCGAAAGCCGCCGCTGCGGCGACCTCGTCAAGAATCTGCTGACCTTTTCCCGCACCACGCCCATGAATCTGCAGCCCACGAACCTGAACCAGGTGATCGAGCAGGCCCTGCGCCTGGTTCAGCACCAGCTGGAACTCAGCGGAATTCATGTCGAGGAACAACTTGAGCCCGGGTTGCCCCTGATTCCGTGCGACGGGGCGCAGATCGAACAGGTTCTTCTCGCCCTTCTCATGAACGCGATCGACGCCATGCCGCAAGGCGGCAATCTGTGGATCAGCAGCGCCTGGAGCTCCGAAGCCAACCAGGTGCGCATCGTGGTGCGCGATGACGGCGCGGGAATTCCTCCGGAAATTCTGCCCCGCATCTTCGAACCATTCCTGACCACCAAAGAGACTGGACGCGGGGTTGGGCTGGGCCTGGCCATCAGCCACAGCATCCTGGAGCGCCATAACGGAACCATTACAGTGCACTCGGAAGCCGGACGAGGAACGACATTCACAGTGACTCTGCCGGGGGAGACGGAAACCACCACCATACCGGCTCCCAAGGCAAACGAAATTACCGCGGTCGTCGGCGGGAGGTGATTGACGTGGAAACGCAAGGGAAGCTCCTGATTGTGGACGATGAACTCAGCGTGCGCGATTCCCTGGGAAAGTGGTTCCGGGAAGAGGGCTATGACATCGGAATGGCGGAGGATGCGAGCGACGCGCTCACGCGCATGGCCGAAAGCAAGTGGGACGTTGCCTTGCTGGACATCAAGATGCGAGGAACCGACGGCATCGAGCTGCAACGCCGCCTGCATGAGCTGGATCCGGACCTGATCGTAATCATGATGACGGGTTATGCCTCGGTGGAAACGGCGGTAACGGCATTGAAGAATGGGGCTTACGACTACGTAAGCAAACCACTCGATCCCGACGAGATCGCCCACCTGGTGAAGAAGGCGCTGGCCCACCGGCGCGCCGAGAAAGAAAATGTACGGTTGAGGGAGACAGTCGCCGAGGTCACGCGTCCGGGCGAACTGGTGGGGCAAAGCGCCGCCATACGCCGGGTCGTGGAAGCAATTGAGACCGTGGGGCCCACCGATGCGAACGTGCTGATTACGGGCGAAAGCGGCACGGGAAAGGAACTGGTGGTGCGGGCGATTCATGCCGCCAGCCTGCGGCGCTTCCATCCGCTGGTGGCGATTCACTGCGGGGCGCTCACCGAAACTTTGCTGGAGAGCGAATTGTTCGGACACGAAAAGGGCGCATTCACCGGCGCGCAGTACCGGAAGAAGGGGAAATTCGAAATTGCGGAGGGGGGGACGGTTTTCCTCGACGAGATCGGCGATATCAGCCTGAAGACCCAGACGGACCTGCTGCGAGTTCTGCAGGAGCGTGAAATCACGCGCGTTGGTGGCAATCAGGTCATCAAGGTCGATTTCCGCTGCGTGGCAGCTACGAACAGGAACCTGGAGGCGATGATCGAGGAGGGAACATTCCGGCCGGACCTGTATTACCGGCTGAACGTATTCCACATTGAACTGCCGCCCCTGCGGGAGCGGCGCGAAGACATTCCCTTGCTGGTGGAACATTTCGTGCGCAAGTTCTGTCTCGCCATGAACAAGCACATCACGCGCATGGCCCCGGCGGCCATGCAGCAATTGCAGCAGCAGGCGTGGATGGGGAATGTGCGCGAACTGGAGAATGCGGTGGAGCGCGCCATGGTGGTGGCGCAAGAACCGGAACTGCGCGAGCAGGACTTCATCTTCAAGCAGCCCAACGGGGCGCCGGCGGCGGGCAAGAGCCTGGACGAAGTGGAACGCGCGCACATTCTCCGCGTGCTTGAGGAGTGCGGCGGAAACCAGAGCCGGGCCGCGGATGTTCTTGACATCGACCGGGTTACGCTGCACCACAAGCTGAAACGTTATGGCTGGAGCCGCACTCCGGCGGGCAGCAGAAATTAGCACACGCCGGCTCTTATGAATCTGGTTCACCTGCTTCCGGTCGGCACGCTCGGCAAAGGGCTGCTGGAAGGCTTGTGCGAGGCGCTGCCCAGGTGCTTGCCGGTGAGGTGCGAGATCGTTCCTCACATCCTCGACCCGGCTGCCGCCTATCACGCTGAACGCCAGCAGTTTCATTCGTCGGAAATTCTGCAGCGCATGCACCGGCTGGTGTCAGGGCGTACCTGGCGGCTGCTGGCCGTGGCGGATGTCGACCTGTACATCCCCATCCTGAAGTATGTTTTTGGCGAGGCGCAGATGGGCGGTCCTTGCGCGCTGGTGTCGGCTTGCCGGCTGCGCCAGGAATTCTACGGGCTTGATGGCGATGAAGAATTGGTACGCACGCGTCTGCTGAAGGAATGCATTCACGAATTGGGCCATACTCTGGACCTGCGCCACTGCCAGGATTACCGCTGTGCTATGGCGTCAGCCCATGCGGTCGAATGGATTGACCTGCGCGAGACCGGGTTGTGCGAGTCATGCCGCTCGCGGCTGGAAACGAGCGCGGGCTTCGAGGTCGACTGAGGCAAGCCCCACAAATCCTGCTCTTCGTAGTACACTTTCGGCCATGATGCGAAGACGCTTCACAGCCGCCTGCATTATCGTTCTTGCTGTCGTGACCGGGACACTGCTGTTCGCGCAAACGAAGTCGGCCAAACACCACGCCGGAGCCCAAAAACAGGAATTCGGCACGCGGGAGGGGAGGCCCGTCAACTTGTACACGCTCAAGAACGCACACGGCGTCGAAATCCAGGCCATGAACTATGGCGGCATCATCCTGTCGATTCGCGTACCCGACCGCAAGGGACAGTTCGCCGATATCGTGCTGGGCCACGAGAAGCTGGAAGGATACATTCCTAATCCGCCGTATTTGGGCGCCATTGTCGGACGCTATGCGAACCGCATTGCCAATGGAACATTCACGCTCGACGGCAAGACTTATAGCCTTCCCAAAAATGATGGCCCCAACACGCTGCATGGCGGAACTACCCGCACCTTCGACAAAGTCGTATGGGATGCGGAACCGCTGAAAGGCAAGAATGGGATCGCGTTCAGCTATTTGAGTAAGGACGGCGAAGAAGGATTCCCCGGCAACTTGAAGGTCAAGGTCACTTACACCTTGACCGACAACAACGAACTGGTCCTGGATTACGAAGCGACGACCGATAAGGCCACGCCCATCAACGTGAGCCAGCACAGCTACTTCAACCTCGCGGGGCAGGGCACTGGGGACATACTGGATCACGAGATCATGATCAACGCCGACCGCTTCACTCCGGTGGATAAGAATCTGATTCCTACCGGCGAGCTACAACCCGTGAAGGGGACGCCGATGGATTTCACGACTGCGACGAAGATCGGGGCGCGCATTGATGACAATTTCGAGCAACTGCAGCTGGGGCACGGCTACGATCACAATTACGTCCTGAACCGGAAGGGCGCCGGCATGGTCCTGGCGGCGCGGGTCTATGAGCCGACCAGCGGGCGCGTACTCGAAGTCTCGACCACCCAGCCGGGCGTGCAGTTTTACTCCGGGAATTTTTTGGACGGGACCGTGACCGGCAAAGGCGGCCACGTGTACAAGCGGCGGTATGGCTTCTGCCTGGAGACACAGCACTTTCCCGATTCGCCCAACCACCCGAATTTCCCCAATGCCATTCTGAAGCCGGGAGAGACTTTCCATCAGAAGACCGTGTTCAAGTTTTCGGCGAAGTAGGGGAGAGCTTTGGAGGTTCGTAGCGCTCCAGGGAATCATCTCTTACCTGTCATCCCGAGCGCAGTCGAGGGACCTTCTGACTTCTTTACGATCTAAGCACTGATGTTTCACTCTGCTTACTCTCCCTTTAATTCTTGCGCCAGCGCTTTCTCCACTCTGTTCTGATGCTCTGCTACCAGCTTGGTCCCGCCCGAAGTCAGATAGAAGGTATCGATGGCCATCTGCCCCTCGGTATCAATCAGAGCGATCTCGATGTTGCAGTCATGACGCGACAGGCACGAGGCAATGCGATGCAGCAGGCGGGGACGGTCCTGGGCAATGACCTGCACGATGGTCGTGGCCGAGGATGACAGATCATCGAATTCGATCTTGGTATCCACCTTCACCTTGGCGATTAAGGCTTTTTCCGAGCGTTGGCGGTCGCGCAGCATCCGGTCCAGATCCGCCTCCCCCAGCAGAACGCTGGCTACACTGCGGCGAAAGCGATCCCATTCGGAAAGATTCAATTCCAGGGTTCGGAACCGGTCGGTAAAGTAGATCGAGTCCACAACCGTGCCTGCCTGGTTGGAGAACGCGTTGGCCTTGACGATATTCATACCCCAGGCGGCGAGCACGCCCGCCAGCTTGGCGAATAGGAAGGGACGATCGCGGGTGACCAGGGTGAGCTCGTACCAGTGGCGCCCGCGCTTCAGCTCGACTTGCACGGGATCGTGCCCCAACTCCTCGGCCATCTGTAAGTGACGCAGTACTTCCTCGGGGGTGTGGACGAGAAGATATCTCTGCGGAAAGCCTTCCAGAAACGCCTTGAACTTCGCTCCGGTGACGGGTGCGAGCGAACGCAGGCGGGCCAGTTTTTCGTCGTTGATGTCGGCGTGCACGCGGTGATCGGCGCTGCGGTTCAGGTAGTTCTCGGCTGCGATGTAAAGCTGCCAGACGTTCTCGGCTTTCCAGGGAGTAAGGGCCTCGGGATTGACCGCCTTGATATCGGCGTAGGTGAGCAGGCAGAGCATTTTCAACCGTTCCGGCGTTCCCATCTTCTCGGCAAAAGCCGCGACCGTGGCCGGATCGAAGATGTCGCGCCGCAGCGTGGCGGACAACTCGAGATGACTGCCGATCAGGAAAACAACTTCCGCGCGTTCCCGGGGATCGAGGTCGAGACGGTCCATGGCGCGGCTGGCGACTTCGAGGCTGGCGTCCACATGATTATCGCTGGGAAGCCCCTTTCCGGTGTCATGCAGCAACAGCGCCAGATAGAGCAGACCGGGTTCCTCCAGCTCGCCCAACAGTTCGGCATAGCGCTTGTCCCATTCCGCCTGGGACTGTTTCAGCCGGTGCAGGCTTTCGATCGCGAGGAAAGAGTGTTCGTCGACGGTGAAGCGATGGTAGAAGTCGCGGATCACGAGCGAATCGATCAGCTTCAACTCCGGCAGGAGGAGAGTGAGCAGGCGCAGGGAGTGCATGGCTCGCAGCGCGTCCGCGGCGTAGGGTTGCAGGAGCGTCTCCTGCAGATAGAGCCAGAGTTCGGCGCCGCGCGGTGGAGTTGCCGCCAGTGCGGGAAGGGCCTGCTCGATGCGGTATTCCGTGGTTGCGCTCAGCTTCAGGCCGTGATGGGCCATGAAATGGAAAAGGCGCAGCAGGACTTCCGGATCATGCAGAGCCGCGGGCTGCTGCAGGAAGATCAGGCCGTCGACCACGGAAAAATCAGCCGTAGTCAGCCGCGAGCGCCAGCTCTGAACCTGGCGGTATAACGCCGACCAGGCCTCGGGAATCTCCTCGAGCAATTGCGTCACCGTGCGCTGCACCGCGCGGGCGTGGCTGAAATAGATCCGCATCCAATCGGCCGCGGAAATCTGACCGGCATCGCCAGATCCGATCTTGCGGGCGGCCGCTTCATCCTGCGCTTCCCAGCTCAGCGTATTGTCGTCGCGGCCATGGCGGAAGTGCAGGAAGCAGCGGGCGGACATCAGGAAGTCGAGGGCGGAATCCAGTTGCTTCCGGATGGGAGCGCGCAGCGAACTGGCATCGGGCCAGTCATGAAGTTTGTCCATGGCCGAGATCAGGCCGAGCCAGCCGGCTACGTTGCAGTCGCGCAGTCCTCCCGGGGCTTCCTTGAGATTGGGCTCGAGGTGATACAAAGTCATGCCGTACTTGCCATACCGTTCGCGGGTGACTTCGGCCAGTCCCTGCAACAGGGCCTTCGATTCGCGGATCACGAGCTTCGGAATCACCTTGTCATGCAGGCGCCGGAACAGGTCGCGGTCGCCTGCCAGATAACGGGAGTCGAGGAGCGAAATGGTGAACTCGGTATTGTTCGGGTCGTAGCGGTCGCACTCGGCGAGCGTGCGCGAGGCCGGACTCAACTTCAGCCGCAAGTCCCAGAGTTCCTGGGAAAGCCGCCGCACCGGATCCTTGAAGGCCTGCTCGGCTTCGCGGTCGCCAAAGAGAAACAGGATGTCGATGTCGGAATAAGGAAATAGCCAGCCCCGGCCGAAGCCGCCGGTGGCCACCAGGGTGAAGTTCGCAGGCTTCGAGGCGTCGGCGGAGACGACATCGGTCCAGAGGCGCGCCAGAATATCCTCTACCAGGCGAGTGCGCTGGGCGATGCAGGCCCGGCCTTCGCCGCTGACCGCAAACTCCCGCTGGATGCGGGCAGACTCTTCGTGGATGGAATTCCTTAACTCGCCGATCAAAGAGGACGCTGCCATGATGAAAGTAATCCCCCGCATGCCTCGACTTGGGGGAGGACAGGCTGGAAGCCCGGCACAAGCTTTCCTTTCGCGTCCTGGCTGACGAGTTGCGGCGCATACGACGCAACCCGTTGCCGCCTAGAGGGCCCCTTCGCCGCGCTCGTCGTTGCGGATGCGAATCGCTTCGTCCACGCGGTAATGGAAGATCTTGCCGTCGCCGATCTTGCCTGTGCGCGCCGCGTTGACGATGGCCTGCTCGGCCTTTTCCACCAGCCCGTCGGGCAGCACCATCTCCAGCTTGGTCTTGGGAATGAGGTCCACGCTGTACTCGCGTCCACGGTAAACCTCGGTGTGGCCCTTCTGGCGTCCGTGGCCGCGAACTTCAAGCACGGTCATGCCTTCCACGCCGATCTCGTGCAACGCCGCTTTGACCGCTTCCAGCTTGGAGTTCTGAATGATCGCTTCGATCTTCGTCATTGTGTTGGCAAGCCCTTCTCCTGCAATTTAAAGCCGCCTGCGTCGAATCACGGCCAACCTCAGGCAGGCGTCTCCCAATAGTACCCCTCTTCGCCGTGTTGCGAGAGATCAAGGCCTTGCCGTTCTTCCTCTTCTGAAACTCGCAATCCGATGGTCGCGTCCACGATCTTCAGAATGACAAGCGTGCCCACGATCGCGATGGCCCAGGAGATGACAACTCCGATGAATTGGTTCAGCAATTGATGAGTATTTCCTTCAATCAGGCCAGAGGGCAGGGGATTGCCTTGCGCGTCCTTGAAGATCGGATTGACACTGGCGACGGCAAAGATGCCCGTCAGGATCGCGCCCAGCGTGCCGCCTGCGCCATGGACACCAAAGGCATCCAGCGAATCGTCGTAGCCGAACCTCGCCTTCACCTTGGCGACCATGCCGTAACAGAACACTCCGGCAATCAATCCGATCAGCAGGGCGGGCATAGGTTTTACGAATCCCGAGGCGGGCGTGATCGCGACCAGTCCCGCGACTGCTCCGGAGATTCCACCCAGGACGCTGGGCTTGCCGTTGCGGATCCACTCCGACCCGGCCCAGCCAATCGCAGCCGCGGCGGACGCAAAGTGGGTTGCGACGAACGCGCTGGTGGCCAGGCTTCCGGCCGCCAAAGCGCTGCCGGCGTTGAATCCGAACCATCCTACCCAAAGCAGGCAGGCTCCGATGAAACTCAGCACCACGCTGTGCGGGGGCATCGACTCCTTGGGATATCCCACGCGCTTGCCGAGGTAAAGCGCGCAAACCAGCGCCGAAACGCCGGATGTGATGTGGACGACGGTCCCGCCCGCGAAATCCAGGGTTGGGAACCGGCCTCCCAGCGCGGCGTTCAGCAGTCCCCCTTTGCCCCAAACCATGTGCGCCATCGGATCGTATACCAGGACGGACCACAGGACCGTGAACATAACCATGGCGCTGAATTTCATGCGTTCTGCGAACGCTCCCGCGATCAGGCCGGGAGTGATGATCGCAAACATGAGCTGGTACACCATGAACGTCTGGGCCGGAATCGTCGCGGCATAATCGGCGTCCGGCGCCGAGCCGACCCCAGTCAAAAATAAGTTTTGAAAACCTCCGATGAAGCTGTTTCCGGGGCCAAACGCAAAGCTATAGCTGAAGAGTCCCCACAGGACGGTAATGACGGCCATCAGGGCGAAGCTCTGCATCATGGTGCTGAGGACGTTCTTCTTGCGGACCAGGCCAGAATAAAAGAGCGCGAGGCCCGGACCGGTCATCAAGAGCACCAGGGCGGCGCTGGTCAGCATCCAGCCATTGTCGGCAGAGCTTTTGGCTTCGGCGGCCTGCTGCTCCAGCCGGGCTAGCCGCGCGGCTGGGTCGTTGGGGGGACTGGGCGCGGGGGCGCCAGTCTGGGCGCTGAGAAACTCCGCCAGAGACATCATCAACATGGCTGTCAACCACAGAGTCAGCAGCCTTTTGCGCTTCCACACGGGGCGACCACTCCTTTAGGACGCTCGGCGTCTCCCGCCATCAGAGACGCCTCAATGTACCGTCCTACTGTCCCGGCCGGAAATCGAAACTATTTATCGTGACTATCAGGTTTTATTATTGAACGGGGCTGCGACGGGAGCTCCGTAGGAATTCAGCACAGAGCCGATGAGAAACCGAAGCCAATGTTACCGGCGGATTGGAACTGCCACTTTCCCCATGACACGGAGTCGGGACTTCGGCTCAATCTCGCCTACAGTATTTCCCCTATAGCCCGGTACACAGAAATCCTGAGACACTCATACCAGTGATACTGTAGTTCGCCGCCCCCATGGTCCCGGGAGAATTCGGAGAATTAAAAATCGGTGTCTGCAAAAAAGCCCAAAGCAACGACTACCCTTCCAGGTAAGGTTGAGAAGGTCATTCGACCGCACCCCCACACCGGAGAGCCGGAAAAAGCACAGATCGCGGTCGAAGGCGCCGATCACCTCTATCGCGAAATCCGAGTACCGAACACGCTGGTCGACGACAATGGCCACAAGGTCAAACTGAAAGAAGGAGCCGAGGTCGACGTAAAGATCGAGGCGGACCCGGTAGTCACCATCGACCCGGCCCACGCTGAGAGCTCGAAAGGCAGTCAGCCTCCTTCCCGTTAAAAATCGGCTTTGCAGACATTAGTCAGACGAAGGGGCCAGCCTGCGGAGTGCACCTTCGCTGAAGGCGAGCGCCCGTGCGCCACCGGTCATTCCGGTGGCGTCTGGGCAGCAGGGTTCACAAATCTGGAATCGTCCATCCGCACGTTTCTGCTGTAACTCACGTATCTGAATGGTGTGGGCATGGAGCGATTGCGCCTTGCCCCTGATCGCCATCACAGCGACGCCGAGCACACCAGCCAGCCAAGCGACCCGGACGCGGGTTCGTTTTTCACAATATGCCTCGCAGGAAAACATGCAGTCCAGCAGTTTCAGGGCTGGTTGCTGTAGACGTACTTGCCGGAAACCTCGGCCAGAACGGAGCGGTCTGTCAGAATAGAGTCGACTTTCGCTTTCAGGTGAGGGGGCACGAAAAGGAAGACACGGCCGGTTCCGTGCCAATCGCGCTGCAGATCGGCATCCGTAAGATAGATGCGCGGAGCATCCGGGAAAGTCGAGCCAAACCACATTGACGTCGTGCGGCCTTCCACCAGCTCTACCGGCCGTTGCAGGTAAAACAGCAGGGACGAGCCAAACGCCTGGTCACCATAAATCATGACGCGGTCCTGAGGGCGTGCCTGCGCGGCAATTTTCCTGGCCAGCTCTTTCGACGACAGATACGGTCCGAACCGTCCCAATGCGATATGGGCGGCCACCAGAAACATCGCCATCCCCAGGCCCAGAGCCCAGGTCGCAACATAATGCCGGCGGCGAAAGCGGAGAGCGCACGACACGGCCGGCGCGAGCAGCAAGGCAATTGCGGCCAGTGCCGCGGGGAGGCGGAGCGCGGCAAATGAGGCATAGCTTAAATCGAGCATGTGCGAGGTCGACAGTGTGTCCGTGTTCATGTCGTGCTTGGCCAGGACATTTCCGATGTCGGGCTCAAATGGAAGGTGGCGGGATTGCCAGAGCAGGGTCAGCAGAGTCACCCCGGCCGCTATCCCGATGACGGCCAGGGCTACGGCTGAGACCCTCAGCCAGCCCTTGCGCTCACCGCTCGTCCCGCCGCTGCCCTCGCAACCCGCAATGCCATCGGCCAAGAGCATTAGAAGCGGGAAGTAGGCGGGGAAGGTGTAGTACTCCTGGTTGGTGGAGATGGCAAAAAAGACCAGCACTATTCCAGCCAGAATCCAGCACAGCACGCGAGTGCGGTCCTGAAATGTGGCTTGGCGCTTCCGGGCGTGGGCAGCGGTTCGAAGGGCCGCAGGCAGGTACAGGCTCCAGGGGAACAGCCAAACCAGATGCAGCGACCAGTACAGAACTGCCGGAAGTTTGTTGTAATCCCGCGGGTAACGCCTGCCCAGAAATCGCAGAAAGTGTTCGTTAACGAAGTAGAACCAGAAAAACCCGTGGCCGCCCTGCCCGCCAGTGTTGCGAACTCCCGCCAGGATGTGCCAGGGAGCCGCGATCGCGAGAAAGAGCGCCAGTCCGGAAAACAGGCGGAATTCGCGCCAGCGGCGCCACTCGCCGGTGATGAGCAGGTAGCAAACCGCCGTTCCACCCGGAAATGCCAGGGCAATCAGCCCCTTGGTCAAAACGCCAAGCGCAAGGCAGACGTACCCGGCGTACCAGCGCCACAACGGCCCCCCATCCTGGAGAGCCGAGAGAAAGAAAAAAAGCGATGCCGCGATCAGCAAGCTCAGCAGCACATCCGGAATGAGAATGCGCGTAAAAAGGAACATCCCTGCGGCGGTGTAGACGAAAAGCCCGGCATAGATCCCGGCCCTCTCGCCAAAGGCGCGCTTGCCCCAGGCCACCGCCAGAATGCCCAGCAGCATCACTGACAAGGCCATGGGGAGACGGGTGGCGAACTCATTGACTCCAAACAGCTGATAACTGGCAGCAACCAGCCAGTAAGGAAGCGGAGCCTTTTCCAGGTAACGCACGCCGTTGACGCGCAGGGTGACATAGTCACCGGTCACGAACATCTCGCGGGCCGCCTCGGCGTGCGTGCTGTCAGCGTCATCCAGCAAGGGAGGCGAAAAGAGGCTTCCGAAATATACGGCGGCGAATACCAGGGCCAGCGCCCAATATGAACCGGGCCGCAACCCTTGCGGCACCTGGCTCTGCTTTTCAGGAATGGATGGCGTAGAAATCGCGCTCAATGCGAGTGTTCCCACCCAAGTGTTACAGAGGACTGCCTGCGCTCGCAAGCTTCCGGCTCACGCCGCGGCCGAAATCAGCGCCAGTTGGGCTTCGGGGCAGGAGTCCATTCCGCGCCCATATTGTCGTCGGTGATGATGTGGCGCGCTCCCAGACGCGCCGCCAGCACGTCCCCGGCCTCGATGCCCAGTACCCTGGGCGGATCTTTAATGCTATCGGCGAAGGCGTTGTAAGCGGCCAGCACAAGCTGGCCGTGCGGACTGTCCGTATGGAAAACCTTCTTGCCGTCGATCTGGTACTGCTGCAGCACTGAGAACCAGTGGTTCTTGTCGAGAACGATAGGGGAATCGCTCACCATCAGGAATGTGATCACGCGCAGGCCGTACTTATACTCGTGCAGGCCGGTAATGAAGACGTCGGGCGACTCGGTGGCGTTGTAGTAGTAAATGCCGCCCGGGAGCAGATGCTGCTTGATGATCTGCAGAAATTCGGTGGAAAGCACCTGCGAGCTGTGGTCCCGCCAGTGAAAGGAGGTGTTGGCGATGACGGCGTCGTACTTCTGCTCCGGATGGGCCAGCAGCCACCTGCGGCCGTCATCGATATATATGTGGACCTTGGGGTTGTGCAGCAAAGAGCTCATCTCGGGATACTGTGCAATGAGCGAAAGGTAGCCGGGGTTGATTTCTACGATGTCGAGCGTCTCGACATCGGGATTGTTGGCGATGACCTGGGCCCACGATCCGGAAGCCAGGCCCACCATGAAACATCGGCGCGGGTGCGGGTGGAAAAGGCTGAGCACATACGCGCGAATGACGAAGTTTTTGTTGTTCGCCGGATCGATGTTGAAATGACCATCGTAGACTCCTCCGCCAAACAGCGCATCGTCCTCGGTGACAGCCACAATACCGTTGCGGTTCTCGACGATGTGCTTCATATAACCGACTTCCGCCGCCTTTGGGCCAAAAATCATAATCCCGTACAGGTTGCGGTAAGCGGGGGAAGCCAAGCCTATGGCGGCAACGGTGAGCGCCGCAAGCGCCCATGCCGTTCTGCCGGGTGCCTGAAAACGTCCCTGGCGGAACAGAAGCACCAGGAATCCGGTCAGAGCAGTTGCGGCGGCAAGCTGGGTGGAGATCGCCTGGGTGCCGAAGTGGTCCATCAGCACAAATCCGATCAGGAGACTGCCCAGCGTGGAACCCGCGATGTTCGCCAGATAGATGATGCTCACGCTGCGTCCGGCCGAGTTGTCGGCGGAAATCGAGGACTGGCAGAGCAAGGGCAAGACGGAGCCGAGCAAGGCCGCGGCAAGAAAGAAAGCCGGTGCGCTGCTCAAGACCGGAATATTACGCCACGAAAGCGACGCCATCAGCGGCGGCAGGTAAATGGAAATCGCGCCCGCCAGCACCATGGCGATGCCGGCCAGGGTGACGGGATTCACGCCGCGCTTCCGAATCAGGGTCTCGCTTAAGAATGATCCGGCGGCGATGCCGGCCAGGTAGGTCGAAAGCAGAAAAGCAAAGGCGGGAGCGCGATCGTAGGTTGCGAGCGCAAAGATGCGGAACCACGCGATTTCGAATCCCAACGCAAGGAAGCCGGCCAACCCTGCGATCACGGCTGCAGTTCTCAGGCTCAGAATGCTTTTAGAACCTTCCTGCGGCATCGCGACGGCGGCGGCTTCCGGGTGCGTCCGGTCCGTGCGGCCGTAAAGAAAGGCGGTTGCGCCGACCAGGGTATTGACGCACGCAGCCAGCGTGACCGAACCGGACTGTCCGAACTCGCGCAGCAGGACTTGCGCGCAAGCGAAGCAAGCCACCGCCGAACCCAGCGTGTTGACGAAGTAAAGAGTCGCGACCGAATATCCCACGTTGCGCGAAGTGCGCACCAGTTGCTCGACCAGCAAGGGCAAGGTCGCTCCCATCAACATGGTGGGAACAATCAGCAGAAGGAAACTGAAGAGGATCGTATACCCGAGGTTGGCACCGGCGGTGAATCCGGAGGCCCACTGAAAAAGCCTGAGGGAGATCAATCCAAATCCCGCCACCAGCAACTCGCATATGCCGAAGAGCAAAATTCCGCGCTCCGGGAATTTCTGCGAAAGCCGCCCGCCCACCAGGCTGCCGATCCCCAGACCGAGCATGAATGCGCTGACGACCACGGCAACCGATTGGACGTTCACGCCATAGATGGAGAACAAGGCACGCTGCCACACGATCTGGTAAATCAGGGCCGGGAAGCCCGAACAGAAAAACAGGGCTGCCACCAAAACGGACTGCCCCCGGTTCCCTCTGGAGCGGCCGCCGAAAAGAACGACCATCAGAAGGATCAGATCGAAGCCCAATACCGCGGCGACTGGCGCGCCTTCCATGGCACCTCAATAGGACGTGAATTGACGGGTACCAGTTCTTATACCGCAGCGGGCGCGTTTCGGGCAGTAACGAAGGACGTTCGCCGGCTGGATCGTCAGTCTCGCTTCTCCGGCGGCGGAAGGCTGCGCCCCTCAAAGAATTGCCACTTATCCATGTGCGACGGAATGGCCACATCGAAGAATCCCACCATCATTTCGTCGGAAGTCTGGTCTCCCCAAGTCACGATTTTCCCGGGATCGGGGTTATGGGGATTGTTTTTCGAATTGTCGTACCAGGCAATGGCACGCAATTTAGTGCCTGCCTTCAGGAAGCGCGGCTTGGCCAGGCGGTAGCTCAGTTGCCAGTGAAAATGGTAATTGACGCGCAACAGAACCTCGGCGCTTCCGTCCTCGCGCACGATGTCGTATTCGAAGCGCTTGCCTCGCAGGTGCATGTGGGGAAAAAGGCTGAGCAGGACGGCATCGTGCGGCATAGTCCCTTGCACTTCCACGCGAAAGTTATCGGCACCGGGGGGAATGATCAGCGCATGATTGTTCAATTGCAGGGTCACGACGCGCTGATGGGGAGTGGCCTTTGCAAAGATCATCCCGACGCTGGTCTGGTCCTGATCCGCCGTGCCGTTTGTGGTGTAGTGCATCTGGAAGACCAGGTCTGAACCTGCAGGAATGAATTTCGCCATCCCGTCCGGCCAGCGGTCGGGCGAACTCCCTGGCGCATAGACAAGCAGCAGATCGCTGGTGGTTTCGTGAGCCTGCCTTTGTTCGAGCGGGTCGGTCAGGGTGGAAGCCGTGAAAGGCACTCCAACGGGCGCGCGCCGCAACCAGCCGGAGTCAGGCGGGCGGATATAGACCACAGCATGATGCACATGAGCGGGGCTGCCGGGGC
>DASREX010000162.1:0-26792 GCA_035651855.1 Candidatus Sulfotelmatobacter sp.
TCCTGCACCCAGGTCTCGCCGCGCGCGACTTTCCGGACACAGTCCACCAGGGCCGCGCTGGTCACATTGCGGTACACCACTCCATGCGCCCCGTTGGACATGTGTTTCTGCGCGCTCTCGCCGGTGTCGGCCAGCACGATCACGCGCGTCTTCGCCTTGTTCGCAGCCTGCACGATCGCGGCAAAGTCATTGTGGAATCCCGCCGCCACCACCAGCACGGCCGCGCGGAACTTGTCCAGCGCCATGAACATCTGTTCCGGAGTCTGCGCCTGCGCCACGATGCGCATCTCATCTTCCACGGCCAGCACCTTGGCGATTCCCGCCCGGAAGATTGCCTGGTTATCTGCCAGAATCAATTTGAGCATTTTCAACGCTCCCCAAAAATCTATGAGTTCCGAACGAACTCGTAAGAGTCGATCACGCACGCTACCCCGCGGCCTTCGCCGCCTTCGCCAGTTTCATCGGCGCGGACCACGCGTCCTTTGCATTGAATGGTGACGTTTTCCTGGCCGCCTGTCATTTCGGGCGGCAGCGTGATTTCAAATTCCACCGGCGAGCCGATTTCCATCGAGGCGTCGGCGCGGATGTACACCCCCGCCGCACTCAAATTTCCGGTCACACCTTTCTCGTCTGTGGCATCGCCCTTATGGATCTTGATCGGCAGTTCCAGCGGGAATCTTTTCCCGGTCCGTGCTTCTTCCCCCACGGTACCTCCTCTAAGTTGGCCGGTTATCATTTCGTTGTTCGTGTATGAGGCCAACGGCAAAGCAAGCTCCTGGCGGGCAGCGGCCCGCTTTTAGGCTCACGGGCGGTTATATCACGGAAAGTTATCCCTGTAAAAGCCTGATAACCCGTTAGTTAACGGTAACATCCGGGGTCCCCCCACGAGGATCCCGGGTTTGCCTGGTCCGATTTCAGTGTTGGCCGGCCCATTCTGCAAGCGTATGCGTCTGCTCAACGTCACATAAGCTGGCCTGGACCCGCTGCCAGGACGGCGGATTTCCTGATCAACGCGTTAGTGCGAGCCGGCCGCAGCAGCGCTGGTCTGGCCCGGGCTCCAGTTCTCCATCGCCGGTGCAAGCCGTTCGGCCAGCGCCTCGACGATTCTCAGATCCTCGGTTGTGAACGCGTCCTGCCCGGCACGATAGAGGGCCAGTACCGCGGCTACTCCAGACGAACCTTCCAACGGAACCGCCAACGCTGAGCGCAACGTGTGGGATTGGCTCGGATCGTGCTGATAACCCGGTTCGACGGACGGATTTCCGTTGAGCATGGGTTTGTGGTTTTCTGCGACCCACCCGGAAAGTCCCTGGCCCAAGGGGATTCGCAGCCTGGAAAGAAGCTCCGCGTTTACCCCAGTTACGAAAGCGGGGACGAGCGCTTCTTTCTGCAGGCAGTACGCGGCCAGCGCGTGAAATGGGAGTAAACGCTGCAGGCGGACGGCAGCCAGTGAAAAGATGTCGTCGACCCCGAGCCATGGGCATTGCTTCTTGAATTCGATGACTTCTCCGGCGGCCGTCCGCGCGGCTGCGACCATCCCTGCCAGCTCTGCCCGGTGCGGAGCCTTCAGCTGTCCGGGTTCCGGGCCATTCGCGAAACCAGCGGCTGGCGCGGCGCCTCGTTCCACCTTGATGTCGGTCGACAACTTCGCGGGCGCGTCCGGCGTTTGCTGGGTGGCTAATTTCTCCAATCCAACATAACGCCGTTGCAGAATCTCCACCACACGTGGATCAAAGCTCTTGCCCGCATCGGCCACTACTTTGGCCATGGCCTCGGGGAGCGGCAGGGCCTTGCGGTATTGCCGGTCGGAAGCCAGCGCATCGAAGCAGTCGACCGCTGCCAGAATGCGCGCGCCGATGGGAATGGCCTCTCCTGCGAGTCCGTTGGGATAGCCGCTGCCGTCCCACTTCTCGTGATGTGCGCGTACGATCGGTACCACCGGATACGGGAAGTTCACCCGCTCCAGGATCTCCGCGCCGACGATGGGATGGATCTTCATCTTCTCGAACTCTTCGGGGGTTAACTTGCCAGGCTTCGAGATGATGTGCTCCGGCACCGCCAGTTTGCCGATATCGTGCAGTACGGAAGCGGCCTGCAGCGCCTCCGTCTCGTCTTCGCTCAGGCCCAATTCCTTTGCCAGTTCCATCGAGTAAACCCGTACGCGCTGCAGGTGCTCGCCGGTAGTCTCGTCCTTGGCTTCAATGGCAAGCGCCAGGGCCTCAATGGTTCGCAGATGCAGCTTGGAAACTTGCTGGGCGTGCTGCTTCTCTGTCTCCAGTTTACCCAGGTAGAGACGATAGGAACGGTACATCAGGTAGATCGGCGGCAGAACCAGCAGGGAAGATTGCCACCCGATATGTGCGTTCAGAAAGTGGATCAACCCCGCCGTTGCCGCCCCCACCATGTAGTAAGGAAATGACCAGAGATAACTCTCTTTCCACACCGTGGGAGCCGGTTTATTTTCGGTGAGCCCGATGATGGTCGACATTGCCGCCGTGTTGCAGGCGAAATGGGTCACCGCTGCTGCGAGCAGAGCGAGGTGTCCCGGCCCGTGCAGCACTTTCCGGATGACAAGTTCGTAAGCCCCATACGCCGCTGCGCTCGAAACCGTGACTTGAGACAGGTTGAATACCAACTGGACTACTTTCGGACGTCGTGCCGGTCTCCAGTAAAACTGTGCCAGTGTGCTGGCCAGGCCTATGGTCAGGGTTTCAGGCAGGCTTAATTCCAGAATACCGATCAGCGTGAACAGGAAGTTCACCGACAACGTGCCTTCGATTCCGGGCAAGGTGACCTTCAACGACGAGGCCAGCATCGCTGCAATCAGGTAAGCGGCAAACCGCACCGGGTCACTGGACTGCCAGTGTTCGAATGCCCCGAGCAGAGTGATGCTCCCCGCCAGGGACATTCCGGCAATAAAGGCGCGGACGGCTGTGCTGCGAACCCCAGACATAGCAAGTGCTTAAATTTTCAACGATATAGATGAGAATGTCCGCAGCAAAAAACGGGCTGCCATTACCTTGGTTTTCTCGCCGAATCAATCACTTACCAGCAAGGCATGGCATGCCGGAAGGAAGCCGGTCTTTCACGGTGCGCCAACTTGTCCCATTCGTGGTTCCTTGGGACAAAGTGCCCGTTGTGTTTCACAACAATATCGCCTAAGTCGCTGATTCTTAAATGTAATAACAATCCTAGTTTGGGCCTCGACCTGCACCTCCTCAGTTCACTTGGGGAACGTTGTGCTTCGCACAGCGTCTGGAGTGGGGGACCAATGAAGAAGTCAGTGTTGTTCATCCTGATCGTCGCTGTGACGCTAGCCCATGCCGACGATTCGAAGATTTCGCCCGAGTTGCAGAACTATCCGTCTACCCAGAAAATCCAGGTCATTGTGCAGTACGCTCCTGGAACGCAACTGAATTGCGGCGGGTTGCTTGGGTTTCTGGGTTGCGCGTTGAACAGTATCTTGCAGCTGGGAGGCACTATCCTCGGACAGTTGCCCTTAATTAACGGCGTCGTGGCCGTGCTCGACGGCAACGGCATCGTCAGCCTGTCGAACCAGTCGAACGTCGTATACATCAGCGCGGACCGACCGCTGGCGCCGTCGCTCAGCAACGCGGCGCCTGCGGTGAACGCCGACTTCGCCTGGCAGTCCAACTACACCGGCGCGGGAGTGGGAATTGCCCTGATCGATAGCGGCATCGCGAATCACGCCGATCTCTACCAGGGGATCTTTCCGATTTCCAGGGCGGTCTATCAGCAATCGTTCGTGCCCGGCAACTCCAGTGCCGCAGACCAGTACGGCCATGGCACGCATATCGCCGGCCTGATCGCCGGGGACGGACTGAACTCTACCGGCCTTGGTTATAGCAAGACCTTCAAGGGCATCGCGCCCGGAGCCAGGCTGGTGAACCTGCGCGTCCTCGATGCCAATGGTTCCGCCACTGATAGCGTGGTAATCGCTGCCATTGACAAGGCCATATCGCTGAAGTCTACATACAACATCCGGGTTATCAATCTCTCGATGGGCCGAGCCGTTTACGAGAGCTACAGGCTGGATCCGCTGTGCAAAGCCGTCGAGAAAGCCTGGAAGAGCGGAATTGTGGTTGTGGTCGCCGCCGGCAATAACGGCCGCTATCAGCCTACCAACGGTTACGGCACCGTGACTTCGCCCGGAAACGATCCCTACGTCCTCACCGTGGGCGCCATGAAAACCATGGGAACGCCCACGCGGGTGGACGATCTGATCGCCAGCTACAGTTCCAAAGGCCCAACGCTGATCGACGCGGTCGTAAAGCCCGACGTCGTCGCTCCCGGGAACCTGCTGGTTTCACTCGAAGCTCCCAACTCCACGCTCTACAACCAGTATCCCGGCAATCGGGTGCCCTACAGTTTTTACGTAAAGGGCGGGAGCACGGCGTCCTCGTCCAGCTACTTTACGTTGAGCGGGACCAGCATGGCCGCCGGCGTCGTCAGTGGAGTGGTTGCTGACCTTCTGCAGAAGAGCCCCAGCCTCAATCCGGATCAAGTAAAGGCTCGCCTGATGAAGACTGCCTGGAAGTCGTTTCCCGCATTCAGCAGCACCACCGACCCGGCCACCGGCATCACCTATACCGACCAGTACGATGTCTTTACCATTGGCGCGGGATACGTGGATGTGGAAGCCGCGCTCAGCAGCAGCGACGTCGCCAGCGGAACCGCAATGTCGCCGATCGCCTCCTACGACCCGAAATCGGGGAATGTTTATCTGAATGACGATCCCTCCGCGGTCTGGAATACCTCGGCTGGTTGGTCGAATCCTGCGGTCTGGGGATCTTCTCAGTTCGCTGCCGGCACTTCGTCCACGACCATGACCGGCTCGAATGCTCTCTGGGGCAGCAACGCCCTTTGGGGATCGAACGCGCTGTGGGGATCGAATGCGCTCTGGGGCAGCAACGCGCTCTGGGGAACGAACGCATTGTGGGGAAGCAATGCTCTTTGGGGAAGTAATGCTCTCTGGGGCAGCAATGCCTCCGCCGGTGAGCAGTAAATCCGGTGCTCCCGCCAGAAGGGCCGCGATCCACTCGCGGCCCTTTGCCGTGTCTGCGCATTAGTTTGGTCGCTCTCCGGGTGCCCCCAGCCTTCTCTCCGCGAACTGTCAGGCGCCGCCCGTGATTGGGGCAGGCATTGAGCGATCAACCTGGTTGCTGGCTAGAATGCACTGCCGCCGCCGCCGCCAAATCCGCCCCCGGAAAATCCTCCCCCTCCGCCAAACCCGCCTCCTCCAAATCCCGAGCCTGTGGAACTGGCGCGCGGAGCCGATACGAACACCTGATGCATGTCCCCGGCCATGCTGTGCAGGGAACTGGAGAAGAATATCGGGTTGAATCCGCCCGCATATCCGCCACCCGGCCCTACGTACCATTGCGGCGGATCTTTCACGATTCCAGCGAAGGCCTGCGCCCAGTGATGTTCGACTCCCAGCGCCATGGCATATGGCAGGTACTTTTCAAATGTGGTGGGCGGCATGCGCTTGAGCCGGTCCGCGTCCACGCGGTTCATGAACTCCTGGAATCCCAGCACCGCGACGTGAGTGCGCGATCCCTTGACAGTCTTGGCCGTCATTTGACGGGCAAACAACCACCAGATGACGGCCGATATCAAAGCGCATCCGATCAGCAGCGGAATCGAGTTGAAAAGGTTCGCCCATCCCAGAGACTGAAAGACCGCAAACGGAATCAGAATGCCAATGGCCGCGACCACGCTGTATCCATTGGCCGATTCCGGATCAAGCAGGTAAATCCCTTTGTTCTTCAACTGGGACATGATGTCCTGGCGGATCACAGGGACCGCCGTATAGAAGCGATTCTTCAGGCTGGAGAGCCGCGTTTCCTCCCCGCCGGCAAACACGTTTTCCAGCATTACGCGCTCGTGCGGAGCCAGGTCCGCGCTCCATTGTTCGCGCGGCTTCAGCAGATGAAAGATGTAGTCCTTGTGGGTGAACAGGAGTACCTTCTCCGCGGTTTCTTCGATCTTGATGTAACCGCGCACCGCGAGATCGACCATGGTCGATGTGATGTCGCGGGGATGAATCGAGTCGTCCAGCAGAGTCCCGGCTTCCGCGGGAGAAATCCCGGGCGGCGGTTCGTAGAGAGGGGCGACGGAGAGTCCAGCGTCCGGATCGCGCCCTTTGTACCACCACAGCGCAAACATTCCCGCCAGAGTGGCGAACGGCAGAAACAGAACCGGGTTGCCTCCCACGAACCAAATCAACTTGGTCAGCGGGCCCGGTTCTTTGAGGATGTCCTTCGGAACGTAAACATCGATGGTAAGCCCGCCGCGCATGGGCAGCGGATTGTTGGTTTCAAATTGTCCTTCTGCTCCCTCGGCTTTGGCGCTGGCATCGCGCTGGGTGGAACCATATACCCCGGTGAATGCCTGCACCCGGAGAGATCCAGCCGCCGCTTCCGGAAAGCGCACCGTGGCCGTGGCGTGATCAATCGGCACCGGCCAGTCGTTGCCCGTCACATTCCAATAGAACTCGTCATAGTCCTTGAAGAACCGCGTTCCGTTGCGCACCAGATAGGTGATCTCTACCGTTTTGGTCGTGTCCACCGCGCCGGGAATATAGATCTTCAGATCGCGATCGCCCCCGGAGCGGGAGGAATCGTATTTGAGCTTTCCTCCTTCTCCGTCGGTCACACTCTCGATATCCACAAAGAGTTCGTAGTTAGTGCCGTCCGGTCCGGGATATTCGATGGGAATGGTGCGATGGATTCCGTGCCACTCTCCTACGAACGCGAGGGCGATCCGCTCGCGCACCAGCGCGCTGCCGTCTCGCTCGACCGTAATCTTGTCCTGAAAATCAGCGATGCGCCAGGACTTCGCGGTTGCGCTTCCCGCGAGAAGAGAGACAAGGGCAGCAAGTACAGCGATTGTTGTTGTACGTTTCAAGGACCAGCTATCCGATTGCCAGATTCCTCAATCTCAGAACTTCACCTGGACCGGCTCCCGGTCGGCGGCCGCGGTCTCAAAGAACTGGCGCTGCGTAAATCCGAACATGCCTGCGATCAGATTGGTCGGGAACGACTGCACTTTGGTATTCAGATCGCGGACGACCGCGTTGTAGTAGCGGCGCGCGTTCTGGATCGAGTCTTCGGTCTGGCTCAGCGAGCCCTGCAATTGCGTGAACTCTTCGGAAGCCTTCAGCTCCGGATAGTTCTCCGCGACCGCGAACAGGCTCTTCAACGCCCCCGTGAGTTGATTCTCCGCCGCCGCCTTGTCCGCGGGTGTCACCGCCTGCATTGCCTGCGAGCGGAATTTTGCAATGTTCTCGAACGTGCCCTTCTCGTGAGCGGCGTATCCCTTCACCGTTTCCACCAGGTTGGGGATGAGATCATGCCGGCGCTTCAGCTGCACATCGATGTCGGACCAGGCCGAGTCGCAACGCACCCGCAACTGCACCAGGCTGTTGTACATCCCAGCCAGCATCACCGCGATCACTACCAGGATAACGATGAGAATAATGCCAATCATGAAAGGCTCCTCAGCACGCTGAAATGGCAGCAACGGACCGGAAGTAAGAAGTCACTGGGACGGTAGCATAGCGAGAGTCACCACGCAAACCGCAGAATGCAAGGCAGGTTCGCATTCTGCGATATGGGAGCGGTTTCGGCGATAGCCCGTTCGTAGTCCCGCCCGCGATTCTATTTCTGTATCGGCCCGAAATGAAATCGCCGGCCCGGCTCTGGTGACCGCTTTGTGGCTGCCGAAGCCCGGCGAATTCATTGTCCTGCGATTACGGAAACCACTTCCTCGCGCGGAGACGAGTTCGGCGTAGACGTGTACTGGAGGCGCTGCAGACGTAGAGCAGCCTCTCGATCTTGGGGCTTCAGCCCCCTGGGCTTGCCTTCGACATTGCGGTCAGAAGAGTAAGCGCGGCAGGATCGAACCTGCAAACGCCGCATTGGAATCCGATTCTCTATCCGCTTCAGCTACCGGGTCGCAGAAAAGCGGCTTAACGCCGCTTGAATGCGCGAAGGAGAGTTGGAAGCCTATTGCTGCGGGGCGAAGTAGCCCTTGCGCGACCGGACCTGCAAGTCCTTCTTCAAGGAGGAAATCTCGATGGAGCGGTAGCGGCCGTCGGCATCGAAGTCCGCCGGTTTATAGGACACGACGTACTGGCTGCGCAGTTCGTCCTCGATGGCCGCAAATGAGTGGGTGATGTCCTTCATCTTGAAGGGGAAGAACGCGCGTCCGCCGGTGGCTTCGGCCAGTTGCTCCAGGACTTTATCGCCGCGCATGACCAACCCGCTATCGTCGGTCGAGATGGCGTAGATGATGACCTCGGCGCGCTGGGCCATCTCGATCGCCTGGGCCTTGGAAACCTCGCTCTGGTTATCCTCGCCGTCGCTGACCACGATAATTGCCTTGCGCACCGGCCGCTCCGGACGGTCTTTCAGGAATTTGTCTTTACAGGCGCGATAGACCGCATCGTATAACGCGGTGCCGCCGCCGTTGCGCAGCTTATGCACGCCCGTTGAAAGCAGGCCGATGCTGTCGGTGAAATCCTGCGCTACCTGGCTGTGAGTGTTGAAGCCCATCACAAATGCCCGGTCAAATCCTTTGCGCAGCGTGTGTTGCATGAACGCCGTGGCCGCGGTCTGTTCGAAGTCAAAGCGGCTGCCCACCGAGCCGCTGGTGTCCACCAGCAGCCCCATGTGCAAGGGCAGATCGGTCTCGCGGCGGAAATTCAGAATGGCCTGGGGAGGCTTGTGATCGTCGAGAATGCTGAAATCGTTCTGACTCAGGTTCCGCACGAACTTGCCGTGCTTGTCCGTGGCAATAAACAGTACGTTGACCTCATTCACTCGCGAGTGAAGCGTGATCAGCGCACTCTGGTCATCCGTGTTCTCGGTCGCGGCAGCCGGGCTCGCGCCATTGAAGGCGGGTGCTCCGGAGACATAGGCGGATTGAGCCCACGACTGCCCCAGCCCCAGGATGGTTGCCAGCAAAAGACCTAAAACCCGAATTGTCCCGTTCGTGTACTTCATGCCCGGAAAGTCCAATTTTTTCACTCTGACCCGCGTCTAACCTGCGTCCCAGCGCACTTCCAAGCTATTAGATGCACGCCGCTTGCCGAAATCGGGTGGTCACTGGAGCGCTATCTGCTTGACTTTAGGAGCGTACCGGCGAGGTGCCAAGTTACAAAAGGAGCACGCGTTTGGTCATGGCACAAAACATGCAATCCAAACGACTTGCACGTCCCCACGCTCCCTGGCCCGGTTCCGGCGTTATCCGGCGGGGTGATGGCGTAACATAGTCGCACGATCTCAAGCTTTTTTTACAATCTTTCTGGAGGGCGTTAGATGAAGAAGCTCATCGTGTCTTTCGTGGTTTTGCTGTTCTCCATAACCGCCTTTGCCGCCGACAGCGAGCACGAGCAGGAGCGGGTGAAAGATGCCGGCGAAGTTCTGAAGGAAATTCTTAATATTCCGGACGACATTCCTCAAGACCTGCTCGACAAGGCCGAGTGCGTCGTCGTGCTTCCTTCGGTGAAGAAGGGCGCGTTCGGTATTGGCGGCAGCTACGGCCGGGGGGTGATGGTGTGCCGCGGAGGCCAGCATTACACCGGCAAATGGGGCGCTCCGGCGCTGTATGCGCTCGAGGGCATCAGTATCGGCTTCCAACTGGGCGGTCAGGCCACGGATTTCGTGCTGCTGGTGATGAATCCCAAGGGCGCCACCTCGTTACTCTCCAGCAAGGTGAAACTCGGGGCGGACGCTTCCGCCGCCGCTGGACCGAAGGGCAGAACGGCGGAAGGGGCGACGGATATTGTGATGAACGCCGAGATTCTCTCGTACTCGCGCAACAAGGGTCTATTTGCAGGGGTTTCGCTGGAAGGCTCAACCCTGCGCTCCGACGGCAGCGCCAATGAAAAGCTCTATGGACGCAAATTGACCGCAAAAGAGATTATTCGCGGAGGTAAAGTTGGCATTCCCGCTTCCGCACAAGAGCTCGTCTCGCTCCTGAACAGGAAGTCGCCAGTCAACAAGTCGGAACCGAAGTCGCTGCAGTAGCACTTGCTGGAGTACAGAATCACGTAGCCCCGGACGCATTCGTCCGGGGCCCTCTTCCATGGCCGCAAACATGCAATCGCAGTGGAGCGATGGTCGGACCCGTTGTACCTGGGCGAAAGGCGAAAACTACGTGCGCTACCACGATGAGGAGTGGGGCGTGCCCGTTCATGATGATCGTGTCTTGTTCGAGTTCCTCATTCTGGAAGGCGCGCAGGCCGGGCTCAGCTGGAGTACCATTCTCAACAAGCGAGACAATTACCGGCGAGCCTTCGATCACTTCGACGCCAAACGGGTTGCGCGATATGACCGCAGGAAGATGAAAACCCTGCTGGCGAATCCAGGTATCGTTCGCAACCAGCTGAAGATTGCGTCAGCCGTCCGGAATGCGAAAGCGTTCCTTTCCGTGCAGCAGGAATTCGGCAGCTTCGATCGCTACATCTGGCAGTTCGTCGGCGGCCAACCGAAGGTGAATGATTGGAAGATCCGCACGGTCCCGGCGCGCACTGCCGAGTCCGATGCCATGAGCAAAGATCTTAAGCGGCGCGGTTTCAATTTCGTGGGATCGACGATCTGTTATGCCTTCATGCAGGCCGTGGGCATGGTGAACGATCACGCCGCGGATTGCTTTCGCTATCGCCAGTTGCGTCAGCCGGAGAGCAGGTAACAATGCCTGGATTATTTCCGCACGCTGGGGTCTTGACTAGCTGTCCCCCGCGCACGATATCCTTTAGGCACATTCAGAAAATCCTGAGAAGCGCGATTCTTACTCAGGATGCCATCAGGCAAGGTGACCAGCCCACAACGTTGTTTTCCGAGGCCCTCGGGGCGCCGCCCTCGGAACTATGTTCGGCGATCTCAGGATCGCAAAATAGAACACGAAATCACGACGCCGCATGATCCATAGACTGACCATTGCCAGAAAGATGCTGATCATAGTAGGCATTTTTGTGGCTATCGTGATCTGCGTCTTTTCGCTCGGCGTGCTTCGTTCCGAGATCCTCACAGGCGTGCGGGCGTATGTCGGGGGAGAGGGGCTCTGGTCGAAGGCGGAGAAGCGGGCTGCTTTGAGCCTGACCGAGTATGCGGAGACGCGCCAGGAGAGTGACTATCAGCAGTTTCTGGCCGAGATCGCCGTTCCCCTGGGCGACAAGCAAGCTCGCCTTGAACTGCAACGGCCCCACCCCAACATGGACCTGGTTCGGCGGGGGCTTATACAGGGCCGCAACAGCCCCGAGGACGTGGACAGCATGGCCATGCTATTCCGGCGCTTTGGGCGCGCCGGGCACATGGCGAAAGCCATCCAGATCTGGACCGAGGGCGATGGATACATTGACCACCTTCGCACTCTGGGCGACGATTTGCACCGCGAGGTGACTTCCTCGCGTCCGGATCCAGCGAAGATTCGCTCCATCGCGGAGCAGGTTGCAATGGTCGATGCCCGCGTCACCCCTTTGGAAGATCAGTTCTCTTTCACCCTGGGCGAAGGCGCTCGCTGGACCGACCGGGTAGTGTCAGATGTCATGCTGGTGGCGAGCGGACTCTTGCTGCTGATCGGTATTGCGTTGTCGATGGCAGTGCTCAGCCGCATCCGTAACTCCGAGGAGAAATATCGCAACCTCATCAACACCGCCAACGATGCGATTCTAGTGATCGACCGCAAGACTGGCCTCATCGTGGAGGCCAATAACAAGGCCTCCGCCATCCTGGGTATTCCCGAACACGAGATCATCGCCATGCCCGAGTCCCGGCTCTACCCGCCAACCGGGAACGGATCACCGCCGCTTCTGTCCTCCCAGCTGGACGGCAAGCACAGCCTGAAACTGGAACTTCAGCGTGCCGACGGGATGCGCGTTCCTGTCGAGGTCAGTGCCAGTGTTACTGAGTTGAAGGGAAAGCCCGTCATCCTGGGAATTTTTCGCGATATTCGCGATCGCGTGGAGGCCGAGGCCATTCTGCGGCGAAGCGAGGAACGCTTCGAATATCTCATTCAAAATCTTTCGGACGTGATCACCATCGTTGCGGTCGATGGAACCATGCTTTACCACAGCCCCTCGATCGAGCGGGTTGCAGGCTACAAGCCTTCGGAACTGCTGGGACAGAACTTCCTCTCTTTCGTCCATCCCGATGACCGGCTGGGGGTGAGGGCCGCGCTGGAGCGCGTGACTCTTAAGGTGGGGAGCGCTGCCCCTCCTGAGTTCCGCTTCTGCCGCAAAGACGGTTCATGGGTCTGGCTGGAATCGGTGGGAAACAATTTGCTGAACGATGTCGCGGTGGGAGGCATTGTCGTTACCTCCCGCGACGTCACGACCCGCCGCGGACTGGAAGAACAGGTCCGCCAGTCGCAAAAGATGGAAGCTGTGGGCCGCCTGGCGGGGGGAATTGCTCACGACTTCAATAACCTTCTGATGGTCATCCAGGGATACGCGGAGATAGTTCGCGAGGAGTCGGGTACCAGCCCGGAAGTGCGCAAGAACGTGGATACGATTGTGCGGGCCACGATGAGCGCGGCCAGCCTGACTCGCCAGTTGCTGACGTTCAGCCGCCAGCATCAGTTCACTCCCCAGGTGCTCGATTTGAATTCGCTGGTGGATCAGATGAGCGAAATGCTGCTCGGAGTGCTGCGCGAAGAGATGGATTTCACCGTCAATCTTGACCGGGATGCGGGTTGCATCAACGCCGATCCCGGGCAGATCGAGCAAGTCATCATGAATCTGGTGGTCAACGCGCGAGATGCGATGCCTAAAGGCGGTAAGCTCACCCTGGAAACCGCGCACATCGGCAAGAGCACCCCGCGCCTGGCGCGCTCTTCGGGCTTGCCTTCGGGGGATTTCGTGATGCTGGCCGTGAGCGATACAGGAGTCGGCATGGATGCCGAAACCCAGAGCCGGATATTCGAGCCCTTTTTCACTACCAAGAGCAAAGAGGAGGGTACAGGCCTGGGGCTGTCGGTGCTCTACAACATCGTTCGCTCCAGCGGCGGCCATGTCCGCGTGAGCAGCGAAGTGGGACGCGGATCCACTTTTCGCATCTATTTCCCGCGGGTCTCGGCCCCGGCGAAACTTGGCTTGCCGGAACTGCCGCCGCAACCCGCTCATCCCGGCAAGGAAACGATTCTGGTTGCGGAAGATCAACCCGACCTGCGCTGGATGATCTGCCGTTTCCTGCAGGGCCTTGGATATTCGGTGCTGGAGGCCAAGGATGGCGCCGATGCGGTCGCCCTGGCGGAACATTACACGGGCCGGATCGACTTGTTATTGACCGACGTGGTGATGCCCCACATCCGCGGCTCGGAAGTTGCGCGCCGGCTCCTTCTCCGCCGCCCGGATGTCCGTGTCCTGTTCATGTCGGGCTATACGGAAGGGGAACTGGGCTCCATACCTCCGAACAGTAACGGCAACGAAGCCACGATCCTGCAAAAGCCTTTCGAACTCAGCACGCTGGCGGCGAGGATCCGGGAAGTATTTGAAACGCGCAGCCGCCGGTAGCAGGAACCACGTGGGGCCGGTCGCATTCGTCCGGCACGCGAAGCCGGTATTTCGCGTCAGCACTTCCCCACAAAACCCGCGGACGAAGGCGTCCGCGGCTACGTGGTTCACCTTTTCCCTAAGAGGGTGGCTGTTAGATAGACTGCGACGAGTCCCAACAGGAGTACTGCGCCTTCTACTCGCGTGGACCACACGTGCAGGGCGTCGAATTGCACGCGGGCGGGATTATCCAGCGGAACGGAGGCGAAGTCGCCTACTGAAGCGCGCAGCGTGTCCATGCGCGGGATCATCCAGAACTGCGAGAACAGGGTCAGGCCAAGCATCAGGATGATGAGCAGGTGGCGAATCGCGAACACGTGAACCGTTCCGCCGGTCAGGCGGCTGTAGAGCAGGGAACTGGCCAGGAAGACAATTCCCGAGATGATCGCGAGCCAGTGCAGCTTGCCGAGCGCGCGTCCAACCACGTTGCCCGCCAGATGCGTGTTGGGAAGAACCTGGAACGCGGTCGGCGCGAGTACGAAGGCAAAGAAGATCAGCCCGCCGATCCAGACTACCAGCGACAGCAGCATGAGGAAGCGCAGGAAGTGCATGACCGGGAATTATAGTCTCCGGAGATCACCGAGAAACTATGTACTCCCTACACCGGCACGGCGACGTTCTCGATAATGTCCTTGAGCACCTGGTCGGATTGCTCTGACTTCTTCAGCGTCGATGCGTAGAGTCCATTAACGGTAATCCGGTGCGCGAAGACGGGAACGACCAGCGGCTTGATGTCTTCCGGGGTGCAGAAGGTGCGGCCTTCCAGGAAGGCCATCGCTTGCGCGGCGCGGTAGAGAGCTTGCGAGCCGCGCGGGGAAACTCCCAACGACAGGAACTCGGATTCGCGGGTGCGGCGCACGATTTCCAGGGCATAATTCACCAGCGAATCATCCACCCGAACATTTTTTACCATGTGCTGCATCTCGAGCACGTCGGCTCCCGTCAGAATGGGGCGGAGTTCGTCGAGGTGTGCCACTCCCGCTTCGGAGCGCAGGATCTGCCGTTCGGCCTGGGCGTCGGGATATCCCATGCGCACCCGCATCAGGAAACGGTCGAGCTGCGATTCGGGCAGGGGGTACGTGCCGTGATGCTCCACCGGATTCTGCGTCGCGATCACCAGGAATGGCTGGGGCAGTTCGTAGGAGTGCGCATCGACCGTAACCTGCCCTTCATTCATGGCCTCCAGCAGCGCGGATTGCGTCTTGGGCGTGGTGCGGTTGATCTCGTCGGCGAGCAGAACGTTGGTGAAGACCGGGCCACGCTTGAACTCGAATACCTGTTCGGCCGCTGAGTAAACTGAAATTCCCAGCACGTCGGACGGCAGCATGTCGCTGGTGAACTGCACCCGCTGGAACTTGCAGTCGATCGCGCGGGCAAGCGCCTGACCCAGCGTAGTCTTACCGACGCCGGGAACGCCCTCGATAAGCAGGTGTCCGCGGGCAAAGATGCTGACCAGGGCCAGCCGGACGACGTCGTCTTTGCCGCGAATCACGCGGCGCAGCGCCTTTTCCAGTTCGGAAGCCTTGTGGGACACGGCAATAGCAGTTTCGGGAGACATCTTTTCGATTCTACTAGCTGGCAGCGAGTTGGATGGAGTTACGGGAGTCATGCAGCTCCTAGCTCCTAGCTGCTAGCTACTAGCTCGCAATCCAGTCAGGCTTCTGTGCACGGGGAAGAAACCCGTTGTCCGCTATTCTATGGACCGAATTGTCCGACCGGTTTAGCCCCAGAAGCTAGTAGCTAGTAGCTAGTAGCTAGTAGCTAGGAGCTAGTAGCTCTTACTGCATAAACTCCGCCGGCCTCCCCGTGAGCCGCTCGATCCGCTTGGCAATCGGCGGATGGGTGGAGAAAAGGTTGGCAAACATCCCCGCGCTCATCCCCAAAAACGGCTGGATGATGAACAAATGCGCGGTCGAAGGGCTTGCCTGCATGGGCACACGGCGCGCATAGGCATCGAGCTTCTGCAATGCGCTGGCTAAGGCATAGGGATTGCCGGTAAAGTGCGCCCCGGTGGCATCGGCCTGGTATTCGCGGGAGCGCGAAACCGCCAGTTGAATCAGGCTTGCAGCAATTGGGGCAACGATCAGCATGAAGAGGGCTGCCAGGCCTCCTCCTCGATTGTCGCGGTCATTGCGTTCGTAACCGCCGAAGATCATCGCCCAGCGTCCCATGCTGGCGAGCATGGTAATCGCTCCGGCGATCGTAGCTGCGACCGAGCTGATCAGGATGTCGCGATTGTTGACGTGTCCCAGTTCGTGGGCCAGGACGCCTTCGAGTTCTTCATCGTTCAACAGCTCCAAAATCCCATGCGTGACTGCGACGGAGGCATGGCTCGGGTTACGTCCAGTGGCGAAGGCATTCGGCGACTCGGTCGGAATCACGTACATCTTCGGCATGGGAATGCCGATTTTCTGGGTCAGACGCTCGACGGCGGCGAAGGCGCGCGGCAACTGCTCGCGCGTGACCGGCTGGGCGCGGTACATGGCCAGCGCGATCTTGTCGGAGTAGAAGTAGGACACGAAGTTCATTACGGCCGCGAAGGCCAGCGCCAGGAACATTCCGTTCTGGCCTCCGAAAGCGCGTCCGATGAACATCAGCAGCAAAGTCAGAGCGGTCAGCAGGAACGCGGTCTTGAAAGTGTTTCCCATAATTTTGGTCGTACTACTTCATTGGATGTTACGTGGAATGGGCAGATGCATGTTCCCGAATTCTGAACCCAGGGGGAAGCGCGGAGTACGCACTCGATCACCAGATTCCATTAGAATCATGGGGTTAGCGCCTGTTTCGGCAGGCTGTCCCTAAGTTGCCTGCTGTGCTTTCTGGATTTCTCGCTTCAGGGCGCGTTGCAGCGTCTGATCGAGGGCCGCCTTGGTTTTCTCATATTCCTGCTGGCTGATCCGGCCCTGCTTGTGTTCGACCTCGAGTTCGAACAACTCCTCCTTCAGACCTTCCAGCAGCATGGAAGTCCGGGGAGCCGTGCTGGGCGCCACGGTTTGCGGTGCTGGGCGGGCGGTACGGGACTCGCGCGCGACGGCAACCGCCGTGGGCTCGTAGGCTTCTTCCTCCTCGACAGTCGCAAAGGCTGGGGCTTTGCCGCGGGCGGCACGATTGGCCGACTGTTGGCGCGAGGCGATGAAGGCTCCCCCGGCGAGGAGAGCGGCGGCAAATCCGCCCAGAATCCACCACTGATATCTGCGCAGCGGCGGCGGCGCGTCGATGGGTGGTCCCAAACCTCCGCCCGGACGGCTGGCACCTTGTGCCTGAGCCCCCTGGCCGCCATCCTCGCCGGGTGCGGCCAGAACTCCTTCCCCAGTCAGTTTGAAGGCAAGCGGCTGGCCTACTTGTGCGTTGGAAGCGACTTCCACATTGGCGTCGGGCTGCCCGGGAAAATTCGTGGGAGAGTAATTGGCGCCGGCAGCCGGCTCGAAGCTGATCGTCTTGGGAGCAATCGCCACGAAGTGCTGCAGCGGGTACACGCTCTTGGGATCAATGTTGACGCTCCCTGTGTAGGGAAGGGTATAGATGACATTGAAGCGTGTCTCCCCAGGACGAAGCGGGAAGAGGAACGAGTATTTGCTTTTCGCGCTCTGGCCTTCGGGCACAGGATCGGACTTCACCGGCTGGCCGCCGGCTGTCATCGCCTGGCCTTCCGTGATCGTCGCGCCCTCGGGGATGTAGAACTCGAGGTTGTGCTCGTTCATCTGGGTGCGCGGGGGCTTGGAATTGTTCTGGACCGCGAACGTGCGCTCGATCTGCATCTGCCCTTGCTGAGCCTGGAAGCGCATGATGTCGGCGACTACCTCGATGCCTTCCACCTTCTTGGCTGCGTCATAAACTTCGACCTCCACCGACGTGGTTCCGGGAGGGGCCATGCGGTGATAGGTGACATCCTGGTGGATTACCCGGACCAGGTGCGGGCCTTGCTTGTCGAGTTTGAAGGAGAAGTTCCCTTTGGAGTCGGCCTTGGTGCGCCCGGCTTCTTCCATGCCGTTGCCGAGACTGAGGAGGACCACTTCGTCTCCCGCTCCGGGCTTTCCGGTGGTGGCATTCTTTACGGTGCCGGTGAGCGTCTGGGCTGCGGCCGTAGCCGCCAGCAAGATCACCATGAGGCACGCGAGCAGTCTTGCCCAACCGGTCACGCGGTAAGCCGTGCCGGGAACGCAGTAGGGATCCTTCGACTCCGCGGATGCTTCACTCGATGCCGCATCTGCTCCGCGCAGGATGGCAGAACGTTGCTTGTGATTCATGATCTCGCTTTTCTTGCCGCAGGTTCAGTGGCGGATTCCAGCTGGGCGATTTCCGCCAGCAGCGCCGCGGCTTCATCTTGCAGCGTCGCTTTCAGGGACTGGTAGTCGGCATCGGGGACTTTACCCGCGCGGTATTCGAAATTCAGGTCACGGAGGTTTTCATAGACCGCGTCTTTGCGCTCGCGGAGGTAGGACGCGCGGGTTTTCTCCGGGCCAAGATAGATTTCGCCGGGCAGGTAGAAGATATAAAACAGCGACGCAGCGGTGATGAGCGAGGCGCAAACGGCGGCGAGAATCATAGTTCGGTCTCCTGGTCCGCCTGGCGGCGGAATCTATCCAAGTCGGCGCCGGCAACGGGCGGTCCGCCCGCGGCGGCAGCTGTTGGGCGATTCTTCCAGGCGCGCACTACGAGCACTACCGCAACGAAACCTACGGCGAATGCAACGAAGGGAAAAATCCAGGCAGTACGATCGAATCCCCGGTTGGTCGGAGCGGCCAGCACTGTGGGCCCGTACTTTTGCACGAAGGCTTGCTGCACCAGGCTGTCGCTGTCGCCGCGCGTGACTGCCGCCAACAGTTCATTGCGCATACCGTCGGAGGCCGGGCAGCCCACGTGATTGCACTCCAGAAGAATCTGGCCGCAACTGCAGATGCACATCAGTTGATGGCCGATCTCCTTGAACCGGGTGGACGGGTCGGAGGCTCCGGAGAAAAGAAAGATAGCCAGCGACAGCAGGGCACATTGCACGGCGCGCCGCACAGACGAGTTAGATTTGGACATCATAAAAAGATTCTGCACCGCGGCCGTCAGCTTGCCGCCCGTATCCCTCGATCAAATCAGAAATCTGAAATCTAAAATCTGCAATCAGAGAGTTCAGTCCCCGGCCACCGGGGCCGCCTGCTCGATCATCTTCGCGACTCGTACGGTCACCGGGGCAGGCGCGGGCTCCACCAGCGCCAAGCCTGTGCCGATGATCATGACCCAGGCGCCAATCCAGATCCAGATCACCATGGGATTCAGATGCGCCTTGATCACCGGCTGCCCCTTGTCGTTCTGTCCTTCGTAGACTAGATAGAGGTCCTCTTTGAAGCCCTGGTCGATGTCGGGCTTGGTGGAGGCCTGCTGGCTGGCCTTATAGAAGATGCGCTGCGGGGTCATGGTACGCAGGAGTTTCCCGTTCTGGTAGACATCCATCAGCGCCCATTCTGTTTCCTGGTTCGCATTATCGTCCTGGGTGTAGGAGCGGCAGACCAGATCGTAGCTGCCGATCTGCATGTGGTCGCCGTAACCGAGTTCCGCTTCCTTGTCCTGATTGAGGGCGGAGCCGGAGAATCCGATCATCACCAGCACGACGCCGAAGTGAACGACGTATCCACCGTAGCGCCGCGTGTTGCGATGGGTGAGCTGCACCATCGAGGCGAACATGCCTTGTCCGCTCTTTTCCGAGATGACGCGGCCTCCGCGGTAGAACTCGCTCGCCACGGTGAACGCGACAAGTGCCGACAGGAAGATTGTCATCAGCGAGTAGAAGTAGCTGACGTCATGCCAGGGCCTGAGGCCGAAGATTGATCCCCAGCTTGCAGGGGTGAACATCACGAACAGGGCGACCACGGCGGCGGCGACTGTGGGCCAGGTGAAGTTGCGCTTGAGGCTCTCGAATGAGGTTTTGCGCCACGCCAGCAGCGGGCCCAGGGCGGTCAGCAGCAGCAACACCAGCGCCACCGGAATTGCGACTCGGTTGTAAAAGGGTGCGCCCACGGTCACCTTGTTGCCCTGAACCAGTTCGGAAATCTTCGGGAACCACGTTCCCCAGAGAACGTCAAGAGTGAGGAGCAGGAACAGGAGATTGTTAAACAGGAAACTCGACTCGCGGGAGATCATTCCCTCCAGCTTGTTCTCGCTGCGCAGGTGCTCCTTGTTCTTCAGGAAAAAGAAAACGAATACCGCGAAGGTGATGCCCAGGAACCACGCGAACCAGTCTCCGATCGACGACTGGGCAAAGGCGTGGACCGAGCTGATGATGCCGCTTCGGGTGAGGAATGTGCCCAGAATGGCAAGCCAGAAACAGGCGAACACCAGCCACATGTTCCATACCTTCAGCATGCCGCGTTTTTCCTGCATCATCACCGAATGCAGGAAGGCGGTGCCCACCAGCCAGGGCATCAGCGAGGCATTTTCGACCGGGTCCCATCCCCAGTACCCTCCCCAGCCCAGAACCGAGTAAGCCCAGTGCGATCCGAGAAAGATGCCGCAGGTGAGGAATCCCCAGGTCACCATGGTCCAGCGGCGCGTGATGTGAATCCACTTCTCGCCGGGATACTTCATGATCAGCGCGCCAAGCGCGAACGCAAAGGGGACGGTGAAGCCCACGTACCCCAGGTAGAGCATGGGAGGGTGAATCACCATCTCGGGGTACTGCAGAAGCGGGTTGAGCCCGCTGCCGTCAGGACGGAGTGGGCCCTCGAGCAGGCCGAAAGGATTGGCGGCGAAGTTCACCAGCGCCAGGAAGAAGATTTGGACCGCGGCCAGCACGATCGAGGCGTAAGCGAAGAGTCGCGGATCGGTTTTGTAGCGCAGGCGCAGAACGAATCCGTACCCTCCGAGCAGTAACGACCAAAAGAGCAACGACCCTTCCTGCCCGGACCAGAGCGTGGCGAACTTGTAGGGAAGGGGCAGATCGCGATTACTGTGATGAAAAATGTAGGCGATGGAGAAATCGTCGCGGAAGGCGGATATGACCAGGGCCAGGGAGGCCAGCAATACGCCTCCGAAAATCACCACACCGGCCCGGCGGGCAGTTTCGCTGAGCCGCTGCGACTTGGGGTCGTCCGGGGAAAGCAGGGCCAGCAGCCCGGCGCCAAAGCTGTAAACGCTCAACGCCAAGGCGAGGAGCAAGGCAAAGTTACCTAAAAAGGCCATGGTGGGGATCCTCAGGTATTTTTTCAGAAAGTCCCTGGGACGGCAACCGGAAGCGGTGCCAGACCGCTATCGGGAGTACGATGTCAGGAATTCTGACGAATTGGAGAGGGGCGCGGCGGCAATGCGTTAACGTTTCCGCCGCGACACGGCGGCCGGGGCTCGGCCGCCAGGCGGATGGTTGTGTTAGGCGCTCTGTTGGTGATAACGCTGGCGAACTTCGCGCTCCGCCGCGATCCAGTCTTCGGCCTCATGGCCAGGTTCGAATCCGCGACGCTCGGCAAGCAAATAGGCCTGACGGCGGATCTCATCTTCCAGGTTGATGGGGAGAACGTTGGAGCGTGGTTCGCTCTTCACGATCGATGGTTTTCTCAGCGACTTGATAGGTTCGGCCGCGATAGTTTCGGTGACGTCGGTAGGCAGGGCAGCGGGTGTGGACTGGACAGTGGCCGCTGCGGCTTCGCCATTCTGTTTTCTGGGACCTCTGGGTTTCGCCATGGTGGTGTACTCCTTACACACTCCTAAATTTAGGAAGAATTGGATTGGTTGATGAAGGAACAACATACACGTCGCCCCTTGCGGGTTATGAGTTAGAAGCAAATATGGGATCGATGTTAACTCTTACTATATCCCCATTGGGCTGTGGATGGAGCCGAAGTGCAAAAAAAAATTCGATGAATACCCGCGGAATTTCGAAACGGAAGCGAGTCCGGCCTGGAATCGGAACGGAACGGCGCTCGAAAAAGGGCGGCCCGAGAATGCAAGGCAAGTCTCTTTAGCGGAATTGAGGCCGGACCGATGGAACCGGCTGACACACCTTCCGCCGTCCTGCCCGGCAGGCAGAGAACGGGTGCTCCCTTTGTTATAATTTCATTCTCGTCTCCACTGTGGCGCTATCGTCTAGGGGTTAGGACGGAAGATTCTCAATCGTAAAAGGGGCCACCAATCGCACTGGTGGCCCTTAATTTTGTTTGCTTTACCTTTGCGGACCTTTGCTGGTGTTAGCTGGATTGGGTAAACAATGGGTATAGCAACAACGGGTAAACCGCACGGCGTGCCTGCGCGCTCACCAGATCACTGCCCTGCCTTGGCCGCCTTCATCGCTGTGCGCCGCGCTGCTTCCTTTTCCTCGCGCACCTGCAACAGCGCTGCACCCAGCTACGGGTGCTGCTTGCCCGCGTCGCCCCTCACCATCTTCACGACGAAGTCGCCCAAGGGCTCGGCAATCTCCGGTGGATACGTGTGCCCCAGCGCCCGGTAGGCCATCAGAAGAATTTTATTGAGTTGCACGGCGGCGTTGAATACCGCCATATCCGCGTTACCTCCGCCACCCTGAAAGGGCTTGCGCACCACAAACACATCAGTGGGCCGTGTGGCATGTCCGTCTTCCATACTCACGACCGTTGCATGTACGTATTGCGATGTCCAGAAGTACATCCAGTCGTAGTCGAATTCCCACTTCATCGGTACACCATTCACCGATTCATACCTGTCTGGCTCCATCGCCATCATCCACGCACCGCCCTTACTAGCCTTGCTACCTGTGTCCGTCCAGGAAGTACGTTTTGGATATTTGCGCGCCGTCTTCACGTAAGCTGCATACCGCTTTTTGTCTAACATCTTCCGAAAATCGGCCTTGGTGTAATTGGGGATTTTCTCGCCGTTCGCATCCAGCACCCAATTGCCGTGCTCATCGGTGCGATAGAAATGCTTCAGCCCTCTGCGCATCAATTCCATCTTCCACCGCGCTTCGTAATGAACAAAACGCTTGGCACGCTGCTCTAAATTGCGGTTGGTGATGTAGCGCAGGTTTAAGGCAATCTCCACCATCGTTCTGGAAACGCCAAAAGCTTCTTCAGGGAAGCCCGCATCAATCAGAGCCATGATGCTTTGCGCCACAGTGAGGGCCTTCGATACGTGGGCCAGCACCACCTTGTCAATAAATACGTGGCCGCGCGGATACAGAGCCTGATTGTCAATGAAAGTGATAATCTTTCGCAGCAGCCTCTTCATTTGGCGTTTGCGCTGAGGTGTGAGGTCTTGCACGATATTTCCAAGCAATGATTAGCGCTGGAATTCCACGACTCTGTTTTCCAAACATGCAAACCAAAGCACGCGGTCAAAATCAAACGGGAATTTCCATTCTTCGGTTCCAGCAGGGATAGGTACGCTTCGGGCGACAGTCACGCGGCTGAACAACAGCAACCAAAGCTCTGCGCAATGCGGTAAGTTGGCGCGATACCTTGGCACCAGCCGATTCTTCGCTGCGATTTTCGCGGCTATCTCGGGGTAGATTTCAGAAAGGTGGATTCCACCGCCTTCACCGCACCACCATTCACGACACTCGTCTGTAATCAAAATGTGGTCAAAACCTTCGGGTAGTTCTTCGCCCTCCAGTACCACAGCGGGATTCGCGCGGTGTCGATGATGTTGCACGGCTTCGACCAGTACCTTCACTAGCTGGCGTTGGCTTTGCTTCTGGCCCCGTGGATTAGAAAAATACACATTCACATGCGTTCGCAGGCTACTAATCTTTTGGAAACATTCTTGCGCCGTTCGCATGACGCTCTGATGAAAGACTTCCGCTTCGGCAGGCAGAATTCCATGATTGCTGCTAGCAGGCCTCATGATTTCTGACAGTTCGATCCCAAGTTCACTGGCTGCCCTCTGAAAGCGGAAATCTGGTTCTTCCCCTGCGATTTCGCCGTCAGGAATTGGCGCGCCTGCATTGCGCGCCGCGATAAGCACACGGCGCTCGGCTTCTTTCTTCCCTAGGTTCGGCCTTGCACCCACATCAGCAGGCATTGTGATGCGTCATTCTCTTTCTGCTATCGGCCAACGCCGGTCGATTTCGCGCATGATTTCCTCTGCCCAACGCACTGCATCAGAAATCGCGGCGACGGTAGCCGGGACACGCTTGCCGCCATCGTATTGTGCAAGCTTTCGGGCTGCCATGATACTAGCCGCAATCAGCAATACGCGCTTGCGGCCCTCGTCCATGGTCCATATCGTACACTCTTCGCTATTTGTTCGCCATGGAGTTGCCTTTGGCGCACTGGAAAGAGATCGGAAAAAGGGCTGATGGGTCGCAGTGAAAAGCAAGATCTCTACGAAACTCCCTGCCGTCCGAGCTTATAGAAAAGAACCACTTCGTTGCTGCTAGGCGTTCCGCCTTGCTGGCTTGCATACCATTTGCGATTGGGTACGCGACGCCAGACTCTCCCGTCTGGCGCATTAGCTAGGTGCGGAAACTTCATTTCAGCGAAGCCCGCCCGTTTCATCATCAGCCCGTATCGGGGGAGCTGCCATTCGGGTTCCGAGAACGCAAGCATCTGCACAACGAGTGTATTTTCGTTGGAAATTCTCGCTATCGAACGGAATGCGTCCAATGCCTGATCAAAGTACGAATTTAGCTGGGGCTCCTGCCGATCACCAAACGTGTAATAGGACGCGCCATGCCCATCGAGCGCATTTGCAATCCAGTACGGAGCCGGGGTTTCGCGCCGCCCTTGAACCTGCCATCGGTGGTACAAAACGTGGACGCCAGGATAGGGCGGTGAAGTAAGCACTAAGGACACCTTGCGTCCTTGAATAGCATCGTCTTGCTCGACACCAACGGCTGATCTGTGGAGACAGATTGGTGCCGCGATCATCGCTTTGCCTTTAAGAGCCTTTCGCTCCCGCTTGACCGCACTCGCATATGCTGAAGCGCCCTGAACTATCTCCTCGGCATTGATTAAAAACTGGCCGCGAAATTCTGTTGGCGTGGGTACGTCTTTGCGGCAGTCCAACGCCCACTGTGCAGTGCGCAACAGAATGCAGCGGGCTAGCGGCTGCTCTTTGGCGACGTTTAGGATCTCGCTCTCCGCTAGCCCAATCTCCAACAGTTTTCGTATACGCCATGTGGCCGTGGAATTGATATTTCGCTGATATCCGTGATCCACCCAAGGCCCACCTGATTTGGCTGTAGCCCACCACTGCAACTTTTCAACAGTGGAATGCGCCCAGCTACGAACTACCGAGAGTTGGTTGGGTGTGAAACGTCGCGTTTTTACCCGCGCCAGAAAGACGGCCAGGCTGTTGATATCCGTTCCGATCGCCTGACGACCCAGCGCACTCGCCTCGACAAGTGTCGTTCCTCCGCCCATGAATGGGTCGTAAACCAGATCGCCATGCTTCGTAAACGTCTGGATCATTGCCCGAATGAAGAGAGGGGAAAATCGAGCTGGATACTTGTAGAAATTGTGCGTGAAACCCGCTACTGGGTCCTCGCTGTGAATGGCTTCAAGAAGTCGTGTTTGATTTTGTCTCATCACGCACCGGGGCTTCATGAGCCGGGCTACCTGGTTTACTGCTCCCGTTCTTGATCCATTGGTCCACTTCGTCCTGATCAAACCTCCACGTGCGTCCGATCTTGTGACCGGGGAGGCGTCCCTGCTGCGCGAGTCGGTACAAGGTGGACTTCGGAATGCGCAGGTAGCCCTCTAGAGCTTCAAGGTCGAGCCAGATCGCCATGCAGTTCCTCATAATACTCAGCAAGTTGCAACGATAGCAAGCCAAAACTATTAAATGACAACAACTGATAACAACAACCATGATGCCTTGCCAACTACTTATCCGACTTTTGCCATTACATGGCCAACCATTTCAGTATTTAGTTGACATAGCAAAAGAAGATTGTCATATTTAGTCGGCAGGGAGATGTCATGATCATTTGTTTAGACCTTTCACAGCGCACTAAGGATGAGCTAGACAAGCTTCTGGAAGCCGGTTACCGGGACTACTCCGAAGCGGTCGCAGTGGCTATCGCCAATCAACTCCTGCTTCATAACCGTCCCACCGGGGACACGCAGACAATCGTCCTCCCCGAGCAGGAGTCGAACTGGCAACCTTTAGAACAGAAGAGCGGAAAGGCTGCGCTCTCTCGACCAACCCAAGTCTCAAGCGTTCCTACTCATTTTTCGTATTCAGTGAATCTCACCCAGGACACCAAAGGATGGAGATTTGCCCAATATCCAACGGACACCTTGATAGCGGGCCAGGACGTTCTTGTCGACAGGTGGATTTTTGGACAACACAACAAGTTGCTGCCCGCAAAAGCTACATGCCGGGCACTGGCTCTAATCATGGGCTCGGGACTCTCCGGGGATTTTGCACTCGCCAAAACGGCATCGACAATCGCGTCCTATGCTGTGCAACTCGGTGATTATCTACGGCACCTGGATACAACCTCGGGAGTTCACCGCGATGATGCTTTATCGTTCGCCTTCCCGCATTCAGACACACCGAACAACGACAAATCACGACTACGTTATGCGAACCAGTTTGTAGCGAGTCTTACGACAAACGGAGCCCTTGCTGGCTTGCCCTTCGAACTAAAGCTCCTAAACAAGGCCGACTCTCGTAATCCTGAGATCCTCCTTACCGAAGCAGGTTGGGTGTTTGCCCGACTCCGCAATCCGATTCTTGACGATGCGAACGATGGGAGTAACGGCAAATTCTCCAACGAGGAAATCGAATTTCTCCTTTCGCACATTCGCAGTAGAGTCCCTGCCGAAGCGTTCGCATACAAAGTCGTGCTGGAAGCAATTGCCCAAGGAGCGCGCACGCCGGACAGGCTCGACGACGCACTGGAAGAGTACCTCCCGAAACGGGAACAGAAACCATTCACCCGTGCGTTTCTAACGACGCAAAGAGCAGGCGTCGTTTCTAGAATGATTGATTTAGGCCTCCTCCAACGAATCAGGGACGGGGTCAATGTGACCTACATGGCCACGGCAAAAACATTTGAATTCTCCCCCAATCCACTACGCCAGGTCGTCTAAACATGAGAGATGAAGCCCTTCTTCAGGAACTTCTCGAGGCGGAGAACGAAGCCTCGGTCCTTGCTGCGCTCAACAAGCGCGGTCTATTGAATGACAATAAGCGATGGCGGTATCTCGGCAATATGCCGAACAACCAATCGATCGTCCACAGTCAGCAGAGTTCACCAGGCGCTGCACTGGTTGAGAAGTTCACCAACGGCATCGATGCGATACTTCTTCGGTCC
>DASREX010000163.1:0-2677 GCA_035651855.1 Candidatus Sulfotelmatobacter sp.
CAGCGCGAGGTAAATGGAAGATCCGAGGTTGAGGAACAGGGTGAGCAGGAGGCCGGCGCAACCGGCGATCACAACGAAGATCCAGTGGTCCAGCTTGTTCTTTCCCGAGTCCTCCGGCCGATGTCGAGACACCGATCGGAAGAAGATGAGGAAAGCAGCAAGTTCGAGGGCCGCCGATCCAGGCACAAAAATCCGCCAATGCCAGACGTAAACGGAAGCGAGCCAGCGCAGGGTCACGCCGGAGGTCCACAACGCCCAGCACGTCCAACCAAGCGAGAGTGCGAAGGGGCGAACCTGGCGAAGTTTGGGAATGGAATAGAAGCCGATGCCGAGGATGAAGGAGCCGATCCAGCCAAAGATCTGGGCGTGACCGTGGGCCTGAAGCCACGCGGGGGAGACGGAGGCGGGCGCGCGCCGACTGCTGATGGCGAGCAGATTCCAGACACCCAGGAATGTTCCGGGGAGCAGCATGAAGAAGAGCCCGGTGCTGATGTAAACCATCAGCAACCGGGACAGGCTGTTCTCGCGAGCTGCCGTGATGTCGAAAATCTGCGACGGGCTGAGGCGACGCCCCGTTTCCGTTTCAATGCGCGTGGGGAAGGTGGCCATCGCTCAGTTTTTCCGCTCCAGAGCGACCGCGCGCGGGAAAAGAATGTTGTTCTCCAGGTGAATGTGCTGATGCAGGTCGGCTTCGAAATCGGCCAGCGCCTGGTAAAGAGTCTGGAAGCTGATGCAGGCATCGGGCGGAGGTGCGTAGCCGTTGCTGGCTTCGCGCAGGGAACGGAGCGCGTTGCCGGCGGAATCGTGCTCGTGCTCCATTGCGGTGACGGGATTCTGCACACTGCCGAAGGGCGCCGGCAGAACGGGTTCGTTCTGGAGCACGGATTCTTCCATGCGGACCACGTAGGGGAACAGCACCATTTCTTCTTTCATCATGTGCATGGTGAGCTCCTGGGCGAGGCCGTGGAAGGTTTGCTGCATGCGCAAGAGCTCGGGATGATTTTTGCCGTGCACGGAACAGACTTTGGCGAACAGCGGAGTGAGGCGGGCGATTTCCTCGCGCGTGTACTTGTGATGCGTGGTGGTGATGTGGGCGGCGAGATCGGCCAGGGGCGCGGTTTGCCAGTCGCCGTTGGCGCGGGGCGCGCGGGTAAATTGATTGGCGGAGTCCTGCGCGGAATTGAGCGACTGGAGAACTTCGTCGAGTGATAAGTTGGCCGTGCGGCAGGCTTCCTGCAGAGACTTATTACCGCCGCAGCAATAATCAATTCCCAGTTTCTCAAACACTCGGGTAGCGCCGGGCTTCTCCAGGGCCAATTCCCGCACGGTTTTTTCTGTGGTTAGGTTCATTCCATCCTCCTCGCGGGATGGCCTTGGTGGCATCCACGCCTGATGCTTTAAAGGTAGTGAAAGGAGGAGCGGGTGCCGATGACTTATGTCACGCGGTGCCGGGAAATTTTCGCCTGTTCTCCGGCTGGGGAGATCAGTCGGCGGAGCGGAGTTCGTCCTCGAGCGCTTTGGGGTTGGTAATGGTGAGGCGGCGACCGTCAATTTTGAGCATGCCCTCGGCCTGAAAGCGGGAGAGGTTGCGCGAGATCAGTTCGCGCACGGTGCCGATCTGAGAGGCCAGTTCCTGATTGCTGGCGGGCAGTTCGACTTCCACACCGTCGGGAGTGCGCGTGCCTTTCTGCGCCAGGCGCAAGAGGAAGGATGCGAGGCGGTGACGGACGGTGGTGAACGAGAGCTCTTCGATAATGCCTACCAGCCGGCGCAAGCGAGCGCCGACCACGCGCAGGACTTTCAAGGCGACCTGCGGGTGTGCCAGGCAGAGGGCGTGGAATTCCTGCTTACTCACGAACAAAAGTGTTGCGGCGTCCACGGTGGCGGCGGAGGCGGGATAGTTGCCGCCATCGAAGACAGGCAACTCGGCGACAGAACTGCCGGGGCCATCAATGCTGAGGACCTGCTCGCGGCCGCTGGCGGAACTTTTAAAAATTCTGACGTGCCCGGATTCGACCACGAACAGGCCGACGCAGGGCTGGCCCTCGTGGAAGATGATCTCGCCGGGTGAATACTGCCGGGGGATGGTGCGTTGAACGAGAAAATCCAATTCGTGCTCTTCCAGGCCGGAGAAGATCGGGACTTTGGCGAGGGTTGCGGCGTGTGTGTTTTTGGCGGGGGCCACGGTGGGTATTGTATCGAAGGAGAGAAGGGGGAGGAGAACTGAGAGGCCGAATGGGTCGTGGCAAGATATGTCGTGGGGTCGGGTCGGGTCGGGCCCGCGCCCGGGATCTCGCGGTCCAGCACGGAAGTCGGGAGTTATTGCAAGCGGGTTCTGCGGTCGAGCGATGAAATCACGAGCTTGAGAAGAGCTGCGAAAGCGAAGCAGATGCTGATGTCAGTACAGGCATGAAAGAGGAAGAGGTGCCGGTCGGTTTCGCTGGCATCGGCCAGGGCGGAAGTGAAAAACTCTGCGGCCCCCATGAAAAGAATCGCAAGACAGATGATGGCGACGCGGCGGGTGAGGAGCGAGCGGCCTCTCGTCGCGCAATACGCAGTGGCCAAGAATACCGCGACATACCAAACAAGGATGTGCGGCGGCCAACGGCGAAATAGTTTGGCGCGCAGCGCGCTCCAGGAAGCAAAGCGATGAGTCATGGCGTAGGGCGGGAAACCG
>DASREX010000164.1:0-15354 GCA_035651855.1 Candidatus Sulfotelmatobacter sp.
GATTGGCGGCCACCACCTTCTGCAGCAACTGAGTCGCTTCCTGGGTGCGGCCCATCTTGGCGTAGGTTTGCGCCAGGCCGGCCAGGCCTCGGACCGAATTCGGCTGCAGCTTCAGGCCGCGGTTGAAAGCATCGATCGAAAGTGGGTACTTCTCGTTGAGACGCGCGGCATAGCCCACCAGGAACCACAGTTCGGCATTCTGCGGAGCCGATTTTGCCGCCTGCTGCGCGTAGGCCAGCGCCCCCGCGAAGTCGTTGCGCTTCAATGCATCCTGGGCGGCTCGCGACTGGCGCGCGACCTCAATGCCCGACCCCCAGCTGAAGTCATTGCTCTGCCCGGAAGCGCCTGCCGGCGGGTTCCCGGTTTGTTTGGAAGAGGAAGAAGAAGACTGACCGCCGACATCAAAGGTCTGGCAGTTCCCCCGGCTCGTTAGGCCGAGGAGTATGACAAGGCAAAAGCTCGTGAGCGGAAGCCGGCTTTTCACGTAGTCACCACATTCTGCAAAGAGTCTTAAAAGGCCTCCATAGGAAAGCCCCCGCATAGAAGTCCTGCGGTTCCGATCAGATGCCGCCTTGACCCTTAGGTTTGCTTTGCTCCCGAGGGGGCTGCAGGAAATCCAGTAAACCCCTGAGGGGTGTTTCTGAATCCAATGTGGCTGCTTAAGGCACAGGAGTGTGTACTGCATGACCCCGAGCGAAACTTACTCTCGTCCAATTCCGCTGTTGGCGATTGTTTTGGTTGCCCTGGCTGTCCATGGACCCTTGTTGCTGATGCAACTGCCGTCCGGGTCATTCGACACGAATTTCCATATCTTTCTCGCGTCGCATTACGCACATCATTGGTTCAACCCGTGGAATGAAAAGTGGTTTGCGGGATTCTCGCAGACGACCTATCCGCCCCTGACCCACCAGTGGATCGCGATCCTTTCCAGCGTCGCCGGCCTGAAGATGGCTTACATGCTGGTGCAGCTCATTGCTGTGTTGCTGCTGCCCGTGGGTGTGTTCCGCTTCGCCAAAATCTGGGTGGACGAGCGCTCCGCCTCCTACGCTGCGCTGGGCACGATTTTTCTGGGCGCCCTGTCGTTTCTGGTCTACCAGGCCGGACAATTAGCCACCGTCACTTCCGCCGCCCTGTATCTGAATGCCTTGCCTTACTTCTTTGAATGGTCCGAGGAGGGCTCCGGGCGCGCGCTGCTCAAGGGAATTTTCGTCAGTCTGGCCGCCGCTGCGGCTCACCACGTAACCCTGATCTTCGGCACGGTACTGTTCGCGGTCCCGGTGCTCTGGGTCGCCTTGCTGGACGCGCGCGACGGCCGCACCCGAGGCTCCGCCGGAGCGGTAGCCGGACGAGCCATCTTCTTCGCCGTGATCGTCGGCCTCGGCGTCGGGGTTGTGCTCATGCCCTACTGGATGACCCTGATCCAGCATCCCATTCACCAGATCCCGATTCCGCACGACAGCCGGAACAACTTCCTGCTGAATTCGATCACCGGCATCAACTATTTTCTGATTCCCTACGGCGCGCTTCTCCTGGCGCTCCCTTTCATCTTCTGGCGAGGAGCCTCGGTCCGCCGTTTGCGCCCCCTCTTGTTTGGATTTTGGCTGACCCTGATTTTCGGATTAGGCGGCACGACGCCTCTCCCCCGATGGCTGCTGGGCCGCGCCTACGACATCTTGACCTTTGAACGGTTCACCTTCTGGGCCACTCTGATGGCCATGCCGATGGTGGGCCTGCTCGCCATCCAATTGCTGGATCGCTTCCGAGCCAAGGCCGCAGTCGGCTTGGCGCTGGCGGCGGTCGTCACCATCGGCGCAGCCCTGTGGTGGCTCAACGCAAATCCTTACCGCCCGACCGCCACCATGAACGTCGATCCGGTGATTTCCTTTCTGAATCGCGATGGCCACGACTCCTACCGCTATCTGACGCTCGGTTTCGGAAGCGAGCTCGCCCGCGTCTCCACCTACACCGACGCCAGCAGCGTGGACGGCGACTACAACTCGGCGCGTCTGTTGCCGGAAATGACCCAGTACGGTTCGGCGCAGTTGACCAACGCGAAGTTCTACGGCTCCGCGGGCATGGCCTCATTGCGCTCCATGCTCGAGCATGCCAACCGCTACGGCCTGAAATACATCTTCGTGCACGACTCGTACTACGAGCCCCTCCTCACCTTTATCGGATACAGGAAGACGGAAACCTTCAACAACGGCGAGATTACCGAGTGGTCCAAGGATGATGTTCCGCCCGCGCACCGCATTCAGTCCGACGCCATTCCCCCCGCATGGATGGGGCTGATGTGGGGCACGTTGCCCATCGGGGTGAGCGTGCTGGCGATTTTTCTTGTGGTACTGCTGCCCCCCAGGCGCGTCCGGAGAGTCGTTGAGCCCCCGATTCCGATGCAAGAACCGGAACGGCATTACGTAGCCTGAACAACCGAGGAAGACAAATGAAACGTGCTCTGCCCATCGTCATTGTCTTGATCGCCGTCACGGTAGTCCTCATATTTCTCGGCATCACCTTCGGCCGCTCCAGTGGAACGGTCGGCATCGCTTCCGGGTCTGCTCTCCCGGGATTCAGCGAGCATGCCTCGACTCCCGAACAGGCACTCTCCAATTTCCTGCAGGATGTTCAGCGGCGAAACTGGGATCGCGCCTTCGCCAGTGTGGAGCGCACCAGCGATACCCTGACCCAGCAGGCCTTTATCCAGGAGTGGATTGGGACCAACGGCGGCCTCCGGTCATTTTCCAATCTGGAGAAATACGAAGCCCGGCCGCTGCACGCCACTGACTCCGAGGCTCAAATGCGCGTCCGCATGCAGTGGACGACCCCGGTAGGGCCGGTCGATGACGTCCGCGATTTCAAATTGGCGCATCGCGGCGATCAGTGGAAGGTCGTCTGGGACCACACTCCACCGCCCGACGTTCCCGCCCAGGTCGTTCCGGTGAACTACCTGCGTTGGGACCTGGTGAGCGGAACTGCCAGCGATGAGTGGGGATCGCACAATGTTGATTCGCCGCACGTGCGCATCGTTTCCATGAACGCCGTCGACTCCGCCGAAGGAGCCGTCGTCATGGGCGAGGTGGTCAATGAAGACACCATCCCCGCCTTCGTCAATGTGAACGCCACGCTGGTCGACGGATCCGGCAATGCGATCGACGACGAGAGCAGCTTCGACAAGATCCTGCACGTGCTGCTGCCCAAGCAGGTCTCTCCCTACCGCATCGACTTTCCGAAAGTCAGCCTCGGCAAGGTGAAGAACGTCCGCATGGATGTGAAAGCCACGCTGGTGCCGGCTTCTTCTGATCCCGTCATTGGAGTGATGAATCAGAAGCTGGAGCAGGACGCGCAGGGCCGCTCCGTGCTGCGCGGAGACCTGCTGAACCAGAGCGGCCAAACCGTGAACATCCCCCATGTCATCGCCAGCTTTTACGACAACAACGGCAAGGTGGTGTGGGTCTCGGACGGTTATGTGCAGCAGGCGCTGCTGCCGCAAGCGACTCAGCCGTTCGCAGTTGAAGTTCCGAAATCCGTAGCAGGGAAGGTTCAGAACTTTCATGTCGTCGTCAATCAATACAGCCTGCAGAAGTCTTAGCGGTTCCCTGTACTGGACCGGCCTTCTCGCGATTCTGTTTTGCCTGGCGCCGGCGAGCTCCGGGCAGGACGGTAATCTGCGAGTGCCTTCAGGAGCCGTTGCGGGTCAGCCCTTCTCGATCTCAACCAGTGGCTCCGGTTCAGCGACGTTCTACCTCCTGGGACCGTCACTGGCTTTGAAACGAGATGTGCAGCTGGGCCAGGAAATTTCCCTGACCGCGAAGCAAATCCAATCCGCGGGACGCTACGTCGCGACGCTCTGCACCGATACTTGCAGCAGCGCCGCCTTTTTCGTGCAAGCAGGGAAACCCTCCAACCTTACGTTTCTGGTCCATCCTTCGCGCGCCCCGGTCGGGCAGCCCGATACGATCAGCGGCGTCGCCTTTCCGTTCGACGAATTCGGAAACCTGATCTTCAGCCCGGCTACGGTCCAGTTCCAACTGGCGTCCAAGGAGTCTAATCTCGGGTCCCACAGCGTGCAGACCCACAACGGCGTCGCCTGGTTCCGCACCAGTTCCGGCAAGTCGGCGGGAGCGGTGCAGGTCTCGGCGTCGCTGAACGACGTGATCGCGCGCCGGGTAGTGCAGCAGGTCGCCTCCGATCCATGCCGCCTGCATATTAAAGCCCAGCGTACTGCCAAAGGAATTGAGGTCGAGACCGAACCGGTGCGCGACTGCGCCGGAAATCCCGTCCCCGACGGCACGGTCGTCACCTTTACCGCGAAGAACGGAGATCAAATCAGTACCGTCGACGCCCCGGTGAAGCAGGATATTGCGCGCGCCCGCATTTCCGCTAAGGGGCCGATGGTGATCTCCGCCGCCTCCGGAGTCGTGATGGGAAATGAATTGCGAGTGGGCGCGCAATAGAGGACAACGATGACGAGAATAACTCGACCCCGATGTCAGACAGTGTTGCTGGTACTCGCTCTTTGCTCCATGGCTGCGCCGTCCATGTGGGCCGCGGATTCTGCCCCGCGCGTGACCCTGAATGTGAGCCAGGCTGCGCCGAGAGCGATCGAAACCCTGACTCAGCGCGCCTTGCTGCGCGATTACACCTTTGCCTGGGCGAATCTGGCCCAGGCCCTGGAAGCGAATTCGACCGACCCGCTGAATGGCCTTTTCGTCGGCAAGGCCAATACCTGGCTCAAGGATGCGGTAAACAGCCAGCGCCGCAACGGCTTGTCCTCGCGCTACTCCAACCAGGCTCACAAGGTGGAAGCTGTTTTTTATGCGCCTGAAGGAGACGTGGTTGAGTTGCACGACACCGCCGAATACGACTACCAGATTCTGGACGGAAGTAAGTCCATCCACAGCGAGCATGCCGTAGTCCACTACGTGGTGCTCATGACCCCTGGCGCCGATCGCTGGGTTGTACGGCAAATCCAGGCAGTTCAGCAGTTTTGACAGTTGCCTCCGACGCCAACCGCCCCCCGAGCCCCCGGCATCTAAATCTGTTCAAGCACTGAGAGCGGAGTGTGATTTTGTCTAAGAAACTGCTGGCTGTCGCGATTGTGTGCTTCATGGTAGGTACTGGGTGTACTACGCCCGGGGCCCATCTCACGCCGCGGCAAAACTTGCAGGCTCCGAACGCAGGTCCGAAGCTGCTGGCGGTGTACATGCCGTGGTTTGGAGACCGCGTGCACATGGACGTGGGCTATGCCAGCTACGACCCCAACGTTCTGCGCCGGCAAATCCAGCAAGCGCGGCACATGGGAATTTCAGCCTTCGTGGTGGACTGGTACGGGGAAAGCCAGCGCTTCTCGGATCACAATTTCGCGCTGATGCAAGAAGCCGCCGACGAGAGTCATTTCCAGGTGGCGCTTCTCTACAACGAATCCCCCGACCAGGATGCGCAATCCACTGACGATGCCATGGCCGCGATGGACCGGGCTTACTCCGCCTATATCGGGCCGCAGGCGCCCCACCGCAACGCTTATCTGACCTACAACGGCCATCCCGTAATCTTTATCTTTCCCAAGCACGGCCAGGTTGACTGGCACCGCATCGTGGAACATTGCCAGTCCTGGGAGTCGGCTCCCTTTTTCTTCTACAAGGACGAGCCTCCGGCTAAATACCTTGCCGATTTCGCGGGCCTCTACGCCTGGGTCCAGCCCGGTCAGAAAGGGTGGACGCCCGATGGAAGCAATTGGGGCGAGCAATATCTCGATCAGTTCTACAAAAACATGCGCAACCAGCATCCCGACAAAATTGCGGTCGGTGCTGCCTGGCCCGGGTTCGACGATTCCGCCGCAAAATGGGGGCTGAACCGCCGTATGCAGGCGCGTTGCGGCAAGACTTTCGAGGATACTCTTCACCTCTACAATCGTTATTTCGACGCGGCTCATCCCTTGCCCTTCGTCATGATCGAGACCTGGAATGACTATGAGGAGGGCACCGCGATCGAGCGGCTGGATTTTGCCAAGTGCAGCCAGAACCAGCCGTCTGCCTCGGGCACACCGTGAACTCCCGGGCTGCAACCTCAGAGCGCCGCATGGACATCCAAGCGGCGGCGCGCTATCACTCAGCAAATTAATGGAGCTCTTCATGGAGCCTGTGCGGGACTCGACCAAAAGCGTTCAGTTGTTGTCCGAACTGGTGTGCAACAGCGGGCCGTCTTTCGCTACGGCCTCCAACGTTAAGCTCCGCCCGAGTCTGACCCCGTCCCGCCGATTGGCGGACCTGGTGTCGGTTCTTCGGCAAGAGGACCTCGCTGAACTCAAGTCGTTGGCGATGTCGAATCACGTCATCCTGCGCGCCTTCGAGCCCCTTGCTTCAATCCTCGACATCGAGGGAAACCGCCAGGCAGCCGAGTGGGTGCAGGCGGCGATGGACGACGAGCGCGCCCGAATCCAACATGCCCTCGGATTTCTGAACGATATTTGCGCCGCTCTCCAGAAAGGCGGCTGTCCAGCCACGGTGATCAAGTCCTTAGATCATTGGCCGGACCTGGGCAGCGACTTGGATCTTTACACCCACGCTGATGCCAGCCAGGTCATCCACGTCATGCAATCGGCCTTCGGCGCAAAGCTGGAAAGCCGAAGCTGGGGAGATCGTCTGGCTAACAAGTGGAACTTTGTCGTTCCCGGCTTGCCCGAGTTAGTCGAGGTTCATGTCGGACGCATGGGGCAAACCGGCGAACAGATCGCTTTGACGCGATCCTTATCCGCCCGCTCGCAAAACAAAACTATCGGACACTTTTGTTTCACCGTGCCCGCTCCGGAAGATCGCATCGTCATCAGCACCCTCCAGCGCATGTACCGGCACTTCTACATTCGTCTTTGTGACATCGTCGATAACGCTGCCTTGCTGGACCAGCGCCTGGTGGACTTTGAATACCTGCACTCCCTCGGCGCCTCGGCCGGGCTTTGGGATGGCATCGCCACGTATTTAAGCATCGTCTCCGAATACGTCGAAGCCTATCGCGGATACGGAGTTCCCTTGCCCTCACTGGTGACTGGATCAGCCAAGTTTGGTGCGGGAAAGGTCCGCTTTCGCCGGCAATTCCTGCGCGTTCCGATCTTGCCTCAATCCGTCAATCTCTACGCCGGAGAGCTCAAAACGCTGCTGATGAATGGTGATCTGCGCAACAGCCTCCGCTTGAGCCTGTTGCCCGGCCTCGCCACCGCCGCTGCCCTGGAACAGAAGCTGACCGGCAGCGACAAAGGCATCTGGTGACTTTCTCCCGATGATCTGAGGGCTGACTGAGGAAGTACTACTGCGTTGCCCGGATTGTTTCGACGATGTCTCTACCTTACGGTCAAGATGGTCTGCTTTACAGGAGCGCCCGCATGACCCGCATTCTCGTCGTCGATGATAATCCTGCTGTGCGGCGCTACTTGCGGGCCGTGCTCGAGCAACAGGAATCCTGGAAGGTCACCGCGGAGGCCAGAACCGGCGCCGAGGCTCTTCACCAGGTGCTGGAGTCGCCTCCGGACCTGGTTCTCCTCGACTATCAGATGCCCGATCTCAACGGAGTTGACGTCGCCAGGCAAATGGCCGAGATGTTTCCCCAGATGCCGATTCTGATGGTGACCCTTCATTTATCGCGGCAACTGGCCGACGCAGCTCGTGAGGCCGGAGTTCGGGGCGCGTGCGCCAAGCAGGACATTGGATCTGTGGTGGAAGCTGTCGATGTTCTCCTCCAAAATAAGACTTACTTCCCCACCTCGCTGGGCCAACCAGCCTAAGAGTGGGAGGAGTTTCCGGGGCGGCTCCATCAAGCTATGCGGGGAAATACAGGATTCCCTGTATTGGACCTGTGAATTCAACGGTTTAGCCTCTCTTTGGCTCTAGGAGACATATCTCCAGCCAACTCTGTGTACGTGGACTCCCGGTTATTGGTCAGGCTGTCACATCATTCGGAGTAATATGTGGCGAATCGTCTGGTCGGTCTCCCCCGAAGGAACTGAAACGGAATGACAATTCGCATACTTTTGGTGGACGACCATCCCATCGTCAGGCAGGGTCTCAAGACCCTGCTGGAGGGTCACTCAGATTGGGAAGTGGTAGGGGAGGCTTCAGACGGAGCCGAGGCGGTGGAGAAAGCGAAGGACCTCCATCCCGACGTGATGGTCCTGGACGTCACCATGCCCCGGATGAACGGTTTGGAGGCTTGCCGGGTGCTTAGGCGCCAAGCTCCAGGTTTGGAGATTCTGTTCGTTACCCAGCACGACTCGCCTCAGATGATGCGGGAAGCGCTGGACGCCGGCGCCCGCGGATACGTGGTTAAATCCAATGCCGCGCGGGATTTGCTGGCTGCTGTCGAAGCCGTAAGTCAGCACCGGGTCTTTACTGCCCTGCACGGCCGTACAGTCCCGGAGTTGACGTAAGTCTTTGGAACCCACTTTGCTCAGGAGAGGGCGATTATGAAACTACGGATCTTGTTAGCAGACGACCATGAAATTGTGCGCCGCGGCTTGCGGGCACTTCTCGAGAAGCATGAGGGCTGGGAGGTCTGCGGCGAGGCCAGTGACGGTCGCGAGGCAGTGGAAAAGGCCCTGCAGTTGAATCCCGACGTCATCATCGTGGATGTCGGAATGCCCAACCTCAATGGCCTGGATACCACGCGCCAGTTGCTTCAGCATGATCCCCACTTCAAAGTCATCGTGCTTACCATCACCGATTCCGACCAGGTGATTCGCGAGGCGCTGGATGCCGGAGCCCGCGGCTTTGTGTTGAAGTCGGACGCGGCTCGCGATCTGGTTTCTGCCGTCGAAGCCCTGCAGAACAAGCGCATGTTCTTCACTCCGCGCGTGAACGACCTTGTCCTTGCCGGATTCCTGGAAAAAGGCCAAACCGTCTCCCGCAACGAGACCCCGAAGTTGCCCACCCTCACCGCCCGGGAGCGCGAGATCACTCAACTGCTGGCGGAAGGGAACAGTTCCAAGGAAGTGGCGTCGCTGCTCAATCTCAGCACCAAGACCGTGGAAACGCATCGCAGCAACATCATGCGCAAGCTGAGCTTCCACTCCATTCGCGACCTGGTGGTCTATGCCATCAAGAATAATCTGATCCAGATTGAATTGCCGCCGCCGAAGGCGCCTGCGGGACCTACGGCGGCGTAAGCGTTCCTTCTACAGCCCGCAACTACCGTACCGTCTCGCCCGGGAAATACCCGTTTCGTGTGCGCACGGTCAGGTGCGTGCGTCCCGGGCCTCGCGCTTCCACCCGGATCGTCTGGTATCCCTTTCCAATGTTCGGGCCGGGATTGTACGCAATCGTATATTGGCTGCGAATGTCGTGAGCCACCGTACGGCTGATCTCGTTCACCTCGTCCAGGCTTTGGGGAAAGAACGCCACTCCCCCGGTGCTGGAGGCTAGATCCTGTAACGCCTGCCGTCCCGACCGGGTCATCCCCTCATCGGTCAATCCAATCGCGTAGACCGTTTCCCCTTTATTCGACTGCAGCTTCCTTATGGCATCCTGCAGGGTTTCGCGGCTCATATTGTCCTGGCCATCGGTAATCACGATCAGAACTTTCTTGTTCAGGCGGGGATTGTTTCGCAGGTGAACACTCGAGGCTACGACCGCGTCGTACAGGGCTGTGCTCCCGCGGGTGGAGGTCTGGTGCAGGGCAGCCTGCAGCAGGTTCGCGTCCGAGGTGAAATCCTGGTCCAGGTAGGGCGTCTGCCCGAAATTCACCACGAAGACTTCGTCTTGGGGATTGCTGGCCTTGATCAGGTTCATGACCGCTTCGTTGACTCGCGCCCGTTTGTCCCGCATGGAGCCTGAATTGTCGATCACGATGCCAATGGCTACCGGCACATCTTCCCGCTGAAACGACGTTATGGTTTCCGGCTGGCCATTTTGGAAGACCGCGAAGTCATTGCGGGTCAGGTTGGTCACCATCCTTCCCGATTCGTCCACCACGGTCGCGTGCAGGAAGACCTCCTGCACCTGCTTCTTGAACACGAAGCGGCTGGGATCCTCGGCATTGGGAGATTCGCTGATGGCGGGGCTCGCAGATTCCTGGCCGCCGGCCGGCGGTTCGGGAGCGCTTTGCTGCACCGACGGCGGCGGGGGCGCGGTCCGTGGGGGCAGATCCATAGGATTGTCCTGCGCCCACAATGACGTGTGAAAAGCTGCAGCCAGGGCTGCGATCGCCAAACCTCTGGTTGCGAAGCGGAGATATCGGGTGCTGCCGACCAGCATGAGGCGTCCTCCGTGAAAACGGTTAGATGCCGGTCTCCCCAAATTTGCCCACGAAAAAGCGAGCCGCCTTTTCTCCGGCCGCCGCCGTCTCATACGGGAATCGCTGTAGTCGAACTGCAGGCCTCCTCAGCGCTCTTGGAAAAAAATACACGAGCCCCTGGCACCATTTGAGGAGAAGTGATTTAACCCCAGTCATCTATCGGTTTGGCATGCTTCTTGCTTCCGCTTTGAGTCGTCAAAACCCGGGGCAGAGCTTCGATCTCGAAGCCTGACCCTCTCGGGACTCAGGCCCGGTCGTATGCCACCTTGGAGGGTGGAGGATGCTCCGTATTTTGATTGCTGACGATCATGAGGTTGCCCGCCGCGGCATTCGCGCCGTGCTCGAAAGCCACGCAGGCTGGGAAGTTTGCGGCGAGGCCCGGGACGGCCGCGAGTCCGTCGAACTGGCAGCTACCACCAGGCCCGACATTGTCTTGCTGGACATTGGCATGCCCAATCTGAACGGCCTGGAAGCTGCGCGCCAGATACTGGCCGCCGCTCCCGGCGTTGCCATCCTGATCCTGACCATGCACGACTCCGACAATGTCGTCCGCGAAGTGCTGCGCGCCGGCGCTCGCGGCTACCTGCTGAAATCGGACGCAGGCAGAGATCTGGTTGCCGCCGTAGAAGCCCTGCAGGGCCAGAGGACATTTTTCACCACAAGGGTCAGCCAGATGGTGCTGGATGGATTCCTGGATCGCGAAAAAACCGGTCAGAGCATTAAGAGGGATGACTCCACCGACGTGCTAACCTCGCGGGAACGCGAAGTGATCCAATTACTAGCGGAAGGCAAAACCAGCAAAGAGGTTGCCGTAGCGCTGAACCTGAGCGTCAAGACTGCCGAGACGCATCGCACCAACCTGATGCGCAAGCTAGGCCTGCACTCGGTAGCCGACCTGACCCGCTACGCCGTGCGCAACGGAATAGTGCAGGTATTCTAAGGCGCCCCTGTCATCCCGAGCGAAGTCGAGGGACCCTGCGTGTCATCCCGAACCGCACTGTCATCCCGAGCGAAGTCGAGGGACCTTGTGTCTTCTCTCAGACTAACCCGGAACCACCCGCATGCTCATGTCCGCTGCGTGCGTGGAGTGGGTCAGCAGCCCCACCGATATGAGATCCACTCCGGTCTCGGCATAAGCCCGCACATTTTCCAGCTGGATGCCGCCCGAGCATTCCACCGGAATTCGCTGATCCGAGTTCTGCGCGCGGTGGTGCGAACAGCGTTCCACCGCCGCTTTGACGTCCTCCGGGGACATGTTGTCGAGAAGAATCGCCTCCGCCCCATTGGCCAGCGCCAGCTCCAGTTCGCTCAAACTGCGGACTTCAACCTCGATGGGCTGCTCTCCCCGCCGGTTCCGGTGCGCCCGTTCCAGCGCCGCCACGATTCCACCCGCCAGGGCAATGTGATTGTTCTTGATCAGAACTCCGTCCGAGAGATCCAGCCGGTGGTTTTGCCCGCCCCCGCAGCGCACCGCATACTTGTCGATGACGCGCAGGCCGGGCGCGGTTTTCCGCGTATCCAGTATCCGCGCTTCGGTCCCGGACACCGCGTCTACAAATTTTCGCGTCAGCGTCGCGATCCCGCTCATGCGCTGCAGAAAATTCAGGATCACCCGTTCGCAGGATAAAAGAACACGGGCATTGTGCCGGATCACCGCCACCGACTGCCCCTTGTGCAACCGCACTCCGTCGAAGATCTCAGGATGGGTCGTGACTTCGTAATGCGACGTCACCGCCCCGTCCAGCACCGCATATACGTCCAGGATCCGGGCAATGCATCCGATGCCCGACAGGATGCAATCCTGTTTCGCGATGATCGTCGCCGCGGCCCGCTGGTTCGCGTCAATGCAGGCATAGCTGGTGGCGTCGCGCGTAGCCCGGTCTTCGACCAGCGCATTTTCCAGAATCGCCGTAAGCCGTCGTGAGTTCCAGTCCATATCGTAGAGACGTTGCTTGCAACGTCTATGCCCAAGTCGGAGACGTAGCCAGCTACGTCTCCACGCTCAGCTGCACCCCAGTTCCTGCATCTTGCTTAGAGTCTTTTCCCTCATAATCGCAAGTTCGGCCTGCTGCTTGCGCAAACTCTCCACCACGTTCGCCGGAGCCTTAGCCAAAAACTGTTCATTGCCCAGCTGTCTTTGCCCGCTCCCCATTCCCCGTTCCAGTTTCTCCAGTTCCTTCTTGAGCCGCTCGCATTCCGCCGCCGCGTCGATCTTGCGCTCGTAAACCACGTGCACATCGAAGCGCGCCGTACCTCGCGCCCCCGCGACCTTCGCCAGTGAGTTTTCTACGAACGTGATCTTCTCCGCGCCAGCCAGCCGCTCCACCGCTCCCTGGTTGTGCTCGATCATGGAGCGAATCTGCGGTTCATGCGCAAAGACCTCGATCGGAACCTTGACCTTGGGCTCCACTTTCAGCTCCGCCCTCAAATTGCGCACGCTGACGATCAGATCCTGCAGGATCGCCATCTCAGTTTCGGCTCCCAGATCGAACTGCTTCTCATCGGCTTGCGGATACGCAGTCAACGCAATCGACTTGGCCGGAGCCTTGCCCTCATAGATCGTCTGCCAGATTTCTTCGCTGATGAACGGCATCACGGGATGCAGCAGCCGCAGCGCCGCATCGAACAGGTTCACGAGGTTCACGCACGCAATCCGCGCCGCGCTCCGGTCCGCTCCCTCCTCGAAATTCAGACGTGGCTTCACCAATTCCAGGTACCAGTCGCAGAACTCTCCCCAGAAGAAGTCGTAAATACGGTTCGCCGCCTCGTGAAAGCGGTAAGTGCCGAGCGCATCATTGACGTCCGCCGTAACCCGGTTAAACCGCGAAAGAATCCACCGGTCTTCCAGCGTCTGAGTGCTGAACCCGGCAATACCCATGCAGGGACGGACGCCTCGTCCGTCCCCGGGCCGTAGGCCCGGTTCGATCCGGTCCACATTCATGAACATGAACCGCGCCGCATTCCAGATCTTGTTAGCGAATGCCCGATACCCCTCAGTCCGGCTCTCGTTAAACGCAATGTCAGTCCCAGGCGCAGCCATGGCCGCTAAAGTGAAGCGCGTGGCGTCCGTCCCAAACCGCTCGATAATGTGCAGCGGGTCGATCACGTTCCCCTTGGTCTTCGACATCTTCTGCCGCTCGGCGTCACGCACCAGCGCGTGAATATACACATGCCGGAAGGGCACGCTGTCGTCTTTCTTCTCCGCCTCGCCGCTGGCTTTCTTGATCGCCGGATCCTGTTGATGCCCCTGCATGAAGTGGCATCCAAACATGATCATCCGCGCCAGCCAGAAGAACAGGATGTCAAACCCGGTGATCATCAGCGTGTTCGGATAGAACACATCCAGATCCCGCGTCTTCTCCGGCCACCCCAGCGTAGTAAAAGGAAGCAGGCCCGAAGAGAACCAGGTGTCGAGCACGTCGGCAACCTGCTCCAGCTGCGCACTGCCGCACTTCGCGCACTTCGCGGGAGCTTCCCGGGCGACCATGACTTCCTTGCACCCCGCGCAGGTCCAGGCCGGAATCCGGTGGCCCCACCACAGCTGGCGCGAGATGCACCAGTCATAGATGTTCGTCATCCAGTTCAGGTAGATCTGCCGGAAATTTTCCGGAACGATGGTGATCTCGCCCGACTCCACTGCCCGCTTCGCCCGATCCGCCAGCGGCTTGATCTTGATGAACCACTGCAGCGACAGCCGCGGCTCCACTACCGTCCCGCAGCGGTCGCACTTGCCCAGCGAAAGCGTGTAATCCTTCTCCGCCGCCAGCAATCCCTGCTCCTGCAGGTCGTGCAGCACCCGCTTGCGCGCGGCAAAGCGGTCCAGCCCGGCGTACGCGCCTGCGTTCTGGTTCATGTGCGCGTGCTCGTCCATGACATTGATCTGCGGCAGATTGTGCCGCAGCCCGGCCTGGAAATCGTTGGGATCATGCGCCGGAGTAACCTTTACCGCTCCCGTCCCAAACTCCGGCTGTGCCAGATCGTCGGTAATAATCGGGATCTCACGCTTCATCAGCGGCAGCAAGACTTTTTTCCCGTGCAGGTGCGTGTAGCGCTCGTCCTTCGCATTGACCGCGATAGCCGTGTCGCCCAGCATAGTCTCCGGCCGCGTGGTCGCCACCGTAATGAACTCGGAACTTCCGACGACCGGATACCGGATCTCCCACAACTTTCCCGCAACCTCTTCGTGCTTCACCTCGAGATCGGAGATCGCCGTCTCGTGCCACGGGCACCAGTTGACAATGTAGTTGCCGCGGTAAATCAGGCCCTCTTCATACAGGCGCACGAACACTTCGCGCACGGCGTGCGAAAGATTCTCGTCCATGGTGAAGTACTCGCGGTCCCAGTCCACCGAGGCCCCGAGCCGCTTCATCTGATCCAGAATGGCGCCGCCGTACTCGCGCTTCCATTCCCAGACCCGCTCCACGAACTTCTCCCGCCCCAGTTCGCGCCGCTTCTTGCCCTCTTTTTCCAGCTGCTTCTCCACCATCATCTGCGTGGCGATGCCCGCATGATCGGTGCCCGGAAGCCACAGCGTGATGAACCCCCGCATCCGGTGCCAGCGCACGATGATGTCCATCTGCGTCTGGTTGAGCATGTGCCCCATGTGCAGCCGCCCGGTAACATTGGGAGGCGGCAGCAGGAGCGTGAACACAGGGCGCGTCTCGCCCGCCCCGGGGGTAGCCACAGAAAACAGCTTCTCCCGGACCCAGTGCTCCGCCCAGCGCGCCTCAATGGCCCCGGGTTCGTACGCTTTAGGAAGTTCGTGCGGCATAGGAACGTCAGCACTCAGCCAACAGCAATCGCCAGTGAAGTTTCATCCCGGGCGAACCAGTGAAGTGTCATCCCGAGCGAGCCAGTGAAGTGTCATCCCGGGCGAACCATTGAAGTGTCATCCCGAGCGAAAGAGAACGATTCGAAGAATCGTTCTCTGCAGTCGAGGGACCTTGCGTAACGCCTGTTCCCCTCACCGCCGAATGCCGAATGCTGAACGCTGAATGCTTTTTGATCTTACAGGCGGAAGAAAACGGGGGTCAAACGGGTGGCGGGGTATTACGCACGGAGGGGCAAACGCTACAC
>DASREX010000165.1:0-61531 GCA_035651855.1 Candidatus Sulfotelmatobacter sp.
GCCGTGCATGAGCCCAATGTTCTTCGCTCGTGTCCCTGAAGGAATGGCCCACCAGTCGATCAGACCGAATACAGCTGCAAGCAGGCCACCAATGATTCCGGCGGCGATCATCCAATACGAAATGCCGAACCAGGAAGCATCCCCCTTGGCGAGTCCGACGATGTCGAAAGCGACCGCAGTCGCCAGCAGGCCGAGCGGAAATACGATCAGGATGGGGTGACTGGGGTGTCCCAATAGTTTCGCTTTGCTTTCCATTCTGCACTCTCCGGTTTAATCCGATGCTGTGAATGCAAGCGGGGGTTTATAGCTGTTTTGCAGCGGGGTAAGTCATTGCAAACACAGCACATTCTCCGTCTTTTGATCTAGAGCGATCCGATTTGAAAAGGCACCGGCACTTCACTGGGAAGTGCCGGTGTCCCATGACATCAGTGACCTGCATGAGCAGATAGCTGTGATTTAAAGAAAAGGAAGAAATTGGAGCCTACCTCGATCGCCCTGCCTGCGGCCTCGGCATCATCCATCGCTTTCGAGGATGTAATGCCGCTGCTGCCATCAGCTGACGGCCAATCGCTGGCGTCCATAATCAATACCGGCCTGACTTCCCACCAGATCGGGGTTGTGTTCACGCGACTGTTGTCGACGACGTGATCATGGTTTGGCGTTGGCACAAAGATCGGCGCGGTCGGAGTCCCGGTCTTGCCCAAAGCATTCAGCGTGAGAGACAGGTCTACGGACGAAGCATGCATCGTGCATGTGCCCGGCACCGGATTGTTCGGATCGGGGCACTGGGTCGCGACCAGAGGATGAGTTTTCCAGGCTTCCGGCACGAAACCGAATAACTGGATCAGCGTAGCGCCCAGAGTTGGACCACACAATTCAGTCGGCCTGCCACCACTTGGACAGGGCATTGCATCGTTCGGGTTCTGGTCATTGTCCAACGAGAACATGGGCAGGAATACGTAGAGATGTGCGGTGTGCTTGATGTTTGCACCAGTCGGGTCCTCTGTAGGTTCGGTCACCGGCTGGCAGATCGGCGTTTGCATCTCATTGGGATCCGATTGTGCCGGACTCCCGTTGAAGTCCAAATCCATGGTTGGCTGATCGACGCAGTCAAAGTTCTGCAGATAGGTGAATGTGACCAGGCGATTGTTGCCGAATCCCTGGGTCTGATTGTCGGCGAGCTGGGCCGCCGCGCTGACTACTGTGAGAGTGATGGTCAGGCACGCCGCCAGTATCAGGGTGAGGCTGCGCAGCAGTTCATGTTTTCGCACTCGCGAAGGAAGTAGTGAAGCAAACATATCGATCTCCTTTTCGTCGAATGGTTTCGAGGTTTGCACGATCAACCACCCATTGGTCGTGCTCCTGAGATCCGCACTCCAGGCTTGCTCCCGCCAGGCCTGAGTCAATCGGGTCCTAGAACTTCAGGCTGATCAAGTACTGGATCAGGTCGCTCTTCTCACCGTCCGAGAGCCCCAGATTCATGCACTTGTTGTAGTGGTTGACGACGGCGTTCAGGTCCGGGAAGCGCCCATCGTGATAAAAGCCGCCTTTGAGGTGAGTGGTGAGAGCGCCGATCGGGGACGTGCGATAACGCATATCGGGCCCGCGGTCGGCCTGGAAGCTGTCCACGCAGACATCGGAGGCGGGGTGCAGATTCCACCCCGGCTCGGTCCAGAGCGGCTCGACGTGGCAGTTATTGCATCCGGCTTTGCCGCTAAAAAGTTCGTCGCCGCGAGCGGCGGCAGTTTTGTCGAAAGGCACCGTGGGATTCGGCGCGGGCAAGGAGAGTTGATAGAGCTGCAGAGCAGCCAGCTTTGGAGTGACCTGATCGTCATCCGGATTGATGTGGGGCAAATCTGCAAACCCGTTTGCCGCAGCAATCGGGAACTGTGCGGCATTGTTGAGGCGGGGATCGAAGAACCGCCCTTTGCCGTGCATTTCAAGATTCGCGACGAAGGCGTTCCAGTGCGGGACCGAGCCCCAACCTAACCAGGTATGGAGGTTAACTCCACCCAGTCCGAACGCTGGCGGAATCAGCGTCGCTCCGGGAACGTTCGTGCCGGTAACCACACCGTCGGTCACTTGCTGCGGATTGAACGCCTTCCCATCCATGAACAACTCGGCGTCAAATTTCCCGGGTCCCCAGCTATTCAGAACGCTTCTCACCGTGGCCTGGTCTGTTTGGAGAAGGGTGGCGAAGGCGCTGAGATCGGGGGCGAGAGCGACGATTCCACCTACATTCAAGTCACGATTCGCCCAGCCATCCAGACGTTGTCCCACGCAACCGGTACCAGGATTTGGAGTGATCTGCCCGGCACACAGTGCGGGCTTGGAGTTGTCCACGGTGGAATGGCACAGGGCGCACTGGATTCCAACCGATTTCAGCGTCCCAGAGGAGCTGAAGATTCCTTTGAGGCCGACCACGGCATTCAGTCGCAGCAACAGCAGGGTGACGGCAGGATCGTCAAGATTGACGCGCCCCTTCTCGATCTGCTCCACGAGATTTCTTGGAAGCGCGTTGATGTCCACCTTCAAGCCCACCGCAAAAGCGGTTTTCGGACTGACTCCAGGACCGACTCCGCCCAATTTGGCGCCCTCGATCGCCTGATGGAGCTTCAGCGTGTCTCCCCAGAACGCCTCATCCCCAAAAGTGTCGAAGCGAAAGACCTGCTCTCCCATGAGCACTTTTTGCGCAGCATTGGCCACGGCCGGATTGTTATGGATATCTATCTCTTTGCGGGAATTGTCAGCGCGAACCGGGTTTAACCGGGTCAATGCGACCAGGCAAATCAGCAGAAGTGCCGCGGTCGCGGCGATGGCATGCAATTGGATCCTGCGTTGCGACATAGAGCCTCCTATTCCACAGGCTGGCGAAGTGTTTGAGGAATAGAGCAGCGAGAACGCGGCGAGAATGTAAAGAGGTTGTTAGATTCTTGTTACGGTACAGAGACAATGTTGCTGGCGGTGTGCCGATTGCCGCGAGGTATGCCGGTCACCTCAGGCCATCGACCACAAACAGATCAGACAGTATCCGGCCGATGGAGTAGGCATAAGACTTCCCGTCCGCGCTGAAGCGGAGGGTTGGAATGGACTGTACCCCGGCGGAATCCGCAGGCATGATTTCCTTGAAAGGTTCGCGTCTTCCCGTTGCGATGTCAACGCGGGTGATCTTCACAGGAAGATTGGTGGTGCGCACCAGCAGGCTTTTTCCGCTATCGAAGAATCCCATGATGCGCTCCCCCGGATTGGGAACGAAGTTGAGCTTTGCCGGCTCTCCGCCGGCGATTGGGTACAGCCAGCGCACGCGTTTCGCATCGACGGCCAGAACAAACTTGCCATCCGGAGTCGGCAGAAAGCCAATCGTGCCTTCGGGCGTGATGGGGCGCGGCGTACCGCCCTGGGTATCGAGCAGGTAGGAGCGGGCTGCGTGGCCGGACTCGGCGGCAGCGTAGATGATTGATTTGCTGTCCGGTAACCAGGCAAAATTGAAATGGTCGATCTTGTCGTCCGTGAGCTGCCTGGGCTCGCCGACTCCGGTGGGAAGCAAGACCAGCTTTGCGGGTGAGCCGACGGCTGTGATCACCCAATTGCCGTCGGGTGAAAGCGCGCCGAATCCTCCTTCGCCTAACCGTACAGCTGGCGAGCCGTCCGTCTTCCGCAGGAAGACGCTGTAGTTGGCCCCCACAGCCTCGCCCGTTTCAGAAAAGAGTATGGTCTTGCCGTCGGCAGACATATCCAGGAGCAGAGACCAGTCGAACCAGGACAAACTGCGTTCGCGGGTTTCGCCGGGCGGCAGGGCAGAGATGCTGACCCGAGCCTTATCAGCCGTGAGTAGAACCATGCCCGAGCGGCTGACATCGTGGATGGTCAAACCGCCCGGAGCACGATAGATGAGCCGCTCCTTGCCGGCAAGGTCCAGAGCATAGATGGCACGCGCCGCCCCCGCAGGCACCGCCGAAAACCACACTTCCCTGCCACCGGGAGCCCAAGCGAGCCCTTCCACGCTGGAGTAAAACGAAGAACTGGCCTTGGAGTTCCCCTTTGCATCAAGGATGACAACCCGGCCATCGTCGCCCCCGGGAACATGGTCGCCGATCGCAAGGAACGCGCCGTCAGGCGAAAACCGCACGTGGCTGACCCAGCCCTTCGGCGAATAAATCAAATTGCCTGCGGGAAACTCCAGTTGCCCGCCGCCGTTCGGACCTGGACGGATTACCGCGAGCGACTGCCCGTCGGGCGTCCAGTCCGCCCAGAAGACGTTATCCACCACTTCCCGCGGCGCCCCTCCTGCTAACGGAACGCGAGCCAGCGTGCCGGCTTGTGCGAAGGGGCCGGAATTAACCGGGTGCAACGATACCGCCATTTCTCCCTTCGAGGAAATGGACAGAATCTGCGAATTTGGCAGTCCCACGCTTCGGGAATCCGTGCTGTCGAAGCGGGAAGAGAAGATTTCCTGGGTAGCCCCATCCCAGGCCGCACCGTAAACGATGGTTTGACCATCTGGCGCGAAGCGGGCGTCCCAGATGATGCCATTGCGGAAAGTCACTTCGTGAAACGTTGGATTCGCCCGCACCGCGCCGCGCGCGGCAAAGCGATAAATTCCAGCCCAGGATGCCACCATCAAGACTGCCGCGGCCACAGGGATAAGCCAAGGGCGTGATTTCTTGTCCGCCACCGCCTGAAGGCCGGCCCGACTGGAAGTCGAAATCTCCGTCAGGGCTTCGAGATTAAACGCCACATCGCTCGCCGACTGAAAGCGCTCCGCCGGATTTTTTTCCAGGCAATGCCGCACGATGCGTTCCAGAGCAGGTGAGACATTGCGGTTGGTCTCGCTCAGATCGGCGGGTTCTTCCTTCAGGATGGCGCTCATCGTGTCCGCGGCAGAGTCGCCGTGAAAGGCTCTTTTTGCCGAAAGCATCTCGTACAGAATGGCGCCAAAGGAAAAGATATCGGAACGCGCATCGGTGGGTTTGCCGCGCACCTGCTCGGGTGACATGTAGCCGACGGTGCCCATCACCGTTCCTGCTTCGGTCGCGACCTGCATCGTGGGCGCGTCCTCGGAAAGACCGGCTTCCGGATGGGTAAACTTCGCCAGCCCGAAGTCGAGAATCTTGGCCCGCCCGTCGCTGGTGATGAACAGATTCTCCGGTTTCAGATCGCGGTGAACGATTCCCCTGTCGTGCGCCGCGGCCAATCCTTTTGCAATTTGCTGGGCGTAGTCGAGCGCCTTGCGCGAGGAGAGGGGCCCGCCACGCAAGCGCTCGCGCAGAGACTCTCCTTCAAGCAACTCGGAGACCACGTAGGGGGCCCCGCGGTCCTCGCCGATGTCGTAGATCGAAAGGATGTTGGGATGGTTCAGCGCGGCGGCCGCCCTCGATTCCTGGGCAAAACGTTGCAAACGGTCAGGATCGGCGGAGAACGATGCAGGCAGGATCTTGATGGCCACATCCCGGTTCAAACGCGTGTCGCGGGCGCGATACACCTCGCCCATGCCGCCGGCGCCAATCGACGATGCAATCTCGTAGGGCCCCAGCCTTGTTCCCGGAGTGAGTGCCATGGTGCGCGCGATTATAGCGCACGCCCGCTAGATTCTTCTGCCGTTCTTCCGTGTTGCCTAGCGGCGGACGCATTCGTGCGCCCGCGGCGCGTTCAGAGCCAGAAACCCCAACCCCTGCCGGACGAATGCGTCCGGCGCTACGTGTTTCGCTACCGAGGAATAGAATGTGGGGTCGCTTTTGTGTCCCGGGAGAGTCCTTCATGGCACGGGTTTCATGCTTGCTCTTTTTCACCCTCCTCGCACTAATCTGTCCGGCGTTCGGCGCTGATGTCAGCGGCAAAGCGGATTTGCTTCTACGGGAGAACTGGTTCATCCAATCGTCCGCCGATTTGCGCACTGACGGCGCGGCGATCTCGAGCGTTGGATTTCCCACAAGCGGCTGGTATCCCGCGACTCTTCCGGCGACGGTTCTGAGCGCGCTGGTGGAGGACAAGGTCTATCCCAGCCCTTACGTGGGAATGAACCTGCGCTCCATTCCGGGCACGACGTATCCCATCTTCGAAGATTTTTCCAACATCATGATGCCGCCCGCCAGCCCGTTCCGGCACTCCTGGTGGTATCGCACGGAATTCAGGCTCCCTGCCGAATACAGGGGCAAAACGATCTGGCTGGGATTCGAGGGCATTAACTACAAGGCGAATGTCTGGATGAATGGCGTTCAGATTGCCACCTCAGAGGAGTTGGCCGGCACGTGGCGTGTGTTCCAGTTCGATGTCACCGCTGCCGTGAAGCTCGGGGAGATGAATTCCCTCGCGGTGGAAGTGTTTCCTCCCTATCCGCGCGATCTGGCGATCACGCTCGTGGACTGGGCTCCCATGCCTCCCGACAAGGAAATGGGTATCTGGCGGGATGTTCACCTGTCGGCGACGGGCCCGGTGACTCTACGGTATCCCGCCGTGCTGACCACGTTAAATCTGCCCGCTGCCACGGAAGCGCAGCTAACCGTGCGGGCGGAACTCAGCAACGCAACGGACCGTCCAGTCGAAGGAGTACTGAAGGGACGAATCGAGGACATTTCGTTCCAGCAATCGGTGCGCCTGGGACCGAAGGAAACTCAGGTGGTTCGCCTTACGCCTGAAAAGGTGCCTGCGCTTAAACTCTCAAATCCCCGCCTGTGGTGGCCGGCACAAGTCGGGAAGCAGGACATGTATCCCCTCGATCTTGCCGTTGAGGTGCAGGGAGAGGTGTCGGATTCCGCTCACATCGATTTTGGCATACGCCAGGTCACCTCGACCCTCGACGGCAAGGCGCACCGGGTCTTTCAGATTAACGGGAAGAACATCCTGATTCGAGGAGCAGGCTACAGCTTTGACATGATGCTGCGCTCCTCGCCCGAGCGGCAGGAGGCGGAGCTGAACTACGTGCGCGATCTGAACCTGAATGCGGTGCGCCTCGAGGGCAAGATCGAGAACGATCACTTCTTTGACCTTGCCGACCGCAAGGGGATTCTCGTGCTGCCGGGCTGGTGTTGTTGTGATCAGTGGGAAAATTGGCCCGCCTGGGACAAAGAGAATGAGCGGATCGCCGGCGATTCGCTACGCGATCAACTGCGCCGCCTGGAACGTCATCCCTCCGTGATCGCGTGGCTGTATGGCAGCGACTTCGCCCCGCCTCCCCGAGTCGAAAATCTATATCTGCAGATCATGAAAGATGTGGATTGGCCAAATCCTTCCATCTCCTCCGCAGGAGCCCGAAATACAACCGTGGGGCCCAGCGGCGTCAAGATGACCGGGCCGTATGAATACGTAGCGCCATCGTTCTGGTACGTGGACACGCGCCATGGCGGCGCCTTCGGCTTCAACACAGAGACCAGCCCCGGCCCGGCGATTCCGCCCCTCGAAAGCCTGCGCCAGATGCTTCCGCCGGACCACCTTTGGCCGATTGATTCCGTCTGGGAATACCATGCCGGGGGAATGTCACACACGCTGAATGTTTTCACCGAAGCCCTGGAGAAGCGATACGGCGAATCGAAATCGGTGCAGGAATTCGCCATGAAATCCCAGGTACAGGCTTACGAAGCCCATCGCGCGATGATGGAAGCTTACGGACGCAACAAGTACACCTCCACTGGAATCATTCAATGGATGCTGAATAATGCCTGGCCCAGCATGATCTGGCACATGTATGACTGGTATCTGCGTCCCGGCGGATCGTATTTCGGCGTGAAGCGCGCCTGCGAACCGCTGCACGTGCAGTACTCCTATGACGACCGCTCCATTGTGGTCGTGAATTCGTATTACCGGACATTCCCGAACCTTAAGGTCAAGGCCAACGTGTACAACCTTGATATGGCGGAGAAGTTCTCGAAAGAGGCGGACATCACCGTCGATCCGGACAGCAGTACCAGAGTGTTCACGCTGCCGGCGATCTCGGGGCTGAGCGCCACCTATTTCGTGGCCCTCAGCCTTGAATCATCCGGACAGGTTCAGAGCAGAAACTTTTACTGGCTTTCCAGCAAGCAAGAAACCCTGGACTGGGGCCGGGAAGAGGAGGACACGAGCGGCCAATACGACATTTCGACCTGGACTCCTACGAAAGAGTTCGCAAATTACACAGCGCTCAACACTCTTCCCCGAATCAACCTGGAAGCTACCGCTCAATCTCGCAAAATCGGGGACGAGGACTCGACTACTGTAACCCTTCACAATCCCAGTTCCAGCCTGGCCTTCGCCGTACGTTTGAAGGTTAATCGCCCGTCGGACAACCGGGTCAGCCGGGAAGGGGAAACCGATAATGAGATTCTGCCTGTGCTGTGGCAGGATAACTATTTCGCCCTATTGCCTGGCGAGACACGCCAAGTCACCGCCACCTACCACACCGCCAGCCGGAGCGCGAGGCCTCCCCTGGTAGAAGTCCAAGGCTGGAATGTGAATCATACATTCGCGAAAACGCAGCCATGAATCATCCGGCAGATTAGCCGGAAAAGCTTGAACCAAGGGCCCTTATCCATGAGCACTCCCACTGCAGAAGGACACCGGCAGGACCTGGAAAAGGTTTTGCGCACGTTGCAGGAGACGCCTGCTATTGATCGCGACTACATGGCGCCGCTGGAAGAATTCCAGGCGCGCGTACGCCGCACCAACCAGGCATTGCAGGCACATGGCCACACCGTTGGCCTGGTGTTTTCGGATGAGCACTATGCCGGGGACGTCCCCTATCTCGGCGGGAACACCAATGTTTCGATCGAACAAGTCGCGGGGGTGATCGGCCCCAACGGGTTCCACGTGGTCGCAGGCCTGGAAGGAGGCTACGTTGCCGAACAGCTAGCCGGCCGCGCCGGCGCCGAGGTGCACAAGGTCGAACTGCTGCAGTTAGCCGACGAAAAATATCCCATCCGCGCCGAGCGCTTGGAAGACGTGATCCTGGCCGCGGCCGGGAAACCAGTGGACCACATCGCCTTGCTCACGCCACGCCAGGTGATCCCCGCAGGCCTGGTCGATTATCTGCAGAATCTGTACGGCCAGGACGGCGTAGTGGACGCCCAGGAACTCTACTATCGCGTGAAGTACGAGAAGAGCGACATCGAAATGCGGCTGATCGGTGATGCCTGCGTTATTGCCGACGCTATGATGCGCGCCATGCTCGCGGTTCTGCGCCCGGGACGGCTCGAGACCGAAGTTGCCGCCTGGGGCGCGTGGGTGGGACGGATGCTGGGCTCTGAGCGGGACGGCTTTCAGATCATGGTAGGAGCGAATACGGCGAACCGCACCCTGATTGGGCCCGCTCTGAACCGCCGCATCCACGAAGGCGACTGGGTCCATCTGGGCGTCGCACCCAAACGCGACGGCTTGACCGCGTGCCTGCGCAGGTCCGTGATCGCGGTTGATTCGCCAAAGAAGGTCACCGCCGACCAGCAATACTGGTTCGATCTGGTCGAGGAAGGATACGCGGTGGGCGAGCGCTGGTACCGCGAGGTCGCCGCCAAGAATCTGCCCGCGCGCCTGCAGGAAAAGTCTTTAGTCGATTTCTTCGCTGGCCGCTCGGAGGAAATCTCCCGGCGCATTGGCAAGAACATCGATCTCGCCCAGCAGAAGCCCTACACGGGAACGCACAACTCGGGCTATACCGAATGCCAGGAATTCTTTGGGGCCATCACTCTCGACAGTCACGAACCTCTGGGCCGGCAGATCGTGACCATGTTGGATGTGGCGCTGCGTGGAATTGGCGATCGCTGGCACGACGTCATCATTCCGGGCTTCGATTTTTGCGTAGTGGAAAACACCCTGGGGAAATACGGGGCGCGCGTGGAAACTCTGACAAAATTTCCTATTCGGGCGCAGGAGTTCGTCGGCGCGGCTTAGTCGATACCATGTCCACAGAATCGTACATGGGGAATGGAATTTCTGAGCTGTAGCCACCTGATCGCGAAGCAGATGGAGCGGAATCCACAGGCCATTGTGACATTCGTCACTGCATTTCATTCCTGCCGGGAATAGGCTGGCCCGTTTCCCCGGTAACCCTCCGAGCAGATGTCACATCCTTGAGGTCTCCCCGTGTTAGGGAGAAGTCTTCTCTTTCTGCTCGCCGCCTGGTGCGTCCTTCTCGCGCCAATTGCCTCAGGGCAGCGCTCCGCCGGGGTTGCTCCCTCTCAGCGGGCTGCAGTGCGTGGTTTGGGGGAGCGGAATCCGGGCATCGGGCCAGCGCGCCGCGAGGGTGGAACAATTCGCCGTTTTCCCCGCAGTTCATTGCCAACGTCCCGGTTCTCCCAGATGGTTCGAGCCGCCGGCGCCATCTTCACCGGCACGGTCATCGGGATTCAGCGCCATCCCGCCCGCAACGGCCAGTCTGTAGAAACTGTCTCAGTCACTTTTCACGTCGAAAGCGCGATCCGCGGCGCTACCCCGGGCAGATCCTTCACTCTCTCGGAATGGATCGGCCTCTGGTCCAGCGGTCAGCGCTACCGCGTAGGGGAACGCGTCTTCGTCTTTCTCTATCCCCCCAGTAGGTTGGGCCTTACCAGTGCCGTAGCTGGAGCTACGGGCCGGTTCGCCCTGGATACCCACGGGAATGTACTTCTTTCCGCGCAACACACAGCCGCATTTCGAACACATCCCGTCCTCGGTGGGAGGTCGCGCCTTCGTTTCAGCGACTTCGCCTTGGCGGTGAAGCAGGCCAGTGAGGAGGAATGAGCAGGAGGTGACCATGAAAACCGGCGTGGCATCGACTATCAGCCCGTTCCTCTTCAGGCTGGCCTTCGCGGCGGGAATTATGATTCTCGTCGCCGTCACCTCCAGCGCCGGCGGCCCCAAGGATGTCGCCGGTACGGCCAATTTCGACGCCAGCGTAACTGGCCAGCCGCTCACCTGGAGCCAGGGCGCGGTCACCTATTACACCGACCAGGGCAATCTGAGCCCGATCCTGACAAATTCCGCCGCCAATAATCTGGTGGCTGGCGCTTTCAGCCAGTGGACTGGCGTCCGAACCGCCGCTCTCACCACTGCGAACGGCGGCAGTCTCGCGGAAAATATCAGCGCGGCCAATGTGACCCGCAATTCCGATGGCACAATCTCCATCCCCTTCGACATTCAACCGAGCGCGACCGGCACGCCCGTTGGAGTGGTCTACGATTACGACGGAGCGGTAACCAATGCTCTTCTCGGCACGGGCGCCGGCGATGTCAGCCAATGCTTCTACAATGCAGTCTTCGGAGGACACGACAACTTCGGGTCGCTCGCCAGCTATCAGCACGCCCTCATCGTGATCAACGGCCAGTGCGCGCTACAGCCTTCCCAACTTACCGACATTCAATATCGGCTGGTGCGCACGGTGGGAAGCGTGCTCGGCGTCGGCTGGTCCCAACTGAATCTCAATGTGCAGACCGGGTCGCCGCCAGCTACTGCCGATGATTATGCCGGATTCCCCGTGATGCATTTCTTTGACCTCTGGAACTGCGTTCCTATCACGTTGTGTTATCCCAATCCTTACCAACTCTCGATGGATGATGCCGTGGCTATTTCGCGGCTTTATCCGGTCACGTCGCTGAACCAGGCAGCATTCCCCGGCAAACAGCTCTTCTCTGCGACTACCGGGCGCATCCATGGCTCGGTGTGGTTCACGGACAGTCACGGTGCCCGTACCCAGCCGATGCAGGGGGTCAACGTAGTTGCCCGCTGGATTGATCCCTCCACCGGACAGCCCTCGCGCCGTTACGCCGCAAGCTCGGTGTCGGGGTTTCTGTTCTCCGGAAACCAGGGGAATCCCATTACGGGGACGGACAACGGGCTGGGAGATCCTCTGGCCCAGTGGGGATCCGATGACCAGTCACTCGAATCATTCTTCGATGTGTCCGGCCTCGAGGTCCCGAACGGAATCAGCGCGCAATACCAACTGGCTGTCGAGGCGCTCGATTCTGTGTGGTCATCCGGCGTGGGCCCGTACTCTCCAGGTCCTGTTTCACCCTCGGGCTCGTTTCAGCCCATCACGGTCACAGTCTCAGCCGGCGGCGAGGTGCAGCAGGACATTCTCATGAGCAGTTCGTCGCAACCTTTGCGGGAAGGATCCTCCTCCTGGACCTCTCCTGCGGGATTTCCTCCGGCGGGTGACTGGATCTCGTCTCTTCGGCACGGAGCCGTGGACTACTTTCTGCTTCCCGTACAGGCGAATCGCACGCTGTCGATCGTTGCAACGGCGCTCGACGAGTCAAGCCGGACCACGTTGCTGAAGGCGCAGCCTGTAATCGGCATGTGGGCCGCTACCGATCCGGAAGGCACCCGCTCACCAGCCTTCACTCCATCGCCCTTCAACTCGGTCTTTCCCGCCACCACTAGGCTGGATGCTGAGGTTCTTCAATCCGGGAATTTCCTGATCGGGATCTCTGATCTACGGGGCGATGGGCGCCCTGACTTCCGCTACCACGGACGAGTTCTCTATGGAGACAGCGTAACGCCGCCCCGGGTCAGCATTGGCGGCGGCGCCATAACCGTGAAGGGCATAGGCTTCTCGCGAGGGCTCGCAGCAAAGATTGGCGCCACAGCGGTAAGCCAGTTGAGCGTGAATGCGACGGAGATCATGCTCTCAGCTCCCGCTCGCTCCGACGGCGCGCAGACCATCACCCTGACCGATGCCGCCAGCGGCGCCTCCACCACCATGACTGAGGCCCTGACTTACGGGGCCGCCGCCAGCGACGATATCGTCCTGATCTATGCGGGAAACCCCCAGACCCCGGCGGGGACCCAAGCTGCCAAACCGGTCACGGTGCGCGTGGTTGCCGCCGACGGACTCACTCCGGTTGCCGGCGCAAGCGTGGGATGGACGACCACGAATGGCTTGCAGCTTTCGGCTTGCGGCGGTGCAGGATCCTGTTCCGCAACCACGGATCAAAGTGGGAGCGCGACAACCTGGCTCACCCCCCCGGCCGCCGGCGCTGCCACCGTTACCGCCACCCTGGCTCCGGGGGTTTACTCGCCGGCGAAATCTGTCACCGCCACCGTAAATGCCATTCAGTCCTCTTCCGACGTGGCGGCACTGACGCCGTATCTCTGGATCTCGCAAGGCACGAGCCCGAGTCTTCCCCTCACCGCCCGCGCGGTCAGCAATGGCGTTCCGCGCAATGGCGTCCAAATCAATTTCGACATCATGAGCGGCTCTGGAAATTTGAGCGCGGGGAGCGCGCGCACCAACTCCAGCGGGTATGCAACCGTTAATCTATCTGTTGCTCAAATCACGGCGGAGATAAGGGTAAGCGCCTGCGTTGCGCCCAACAATGCGCCCTGCGCAATCTTTCGCGCCAACGCGGTGCCGCTCTCGCAACAGAGACTGGAGCCCGTCGCCGGGCTAAACCAGGTATCCACAGGCGCGGCGTTCCAAACCGTCAGCGTGAGGGTGACCGATTTCGCAACGCCCGCCAACCCAGTGATCTCCGCTCCTGTTCTTATCCAGACGACGGTCTTACGCCGCGGAGGAACATCTCCGAACACCGGCGACGGAGAAACGAATGCCGGCAATCCGGCGATGCCCGTAATCCTGAAAGTGAGTCAGGGCAGCACGGTCACAGACACCAACGGACTGGCTAATATGCTGCCGTCGAGCGCCGGCTTTAGCCCCCCGCTCGAGGTTGATGTCCTGGTAACCGCAGGAGCCAACGCATGGCTCGATGTCCCGCTGCGAGTCTTGCCCAGTCCCCGGGGCGCTACCTCCGCTCAACCCACAGCCGCAGTTCCCGTGTTCAAACCCGTAAGGCGGCCGCTGTGGAGAGGAACCGGGGGGCGCTAAGGAAGTCACAGGAGCATGCCAGGCGCAAGCCCCCCGTGCTCCTACTTTCCTGCCCACTGGTCGACCCAGTCGTTCACCGTTTTGTACCAAAGACGAGAATTCTGCGGCTTCAGCACCCAGTGGCCTTCATCGGGGAAGTACAACATCCGGGAAGGCACGCCGTCCATCTGCAGGGTTGTGAAAAGCTGAAAGCCCTCGCTTACGTCCAGTCGGTAATCCTTCTGCCCGTGGACGACCAGCGTGGGCGTTCTGAAGTTCTTCGCGTATTGGTGCGGCGACCACTTCTGGTACAGTTCACGATTGTCGTAGGGAGTGCCTTTGAACTCCCAGTTGTTGAACCAGAGTTCTTCGGTCGATCCCCAGGCCGACTCGGCGTTGAACATGCCGTCATGCGATACCAGGCACTTGAAGCGGTCAGTATGGCCGAGGATCCAGTTGACCATGTATCCCCCATAACTGGCGCCCAGGGCGCATTCACGGCTCTTGTCGATGAACGGGTAGGTTTTCTCGGCGTAGTCCAGTCCCGTCATCAGGTCTTCGTAGGGAGCACCGCCCCAGTCGCCATTGATCGCGTCGATGAATTTCTGGCCGTATCCGGTGGAACCGTGGAAGTTGATCATGATGACCACATAACCATCGGCCGCGAACAGTTCGGGATTCCAGCGGTAGCTCCAGTCGTCTCCCCAGGCCCCTTGGGGCCCGCCGTGGATAAGGAACTTCACGGGATACTTCCTGGCCGCGTCAAAGTTCGGCGGCTTGACCAGTGTCCCCTCGACCCAGTCGCCGTGCGCGCCAGTGAATGAAAAGGGCTCGCCATCCGACATGCTCACTTGCGCGAGCAAGGCATCGTTCACATGCGTCAGTGCCCAATCCTTGCTCAAAGTGCAGTCTGTCTTTCCTTCGTCGACACCGCCGGTTCGGGCTGGACAGCCCGCGACTGTGGCGTCGGCGGCATAGATTTCGGTCGGAGCCTTGAGCGACATGCGAGTGAACAGCAGCTTCTTGCCGTCTGGCGCGACCGCGATGTCGTCGTCAAACCCTCCCACCAGGGCTCGTCTTGAGGGAGGTCCCAGCGTGCTGACGGCATAAATCAGCGAATGGCGCAGGTGCTCTGCGCTGAAATAGATCGTCTTGGAATCCGGCGCCCAGGCAAAAGTTCCCACCCAATGATCAAAGTCTTCCGTCAGATTCCTCTTCTCGCCGGTCTTGCGGTCGTAGAGCATGAGGCGGAAGCGGTCGCTCTCGTATCCCGGACGCTGCTGGGCGCGGTAGGCAATGTAGCGGCCATCGGGCGAATAGAGGGGCGTCGAATCGCTGGCGGGATTGTCTGCGGTGATGTTCTTCGCCTGTGCCAATGCCTGGGCGGACGAGGCGTCCGCCCCTACATTAACCGGGACGATCCACAAGTCGCTGTTGGTAGAAGCAGCCTCGATCTTGTCGTGATTCGACGCATAACAAATCTCTTTGCCGTCGGGAGAGAACGCGTAATTATCCTGCCCGCCCAAAGAGAACACGGGTGCATCGTGGTCGCCGGGGGTCAGGTCTGAGTAGGGGCAGCCGCCATCCGTTGGCCCCGCACAGGCGTCCACGGGAACCACAAAGATGTGGGTGCGCTTGCCCTCCTTGAACGCGTTCCAATGGCGATACAGCAGATGATCGAAGATCAGAGCGTTCACTTTGGACTTGTCTGCGTCGGCCAGTTTTGCCTGATTGCATTTGGCCGAACCGCGGGCGTCGGAATCGCATTCGGGATAAACATCGGAGGTAAACAGAATCGTTTTACCGTCCGGCGACCACAATTCTCCGCCCGCTTCGGTTGCAATGGAGGTGAGCTTGTGAATGCCGGTCACCGCCCCGGCAGCGCGGTCGAATTCTGCCATCCAGACCTGCGAGCCCCCTTCTTTCGTGGAAAGAAACGCGAAGCGCTTGCCGTCCGGCGCCCAGCGCGGACGGTCCGCATCCTGGCCGGCAACGATCTGGCGTTCCGGACCGCCGCTGGCCGGAACAATCCAGATGTGCGGGGTCTTGGTATTGGCTTCGAGATCGACATCCACCGCGCTGAAGATGACCCACTTCCCGTCAGGGGAGACCTCGGGCTCGCCCACCCGCTTCAGCTTCATCATGTCTTCGAAGGTAAAAGGATGTCTGGCTTGACTGAACGCTGAAACGCTGAAAGTACAAAGAAGAAGAACCAGAAGAGGACAGCGCATGAAGGTACCTCCGTGCGGACCGATGAGTGTAGCAAAAAGTTGAGAGTTCCCAGTTTGAGGGTTTCAAGACCGGGAGCAGGTTTCAAAACCGGGAGGCGCCAAAACTCCGATCCATCGTTTACCGCATAAAGCGGGGTCATCCCTGACGGCGGCTTTTGCGAAAACCGGGGAAAATTTTCGTTTTACCCCTTGGAAAGCTTACCTATGCACGGCAACCTCTTATACATCGAGGCATCCAAGTATGCGGCAGAACTGCAGCGCCCTTCCCTCCGACCTCACTGAGCGGAGAGGGGCCGGAGGGCGGGGTCGCCGCGGTGTCTGCCCGCTTTTACCGCAAATTGTTCGATGCCCCCGCGATGCCCCTCGCAGGCACGTACGCCCCTCAGGAATTCGATACACTAGATCCATGAAGTCATTCTGCCGTCTGCTGCTCTGCCTGACGCTGCTGGCCTGCGCAGGCGTGGCTGTGCCCGCATCTGCCCAGGAGGGCCCTCTGGAAAACATTCCTCCACAGGGTGTCACGCCGGAAGAGATCATCAAGCGCTTCGCCGCGAAGGAAACCGAATTCGCCAAAGCGCGCGAGCAATACACCTACCGCCAGGACGTGAAGGTCCAGACCCTCGAGGGCGATACCGTAGACGGCGAATATCATGAAGTGTTCGACGTGCTGTTCGACGACAAGGGTAAGCGCATCGAAAACGTCGTGTTTGCGCCGCAATCCAGCCTGCAGAAAATTTACATGTCGCAGGAAGACATGGAGGACATCCGGCACAAGCTGCCCTTCGTCCTGACCACGGAAGATTTGCCGGAATACAATATTCTCTACGTCGGGCAGCAGCAGGAAGACGAGTTGCACTGCTACGTATTCGATATCGCCCCCAAAAAGATTGAAGGTAAGAAGCGGTATTTTCAGGGACGAGTCTGGGTCGACGATCATGACTTTCAGATCGTCAAGACCTACGGCAAAACCGTTCCCGACATCCGGAATAAGCGCGGCGACCAGGAGAATCTATTCCCCAAGTTCACCACCTGGCGGCAACAGATCGACGGCCAGTTCTGGTTTCCGGTCTATACCAAGGCGGACGACGAACTGCATTTCAAAATGCAGGACGTGCACATCAAAGAGATCGTGAAGTACCAGGACTACAAGCGGTTTGGGTCGAATGTGAAGATCCTGTACGAAGGCAAGGAAATTCCGAAGGGCGATCAGAAGCCGCAGAATCCGCCGCCTCCGGATGACAAGAAGCCGCAGTAAGTTTGAAGATTTCGAGGTGTTCCCCGCCAACCGGAAGACGGCGTGGCACTTTGAAACCTGGTTGTCAGTAGAAGAGATACTTCCGCCACTTATCGTCGGAGCGCCCCATGAGGCGCATGATGTGGCGACTGGTGTGGAGATTGAAGGCGCGCGGCTCGCGCATTAACTTCATTCCCGCTTCGCTGGGCGACTGATTCCCCTTCCGCCGGTTGCAGGGATGGCAGCAGGCCACCAGGTTCTCCCAGGTGGACGATCCGCCGCGCGAACGCGGAATCACGTGATCCAGCGTCAGTTCGCTTGAGGGCAGAACCGCCGCACAGTACTGGCAGGTGTTGCGATCGCGCAGCAGGATATTTTTCCGCGAAAGCGCACGACTCTGATGCGGGATACGGCGGTATTCCAGCAGGCGAATCACTGATGGCAGCCGCATGGCGACTCGCGCCGAGTGCAGAAAATGCCCATTCTCTTCCTCGGTCATGGCGACGCCCTTCAACACCAAGACCAATGCGCGGCGCGCTGCACAGACATTGATGGGTTCGTAGGATGCATTGAGCACCAGCACGGGCGCCAGCAGAGCGTGGCCGTCGCTGGAGCGATGAGGAGCTGCCGCCGGCGAGAACAGGCCGGCGGCATGCCGGGATCCCGGGTCGTGTTCCATCCGTCGAGACATAGGTTTCAAACTTTCAAGGCTTCACTGCTCTCTGGAACCTTGAAGTCCGGATCCTTAAAACCCTGCAATTCTTCCTGCTTAGATGCCAATTTGAGAGTTCGCGCCACGGTCGCAACCCACACCCGGCGGGCTCCCGCCTTGACTAACACGCGGGCGCACTCCGATACCGTCGTTCCCGTGGTATACACGTCGTCGACGAGAAGCACTTCGCGCCCAAGGATTTCCTGGGAAGCGGATACGGCAAAGGCGCCGCGCAGATTTTCGCGGCGCTGGTGGCTGGTTAATCCGATCTGGGAGTGCGTATCGCGCACCCGCCACAGGGTGTTGGAGGCCAATTGAAAGCGCTTTTCGACGGGGCACGCCTTCAAGGCTGCGCGCGCAATCAGTTCTGCCTGGTTGAATCCACGCTCTCGCCGCTTCCCTTTGTACAGCGGCACCGGAATGAGGAGCACAACCGGCTGCTGCAGCGAGGGTTCCAGCGAAACCAGCGTTTCCGCCAGCCGCCGTCCCAGTTCAGTCGCGGCGGGGCGCACGCCGTCGTACTTCAGCATATGGATAAGTTCGCGCAGCCCTGCGTCATAACTCCCGTAAGAAACTGCGCGATGAAACGTATGCTTGACACGCCGGCATGTGGGACACCGTCTGAGGCCATCCTCATCGCATTGCGCGTACGCGGAGAGGACTGCTTCACCACAGATTGAACACACGTTCCCAGGAATCGGATGGATGTTGGTCAGACAGTCCGGGCACACCGGGAGACGAGAGACGTTCAGCAGCGGTAAGCCGCAGATGCGGCAATCGGAAGGGAACAAAACCGAGAAAAGACCTTCGGCGGCACAACGGACCCAAGCGGCTGCGGGCTGAGAAAAAAAGTCCCGCGAAACAATAGCAGGCCCAGCTCCTGCGATGCTGCCAGCCCGGATTCGGTCCTCACTACTGCTGAAGACTGCCTCCTCATGACCTCGCGGACACAGAACCGTGCCCGCTGCCAACCTTCTCTGAGCTTCTTCAGTATAGCGGTACCGGTATGCCTAAGCAACGTTCTGCTTGGAGGTGGCCACCGCCTTGATCGGCGTAATCCGGGCAATCTCCGTGGAACGCTCGCGCACCGGGGTAAAGATCAACCGGTAATCCCTTCGGAAACATTCTCCGCAGCGCACGGGCTGCAGAAGAAGCAAGGGAAGCACGTAACGCTCGGTAAAAGTCCTGCGGCGCGAGCGGAAACCTACGTCGCTGCCGCAATCCCGGCACAGATAGGGCTGCGTAAACCAGGAATCGAGGGAATCAGTCATAGGCTTTGCACCTCAGAAGAACTTAACGACGAAGAGGCGGAAGAACAGATTGTGGACTATTGTACATCAGGAGCGGGATGAAGCTGAACTGTGTGTTTTGACTGAGGCCGCCCGTATCAAGTGGGCATCACGCGGGAGTTACGACTGCCTTTCTGTAGCTTCATAGCCAGTAAATCTCCAGCCCGAACCGGTCTAAGCCGGTTCATCTCTGGCAGTCGGATTGGAGGGGTTGCAATGAGCCTCCCTGCCTCCACGCCAGGGGACATTTCTAACGAACTCTACACAGGTGCGGCCCGTACTTGTCACGCGCCCTCGCCGCGTGCTAACGTGCGCCGTTCTGCTGTTTTGTGTCATTTAATCGGCAACGCTTTCCATCCTGGCTCGCAAAGGATTCATTTATGAGCACCCCCGTCATCGCCGAACGCCGCAAGAAACACACGCCCTATGTGCCCGAGACCATGGAGATGAAGGAATTCACCTTCCGGGCCCTTCTCATCGGCCTGGTGATGACCGCCATTCTGGGCTCGGCAAACGCCTATCTTGGATTGAAGGCCGGTATGACGATTGCGGCAACCTACCCCGCCGCCGTGATCGGCATGGCGCTGTTGCGGCTGATGAAAGGATCCCTGCTGGAAGAGAATATCGCGCGCACGGTGGGCTCGATCGGAGAGTCGGTGGCCGCGGGTGCGGTCTTCACGATTCCGGCGTTTGTGATGGCCGAGTTGTGGCCCGGCCTGACCGCTCAGCAATACTGGAAGTCAGTCGCGCTGATGGTGATTGGCGGAACGCTGGGAATTCTGTTTGTCACTCTGCTCCGCCGCGTGATGGTCGAAGACCCGGAACTTCCCTACCCCGAGTCAGTCGCAGCTTCTGAGATTCACAAAGCCGGGCAGCAGGGTGCCAAGGCCGCCAAGATTCTCTTTGCCAACATGGGTTTCGGCGGCTTGATGTATCTTCTGGGCGCCGTCAACGTATTTTCTCCAAGCAATACCTTTCCCGTCAGCATCAGCGCGCTGGGCAAGAAACTGCTCCTGCGCACCGGCACCAATCCCAACGTTACTACCACAGTGACGGGCGGCACTACTTTGTTCACGGGACCGGACGTGAGCCCCGCGTATCTCGGTGTGGGCTACATCATCGGCCCCCGCCTGGCGGCACTGAACTTTGCGGGAGGCGTTCTGGCCTGGGGCTTGCTTGTCCCGCTGCTCACCTTCACGGTCGGCCCCTACATTCAGGCGGCGCAACCGGATGGACAGCCCCTCTCCTGGCCGCTCCTGGCGGGCGCGATCTATTACTCCATCGTCCGTCCGATTGCAGTGGGGGGAATGCTGGTGGGTGCGACCTACACGCTGTTCAGAATGCGCAAGCAGCTTGGTGTGGGGATGGGACGCGCAATATCGGATTTGAAAAAGTCGGCGGCGGCGCACACGGCGACCAACCGCACGGATCGCGATCTGCCCTCGAAAGCGGTATTTGCGGGAATCGCGGTCGTGTTTCTGGCCATGATCATTCTCTACTACTACTTTTTGAGCGGCGCCGGCGGGCTTTCTGGCTCCAAGATACTGTCTGGCGCCCTGGTGGCCGCATTGGTCATGGTGATTGTGGGATTCTTCTTTGCCGCAGTGTCGGGGAATCTGGTGGGCATGATCGGTTCTTCGAATAACCCTGTCTCTGGACTCACGCTGTGCACGCTGGTCATTGCGGCCCTGCTGATGGTAGCCCTGGGAGTGTCAGGCAAGGGAGGAGTGGCGGCGGTACTGGGGGTCGCGGCGGTGGTCTGTGTTTCATCGGCTGTGGCTGGAGAGATGCTGCAGGATTTGAAGGTTGGCCACATCCTGGGCGGTACTCCGGCGAAGATGCAAATTGGCGACCTGTTCGGCGTCGTTGTGGCGTCCCTGGTACTGTTCGTTCCGCTGGCATACCTCGATAAGGCATATCACTTCGGCAGCAATGCCCTGCCCGCGCCCCAGGCCGGCTTGATGGCGATGCTGTCAAAGGGAATTGTGGGCGGAGACATGGCGTGGCCGCTGGTGGTCGTTGGTATCCTGCTGGGACTCTCGATGATCATGATCGAAGTCAAGAGCGTCATGCTGTTTTCCGTGGGCATGTATCTTCCGCTGGGGACGACGTTCGCCATATTCGTGGGCGGAATCATCCGCTGGGCGACAGACAGACTGCGTGATCGACGCGGCCTCAATGATGCCCAGAAGGCCCGCGTAGACAACGCCGGAGTGCTCACGGCCTCGGGGTTGATTGCGGGCGAGGCGCTGTGCGGCTTAGTCATAGCGGGCCTAGTAGGCTCGGGGAAAGACGTCACTCTGATGCACTGGACGCCGTCCCTGTGGGCGGCTATCGCTGCCCTGGTCGTACTCGTTCTCGTCATGGTTCGGGTTCCGCTGGCTAACGCGGGCAGCCCGGACGAACCCGCGCCGCCCACTGCGATCATGTAACGGCGTCAACCGAATGGCACGAAATGCGCGCGAAGGAATGTGATCACGTCCTTCGCGCACATCTCGTGTCTTTCAGCGTTCTTGTTTCTTATGGCCCCAGCGGACAACATTGCGGAGATCCGCGAGAGGATGCACGCCGCCGCTCGCCGCGCAGGGAGACGCCCACAGGACATTGAACTGATGGCCGTCACCAAGACCCATCCGCCGGATCTCGTTCGTGCGGCATATGCCGCCGGGATACGGCGGTTCGGCGAGAATCGTGTGCAGGAGTTCGCCGGCAAGGCGCCGTCATTGACCGATTTAGTGGAGGCGGAGTGGCACATGATCGGGCACCTGCAAACCAATAAAGCTTCCAGTGCGGTGGAACTGTTCGGCGCGGTCGATTCCGTTGATTCGATGAAGCTGGCGGAAAAGCTTAATTCGGCGGCGCAGAGTCAGCATAAGAAGCTTCCGGTGCTCATCGAAGTGAATGTGGGGGGAGAGGCGGCCAAGAGCGGCGTTTTGCCATCCTCGAGCGCCATGGAGGATCTGCTGTTGGCTGCGGTTCGATTCGAAGCGTTGCAGTTTCGCGGGCTGATGACGGTACCACCGTTTACCGAAGATCCCGAGGGGGCGCGGCCGTATTTCCAGAAGCTGCGCGAGATCCGGGATGCTATCGCTGACAGAAGACTTCCGGCCATCATGATGAATGTCCTGTCGATGGGCATGTCGCACGACTTCGAAGTCGCGATCGAAGAAGGCTCAACCTGCGTGCGCGTGGGAACCGGCATTTTCGGGGAGCGCATCAAGGCCCTGCCATCCTGAGCGCCGGTATCTGTCGCCAAGTAAATATGCTTAGGATCGACGAAAGCCAGGACGGCGTAACTTTCCCGGTCAGGCTTCATCCGCGCGCGAAAAAGAATGCGATCACCGGCGAAATGGGGGACGCAATGAAACTGTCCGTGACCGCGCCGCCACTCGAAGGCCGGGCCAACGAGGCCTGCATCGAGTTCATCGCCAAAACTTTGAAGGTCCCGCGATCTTCCGTTACCATTGCGTCCGGCGCGGGCAGTCGAAATAAAGTTATTCGGGTTGCGGGTGTCAGCGGGCAGTATGTGCGCGATCGCCTTCGCGCTTGACGCCCGGTCGGCGCAGGCGTTCAGGAGCCAATTTGACCTTCTCGGAACGATTTCATGAAATCCGTACCGGATTCGACCGGCCATTCTGGGTGGCCAACATCAGCGAGCTTTTTGAGCGGCTTTCCTATTACGCGGTTTTTGCCGTGCTCGCCCGCTACCTGCACGAAGGACTGCACTTCGATGTCGAGCGCGCCAGCAGCCTCACCGGCATGTTCGGAGGCTGGGTCTGGTTTCTGGCGGTCGTGGGCGGAGCGGTTGCGGACCGGCTGGGATTCCGGCGGGCGCTTTCGGTTGCATATCTGATCTTGAGCACGGCGTATTTTCTGCTGGGTTCGCTGGGTGCGTCCTGGTTCGCTCCCGTGCGGAACGCAATCCCGCTCGTACCCCTGGTCGCGTTCGTTCTCATCCTGCCAGCCCTCGGGGTCGCACTGGTGAAGCCCAGCGTCGTCGGCACCACAGCGCGCGCTTCGCAGGAGAACGTCCGGTCCGTGGGCTACTCCATCTACTACACGCTGGTCAACGTGGGCAGCACGCTGGGCCCCCTGATCGCAGGTTGGGAACAGGACCATGGCAGCGCGGAAACCCTGTTTCGCATCGCGGCCCTGAGCGTTTTCCTGATGCTCTTTGTAGTGCTGTTTTTCTTCCGGGAACCGCGCCGCTCAGGGAACGGAGAAAGCGCGAGTCTCGCCCAGGTTGGACGGAACTTCCTGACGGTTCTTTCCAACCCGCGATTCATGCTTTTTCTTCTTATCTTTACCGGTTATTGGATCGTTTTCTGGCAGGAGTTCATCGCTCTGCCGCTCTACATCACGGCCTACATCGATCCCAACGCGAATACGGCAAGGATACTGGCCACCGACCCGATCGTAGTCATCTGCTTCACCATGCTGATCGGTTTTCTGACCAAGCGCATGCACGCATTTCACGCCATCGTGCTGGGAACACTGATCTCCAGTCTGGCGTGGATCCTGTTAATCGTGCATCCCTCGGTCTGGATGGCTGTGGCCGCGCTCGTGGGTGTTGCCATTGGAGAAATCGTGCAGGCTCCGCGCTACTACGACTACATCTCGCGCCTGGCCCCTCCCGATCAACAGGGCACCTATATGGGATTCGCGTTTCTTCCGCTTGGGATCGGATCGTTCGTCGCCGGAAAATTCAGCGGGTGGCTGATGCATCATTTTGGAGAGGAACTGCACCGGCCGCAGATGGTCTGGTGGTGCGTGGTGGGGGTGGGAGTGGCGACTACACTGCTGCTCTGGATTTATGACCGGGTGTTTCGCGTTCAGGCCAGCGCTACGAAGTAAGGCTAACTACAGCGCCGGACAGTTTCACAAACCCAATCCGGTTCCGTTCAATTCGCCGAAATCCTTTCGCTTGTTTACAATAGAGGTTTGCCCATGAACCTTACTGCGATCCAGTCGGCGCTGCGCGAACGCAACATTGACGCCTGGCTATTCTGCGACCATCATCACCGCGACGGGATCGCCTATCGTGTGCTGGGACTGCCTCAGACTCTGATGGTGACCCGGCGATGGTTCTACCTGATCCCCGCCGAAGGCGAACCCCTGAAGCTGGTGCACAAGATCGAGGCGGGACACCTCGATTCCCTGCCCGGCAAGAAGAGCCAGTATTCGGGCTGGCAGGAGTTATTCGAGAAGTTGAAGGCAATGCTCGCCGACCAGCGGGATCTTGCCATGCAGTACTCGCCGAATAACAGTGTTTTTACGATTTCGCTGGTCGATGCCGGCACCGTCGACCTGCTGCGCGGGCTGGGGAAGAACATCGTGAGTTCGGCAGATCTGGTGGCCCAGTTCGAGTCCACCTGGACGGAAGAGCAGATCCAGTCGCATTTCGCGGCGCGCGACAGCATCGACTCCATCGTTGCGGAATCGTTCAAGGAGATCGGCCGCCGGGTTCGAAATGGGGGCGCGAAAGAGCATGAGATCCAGCAGTGGTTCATGGAAGCGTTCCAGCGGCAGAATATTGTCACCGACGACCCGCCCATCGTTGCGGTGAACGCCAACGCCGGAAATCCGCACTATGAGCCGCATTCCAGCCGACCCGTGCCGATTCGCGAGGGCGACCTTGTTTTGCTGGATGTATGGGGCAAGAAGGATGCGCCAGGCGCGGTGTATTACGACATAACCTGGATGGGCTTGGTAGGCGCCGCCGCCTCCGGCCGGATCAGCGAAATCTTCCATATCGTGCGGGACGCGCGGGACGCCGGAGTGAAGACCGTGGTTGACGCCATCCAAGCGGGCCGGCGCATCGCGGGATGGGAAGTGGATCGGGCCACGCGCGGCCACATTCAGAAGGCGGGTTACGGCGAATATTTCATTCACCGCACCGGACATTCCATCGGAACTGACGTCCATTCCAATGGCGCCAATATGGACGATCTGGAAATCCATGACGAGCGCCAGATTCTGCCCAATTCCTGCTTCTCGATCGAACCCGGCATCTACCTGCCGGAGTTCGGGGTGCGCAGCGAAGTAAACGTGCTGGTCCGCGCCAAGTCGGCGGAAGTAACGGGAAAAATTCAACGCGAGATTGTGAACATCTGAATGGCAAATACGACAACCGACAAATCCAAAAGCGCCACAGCTGAAACCGTGAGCCTGATGTCGATCCTTGCTCCTGCCGCGGGCTGGCTGGTTCCGGGCGCGGGGCACATGATCCAGAAGCGCTGGATCCGCGGGCTGCTGCTGTTCATCTCCATCGCTGCGCTGTTCCTGCTCGGCCTGGCCATGCAGGGGCGGATCTACAAGCCGAATGGCGGAGACATCCTCGACATGCTGGGATTTGTCGGGGACGTTGGCGCGGGGGGACTCTACCTGCTGACCCTAGCCAATGAGTGGGGACAGGGAGCGATCGCGTTTGCCACGGCGGACTACGGAACCAAGTTCACGATTGTCGCGGGGCTGCTGAATTTCATCGCAATCGCCGACGCGTATCACATCGCAATCGGGAAGAAACAATGAATTCGGACCTCCAGCCTCGGACCGGGCGTGTGAGCCATCCAGGGAGATTCGGAAATTGACCATCACTCTCAATCATTTCAGCGCGGCGGCGGTGTTTGCGCTGTTCGCCTCAGTGGTCTTCGGCATCACCCATCGCGACACTACGCGCGAGATGGTGCGCTACGGTCTGTATTGCTTCGCCATGTTTCTGGGCGGAGTACTGCTTGCGGGCTGGGTGATGTGGTTGCTGAGAAGATAGCGGCGCGTAAAATCATGAAAAGTCTGAGTCGCCGCTAGTTATCGCTCCTAGCCTTGCCACACGAAGGCGTCGAAAATCCTTTTTGAATCGAAATGCAGCCGGCGGTAAAGAGCTACCGCATTGTGATTAGCTTCCGTCACTGTCAGCGAGAGGGCGACAAAGTTCCGCCTGCGCAGATTGGCCTGTGTGGCCGCCAGCATGGATTCTCCGATGTGCTTGCCGCGGAACTCTGGCAGCACACAGATCTGCGTTACATGGCCCACGTCTTTGCGCACGCGCGAACATAGGATGAGGCCCACGATACCCTTCGACTTCCGCTCCAAGGCCACAAACGACGACTCGGGGTCGAAGACTCCACAACCCGGAAAACGCACGATATTATTCAGAAAGCGCAGCGAACCGCTGAGCGTGTGGTACTGATCGTTGATCTGCGCGTCCACGTGCCCGCGGTACGAAGCGGTGATCACTGCCGCCGAAGGCTGATAGTCAGCTTCGGTCCACGGACGGATCTCAACCTCGGGATGGATGGCGACAGGCGGGGGAGTTGATCTGCCCAGCGCCAGGACCATGAACAGCCGCGGGTGGCGCTGGAATCCGGTCTCCAGAAAGGGGCGGGAGACGGCATTGGCTTCGTGGGCCAGCAGTTGCGCCTCGACGCGGTGGATACCCGGGGATTGCTGCAGGGTCTCAATGACATGCGTCAGCAAACGAATTTCGACCTGGCGCGCGTCAGGCAAGCGGTTGCCGTTGGTCACATAGAGATCGCCGATTACTCCCTTGCTGCCCTCATAGACAAAAAACGAGTATCCAAAAACGCGGCCCCGGTCCACCGCCGCATATCCCGGAAGAATCTTGGCGTCCACATAGCGCAGAATCATCTCCGCGGAGCCGGAGTAGTCCCAGGAGAGCAGGCGGGACCAGGCACCGGTTTCGTCCTCCAGCAACGAACGCAGATCCACGGAGGAAAAATGCCTGAGGTCGAGAATTTCCAACTGGGCTCCTGCTGCGGCCGACGGGCGGCGAATGTCGCGGCAAAAGAGCGAGTGTAGATGGTGGAGCGGGGCAGAGGCAAACCCGACGAACACGGCGCGACAACACTTTACGCGAGTTGGATGGAGACCGGCTCTCGGCGCTGGATGGGCAGTGATCTGCCTCACGGATGAAGTTCCTGCGCGGCTGTATTCGGCGACACAGCCATCCCTCACGCCACCGCCTAACCCTATGATGCTGAAGGGCTTGCGTGATGCCTACGGAACAGCCGCTCGTGCTCGCCCTCACCGTAATCTGTGATTGTCGTCACACCCCATGTGGGGCCCTTGCCTCCATAATCGAATCCTGCGTAGTTGAAAAGTCCGGAGTGATTTTCACTCCCGGTTTGGGGGCCTTTCGTGGCAAAAGGACGGGTTTCGATTGTCGTCGAGCGCTGTAAGGCATGCGGCTTTTGCGTGGAGTTTTGTCCTACGCACGTGCTGGCGCTCTCTTCCGCCTTCAATTCCAAGGGATATCATCCCCCGCACGTGGTATCTCCGGAAAAATGCAGCGGCTGCGACCTGTGCGGGATGTACTGCCCGGATTTCGCGATCTACGGCACCAAGGTTGGCGAAATGAAAGCCTCAAAGGCCGGCGGAGGTGAGGAATGAAGGCCGATCCTCATGGGGTTTTGACGGGAACCCACTTCATCGACGGCGATCACGCCTGCTGCGAAGGGGCGCTGGCTGCCGGAGCGCGGTTCGCGGCCGGGTATCCGATCACGCCCTCCACCGAAGTGGTGGAGCGCTTCGCCGCCCGGGTTCCCACCGTTGGCGGGACATTCATCCAGATGGAAGACGAACTCGCCGCCTCGATCACGCTGCAGGGTGCGGTCTGGGGGGGAGCCAAGGCGTTCACCGTGACCTCGGGCCCCGGCTTCTCGCTGATGATGGAGCATATCGGCTATGCCGCGATGACGGAAACGCCGTGCGTGTTCGTCGACGTGCAGCGCGGCGGCCCCTCCACCGGCTTGCCTACCCTGCCGGCGCAGGCGGATATGATGCAGGCCCGTTGGGGATCGCATGGCGATTACGAAATCATCGCCCTGTGCCCCAATTCTCCGCAGGAATGTTTCGATCTGACTATCAAAGCCTTCAATCTTGCCGAAGAATTCCGGGTGCCGGTGATGTTCATGATGGACGAGGTGGTGGGGCACATGACGGAGAAGGTGGTAATTCCACCCGCGGACCAGATTGACGTCGTAGCGCGCAAGCACACGCGGAAATCCATCGAGGACTACCTGCCGTACGGCAGTAATGGGGACATGGTTCCGGAGATGGCGCACGCCGGCGAAGGCTATAAGTTCCACATCACCGGCTTGACGCATGACGAACGGGGCTACCCGAACATGACGCCGCAAACACAGGACAAGCTTGTTCGCCGGCTGCAAAACAAGATTCGCAGCGCCGCGGACCGCATCTGCCTGTTCGAAGAAGATCGGCTGGAGGGGGCGGATGTGGCGGTCGTTTCCTACGGGATCACCTCGCGAGTGGCGCAGCGCGCGGTAGAAATGGCGCGCGAACGCGGCTTGAAGGTCGGCAAGCTGCGCCTCATCACGGCATGGCCATTCCCGGATAGAAAAATTTCCGAACTTGCCGCGCGGGTTAAAAGCTTTGTCGTTCCCGAACTCAATCTGGGGCAAATGGTACGCGAAATGGAACGCGCCGCGGGAGGCAAAGCAAAGACCTTCGCTGTTCCCCATGCCGGAGGCGGAGTCCACCATCCGGACGAAATCCTCAAGGCCATCGTGGAGGCAAGCCGATGCTGAAGGTTGTCGATGACACTGTGAATCCCGTAGAACCGTTTCTGCGCAGCGACCGCATGCCGCATATCTGGTGCCCGGGTTGCGGCATCGGAACGACGGTGAACTCCTTCGCCCGCGCCCTGATCGACTCCAAGATCGACTTGCAGTCGCTGGCGCTGGTTTCCGGGATTGGCTGCACCGGCCGGGTCGCCGGGTATGTGAAGCTGGATTCTTTCCACACGACTCACGGCCGGGCGATTCCGTTTGCCACGGGCCTGAAACTGGCGAACCCGAAGCTGAATGTGGTGGTGTATTCCGGCGACGGGGATCTTTCCGCGATCGGCGGCAATCATTTGATTCACGCCGCCCGGCGCAATATCGATCTGAAGGTCATTTGCGTGAACAATTTGATCTATGCCATGACCGGCGGCCAGACAGCGCCCACCACTCCCGGTCACGCCACCACCTCGACAAATCCCTACGGGACGTTTGAGCCGGCCTTCAACCTCCCTCACCTGGTCGAGGCGGCAGGAGCTGTCTTCGTGGCGCGCTGGACCACGTTCCACGTGCGGCAACTGGCGCGCTCGATCAGCGAAGCATTCCAGAAAAAGGGTTTCTCTTTCATCGAAGTCATCTCGCCGTGTCCCACGCTGTACCAGCGTCGCAACAAGATGGGCGATGGGCTCGACACCATGAAGTACTACAAGGAGAAGAGCAAGGTGAAGCACGGCGCCCCGACCAGCGAAGTTGGCCTTACGCTGAACGGAGAAATCGCAGTGGGAAAGTTTGTCGATCGCGATCGTCCCGATTATCAATCCATGATGCGCGCGCAGTACGTGGAATCGCTGGGCGAGCGCTACATCGAGGAAGCGGAAATGGAGTGCGTATGCGGCTGACCGAGATTCGCATTGCAGGGTTCGGGGGCCAGGGAGTGATTCTCTCGGCCGTGATACTGGGAAAAGCAGCGTCGATCTATGAAAACGCCTTCGCCACCATGACCCAGAATTTCGGCCCGGAAGCGCGAGGGGGCGCGTGCAGCGCCCAGCTGATCGTGTCGGACTCTCCCGTGCTGTACCCGTATGTCACACGGCCGGACATCATGGTCATCCTGTCGCAGGAGGCGTACAACCGCTTCGCCTCGGAACTGAAGCCGGGAGGCATGTTGATCGTCGAGGAAGATCTGGTGCGTGTGTGCGATCTCAAAGGCGATCCCAGGGTCTACGCAATTCCGGCGACTCGATTTGCGGAGGAACTGGGCAAACGCATGGTGCTGAATTCGGTCATGGTGGGATTCTTTACCGCGGTGACCAAGCTTCTGAGCGCCGAGGCTGTGCGCAAGGCCGTGGCGGACTCAGTTCCGGGAAACTTCCGCGATCTGAATCTCAAGGCTTTCGACAAAGGTTACGAGTACGGCCTGACGGCGAAGGCGGGAGCGCCGCCGGAGTTGGAAGAGGTGGGGTACGAGAAGGAATAGGCACGCAGTCCCCATACTTAATCGCCAACGACATCACGCGGAGTTCTGCGAGTGCATGCTCGTTGCTGCATGATCGAGCGCCGGCACTCAAGGCTTACCGGCGGCGGACGCGACCCAATAGTAATCCAAGTCTTGCGGATCGTAGTGCCCGAGCGCGGTCACCCGCCGTCCTTTGGTCCATTCGGTCACGGTGGATTTCCAGGCCGGCAATGCGACCAGCAGATGTTCTCCCGACGGGATCCCGCCGGTTTCGTAGCGCGAGACGGGCTGGTCACGATAAAACGCCAGCCCATATTCAACTTCCCGGGATGTTCCGCACACGGCAATCGGCAGTTTCCGGGTCGCAACGCCGGCCAGTTCCAGCGCGGGAGGCCGGGTCGACAAATTCTGATCGATCGCGGCAGTTCCTATTTTGAGCACAGCCGTCACCGCGAGTACGACTGGAATAAGAGTGACAAAGCGCAGCATCCGCAGCCGCTTCTGGCCTGACAGAGTAAGGGCAACCGCCACACACAAAACGAACGCGACGGCTGACGCAATCAGCAGCGGGCGTCCCCCCGGCAACCGGTGCCGGCTGACCACGTAACCGATGACCACAGTGGGGATCAGCGGAGCGCAGGCCACCAGCGAGTGCACAATCACCAAGGCTCTCGGAATCGGCGATTCATATTCGAAATGCTTCAGAAGATAATCGGCCAGAAGAATGGCGCCGGCCGGAACTGCGGGAAGAATATATCCGGGGAGCTTCGATTGTGAGATCGAAAAAAAGGCCACAGGCACAAGGAGCCAGAAGCCGGTGAAGAGCCGAAACTGCAATTCCAGGTCGGGTTCCGTCCGGGGCCGATTCTTCTCACTCCACCATGTCCGCAACGTTTCCCACAAAGCGGCGCAGACGAAAACGATCCACGGGATGAGCGCCAGCGCGGTAACCGGGATGTAGTACCAGAAGGGCTCAGGATGGTGATAAAGGTTGCTCGAATAGCGAGCCAGGTTGTGCTGCAGGATGAACTCGCGAAAGAATTGCGGATTCGCTATCTGCACGGCGATATACCAGGGTAGAGCGACGGCGAGAAACAGAAGTATCCCGGGCAGCCAGAGAGTCTTCAGGGTGAGACGCCAGTCGCGACAAGCGGCAGCGAATATCAGGATCACGAGGGCAGCAAGAAAAGGTGCCACCGGGCCTTTCGCCAGCATGCCCAGCCCCATGCATGCATAGAAGGCCGCCAGGTAAATCCTCCGACTGCTCTCCCGCCAGGCCCACCACGACAGCATTCCGATGCTGAAGGTTGCAGTCAATGGCATATCCATGGACGCCGCCCGCGCGTAGCCGATGATCCCGGCGCATGAGGCAGTCATCAATGCGGCATCAACCTCTACGCCGCGGCGAAACTTACGGAAGAAAAGATAAACGCCGACTACCAGCAACGTGGCATCGAGTGCAGATGGAATACGCGCCGCGGTGTCGCTTACTCCAATGACGGAATAGACAAGCATCGCTTGCCAGTAGTATAAGGGCGGCTTCTCCAGCCATGCGCGCCCGCCGAGAGTGGGCGTCACCCAATCATGGCGGTCGAGCATCTCGCGCGCGACCTGCGCATAGCGCGGCTCATCTGCTCCGATCAATCCGAATTGTCCGAGGCCGTAGAAAAACAGGAATGCGCAAAATCCGGCGAGCAGGAGAATGTCGGTGCGGGTGCGAGCAGTCATTATGGATTTCAGATTTTTGATTTCAGATTTCAGATTTCAGAGAAGCGAGACCTGCAGTTCCTCGGCTGCCAATTCGTAAGCGCGGGAAATCTGCAATCTAAAATCAGCAACCTGCAATCATTGTACGGACGGCCCGCACTTCAAATGGAGGATGACCTGGCGTACCGCGTCGGCCAGAGGTCCATCGAGCGAGCAGCCTCCGGCGCACTCATGGCCGCCTCCACCAAAGCTTTCCGCGACGCGCGCTACATCGACTTTCCCCTTGCTGCGCAGGCTGACGCGATAGCGGCCATCAGGCAACTCGCGGAAAAATGCCGCCACCTCGACGCCGCCGATGGAGAGCACGTAGTTCACCAGCCCTTCGCAATCTTCTTCGATTGCAGCGCAACGTTCCATCTGTTTCTGCGTCACCCAGAAATAGCCGATGTGACCTTCGACATTGAGATTCCGCAGCGCCTCCCCGAGCAGTCGGATCTTGGCAACGGAGTGCGCGAAATAGATACCGCGCGCGCAGTGCGCTGGATCAGCTCCCGCCAGAACCAGCTCGCGCGCCAGCGCGAACGTGCCCTCATTGGTCCCCTGAAACATGAAGGAACCGGTATCAGTCATCAGCGCTGTGTACAGGCAGGTGGCAATCTCGGGGGAAAACTTCACTCCCGCTTCACGAGCCAGACGAAAAACCATCTCGGCGGTCGCCACCGCATGAGGATCAATCCAGTTGACATGCGCGAACGGACGGCCGCTGACATGGTGATCGATGCTGATCAAGAAATGACGTTCCAAGCCTTCGAGCCGCGTGCGGTGGATGCTGTCACACTCGAGAATAATGGCGGCCTCGTAGCTGCCGGGGACGCGGTCAGCCTGCACGACCTGATCGGCAAATGGAAGCGAGCGGTAGATGCGCGGAACGCCGTCGTGCAGCACGACATCGGCGTGCTTGCCCATGGCGCGCAAAACCTGGCAGCAAGCCAGCGCGGAACCGACCGCGTCGCCGTCCGGGCGGGCGTGCGAGGTCAGCACGAAGCGCTCGTGTTGCCCGATTTGCCGAAGCACATCCTGCAGCATCTGGTTACTTCTCCGCCCCCGCATCCTTGGGGACCTTGCCTCGCTTCCGGGCGCGTTGCAGCAGTTGTTCCACACGAGCCTTGGCCTGCTCCGCGCGGTCGAGCCGGAAGTACAACTCGGGAGCGCGCCGTATCCGCAGCCGCTCCACCAGTTCATGGCGGATATACTCCCGCGCCGCTTCCAGTCCGGCGAGACTTTGATCCGCCTCTGAGTCATCTCCTTCGACGTTGACCCAGACGTCCGCCGAGCGGCCATCGTCGGCGACGTGCACCGCTGTCACGCTCACCAACCCGATGCGAGGGTCCGCCAGTTCCCCCTCGACCAGAGTTTCAATCTCCTCGCGCAGGGCTTCCCCAACCCGCCCGCGATGATATTTCAACCCGCGCTTCTCCACAGCCACTCCCTCGGGTAAAACGCATGAGAATATCAGATAATCTGATGCAAATGTTGAACCCCACGCAGCTATTCTCAGGCCAGGCCAGGCCGCGATGGTAAGTACGTAGGTAACAAGCGTTTAGGAATGTAAATAAATTCAACGGCCGGATTGCGCAGGCGGCAACACCTGCCGGCAGGCGTGGCAGGAGCAGGTTTCGATCAGAAGAATTCCACGAACGAGTCCGCGATTTCAGCGCCGTGGTTGTTGGCGATGCGGGTAGCGGCTCGCTCGACGTTCTGCATCAGTCCATCGAGGTAGTCGCGCGAGCGGGAGACGCTTACGACAGCGAGCGTGGCGCGATTCCACAGTTCGGCTCCATCCAGTTCTGAAACGGCCACGTTGAAATTAGTGCGCAGACGATCTTTCAAGCTGCGCACAACTTGCCGACGATCTTTGATGGACTGCGCAGCTTCGATATGGAGTTCGAGCGTGAGGAAAGCGATCGGCATGCTGTTGCCGGCCCGAGTTCCAAATCTCAGTTAGATCCCCACACCGCGACTGAGAATTGAGAACCCGGGAGCTCAGAACATTTTTACGCGATTACTTCGGCTGCGACACGTTGGGTGACAAAAGCTTCAATGACGTCGCGCGCCTTGATGTCGCCATAATTGGCAATGGAGATGCCGCATTCCATACCGTTGGTAACTTCCTTGGCGTCGTCTTTGAAGCGGCGCAGGGAGCCGACCTTGCCCTTGAATACTACAACGTTGTCGCGCAGCAGCCGTACTTCGGAGTCCCGCTTGATGGTTCCGTCGATGACGCGGCAACCGGCCACCGTTCCCACCTTGGGGATGCGGAAGGTTTCGAGCACTTCGGCACGGCCCTGGTAGATTTCCTTGATCGTGGGCTCGAGGAGTCCGCTCATCGCGCGCTTAATCTCGTCCTGCAGTTCGTAGATGATCGAGTGCAGACGGATATCGACTTCTTCCTGCTCGGCCAGTTCCTGCGCCTTGCGCTCCGGCCGAACGTTGAAGCCGATGATGATCGCATTGGAAGCGGAGGCCAGAAGCACATCCGTTTCAGTGATGGCCCCAACACCGGAGCGCAGCAGTTTGAGGCGGACCTTCTCGTTCGAGAGCTTGGAGAGCAGATCGCTGAGCACTTCCACCGAGCCCTGCACGTCGCCCTTGAGGATGATATTGAGTTCTTTCGTGCCGGCAATCTTGATCTGCTCCGCCAGGCCTTCGAGGGATACGCGCGAACTCTTGGCGAGCGCGGCCTCGCGCGCCTTCTGCTCGCGGTATTCGGAGATGCCGCGCGCCTTGTCGCGATCGGCGACCACCACGAACTGATCGCCAGCTTGCGGCAGGCCCTCCAGGCCGAGAATCTCAACCGGAGTGGAGGGAGGAGCAGAGTCCAGAGCGGCGCCGCGGTCATCGAACATGGCCCGCACTTTGCCGAAGACGTTGCCCACGACGAAGTTGTCGCCGGCGTTTAAGGTGCCATTCTGAACCAGGACGGTAGCCACCGGACCACGCCCGCGATCGAGCTTGGCCTCGAGCACGACGCCGGAAGCCGCGCGCTCGGGACTGGCCTTCAACTCCGCCAGGTCGGCAACCAGGCAAATCATTTCCATGAGCAGATTGAGATTGGTTTTCTTTTTCGCGGAAACGTCGACAAAGACCGTCTTGCCGCCCCAATCCTCAGGAACCAGCCCGCGGTCGCCTAACTGCTTCTTGACCCGGTCGGGCATGGCGTCGGGCTTGTCGATCTTGTTCACCGCGACAATGATGGGGACCTCGGCTGCATGCGCGTGATCGATAGCTTCAAGGGTTTGCGGCATCACGCCGTCGTCGGCCGCAACCACCAGGACGACGATATCCGTCGCCTTCGCGCCGCGAGAGCGCATGCGCGTAAACGCCTCGTGACCGGGAGTGTCCAGAAAGACGATCTCACGGCCAAAGGCGGGCGATTCTTTGTCCGTGATGCGCACCTTATAGGCGCCGATATGCTGCGTGATGCCGCCGGCTTCGCCTTCGGCCACGTTGGTGGCGCGAATGGAATCGAGCAGCGTCGTCTTGCCGTGATCCACGTGGCCCATGATGGTCACCACGGGCGGACGGGACACCACTTCCGCTGTGCCTTCTTCTCCACCGGCGCCGGCAGCCGCATCAATGTCTTTTGCCGCCTGCTCTTCGAAGGTGATCACATTCGTATCAGCCCCGAAGAAGCGAGCCATTTCGCTCGCCAGCTCAGCGTCCAACGTCTGATTAATTGTGGCGAACACGCCTCGCGCCAGAAGTCGAGAGATCAGGTCCTTGGCGCGAACATCCAGCTTCTCGGCCAGATCTTTTACGCTGATCCCTTCCGTGATCGTGATGTTGCGGGTAATCGGCAACGGCTCGTTCGACACCACCATGCGCGGCGGCGGAACGTAGCCCTTCATCGGTCCTTCCTTTACGCCGCGGGGTACGTAACGCTGGCCGGGCCTGCGCGAAGGCGCACCCGGACGGCTCCCCGGACGGACGGGGCCTGGGGGCGGTAGCCCCGGACCCACTCCAATGGGACGAGGTCCTGTCGGGGTCGAACGCGTGGGATGCATCGGACGGCGCTCACCGGGACGGAGCGGCGGACGCGGCGCGCCGACTCCCGCACCTTGCGGTCGGGGACGCTGAAAAATTGGCTGACCCGGAACCGGACGGCCCGGCGCGGGACGCATGATCCCGGCGGCACTCGCGGTCGCACTCGGGGCAGGAGGCCGTGGCGGAGGAGCTTTATAGACCGGACGCGGGCCGGTTTGCGGCACGATCATTCGCGGTGCGGGCGGCTGCGTGGAAGCAGCAGCGACCGGGGGCGCAGCTGGGCGCGCCGGTGCGGGCGGAGCGGGCGGTACGGAAGCAGCAGGCGCGGGCGGAGCCGGAGGCGCAACCACCGCCGAAGGAGGAGGCGGCGGGGGCACTGGGCGGGGCGGCGCCACTGGAGCCGCAGCGGCAGGCGGCGCAGGCTTCTCAACCGGAGGCGCAACCACCGCCGACCTTGCGGCAGGCGCCGGCGGGGCGGGCGTAACTGCGGGAACAGGAGGCGGAGCCGGCGCCGGCGTCGCGGTTCTAGCGGGCGCGGGCGGCGCAACCGTAGGTTTGGCGGCAACGGGCGGCGCTGCGGCGCGGGGCGGCGGGGCCGAAGCCGCTTCCTTCTTCTGCGTAATAGCCTTCAGCACGTCTCCGGGGCGGGAGATATGCGACAGATCGATCTTGGTCTTGATTTCTTCTTCGCCGCGCAGTGGACGCGCGGAACGCGCAGAGGACGATTGTGCTTCCGCCGAGCCGCGGATGTGGGCTCGGACTTTTTCTGCTTCGTGGTCCTCGATTGAACTGGAATGCGTCTTCTTCTCCGTCACTCCGACAAGCGGCAGCGCGTCGAGAATGGCCTTGCTCTTGACTTCCAGTTCTCTCGCGAGATCGTTGATTCGAACCTTACTCATCCGGCCTTTCTTTTCCCCGCGCTAGGTATTCATCGCAACCTCACGGAGTCAGCTTTGTGCACTCGCACACTGTCGAACCTGTCTGCGCGTGCCATGATTATTCAGTTGTTTCGGGAGCAGAACCTTGCGGCTCATGCTCTTGTTCTTCTGACGCAGTTTCAGCGCCCGCAGATTCACCGGGGGCTGCCGCGCCCTCTTCTCCCGCCGCTTCCACGGCGGCTTCTTCGGCTCCCGCTTCAATTTCCACCGGAGCTTCCTCGGCCGCAACCGCGCCTTCCTCAGAGCCACCCTCGAGGCTGGCGAAGTAATTATTCACCGCAAGGCTGATTTTTTCCACCGTCTTTGGCCCGATGCCTTCAATGGCCTCGAGTTGTTCGGGGGTCATATCGGCCAGGGCTTCGACCGTGGTAATGCCGGCGGCACTGAGCTTCTCAACCAGGCCTTCACCCAGCCCAGGCACGTTCTCCAGGGGAGTCGAGGCCTGGGGAGCCATGGCAGCCATCTGCTGCTCGACTTCCTGGCGCTTCTCTTCCTCGCTCTTGATATCGATCTTCCAGCCCAGCAATTTCGCCGCGAGACGGACGTTCTGTCCCTTCTTGCCGATCGCGAGCGAGAGTTGGCTGTCGTCGACCACAACTTCGAGATGCTTTTCCGCGCTATCGACCACGGTGACGCGGCTGACCTTGGCGGGCTGCAGCGCCTTTTCGGCGAACGTCACCGCATCTTCGTGGAACTCGATGATGTCGATCTTCTCTCCCCGCAACTCGCGGATGATCGACTGCACGCGCATTCCCTTCATGCCAACGCAGGCGCCCACCGCATCCACGTCCTTATCCTTGGACATGACGGCGATCTTGGTACGCTCGCCGGCTTCCCGCGCGATGGCGCGAATCACGACGGTGCCGTCGTAGATCTCGGGAACCTCGGTCTGGAACAGATGCTGCACCAGTTCGGGGGCCGCCCGCGACACGACCACTCCCGGGCCCTTGGAAGCGCGCTCGACGCGCGCAATCACGACGCGGACGCGCTCGCCGACGGCAAACGATTCCAGCCGCGATTGCTCCTTCCGCGACATGCGCGCCTCGGCCTTTCCGATATCGAAAATGACGTCCGGTCCTTCAACCCTCTTGACCGTGGCATTGACAATCTCGCCTACGCGCGAAATGTACTCGTTGTAGACCGTGTCGCGTTCGGCCTCGCGCACCTTCTGGAAGATCACCTGCTTGGCCAGCTGAGCGGCGATGCGTCCCAGGATGCCCTCGGTGGGTTTGGGGATCTGCAGCTCTCCGCCAACTTCGAGCGAGGGATCGACCTTGCGCGCGTCTTCGACCGTGATCTGCAGGTTGGGGTCTTCGACCTGCTCCGGCGTTTCGACGACGGTCTTCACGGCAAAAGCGCTGATCTTGCCCGTGTCCTTGTCGAGCTTGGCGCGGAGATTTTCCTGCGACTTGTAATACTTGCGCGTGGCCATGACAATGGCATCTTCCACCGCGCTGACCACAATCTGCGGATCAATGCCCTTCTCCCGGCTCAGTGCGTCGATCGTGTTGTAAAGCTCGCTAGCCATAAAAACAATTTGGTAATTTTGTAATTGAGTAATTGAGTAATTAAAAACCTTGCCGCCTTTCAATTACCCAATTACCAAATTCCCCAATTACTCAATTCTCTAGATTTCCGGCACTAAGTTCGCCTTCTCTACGTTGGCGAATTCAATTTCAATCTTCTGCCCGGCCGCGTCGCCCATCTTCTTGCGCGACTTGTGGCTGGCTACGCTTAAGTCCACCGTCAAACGGCCGTTCTCAAAACTCTCCAGGCGTCCTTCAAAGTGCCGGTTGTTGTTTACCGGCTGGCGCGTCGTCAGCTTCATACGGCTGCCGGTGAAGCGGGTGAAATCCGCCGCCTTCACCAGTTTCCGGTCCAGGCCCGGCGACGAAACCTCCAGGGTGTACGACCCCGGAACGGCGTCCTCTACGTCGAGGATGGTGCCAAATTCGCGGCTGAAGCGCGCGCAATCCTCGTGCGTCACGCCAGCCAGCGGATCAGTTCCGGCCGCAGGCTTATCCAGAAAAACCCGCAGCATGCGAACCTTGCCACTGCCCAGGAACTCGATATCCACAATTTCGAGCCCGCTGGAAGCCGCGACCCGGCCCGCAATTTCCCGCACACGTTCAACGTCAAGCGCCATGAATCCAATGACTTACTGGCGGATGGCAGTCACACCCGAAGGGCGTCCAACGAAAAAGTGGGCTTGCGCCCACTGGTGTGCTTCGCCAAAAGCCGGTACACAGCAGTTCTCAGTCTCTTAATATACGCCCGTCCGGGGGGAAAAGACAAACGGCGACAGGGCGGATTTCACGAAGCCGGAGGGTGGGGCCTAACCCTCCATCTTCGCCCGTACCGGAGAGCTGGACTCAGGCGTGCGACCGCCAAGACAATCCGCCATATTGAAGTTTGGGTGAGGCAAAGTGGGCCGCAGCTCACGCGTCGCCCAGCCGACGCGGTTATTCCCCCCTAATTCCCTCTTTGGCGTGTGATCACTTTCCTCTCCTTAGATCGTCCAAGTGTTGTATCCAGGAATGCCCCAATGGAGTTCACGATGAAAATACTCCGAACGTATATGCTGCGAGGTGGGACAATTCTCGCACTGACAGTTTATCTGTCAGCCGCGCCCCTATTCGCCGCACCCATGACCCAGGAGGACCGCGAACACCTCCTGGTGCACTTCGAAATGACGACGCAAATGGTGGCTGAGCTGGTGCATGGCTTATCACCGGCGCAGCTGGAGTATAAGGCCTCACCGGACCGCTGGAGCATCCGCGAAGTCGTTTCACATCTGGCCGTGGCCGAACCGGACTATTGGCGTGACATCCAGAAAGCCCTTAAAGCGGCGCCGGATATGAACGACAAGAAATCATCCGCCACCGATGCCGACATCCTTTGGTACGGCATTGATCGCGTGGTGCACACCAAGACTGGCGGTGGTCACGAAAAGGTCGACACTTACAAAGACCTGGGCCAGGCATTGGACAAGTATCAGGCACTGCGTGCGACTATGATCGAGTACATTAAGAGTACCAACGATGACATGCGGGCCCACAGCTTCGGAGATAAAGAGGTGATCGATTGCTGGCAGTGGATGCTGGAGATCTCCACGCACGCCGAGCGCCACATCCAACAGATTCGCGAAATCAAGAACGATCCGAACTTTCCGAGGAAATGAATCGCGTTCAGGACCTCGCAGCCCGCGACAAAACAAAGCCAAGAATAAAACGTCAGATTGACAAGAGGTGACGCAGCCTCGGTATTGCGCAGAATTCCACTCACCAGTTCCCCGTCCATTTGCCTCAATCCCCCTGCCCTCTCTAGAATGAAGGTTTACCCACGCTCCCGTGGATTCCCGAGAAATCTATGATTCATTTTCCTGTACCTGAGGCTCTCACTTTCGACGACGTCCTGCTTCTGCCCGCGCGCTCCGACGTTGTCCCGGCGACCGCCAGCACGCAGACGCAGCTTACGCGCGAGATCAGCCTGAACATTCCCATCGTGAGCGCCGCGATGGATACGGTCACCGAGTCGCACATGGCGATCGCGCTGGCGCAGCAGGGCGGCATCGGCATCATCCATCGCAACCTCACCATCGACCAGCAGGCCAATGAAGTGGACAAAGTGAAGCGCTCGGAAAGCGGCATGATCGTCGATCCCGTGACCATGCATGCCACCGATAAGGTCAGCGATGCGCTGGATGTGATGCGCAAATACAAGATTTCGGGGGTGCCGATCACCGATCACGGCAAGCTAGTCGGCATCCTCACCAACCGCGATTTGCGATTCGAAACCCGCTTCGACATTCCCATCGACAAGGTGATGACCAAAAACAATCTGATCACCGTTCCGGTGGGAACCACGCTGGAAGAGGCGGAGAAAATTCTCCACCAGCATCGCGTGGAGAAGCTTCTGGTAGTCGATGACAAGTACAACCTCAAGGGCCTGATCACGGTCAAAGATATCCAGAAGAAACTCAAATATCCCAATGCCGCGAAAGATTCTCACGGGCGGCTGCGTGTGGGAGCGGCCATCGGCGCCACGGGAGATTTCCTGGAACGGGCGCAGGAGTTAGCCGAAGCCAAAGTCGACGTACTGGCGATCGACAGCGCCCACGGCCATTCCAGCAAGGTGCTGGAGGCCGTAAAGCTGGTGAAGTCGAAGCTGCCGCACGTGCAGTTACTCGCGGGCAACGTCGCCACTTTCGACGGCGCGTGCGAACTGGCCCGCGCCGGAGCCGACGGGATCAAGGTTGGCATTGGCCCGGGATCCATCTGCACCACGCGGGTGGTGACCGGCGCTGGAGTTCCGCAGATTACTGCCATTGCCGAGGCGTACCGCGCCACAAAAGATTCCGGCGTTCCCATCATCGCCGATGGCGGCATCAAGTATTCCGGCGACGTCACCAAGGCCCTGGCGGCGGGCGCCAGTGCGGTCATGATTGGATCGCTTTTCGCCGGCACCGACGAGAGTCCCGGCGAGCTCATTCTGTACCAGGGCCGCTCGTTTAAGTCCTACCGCGGCATGGGCTCGCTCGGCGCGATGGCGCAAGGCTCGAGCGAGCGCTACTTCCAGAGCACCGACGGAGGCGATTCCAGCGCGTCGGTTTCGGCCTCCGACGGCGAGTCCAACCGCCTCGCCAAACTCGTTCCCGAGGGCATCGAAGGCCGGGTTCCCTACCGCGGATCCGTATCGATGATCATCTATCAAATGGTGGGCGGGCTGAAATCCGGGATGGGCTACTGCGGATGCGCCACCATTTCTGAACTGCTCCAGAAGACGCGGTTCATCCGCATCAGCGGAGCCGGCTTGCGCGAGAGCCATGTGCACGACGTCATGATCACCCGCGAGGCTCCGAACTATGCCATCGAATAAGATGAACCAACGTGCCCCATCCTTGCCGAGTTTCGTGCGGCAGGGTGGGGATTCTGACCTCCAACCAGCTTGAATACACATCAGCGCGAAATCCTCAAAGCCTGGATCGCCGCCATTCTGTGGCTGATCGTGATTGCCGTAGAATCCACAAGCTACCTCTCTGCCCATGAGACCAGCCGCATTCTCTATCCCGTTCTCCATTTCCTGTTCGGGATCAGCTACGCCCAGTTCGAACCGTGGCACCACCTGCTGAGAAAAACCGGCCACGTGATCGGCTACGGCTTGCTCAGTTTCTTCCTGTTCCGTGCCTGGCGGGAAAGCTTTCCCGTCGCGGGCAATCCAAAATGGCGCTTGCGCTGGGCGGATACGGCCGTCCTCGGCACCGCTATCGTCGCCAGCCTCGACGAGTGGCATCAGAGCTTTCTGCCTTCCCGCACGGGGCGCTGGCAGGATGTTGTGCTCGATACTTCAGCTGCCATCGCTGTACAGTTCCTGCTGTTCCTCTGGTTGCGGGACCGCGACTAGCCATTGGACATGACGCTCAGGGGTTGACAGCGCTGAGCCTATGTGTTACACGTTGTAACGCTACAATGACTAACACAAGGCAGCCCCGTCTAAAGAATCTGGGAGAGGTCGAACAGGCCGTCATGGATCACATCTGGAGCCGAGGCCAGGTCACCGCCGAAAGCTGCCGCGAAGCCCTCGCCTCCTCGCGTCCCATGAAAGATTCCACCATACGAACGGTCTTACGCCGCCTGGAGGAAAAGGGCTATGTCACGCATGAGATCGAAGGGCGGACTTTTGTATATCGAGCTTCCGCGGAACGGCAGAATGTCGCGATGCGCGCCGTGAAAGGCATTATCGACCGTTTTTGCGGCGGTTCGGCGGAAGAACTGGTGCTCGGCATGGTGGACAACGCCGTGCTCGACCGCAAGCAACTGGAGCGGCTGGCGCGAAGAATTGCCGAGAGCGAGGCCCGGGCAGCGGCCAGGCAAAATCGCAAGAATGTTCCGAAATAAGGACGAACGCTATGATGCCAATCCATGCCGGCGCTGAATCCGACATCGTTCTTATGCAGCTCGCAGGTGCTGCGATCCGCAGCATCGCGCTGGCCGCGATTGCCGCTATCCTGCTGCGCGTGCTTCGAGTGAAGGCCACGTCTACGCGCCTGTTCACCTGGACGGCGGTCCTGTATGGCACGTTAGCGACTCCGCTGCTGGGTTGGGTGTTGCCCCCCCTGCTGATTCCGATGCCGGAGGCGTTCTCTAGATCGGAGATCGTCACTCGGCCGAGTGCAATCCAGGCGGACGGTCCCTTGAGGGTCATCCTGCCTCCTGACACCCCGAGGCTTGAGGGCCCTGCAACAATTCCCCACTCACGCGGAGTAACGACGTCCGAGGGTCCACAGGCGGCTCTGCGATCGTGGATCTCTTGGAAAGTCGTGGCCACGGCGATCTATCTCGCCGTGGGCGTCGTCCTGCTGGCTCGCTTCATAATCGGACTGATTCTGGGTTACCGGCTAGTGAAAGCGTCGCAGGAAATCCGCGTTCTGCGGGTGATGTCGAAAATATCGGGTCTGGCCCGGCGGAGCGGTTCTTTCCTCCCTCCGGTACGCGAATCGGCGGCCATTTCAGTGCCCGTGACGGTGGGGCCGATGCGTTCCTGCATCCTGCTGCCTTCGAACTGGCCCAATTGGGATGACGAAAAACTGGATGCGGTGCTGGCGCACAAAATGTCTCACGTTTCGCGGCATGATGCCCTATCGCAGTGCGCGGCGTTATTGTATCGGGCCATTTTTTGGTTCAGCCCTCTTGCCTGGTGGCTGAACCGCTGCCTTCTGGATCTCGCTGAGGAGGCCAGCGATGAAGCTGCGCTATCCGGCGGAGTCGACCGTAACCATTACGCCCGCACACTTCTAGGCTTTTTTGAAACACTCCATGCGCGGCCGCACCGGGTGTGGTGGCAGGGTGTTTCGATGGCCAATGCAGGGCAAGCCGAAAAAAGGCTGGAGAACATTCTGTCCTGGAGAGGAAGCGCAACCATGCGTCTGAAAAATTCCGCGGTACTTATGATCGTCGCGTTAGCAGTTCCCGTTCTTTACATAGCCGCCGCGGCGCACCCGAGGCCAGCCTCGCCGTCCGCCAGCCTGTCGCAGCAACCGGCGCCGCCACCCGCGAGTTCTTCGTCTGCAACGCCTCCGGCAGAACCGGCCATTGCTCCAGCGACGGGCATGGCTGTTGCTCCTATCGCCGGGGTCCCCGGGCATGGTCCGAGGACCGGTGTTCCTGCTCCTGCTGCTCCCATCGCTGGAGTCCCGGGAATTCCCGCGATGCCGTCTCCCCCGGCTCCGGCGCAGACGGTTAAGTCAAGCAGACATAACCAGGGCTACCGGTACGACTTCGACGATGAGCAACGCTTTGTGATCGTAACCGGCAATGGCGAATCCCTGACCATGTCCGGAAGCTCTGAAGATGCGCACCATGTGGAAACACTTCGCAAACAGATCCCCGGAGATTTCATCTGGTTCCAACGGGACGAAAAGTCCTACATCATTCGCGACCAGGCGACGATCGAGCGCGCCCGCAAACTCTGGGCTCCTCAGGAGGAGCTGGGCAAGAAGCAAGAAGAACTCGGGCGGCAGCAGGAAGCTTTGGGCAAGCAGCAGGAAGAGCTCGGGGCAAGAATGGAGAAAATCCAGGTGCGGGTACCGGATATGACAGCGCAGCTGGACAAACTCCGCGCGGAATTCAAGGCGCTCGGCTCCGGCGCAACCCAGGAGCAGATTGGCAATCTGCAATCTGAAATCGGAGAGCTACAGAGCCGACTCGGCGAAGTTCAGTCGCACGCCGGCGAGCAGCAAGGAAAACTTGGGGAGGAGATGGGCGCCCTGGGAGAAAAGCAAGGAAAGCTTGGCGAACAGCAGGGAGAACTTGGACGCCAACAGGCCGAACTTGCAGAAAAGGCGGAGAAGCAGATGAAGGAGCTTCTCGATGAGGCGATGAAAAACGGGACCGCAAAACCGGAAACCGGTGAAACCGGCGGCTCTTCTTTGTAAGCACCACTTCCTGAGCTTGTCATCGGGTGGTTTGCTTGCGTCACTCTGACGGCAGGGATGGCGACGTCGATGCGTTTTCCCGGGACATGTATTTCGAAGCCAGTAGTATCGCCGCCGAAAGAACTGCTAACCCCGCAGAAAGATAAAACGGTACGGGCGCTCCATAGCGCTTCCATAATTCCCCGGTCATCAGGCTTGCGCCCAGGGTCGCGAGGCTGGTCATGAAGAAGTAGATTCCCAGCGCCCGCCCCCGCGTTTCAGGACGGACGGTGTCCACCACGAGGGCCTTGAGCACGGGCTGGGTCAATGCGTAATAAATCCCGTACACGGCCATGGCGATCCAGATGGCGAGAGTGGAGGGCGCGCGTCCAAAGACAGCGTACACTCCGGCGAAGATCAGATATCCAGAGGCCGCAATCCAGCGCCGCGAGAAGCGATCGCTGAACCATCCGGCGGGCCAGGAACCCAGCGTGTAGATCACGTTGAAGACCAGTCCCAACAGCGGCGCGAGAGAAACACTGATACCAACATTCTGGGCGCGCATGACGAGAAACATGTCGCTCGAGTTCCCCAGCGAAAACAGAGTCACGGCAGCCAGAACCAAATAAAAAGCCGAAGGCAAGGAGACTCGCGTAGAGACGGGCCCTTGGGCCGTCTGGCCTTTGGCAATCTCCTCTCCTTGAACCGCCTCAGATTCCTTTTCCTTCGCACCCCTCTTAGTCTCACTAATCCCCAGGATTGCAACCAGTACGGCGAGTGCCCCGGGAACGGCTGCGGCCAGAAACACCGTCCGGATGTGAAAGCGGGTGAGCAGCACCAGTGCGGCGAGCGGGCCCGCAATCGCTCCCGCCGAGTCCATCGATTGAATGAGCCCGTACGCCGATCCCAGCCGCTGTTGCCCGACCGACTCCGCGACCATGACATCGCGCGGCGCCCCACGCACTCCCTTAGCCAGGCGATCAGTGAACCGGATCAGCAGAATGTGGACCCACGAGGTCACGATGGCGAGGAGCGGCTTCACCGCGTTCGCAACGAAGTAGCCAGCCACCACCAGTGGCTTGCGCCGATCGATGCGATCCGTGAGATATCCCGAGAACAATTTGGCGAACGAAGCGACGCTCTCGGCAACGCCCTCGATCAGCCCTAATTGCTCCGGGCCCGCGCCCACCGAAAGGAGAAAGGCGGGCAAGACCCAGTACGCCATCTCGCTGGCTGTGTCGTTAAAGAACGACGTGATTCCGAACGAATAGAGATTGCGCGCAGCGGAGGGCGGAGGCGAACTTGCAGGCATATGACGGTTGTACCACGGAGACATGGAGCCAGGACCAAAAGCCCGCGCGCAAGAAGCAGCGGTGAAAACGGCGAAAATCGATTACCTGAGTGGATTGTCAGGCAGAATGCTGGAAAACTACGGGGAGGCTCACGCTCTGCGCCGGGTCAGTACATCGCGTCGTATTTGGTGACGACCCACTGCGCGCCCTTGTGCTCCGTGGTGACAGTGAGGAGATTCTGTTCCCCGCCCGAGCTCCCCTGCCGCGTGCCGCGGTAGTGCAGGATAATCAGCGGAGGCGCCTCTTCCCACTCGACCAGTTCCCAGGACAGCAGCGGATGCTGCGCCTCGGAAGTGCAGATGTACTTGGCGTACTTCTTGTGATAATCGTGCTCCCAATTGTGGAGCAAGTCGTCACAATGGCCGTCGCGCAACTCGCGCAGAAACTTGTTGGCCGCCTTCTCCGTCGCCCGGTCCCGCAGCGGGTTCATGCGAATGCTCACCGGCAATCCGGTGAGGGGATCGTGATCTTCCGAGCGCGCCAGCACCGGACCCTGATTACTCAGCCACCAGAGGTAGCCCACAAACACCAGCACGAGCAGCACTCCGGCGCCGACCGCAATGCCGATCTGGGTCTTGGTGAACGCCATCGGTCAAGTGTGGGATATGTGCGTTGGGGTAACAAGATTACCGGCGGGAACCCTGGAGGTACATGTCCGACCGCGCAACCCTCTCGCAGGCAAAAGAAAAGGCACAGCGGGATGGCCGTGCCTTCATGAGCTTCGAACCGGACTACTCCTTCTTGTCGTCGTCCTTTTTCGGCTCTACGCCGCCATCCTGAGCGGACTGGGCTTCCGCTTCTTCCATCGCCTTCTTGGCCTCTGCAGCCTTCTTGGCGCGGGCTTCAGCGCGTTTTTCACGCTTCTCGTCCAGCACCTTCTCGCTGCCAAGGAGTTCGAGGAACGCCTTATCGGCACCGTCGCCCTTGTTCCAAGCGGTGCGGATAATACGGGTGTAGCCGCCGTTACGATCGCCGAAACGCGGCCCGACCGTATCGAACAGCTTCACCACGGCCTCGTCGGTCATCAGATACCCGGCAGCCAGGCGGCGAGCGGAGAGGTCTCCGCGCTTGCCCAGGGTGATCATTTTTTCGACCAGCGGGCGTGCCGCTTTCGCCTTGGGAACGGTCGTTTCGACCCGCTCCTCAACGATCACCGAAGTGACCAGGTTGCGCAGCAAAGACCGCCGGTGCGCCGTGTTCCGTCCGAGTTTGTAGCCTGCAACTTTGTGACGCATGGGAGTACCCCAAAAAGTTTCTAGTTTTGAGTTTCAAGTTTCGAGTATCCAGGTCAGGTCAGCTTGGCCGATCGCATGAAACCTGAAACTCGAAACCTGAAACTGATTTCCTACAGCTGGTCGTCCGGTCCGTAAGCGGACGCGGGCAACGGTACGTTGGAAGTTGGGCCGGGCACGGCATTGCCATGCTCGTCGATCTTCATGCCTAGACTCAGCCCCATCGACGAAAGAATTTCCTTGATCTCATTCAGCGACTTACGGCCAAAATTCTTCGTCTTCAGCATCTCGGCTTCGGTCTTTTGCACGAGTTCGCCAATGGTCTGAATGTTGGCGTTCTTCAGGCAGTTGTAGCTGCGCACCGAAAGTTCGAGCTCCTCCACGGACCGGTTGAGATTCTCGTTGTGAATCTCGGGCTTCCGGTCATCGGAGGCGGAGGTGCCGGTTTCGATCTCCTCCTCGAAGTTGATGAAGATATTCATGTGATCCTTCAGCAGCTTCGCAGCCAGGCCGATGGAATCAGCCGGGGTGATGGAGCCGTTAGTCCAAACTTCCAGCGTCAGCTTGTCGTAGTCGGTAATCTGTCCCAGTCGCGCCGCTTCCACGGTGTAATTGCACTTGCGCACCGGCGAATGTACCGAATCGATGGGAATGAACCCGATGCCCAGATCCTCGTCGAAGTTCTTGTCGGCGGAAACGTAGCCGCGTCCGCGCTTCAGGCGCATCTCCATATCGAGCTTGCCGCCTTCGCTGACGGTTGCGATGTAGACGTCCTTGTCGAGCACTTCCACGTCGCCATCGGCTTCGATCATGCCGCTGGTCACAACTCCGGGCTGATCCGCGCGCAGGTAGATTGCCTTCGGGGCATCGCCGGCAAGCTTGAAGGGAATCTGCTTGAGGTTAAGGATGATGTCCGTCGCGTCCTCGACCACGCCGGGGATCGACTGGAATTCGTGCAGCACGCCTTCCATCTTTACCGCCGTGACGGCCGCGCCTTCGATCGAACTAAGCAGCACGCGCCGCAGGGCATTTCCCACGGTGGTGCCGAATCCGCGCTCGAAGGGCTGCGCCCAGAAAATGCCGTACTTATCGGTGAGGGTGGACTGATCGACTGCGAGACGTTTCGGTTTCTGAAAACCTTTCCAAAGCATGTTTTTCTCCTTCGGCCGTTTGGCTCAGCGTCGGCTCCCTGAACCGGTCCTGGTTCAGGTCAGGCGCCTACGCAGGCTGATCTGGCACGAAAAGTGGACCAGTTTCGTGTTTCCAGTTTAAGGTTCCACGAGAAGCTCTAACCGGAACCCGGAACCGGAAACTTGAAACTTACTTACTTGCTGTACAACTCGACAATCAGCTGTTCGTTGACCGGCAATTGAATATCTTCCCGCTTCGGCAGGGAGAGAACCCGCGCCTTGTAATTATCGCGATCCACTTCCAGCCAGCTGGGCAGAGTTCCGTGGCTGGCGAACTCCTTGGCCAGCTCTAGCACCGCGAGCTTCTTGCTGTTCTCGCGAATGGCAATCTCTTCTCCTGCGCTCACTTCATAGGAAGGAATGTTGACCTTGCGATTATCGACGGCCACGTGCCCGTGACGAACCAACTGGCGGGCCTGGCGCCGCGACTGCGCGAATCCCAGGCGGAATACCACGTTGTCCAAACGCCGCTCCAGTTGCTGCAGCAGTTTCTCGCCGGTCACGCCCTTGGAGCGGGCGGCCTTTTCGAAGTAGTTGCGGAACTGGCCTTCCTGCGTGAAGTAAATGCGCTTGGCCTTCTGCTTCTCACGCAACTGCAGACCGTAGCCAACGATTTTGGCCTTGCGGTCTTTTCCATGTTGTCCGGGAGCGAAGTTGCGCTTCTCGATGGGACACTTGTCGCTAAAACACTTCGCGCCCTTGAGGAACAGCTTCATGCCCTCGCGGCGGCACAGACGGCATACTGCATCGGTATAACGCGCCATGTTTCTCCTTTGATAAACCGGTTTACAGGACTGGCTTCCCTTCCTCCCGGTTGAGTGTAGAGACGTTGCTTGCAACGTCTTCGTTTTTTTGACTGCGACACGTAGCAAGCTACGTCTCTACAGGTTACACGCGGCGTCTCTTCGGCGGCCGGCATCCGTTGTGCGGGATCGGCGTCACGTCGCGAATGGAGCGCACTTCGATGCCTGCGGCCGCCAGTGCGCGTACCGCCGACTCGCGGCCCGATCCCGGACCGCTCACCCGCACGTCCACGCTGCGGACGCCATGATCGCGCGCCATATTCGCCGCATTCGAAGCAGCCTGCTGCGCGGCAAACGGAGTTCCCTTACGCGATCCCCGGAAGCCCAGCGATCCCGAACTCTTCCACGACAGAACGTTGCCATTCATGTCGGAAATGGTCACGATGGTGTTATTGAAGGAGGCCTGCACGTAGGCAAGTCCGTGCGGAACATGCTTGCGCTCCTTCTTCTTGAAGGTTTTCTTCTTGCCTTTTTTCTCCGGCGCGGCTCCGGTACCGCCCGCTGCTGCTGGTTTTGCCATAGTAACTTTAGCTCCTGGCTGCTAGCTCCTAGCCAAAAGCTAGAAGCGAGAAGCTGTTGTTATGTCTTTGCCGTGGACTTCTTCTTCTGGGCGACCGTTCCCTTGCGCGGACCTTTCCGCGTGCGGGCATTGGTGTGCGTGCGCTGGCCACGAACCGGCAGGTTCCGGCGATGACGGAATCCGCGATAGGAACCGATTTCGATGAGCCGTTTGATGTTCATCGAAACTTCCTTGCGCAGATCGCCTTCGACCAAACCCTCCCCTTCGATCACGGTACGGATGCGGTTGACCTCTTCTTCGCTGAGATCCTGGACCTTCTTCATGGGATCCACTTTCGCTTCGTCGAGAATGCGGCCGGCGCGCGGGTTCCCGATCCCATAGATATAGGTCAGCGCAATGTTGATATGTTTCTGGCGGGGAAGATCCACGCCTGCAATACGTGCCATGTTTCCTAAGCCTCCACAGCTTTCCGCTTCGCGGCTACCAGCTTCTAGCGGGTAGCTTCCAGCAAATCACTTTGCGTCTTTGCAAGAAGCCAGGAGCTAGTAGCTGGAAGCTTCTTAGCCCTGGCGCTGTTTATGTTTCGAGTTGACGCAGATCACCCGCACCACGCCTTTGCGATGGATGATCTTGCACTTGTCGCAAATCTTCTTCACCGATGCCCTTACCTTCATAATTCTGTTCCTGATTCTCCGTCGATCCACGGACAGCCCAAGGGGCTGTCGCTACGTTTCTATTTGTAGCGATAAACGATTCTTCCGCGATTCAAATCGTAGGGCGAAAGTTCCACCGCGACCTTGTCTCCGGGCAAAATGCGGATGAAATTCTTGCGCATCTTGCCGGAAACATGCGCCAGCACCTGGTGCTTGTTTTCCAGCTCAACCCGGAACATCGCATTGGGCAGCGGTTCCAGCACCACTGCCATTACCTCGATCGCGTCTTCTTTGCTCATTCGCTCCTAGCTTCTAGCTACTGGCCTCTAGCTAACGGCCAACCCGACTAGCTAGGAGCTAGGAGCTGGCGGCTAGAAGCTGTTACTGCGTTAAAATCACCGGCCCATCCTTGGTTACCGCCACGCAATGTTCAAAGTGCGCGCTGACACTGCCGTCGGCGGTAACTGCCGTCCACTGGTCGCCCAGAACCCGCGTTTCGGGCTTGCCGAAGTTCACCATCGGCTCGATCGCGAGAACCATGCCTTCCCTCAGCCTCGCGCCATGCCCGCGGGCGCCGTAGTTCGGGACCTGCGGTTCTTCGTGCAATCGCGTTCCGATGCCGTGGCCCACGAACTCACGCACCACGCTGAATCCCGCGGCTTCCACGTGCTCCTGAACCGCCGCTCCCACATCGCCGACCGAGTTGCCGATCCGCGCCTGCTCAATTCCGCGGTACAGCGAAGCCTCAGTCACTTCCAGCAGCTTCTTGATCTCAGGCTTCAGACCGTTTCCCACCGGCACCGTGACCGCCGCATCGCCGTAGTACCCATCGAGCACCACGCCGCAGTCGATTGAAACAATGTCGCCCTCGTTTAACGCGCGCTTCTCTGAGGGAATCCCGTGCACAATCTCTTCGTTCACCGAGGTACACAGCACGCAGGGATAATCGTAGTATCCCTTGAACGCGGGCTTAGCTCCGAGATCTCTGATCTTCTTCTCGGCGGCGCGCTCCAGTTCCATGGTCGTGACGCCGGGCGTCACCATGGTCTTCACGTAATCGAGAACCTGGCGAACGATGTGGCCGCTGCGCCGCATCTTATCGATTTCACTCGCCGACTTGCAGACAATCGCCATGCTTCGTTCTTACGCGTGATGATCTTCCAAGATCCGGTAAATCTGCCCCGTAACATCGTCCACCGGAAGATCGCCGTTCACCGAGATCAATCTGCCCGTTCGCTGATAGTAATCGGCTACGGGCCTGGTCTGCTCCTGGAATGCCGTGAGTCGCGGTTGGATGATTTCCAGCCGGTCGTCGTTACGGGCTGCCAGCTTAGTCCCGTGCGGTTCATCGCACACTTCATCCAATCGGGGCGGCTGGAAGTGGACGTTATAGATCCGTCCACAGGTAGGACAAGAACGGCGTCCAGTAATCCGGAGCAATAATTGATTATAGTCGACGTCGAGCCGGATCACAATTGGCCACGCCCGCGTCGGACGCGATTTGTCAAAGAGCTCGTGCTCGAGCAAGGCATCGAGCCACCCGGCCTGGGCCGCAGTCCGGGGAAAGCCATCCAAAATGTAGCCGCGCTGGCAGTCCGGCAGCATCAGCCGGGCCCGCACCATGTTGCACACCAGGTCGTCGGAAACCAGCTGGCCGCGCGCCATTACCGCTTTAGCCGCTTTTCCAAGTTCGGTGCGTTGGGCAACGTTCTCCCGGAGCAGGTCCCCGGTCGAAATCTGAGGGACGCCGTAATGCTCCATGATTCGCTTGGACTGAGTGCCCTTGCCGGCACCCGGCGGTCCAAGCAGCACGACGGGGCCTACTGCACACGAGGTTTCCCGCGCCATCGGCTTGGCAAAAGCCTCCCGAGCTCAGTGTCCCCGGCGCCCCAACCTGGCCGAGGTGCAGCCACCCTCACAGCACTTGCGATTACCAGCGCCGTCCACGAATGCGTCCGCTGCGCGGCGTGAATCCGTCGTAATGCCGCATGATCAACTGCGCTTCGATCTGCGTCACCGTATCCATTGCCACGCCCACGACAATCAGCAGCGACGTTCCCCCGAAATAAAAGCTCACGCCCAAGCCGTTCGTCATCCAGTTGGGCAGACTCTCGAAGAACCTGCCAAACGCTCCCGGAAGGTGATTGAGGTGGATACCGGTAATCATCCACTCCGGGATGAAAGAAATGATGATCAGATACAGAGCGCCCACCAGCGTGATGCGGGTCAGTACTTCGTTGATGAAGTCCGCCGTGCGCTTGCCCGGACGAATGCCGGGAATAAACCCGCCATACTTTCGCATGTTATCGGCGACTTCGCTGGGATTGAACACGATCGATACATAGAAGTAGGCAAAGAAAATGATGCCCACCGCATAGAGCAGGGTGTAGAGCGGCTCGCCCCAGCCCAGCATGCGGAACAGGTCCGCAAAATAGCGGTTGTTGCGCAGCCCGTAGCCCACGGTTTGCGGCAAGGTCAGAATCGAGGAGGCGAAAATCACCGGCATCACTCCGCCGGCATTCACCCGTAGTGGCAGGTGGGTGGATTGACCGCCCATGACTTTGCGACCGACCACGCGTTTCGCATATTGCACAGGAATGCGTCGCTCGCTGCGTTCCACGTACACGATGAACGCCACCACTGCGATCATGAAGACCAGCAGGAAGACCATCAGCGGGAAGGTCATTGCGCCCCAAGCCGCGTTCTTCGCCTTCTCGATCAGATCCACGATGCCGCGCGGCAATCCGACCACAATGCCGGCAAAGATCAGCAGCGACATGCCGTTGCCCACGCCACGCTCCGTGATCTGCTCGCCCAGCCACATGATGAAGGCGCTTCCCGTGGTCAAGGTCAGCATGGTCATCAGCCGGAATCCCCAGCCGGGAGCGAGAGCGAACCCGCCTTTTTCCAGGCCGATGGCAATTCCGAACGACTGAACCGCGCTCAGCATCACCGTGATATAGCGCGTCCACTGGGTGATCTTCTTGCGCCCGAGTTCGCCTTCCTTCTGCAATTTGGCCAGGGGCTCATAGACCACCGTCAGCAACTGAAGGATGATCGACGCCGTGATGTAGGGCATGATGCCCAGCGCGAAGATCGTCATGCGGCGCAACTGCCCGCCCGAGAACAGATCCACGAATCCAAGCAGCGAACCGCTGGTGCTTCCCTGGGTGAAGAACTGCTCCAGTTTCAGCGTGTCGATTCCAGGCGTGGGAAGATGCCCGCCCAGGCGGTACACAAACAGCATTCCCAGGGTAAACAGGATGCGCTTGCGCAGATCCGGAATCCGAAAGATGTTCGCCAGCTTGTCAAACATTACTGCAGGACCTCGACTTTGCCGCCCGCTTTGGTGATCTTCTCTTGCGCCGACTTGGAGAACTTGTGAGCGCTCACGGTCAGAGCCGTGTTCAATTCGCCGTCACCCAGAACTTTCACCGGATGCTTCGTCTTGATCACGCCCGCCTTGCGGAGCACGTCGGGATTGATCGTCGTTTCCCCTAACTGCGCCAGGCGCTCCAGGCTCACGATGTTGTATTCCTTGCGGAAGATATTGGTGAACCCGCGCTTCGGCATGCGCCGGTGCAAGGGCATCTGGCCGCCCTCAAAGCCGCGAATCATGCGGGAGCCCGAGCGCGACCGCTGCCCTTTGTGCCCACGGGTCGAGGTCTTCCCCATGCCGGAGCCCATACCGCGCCCCACTCGCTTGCGCTTTTCCGACGCCTTTTTCGGTGCGTGAATATTCGATAAATTCATTATCTCTTCTCGTCGTAGAGACGTAACTTGTTACGTCTTGCTGGCCGGAGACGTAGCTAGCTACGTCTCTACACCGTTAGTCGACAAACTCCACCAGATGCGGCACCTTCGCCACCATCCCGCGGATGGCCTGGGTATCCGGACGCTCGATTACTTGGTTCAGGCGGGTGAATCCCAGCCCCTTGATCACCAATTTATGTTTTACCGGGGCACAAATGGCGGAGCGCACCCATTTCAGGTGAAGTTTCCCGCCGCCCGTATTCGTTTTCTTCGCCGTCATCTTAACCTCATTCTATGGAAACGAGCCGTAACCGTACCCGCAAATGTCCGGCCAGAAACCAGCCCGCCCGGGCCTAGAGTTCCTGTGCGACCTTTCCCCTGAGGGTCGCTACGCTCTCCCGATTCTTTAACTGCTTGAGCGCATCAAACGTGGCCTTGATCACGTTGTGCGGATTGGTGGTCCCAATCGATTTGGTCAGCACGTTCTGCACCCCCGCCGAGGTCATCACGGCGCGCACCGCTCCGCCCGCAATGACGCCCGTTCCTTCCGGCGCCGGCTTCAGCAATACCTTGCCCGATCCATACCGCCCGAGGACAAGGTGGGCAATGCTGGTCTGCGTCAGATTCACTTTCACCAGATTCTTCTTGGCCGATTCGATTCCTTTGCGGATGGCCTGCGGCACTTCCTTGGCCTTCCCGGAGCCATAGCCCACGACTCCGGCCGACGGGTCGCCGACAACGACGAGCGCCGCGAAAGAAAGATTCTTTCCGCCTTTGACCACTTTCGTCACGCGGTTGATGGCTACCACCTGGTCCTTCAGCTGGTACGCCCCTGCATCGAGTTTCTTGATCACTGTTGGCATTCTGAAACCTGATTTCGTAATTATGCAATTTGGAAATTCGGTAATTGAAAATCTTGCAGCGATCTTCAAATTACAGAATTGCCCGATTACCAGATTCTAAAATTGAAGTCCCGCTTCTCGAGCCGCGTCGGCCAGAGCCTTCACGCGCCCGTGATAGATGTATCCGCCCCGGTCGAACACCACTTTGGTGACGCCCTTGGCCTTGGCGCGCTCGGCGATGATCTTGCCCACCGACTTTGCCGAAGCCACGTTCCCGCCTGTGGGCCGGTCCTGCTTCTTCCCTTCGGCCGTGCTGGCAGAGACCAGCGTCCTGCCGCTGAGGTCGTCGATGACCTGCACATAGATATGATTCAGGGAACGATACACATTCAGCCGCGGACGTTCCGCCGTCCCCTGAAGCTTTTTGCGAATGCGCTCGTGTACGTGTCCGCGCTTCTCGTTCTTCGTGATCTTTGTAAGCATGTCTTCCACCTGCAGCGCTCAGAGCTGCCCGCTCGTGGCTCGCTGCTAAACTTTATTTTGCCCCGGTCTTTCCAACCTTCTTCTTCAAACGTTCGCCGGCGTAGCGCACGCCCTTATTCTTGTACGGATCGGGCGGGCGCAAAGAGCGCATCTCAGCCGCGACTTGGCCAACCTTCTGGCGATCGATTCCCGTCAGCGTGATCTTCGTCTGTTTTGGATCGACGGTGGCATCCACTCCCGTGGGCAGCGGATACTCAATCGGATGGGAGTAGCCGAGATTGAACACTACGGTTACCTTCCCTTTCATTTCGGCGCGATACCCGATGCCGACGATTTCCAGTTCCCGCGTCCAGCCCTTGGTCACACCTTCGACCGCGTTGTTAACGAGAGCGCGAGCCAGTCCATGCACCGCCGACTGCGAATCGTTCTCCCGGATCGCGACCATGTGGCCGTCCTTTTGCTCAAACTTGATTCCGGAAGGCAGCGGCGTGTCCAACTTCCCTTTCGGTCCCTGTACCAGAACCGTGTTTCCCTGAATGTTGACCGTGACTCCCTTGGGAATCGCGATCGGCTTTTTTCCAATTCGTGACATAAGCTTCTGGCTTCTAGCTCCTGGCTACTAGCCAGGACGCTTTGATTTTTCAGTCCGGCACAAACCGGATCTGTTTCAAGCTGACATCAATTCCGTAAGCGCCGCTTTAGCTAGTAGCCGGAAGCTAGTAGCCATAAGCTGCATTAGTAAATCTCGCACAGCAACTCGCCGCCAACGCCTTCCTTGCGCGCCTGGCGGCCGGTCATCACGCCGCGCGGGGTGGTTAGAATGTTGATGCCCATGCCGCCCAGCACGCGTGGAATCTCGCTGCGCCGCACGTACACCCGGCATCCCGGGCGCGAAACACGCTCCGCCTTGGAGATGGCCGCCTCGTTATTGGCGCCATACTTCAGGTAAATCCGGATGATTTTGTGGCCCTCTTCTTCCGTGGGCTTGAAATTGGAGATATAGCCTTCCTCTTTCAGGATGCGGGCTATCTCCAGCTTCAGGCGCGAAGCCGGAACGTCCACCTTCTGGTGCCGGGCCTGGAGTGCATTCCGCACTCGCGTCAGCATATCTGCCACCGGATCCGTCAACCTCATCGTTTGCTTCTCCTCCAGCCACCCGTTCGCTCCGCATCACGCGGAGAACCTGCAGCGGCTTGCTGCCTCGTCTTGCTGTTGCTCTTTAAGGCCTGTCATCCTGAGCGGCATTGTCTCCCGCAAAGGATTCATCCCTCGGCACGACTCCCGTATTACCGCGAGAGAGCCGTCCCTTTACCAGGAGGACTTTGAAACTCCTGGAATCTCCCCGCGCAGCGCCAACTGCCGGAAGCACAGCCGGCAAATTCCGAACTTCCGCAGGAACCCTCGCGGGCGCCCGCAGAACTTGCAGCGGTGATGCCTGCGCGTAGTAAAGATCCTGCCGTTTTTGCAAACGCATGCCTTGCCGTCTATAACACCCTTACCTCGACAGACAGGGCACGGTTTGTCTGGCCTCTTGGCGTCTTCCGTGCGCTGGTGCAGTCCAACTCCGTCTTTAACTCGTTTCGCTGTAGTAGCCATTCAATCCTTCTTGAAACTTTGAAACTCTGAAACTTTGGACCTAAGCTCTAAACGGCATTCCCATGTGCTTCAGCAGCGAGCGTGCCTGGTTATCGTTCGCCGCAGTCGTCACGATGGTGACATTCATGCCCTTGAGTTTGTCGACTTTCTCGTACGAGATCTCGGGGAAGATCAGTTGATCGTGCAGGCCGATGGTGTAATTGCCGCGGCCGTCAAACGATTTGCTCGACACTCCGCGAAAATCGCGCACCCGCGGCAGAACGATATTCACCAGTCGGTCGAAGAACTCATACATGCGATCCCCGCGTAGCGTCACCATCGCGCCGATCGACTGGCCCTGGCGAACCTTGAACGCCGCGATGGACTTCTTGGCGCGAGTCACCACGGGCTTCTGCCCCGTAATCTGCCCCAGTTCGTTCACGGCCGGATCGAGGACTTTCGCATTCTGGGTAGCTTCGCCCACGCCCATGTTCACAACAATCTTGTGCAGCCGCGGAACCGCCATCACATTCTTCAGTTCCAGTTCCTTGAGCAAGGCAGGCGCAACTTCCTTCTCGAACCTCGCCCGCAGCCGCGGACGCTCCTTCGCGCTGTGGCGCTGCTGGTCCGGCCCTTTCTGCTCCGCTGCCGGCGCTTCCTTCTGTCCCTTTTTGTCTTTGGCCATTTCTTCTTCAACTTCCTCTCACGGTTTCGGAGTGGTTACCGGCTCGTGAGAAATTGGATAATTTTTTTAATTTGGTGATTGAGTAATTTAAAGATCGGCTTTTGACTTTTCAGTCACCCAATATCTCCATTCCCCAATCACTCAATTATTTATCCAGCGTGGTACCGCACTTCCGGCAGACGCGCACCTTGCGGTCGCCGCGCACTTCGTGCCCGATCCTGACCGGCCCGCAGGTAGGACAAACCAGTTGCACGTTCGAAATCGCAATCCGGCTCTCCTGCTCCGCGATACCGCCCTTGATGTTGCGCTGCGGATTCGGACGCACGTGCTTCTTCACCATCATCACGTGCTCAACCAGAATCTTCGCGTCATTCGGAAAGACGCGCAGCACGCGCCCTTCCTTGCCCTTGTCCCGCCCGGTGATCACCTTCACGGTGTCGTTACGCCGGATATCCACTCTCTTGTGTGCCGTGCTTACCGTTTCCATTTTTTAATCCCAATTCTGCAATTTCGTAATCTGGAAATTCTGTAATCTGAGCCTCGGCTCGTTAAATCATGAAATTGCCCGATGCTGAATTACAAAATCTCTATATGACTTCCGGCGCCAGGGACACGATCTTCAGAAATTTCTTCTCGCGCAACTCGCGCGCCACCGGCCCGAACACGCGCGTTCCCACCGGCTCCCCCGCCTCATTGATCAGCACGGCTGCATTCTGATCGAAGCGGATATAAGTTCCGTCGCGCCGGCGGTGCTCCTTGCGCGTGCGCACGATGACGGCCTTCACTACCTTGCCCTTCTGTACCTGGCCCTCGGGCGCCGATTCCTTCACGGCCGCGGTGATCACGTCGCCCAGCCCGGCGTTTAATCCGGTCGAGCCGCCCAGGGGCAGAATCATCTGCAGCTTGCGCGCGCCGGAATTGTCGGCGACCTCCAGCATCGTTCTCATCATCACAGCCATGGCGAATCTCCCTGTATCAGCTCTGGCGCAGCTCAGCTGCCCGCAACTTCAGTGGCCGCTTCCGGCACCAGCGCCGCCTTGCGGATAATGTCCTTCAGCTTCCAGCGCTTCAGCTTCGAAAGCGGGCGCGTTTCTTCAATCCGCACTACATCGCCCACGCGCGCCTGGTTGGTTTCGTCGTGGGCGTAGAACTTTTTGTGCCGCGCGATCACGCGCCCGTAGAACGGGTGCGCCTTCTTCCGCGTGACCTGTACCACGATCGTCTTCTGCATCCGGCTGGCAACCACTTCTCCCACCACTTCCTTGCGGCGGCCCTGCGCCTTCTGTGTTGTTTCCGCCATTATCGTTTCTCCGTTGCGGCTGTCCGCTGGCGCTCGCCCAGGATCGTCTTCACGCGCGCAATGTCCTTGCGCAGCCCGCGCATCTTCTTCAGCGATTCCGTCTGTCCCATGTTCAGTTGGAACTTCAGCTTGAACAGCTGGTCAGCCAGTTCGCGCTCCTGATTCCCAAGCTCCACGTCGGTCAAGTTTCTGATTTTCTCTACCTTCATAAGGTCCTCCGCGGCGGTTTAGTGTCGCGCTCCCTCGCGCTTCACCAAGGTTGTCCGCAGCGCCAGTTTGTGCGACGCCAGCCGCATCGCCTCGCTCGCGTCCTGGTGTGATACGCCTTCCATCTCGAACAGGATCTTTCCCGGACGCACCACGGCGACCCAGTGATCGGGCGCGCCCTTGCCTTTGCCCATACGGGTTTCGGCCGGCTTTTTCGTGACCGGCTTGTCCGGAAACACCCGAATCCAGATCTTCCCGCCGCGCTTGACAAAACGCGTCATAGCAACGCGGCTGGCCTCAATCTGGCGGTCGGTAATCCATCCCGGCTCCAGTACTTTCAGGCCGTAGTCCCCGAACGACAGCGTTGATCCGCGCCAGGCCTTGCCGGTCATGCGCCCCCGCTGCTGTTTCCGATACTTCACTTTTTTCGGCATCAACATATCGATTTTCCCGTAGAGACGTTGCTTGCAACGTCTCGTCTCACCACGCACTCTTCAAGGCAACCGGCATTCGACGAAGGCAGAGCGTCTCTGCGAAATTGCTAGAATGCCGCGGCCGTCTGTCCTTCGCGCTTCTTCTGCTGCAGGATCTCGCCCTTGTAAACCCAGCACTTCACGCCGATGACGCCGTAGGTGGTGCGCGCCTCGGTGAAACCGAAGTCGATGTCGGCGCGCAGCGTGTGCAGCGGCAGCCGTCCCTGCAGATACCACTCCGACCGCGCGATTTCGTTGCCGTTCAGGCGTCCGCTGACGCGAACCTTGATTCCCTTGCAGCCGAAGCGCAGCGCAGAATCCACCGCCTTGCGCATCGCGCGACGGAAGCCCACGCGTTTTTCCAGCTGCAGCGCAATCGACTCCGACACCAGCTGCGCGTCCAGCTCGGGCTTATGCACTTCCTGGATATCGACGAAAATATCCTTGCCCCCGGTGCGCTTCTGCAGCTCGCCCTTGAGCTTGTCGATTTCCGCGCCCTTGCGTCCGATGATAATTCCCGGCCGCGCCGTCTTGATGATGATGCGCAGCTTGTTGCCCGGGCGCTCGATCTCGATCGCGCTGACGCCCGCCGACTTGAGCTTCTCTTTCAGCTCATTCTTCAGCTTCACGTCTTCGTGCAACTGCTTGTCGTAGTCCCGTTCCGCAAACCAGCGCGATTTCCACGGCTTCGTAAAGCCGAGGCGGAACCCGTAAGGATGGACTTTTTGTCCCATTGCTTCTCCTAACCAACCAGTTTCCAGTTTCAGGTTTCGAGTAACCCTGCTGTTCAATCTATCGTTCACGCGAAACTGGAAACTCGAAACTTAAAACTACTTTGCAGCCGCTTTCTTCTTGCCCGCTGCCTTCTTTGCCGCAGGAGCCCGTCTCCGAGCCTTAGCCGGCGCCGGAGCTGCAGAGTCGCCGCCAACTACGGCAGCCGCTTCGCCATTCTTACCGCGTTCCGCCAGCACCAGCTCGATATGCGCGATACGGCGCTGGTAGCGGTACGCGCGCCCTTGCGGCGCCGGACGGATGCGCTTCATGCGCGGCCCGTCGTTGGCCACGGCCGACTTCACGTACAGATTATCGATATCGACATCGATCCCCTTCTCGGTAGAGAGAAAGTTCGCATTATCGAGCGCCGATTGCAGCAGCTTGCCCACCGGCGCCGCCACCCGTTTCTTGGTGAACAACAGGGTATTGCGCGCTTCTTCCACGCGCCGCCCCTTGATCAGATCCAGCACCAGCCGCGCCTTCTGTGGCGAGACGCGCAGGTAACGCATTTCCGCTCGAAATTCCATAATCGCTGCTAGCTCCTAGCTGCTAGCTCCTAGCTAAACCAGAAGCTAGAAACTGTGTTACGCATTCAATCCTCGACCCGTGTCTAGCTTCTTACGCCTTCGGAGCCGGTGCACCGGCGGCCGGAGCCGCTGGAGCCGGAGCTCCCGGCCCGCCCGGAATTCCCGCCGGCTTGGCCGCCACTTCCGTGGCCGCCCTCATCGAATGCCCTTTAAAAGTCCGCGTGAAGCTGAATTCACCCAGCTTGTGTCCCACCATGTTCTCGGTCACATACACGGGAATAAACTTTTTTCCGTTATGCACCGCAATCGTGTGTCCCACCATCTCCGGGACCACGGTCGACCGCCGCGACCAG
>DASREX010000166.1:0-28176 GCA_035651855.1 Candidatus Sulfotelmatobacter sp.
CGACATGGGCGATGGAAGAGTAGGCCAGCAGCCTCTTCGTATTGGTCTGGGTCAGCGCGGCAAAGTTGGCGCCGGTCATGGTGGCGATGGAGACGAACACCAGGAGCGGAACCCAAGTCGGGCGCATCGGCATGAGCCCGACCACGAGAATACGCAGCAGCATCGCCCATCCCGCGGCCTTCACCGCGACCGACATGAATCCGGTGATGCTGGTGGGCGCGCCTTCGTAGGCATCCGGCGCCCACTGGTGGAAGGGAATTGCCGCGATCTTGAACAACAGTCCCGTGATGGTCGTGATCAGCGCGATGACCGCCACCGGCCGGTATTGCGGGTCGACAGCGCGATGCATCAGTTGCTGGTGAATTACCGCCAGGTTCGTGCTCCCGCAGAGCCCGTAAAGCAGGGAGAGTCCGTAAGCGAAGATCCCGGAAGAAAACGCCCCCAGCAGCAGATACTTCAGGGCAGCTTCGTTGGAGCGGCGGTCGCGGCGCAGAAATCCGACCAAGACGTAGGTGGAGATGGCCATCAACTCCAGCCCGATGAAGATGAGCACGATGTCGAAGCCGGCGGCCATGCACATCATGCCCGCGACCGACAGCAGCATCAGCGAGTAGTACTCGCCGTGGCTCTCATTCTCCGTATCCAGGTAGCGCACTGACATGAGAATTGCGATCGCGGTGGCGGCCAGAAATAAATAGAAGAAGTAGATGGCAAAGCGATCCACCAGCATGGTATTGAGCATGCCGGGAGCTCCGCCGGCGTTTCCCAGCCAGAGCTGAATCTTGTAAACTCCGGCGGCCGAGAACAGGACGCCCACCAGGGCTGTAACCGCGTTGGCCCACTTCATCTCCTGCGGCAGCATGAAGTCGATCAGCAGGATGCCGAGCGCAAACAGCGTCAGCAGCGTGATGGGCAGCGCCAGTAGATAATCGGTCCAGACCACTAGTTCTTTCCCTTCGTGGTAGTTGCATTCTCGGCGGGACTCGCCTGTGCAGCCACGGTTGCGCCCGGCTGCGGATAATCCGGCCGGACAATGGCGATCGTATGATTCACCGGCTGCTCCAAGATCTGGAAGAAGGGCTTGGGATACAGTCCGATCCAAAACGCCATGATGAGCAGCGGTACGAAGGTGGCGACCTCACGGGGCGTGAGGTCGTGCAGCTTTTCATTCTTGGGATTAGTCACCGCGCCAAAGAATACGCGCTGGTACAGCCAGAGCAAATAGGCCGCGGCCAGGATGACTCCCGGCACCGCCCAGGCGCCCCATTGCCACTTCTCCATGAACGTTCCCTGCAGAATCGAGAACTCGCCGACGAATCCATTCAACAGCGGGAGCCCCATCGAGGACAGGAACATGATCATGGTAATGGTCGCGTACACCGGCATCACGTTCGAGATTCCGCCGTACTCGGCGATCTCGCGCGTATGCCGCCGCTCGTACAGGATGCCGACGATCAGGAACAGTGCTCCGGTCGAGATGCCGTGATTGATCTGCTGCAACACCGAACCGCTCAAGCCCAACGGAGTCAGCACGAAAATCCCAAGCGTGCAGAAGCCCAGGTGGCTTACCGACGAGTACGCCACCAGCTTCTTCATATCCTTCTGCATCAGGGACACGAGCGCGCCATAGAGGATACCCACCAGGGAAAGGAAGATCATCCAGCCGCGCACCGTCATGCCCAGGAAGGTCGCAGGATTAGACAGCACATTCGGGAAGAAGGGAAGTGAGAAGCGGATGAAGCCATACGTCCCCATTTTCAGCAGGACGCCGGCCAGAATCACGGAGCCCGCTGTCGGCGCCTCCACGTGCGCATCCGGCAGCCAGGTGTGGAACGGGAACATGGGCACCTTGATGGCGAAGGCAAAGAAGAAACTCAGGAACAGCAAGGTCGCCGCATAAGGGCCGTAGTCCCCGTAAATCCTGGGAGCAGTCTGGTAAAGCGCTTCGAGACTGAAAGTGTAAATGCCAGTCACCGTGTGATGATGGAAGTACAGGAACAAGATTCCCAAAAGCATCAGCACGGAACCAGCCAGCGTGTACAGGAAGAACTTGATTGCAGCGTAAAGTTTCCGCGGCCCGCCCCAGATTCCAATCAGCAGGTACATCGGCACCAGCATCGCTTCCCAGAATACGAAAAAGAGGAAGAAATCCAGGGCCATGAAGACGCCCAGCATGCCGGTCTGCAATACCAGAAACCAGATGTAGTATTCCTTGACCCGGGTCTCAATTGCCGTCCACGACGAAAGAATCGAAATCCATCCCAGTAACGTGGTCAGCATGATGAGCAGGAAGGAAATGCCATCGATGCCGAGCACGTATCCCGCCCCGATGGTGGGGATCCAGTTGTTGGAAGAGCCCTCCATGAACTTGAAGCCGGGCTCGAAGCGCAGCGCCCAGAATGCCGGCACCAGGGGCAGCGACACCAGGAATCCGGCGAGAGCGAAGAGGTTGGCGATCCATCGAATGGCGTCCTTGTTTTCTTTAGGAACGAACAGCAGCAGGATCGCCCCAACCAGCGGCGTGAAGAGGATGATCGAGAGTATGTGAGATTGCATAGTTAGCTTCTAGCTTCTAGCAACTAGCTTCTAGCTCGAGCTCCCCGCAATCGCTGCTTTGCTAGGAGCTAGAAGCTAGTAGCTGCCGTTCAGTGATACATGTAATAAAACGCGAATCCAACCAACCCCGCGGTCATGACCAGCGCGTACCACTGCACCAGGCCCCATTCAAATAAACGAGCCGGATAACTCAGCATCCTCGCGATAATCGCGGGACCGTTCACACCAATGCCGTCGATAATCCACTTGTCCCACCAGCTTGAAAACGATGCAGTCGCGCGCGTTAGCCAGCCTGCGGCATTGACGGCGCCATCCACGACATGCGAGTCAAACCAGGAACTCGCTTCTCCCGCGCCCATCGCGCCAAGCCGCACGCTGCCGAGCTTACGCCGACCGGTGAAGAGGTAATCGTAAGCTTCATCCACGTAATACTTGTTGAGCAGCGTGTTGTACACCGGGGCCGAGGCGGTGGCAATCGGTTCCGCGTAGCCCTTGTCGGCGTTGCGGTACGCGCCTCCCGCCATCAGCCAGCCGACTCCGGCTGCCGCCACGGACAGAAACATCAATGCGTATTCGGTCGAACTGGTGTGCTCTTCTTCCTTCTCGCCGGCCGCGAGTTGTGCTGCTTTGCCTTGTTCTGTCAGGACCTGAGCCTCGCCGCGAGAAAATACCGGATCGAGAAATTTGGCAAAGCGGTCCGATCCGCCCAGACTGTGCGGCCAGCCCAGGAAACCGGCAAACAGTGACATCACCGCCAGCACAACCAGCGGCATGGTCATCGACGCCGGCGATTCGTGAATGTGGTGCTCCACCTCATGGCTCATCCGCGGCTTGCTGTGAAACGTGAGATAGATGAGCCGGAACATGTAGAAGGCGGTCATCAGCGCCGTCAGGTATCCGATGGCCCACAGAATCCGGTACGCGCCGCCTTCGCTGGTCCACGTCTGCCAGAGAATCTCGTCCTTGGAAAAGAATCCCGCGAAGGGAGGAATTCCCGCGATGGCCAGGGTGGCGATAAACATCGTCCAGTAAGTCGTGGGAATGCGCCCGCGCAGGTCACCCATGTTGCGCATGTCCTGCTCGCCGCTCATGGCGTGAATCACCGAGCCGGCGCCAAGGAACAACAGGGCTTTAAAGAATGCATGAGTGAAGACATGGAATACGCCGGCGGCGAATGCCCCCACTCCCAGGGCCAGGAACATGTATCCCAGCTGTGAAACCGTCGAGTACGCCAGCACCCGCTTGATGTCGTTCTGCACCAGCCCAATGGAGGCCGCGAAGATCGCGGTCAGCGCCCCGACGATGGCAACTGTCTTCATTGAAGCCGGAGCCAGCACGAAAAGCGCATTGGATCGCGCCACCATGTACACGCCCGCGGTGACCATGGTCGCCGCATGGATCAACGCGGAAACCGGAGTCGGCCCCTCCATCGCATCCGGCAGCCAAACATACAGGGGAAGTTGCGCCGACTTGCCGCACGCTCCCACAAAAAGCAGCAGGGTCGCCGCGGTGATGATCGGATCCCCAATGGCAAAATGCCCGGAGCGCGCCGCCGCGTTCACATCGATATAGCGCAGAGAGCCCATGTACCAGGCGATGAAAAACATTCCCAGCAGGAATCCCGCATCGCCAATCCGGTTGGTGATGAATGCCTTATTGGCCGCGTCGCTGGCCGACTTCCGCTGGAAGTAAAACCCGATGAGCAGGTAGGAGCACAATCCCACGCCCTCCCAGCCCACGAACATCAGCACATAATTATTCGCGAGTATCAGCGTGAGCATGGAGAACATGAAGAGGTTGAGGTATCCGAAGAACCGGTAGTACCCGCCTTCATGCGCCATGTATCCGGTGGAATAAATATGGATGAGCATTCCGACCCCTGTCACAAACAGGAGCCAGATGCTGGAGAGCGGGTCGAGGAGAAATCCGGCGTCAGCCTGAAAGTTCGCCTGAGAGCCGTCATGTGTAACGTAGTTCAGGTGACCAGTACCGGTTCCGAGCCAGGTATAGAGAATTTTTTCAAAGGGCTGATGATTGTGGGCGTCAGCCCAGCCCGTATATTGCAGCACCGCCCCGCAGGAGATCAGGAAGGCCAGGACTACCGCGCCGACACAGACCGCGTTCACCGCGGACTTCTGCATGCGTCGGCCAAAGAAGAACATGACCGCCGCGCCAAACGCGGGCAGGAGCGGGACCAGCCAGATGTTATCCAGGAAGAGCATGTAGTTTTCAGTTTCGAGTTTCGGGTTTCAAGTTTCGAGTAGTCCGGGGCAGTCCGTACCCGTACTGCATCTCCGCCTGCTCGAAAATGGAAACTCGACACTCGGAACGGCTGCTTACCACTTCAGCAAATTCACTTCATCCACATTGACCGTCTCCTTGTTCCGGAAGAAGGCGATCAGAATGCCCAGCCCGACCGCAGCCTCAGCCGCCGCATCGGTGATGACAAAGATAGAAAACACCTGCCCGTGCAACGCGGCAGGCCCGTGAATGCCCTGCCAGTAGCGGGAGAAGGCAACCAGGTTCAAATTCACCGCGTTCAGGATAAGTTCGATGGACATCAGCACGATGACCACATTGCGCCGGGTCAACACCCCGATGACGCCCAGCAGGAACAACGCAGCCCCGAGTACGAGGTAGTGCAAGGTCGAAATTTCGAGCATGGCATGCATGAACTTTAGCAATGAGCAATGAGCTATGAGCAACGAGCGAATCGGTTCGGGTCACTCATGGCTCATTGCTCATAGCTCACTGCTCCTTCAAATCCTCTTCTTCGCCATTACTACTGCCCCGATAATCGCCACCAGCAACAGCAGGGAAGCGATCTCGAAGGCGAACATATAAGTTCCGGTCGCGCGATCGAACAGCAAAGCGGCGACCCGTTGCGTGTTTTCCCCTTCGAGATAAGTGAGCCGCCCTTCGGGGAAGAGAGTCCGCCCGCCGGTCCTGGTGGTGTAGACGGCAATGAACAGTCCGCCCAGCGCCGCCGCAGCCGCGATTCCCACCAGCCATTGCTTATTGAATTGCCGCTCCTTCTGCGTGCGCTCGATCGAAATCAGCATGATCACGAACAGGAACAGCACCATGATGCCGCCGGCATAAAGAATGATCTGAACGCCTGCGACAAACGGGGCGTAGAGCATCAGGTAAAGCGCGGCTTGGGCCAGCAAGGTAGTGATAAGAGCCATGGCCGAGTGCACCGCGTTCCTGCGCGTGATCACCAGAATGCCGCCGATGATCATGATCGCGGCCAGCAGGTAAAAGAAGAACGGCGTCGCCACCGGCGGGTTCGCTGGAACGGTTGCCGGATTCATGGACGCCACGCTCCTCGCAGGTCTGCCAGCAGTTCGGTCCGCATCGCCACCAGCGCCGTAAGTATCAGCAGCGCCAGTCCGGTAGGCAAAAGTACCTTCCATCCCACTTTCATGAGCTGATCAAAGCGATATCGCGGGAACGTGCCACGATACCAGATGTAGAGGTACATGAAGCCGGCAACTTTCGCCGAGAACCAGAAGATGTCCTGCACCCGCACCCGCACGCCGGGGATAAACAAGATCAATCCCACCAGGGCGAGCAAGGCGCCAAACCCGCCCAGTCCTATCGTCTGGACTCGAAACAGCGGATGCTTCGGCATGCGCGCCGTGCTGTAAAAGGTCATCCCGGCCAGAAATAAGAAGGTGAATCCGGGGATCAAAGAGAACACCAGCTCCCAAGTCGATCCGGGCAGCGCGTTGGGGAACGGCCGCAGCCATCCTCCGAGCCACAGCGTGACCGCGATTGACGAGACTGCGATCATCGCCGAGTATTCCGCCAAGAAGAATAAAGACCAGCGGAAGCCGCTGTACTCGGTGTGAAATCCGGCGGTAAGTTCCGACTCGGCTTCAGGCAAGTCGAAGGGAGCGCGGTTGGTTTCTGCAACCATTGCGACCGCAAAGATGAAAAATCCAATCAGCCCGAGAGGGAAGAACTTGAAGATGAACCATTCCCGCTGCGCCAGCTGCGACTGCACAATCCCGATCATGCTCAGCGTGCCCGTACTCGTTTCGTTCAGGCTGGTCATCAGGATGACTGATACCACGGCCAGTCCCATGGCGACTTCGTACGAGACCATCTGCGCGCTCGACCGCAGCGCTCCGATCAGGGGATAGTGGGAGTTCGAGGCCCATCCCGCGGTCACGATTCCCAGCACGCTTAACGAGGAAACGCCCAGCATGAACAGAACGCCGATATTCATGTCGGTGATGGCGTGCGTGGGCCCGAACGGAACTACCACGAACACGGTGAATGCCGCCAGCACCACGATGAACGGCGCCACCCAGAAAACTATCTTATCGGCCTCCGCCGGGATGATGTCCTCCTTCAGCAGCAACTTGAGCGCATCCGCAATCGGCTGCAGCAGCCCGTGCGGACCGACCCGCATGGGTCCCAGCCGCACCTGCATGTGAGCCAGGATCTTGCGCTCCAGCCAGTTCATCGCGATCACCGCAATGGAGAGCCCCACAAAAACCAGCAGAATATAAACTGTCGCCCAGAAGACATTCCCCGCAGCCCCTGGAGTCTGATTGCTCTCCAGATATGACAGGATGTATTGAATGGCCCCGTGCATCAGCGGTCCACCTCGCCCAGGACGATGTCGAGAGTGCCGATGACCGCGATGACGTCCGCCACGAGTTGCCCCCTGCACATCACATCCAGCGCCTGCAGGTTCACAAAACTGGGCGGACGTACGCGCACGCGGTATGGCTGAGTAGAGCCATCGCTGACGATGAAGTATCCGAGTTCGCCCTTGGGAGCTTCGATGGAATGATAGACTTCGCCGACCGGCGGCTTCATCACCTTCGGCACCTTCGCCATGATGGGCCCTTCGGGAATGCCCTCGACTGCCTGCTCGATGATACGCAGCGATTGCCGCATCTCCACCATTCGGACAAGGTACCGGTCATAGGTGTCGCCGTTCTCGCCGGTGGGAATTTCGAAGTCGAAATTCCTGTAGTTGGCGTAAGGCAGTGCCTTGCGAATGTCCCACTTAACTCCGCTGGCACGCAGCACGGGCCCGGTCACGCCCAAGGCGATGCAGTCCTTACCCGAGATCACTCCCACGCCCTTGGTTCGTTCCAGCCAGATGCGGTTTGTCGTCAGCAACTCTTCATACTCGTCGATCTTGGGTTTCACGAACGAGACGAAATTCCTGACGTCCTGCTCAAAGCCGTCGTAGGCCTCATACTGCAGCCCGCCGATGCGGAAGGCGTGCGTGGTAAGCCGCGCTCCACAATATTTCTCAAAAATCTTAAGGATCTCCTCCCGGTCGCGGAAGGTGTAGAACAGGGGCGTAATTGCCCCGATATCCAGCGCATGCGTTCCCAGCCAGAGCTGGTGGCTGGCAATCCGGTTCAACTCGGTCAGAATGACGCGAATAAACTGCGCCCGTGGCGGGGCCTCTACGCTTAATAACTTTTCGACCGCTTCGCAGTATCCCAGCCCGTTGGAGACCGCAGCCACGTAATCCATGCGGTCGACGTAAGGGTTGAACATCGTGTAGGTGCGGTTCTCGGCGATCTTCTCCACCCCGCGATGAAGGTATCCGATGACGCATTCCAGCCCCAGCACCTTTTCGCCGTCCAGGCGCAGGATCACCCGCAGCACACCGTGGGTGGCCGGATGCTGCGGCCCCATGTTGATGACCAGTTCGTTGGCGTCAAGGAACGTCTGGTCAGGCGTTTCGAGATCCAGAGGAGAGATGGAACGAGGGTCGGTCATGCGCTATTGCCCACTCTCGATTCCCAGGTTAATCTGCACCCATTCGTTGTCCTGCTGCAGAATGCCGTAATCCTTGCGCAGCGGAAATCCCTTCCAGCCGTCCGGGAGCAGAATGCGCTTCAGGTCGGGATGCCCGTCAAATTTGATTCCGAACATGTCGTAGACTTCCCGCTCCAGCCAGTTGGCGGTGGCCCAGATCGGCACGGAACTGGGCAGACTCTCATTCTCCGCAATCTGCGTCTTGACGCGAATGCGCTCATTGCGCGCGAATGAATACAGTACCCATACGATATCGAACTGTTTCTCGCGTTTGGGATAATGCACGGCCGTGATGTCCACGCAGTAATCGAACTGCTCGTCGTCACGCAGAAGCTGCAGAAGTTCGGGGATAAGCGAGCGATCCACCACCATATAGTTCTGCCCAAGATGGGTAAGCGCGTCGATGCCCGACCCGTAAGAGCGCTTGAGTTTCGCAACCAGGGGCGAATCCCACGGGAGCGGAACCGGCCCGGCTGGTTTCGCGGGCGCAGGATGTCCCGCGGCGGCTGGGGCTGCGGACTTAGCGGCCGGGGGTGTGGGCGCGGCGGCAGCGGGTTTCGGTGGACTTGAGGTGTCTGACGGGGGCGAGGGCTGGCTGGGAATCGTCTTAGTTTCGGCTTGAACCGATCCGGAGGGTGCAGATTTCACTCCGCCCGGTACTGCGGGCTGGTCCGCCGCCGGCTTTTTGTCACCTTCCGGCGGCGGTGTCGGAGCAGATTTCGTTTCGTCCGGCATATGGCGACGGCACTAGTTCCGGCGCAGGCTGCGTACGAGAAGAACGTTAACTTTTATCAGCTTGAGAGATTAGTGTCAACGAGCCTGAGCACGTCTGCCCGCCATTTTTTGCGCAGGGTTCGACAGATGCAGAAAAGTGATCGCGGAATCCAAAAATCTTTGCTCTTTTCGGATGGCTCAGCGCGATTGCGCCTGGTAGGTTTCGATCAGATCCCGGATCCGTTGCGCATCCGACTTGCGATGTCCGTGACTGGTAATCGGATCGGTTCCGCCGGTGGACTCGATCACGATCTCAGCCCAGAAAACTCCTGTCGAGATGTGCACCGATGCGACCTTCGAAATGGGAATGCTCTCCTCGTTCGACCCGAACAGCCGGGACTTGGTGCGTATCACCCGCTGCGGGCTGACGACCAGCCTGGTCGGAAAGAAAAAGTTGCCCTGAGTCCAGCGCGAGGCCGTGAATGTCTCCGCAGGCGAGGAATCCATCGGATTGTCGATTGCGGCTGCCATCGTTCCTAGCGGCGTCCTAAACCCACTCCAGAGCCCCTTTTTTCCAAACCCAGATGTAGCCGACGATCAGGATGGCAAGAAAAACCAGCATCTCCAGCAGCCCGAACAATCCGAACGCCTTGAACTTCACCGCCCACGGGAACAAGAAGATGGTCTCCACATCGAACACAACGAACAGGATGGCAATGATGTAATAACGCACCGTATAGCGCCCGCGCGCACTATCGATGGGGTCAATGCCGCACTCATACGGCATCAACTTGGCCTTGCTGGGATTCTCCGGACGCACCAGCTTGGCGATCAGTAGCGTGATCGGCAGGAGCGTCCCCACGATGGCGATGAAGATGAAGATCGGAACATAGTTTTGCGGCATAAGTATCCCCGAACGCAGCAGGCCATCCTAGCGCGGATAGCGCCGTACTTCAACTCGCTCGGGACCGCGTAGAGACAGCCTCATAAGTTGTCCAGCCGAGCGAAGCTCGCAGCCCTCAGGCAAATCCATTTCGCGTCAGCGGAAGTTCGCGTACTCTCTTGCCCGTCGCTGCGTAGATGGCATTGCACAGCGCGGGAGCAAACGGCGGCACTCCCGGCTCTCCCACCCCGGCCGGCGGAGCATCACTTTCCACGATCTGCACATCCACGTGCGCCGGAGCGTTGTTGATGCGTGCTACCTGGTAGTCAAAGAAATTCGATTGATCGATGGCGCCGTTGGTGGCGGTAATCTCGCCGGTCCGCGCCAGGCTGGTGCCAAACACGGCCGCGCCCTGGAATTGTGACTGCACCATGTCGGGATTCGCGACGATCCCGGCATCGAGCGCGGTGTACACATTCGGAATCCGCACCGTACCCTGTCCGTCCACCTCCACTTCTACGACGGTGGCCACGTACGTCAGGAAGCTGCGGTGCACGGCAATGCCCATGCCCCATCCGTTGCCGGGTTTCTTCTTTCCCCAGTTGGCCTTCGTGGCTGCCAGTTCCGCTACGTGCCGCAAGCGGGCGGTTTCGTATGGGTATTTCCTGCTCAATTCATCGTCCTCACCTTTTGGTCCCTCGACCACCCGGGCCGGTCCGATCATTTCCAGCAGATAGTCGTAGGGGTCACGATTCGCCGCATGCGCCAGTTCATTGGCGAACGATTGCACCGCAAATGCGTGATAGATGTTCGCCACGGACCGCAGCCATCCGATGCGCACATGCGCCGCCGCCGGGCCGTTCTCCGCGCGGAAGTTGGCCACATCGAAGGGAATCACATCCCATCCCAGCGACATCTCTCCGGCGCTCCCGTAAACCGCATCTTTGTCGAAGGTTGAGGAGATGGGTGGGAACACCGAGCGCTGCAGCCAGGCCGTGGGCTTTCCACTTGCGTCCACTGCCGCCTTGATGTACATCGCCGCAACCGAGTGGTAGTAGTCGAACTTGATGTCATCCTCGCGGCTCCATACGACTTTGACCGGCTTGCCCGTCTTCTTCGACAGCACCGCCGCTTCAACCGCGTAATCCGGCTTGGACTTGCGCCCAAAACCTCCGCCAAGGAAAGTAACGTGGCAGATGACATCCTCCTTCTTCAGTCCAAGGGCCTTGGCAACCTCCTCGCGCAGTCCGACCGGATTCTGCGTGGGGGACCAAACGGTCACTTTATCGCCGCGTACATCCGCCACCGCCGCGGGCGGTTCCATCGAGGCATGTGCCAGATGGGGCGCAAAATACTCCGCCTCCATAACCTTGCCGCCCTTGGAAAAGCCGGCGTCGGCGTCGCCCCAGGAATGGACTGCCTTTCCGGGCTGCCGCGCCGTCTCCTGCAACTGCTTTTTGTAGTCGGCCGAGTTATAGCCGGAATTGGCCCCGTTGTCCCAGTCAATCTTCAGCTGCTTGCGGCCTTTGAACGCAGACCAGGTGTTGTCTGCGATCACCGCCACTCCTCCCAGGGGCTGGAAGGCGTGTGGTGGCTTGAAGGGATCGATGGGAATGGTCTGCCTCACTCCTCTAACCTTTAAGGTGGCCGAGTCGTCCACCGCCTTCACTTTTCCTCCCAACACCGGAGGATGGGCAACCGCCGCGTAGAGCATTCCGTCGACGCGCACGTCCATGCCGAACACGGACTTGCCCGAGCAGATGTTTGCCAGGTCGTACCCGGGAGCGGGCTTCCCGATGTAGCGCCACTGCTGCCGAGACTTAAGCTTTAACTCCTCTTTCTTGGGGATCGGTTGCTTGGCGGCCAGCGCAGCGAGCTCTCCGTATCCAAGTTGTCGATTGGAGCTTTTGTGGGAGACGGCGTGCGGAGGATCAGCCACGCACTGTGCCTCGGGGACGCCCCATTGCTGCGCGGCCGCGCGCACCAGCATCAAGCGCGCAGTAGCTCCCGCTTCGCGCAGCGGTTCGAAGAACTCCCGCACCGAGTGCGACCCGTCGGTATCCTGGGAGCCGTATTTCTCATCGCCGTCGCCCTGAATGACGGTCACGCGCGTCCAGTCCGCATCGAGTTCGTCGGCCACGATGCGCGGCAGGCTGGTGCGTACGCCGTTTCCCATCTCCGTCCGGTGCGCCACAATGAACACGGTTCCATCGGGATTGATTCCCAGGTACACTCCGGGATGAAATGCAGCCGCATCGACCGTAGCCAAACTGGGCGCCCGGTTCCTCGCCGCCTTTGCGAGAAGCGGGGAAGTTCGCACGCAAAGCACGAAGGCGCCCGCCGAGAGCATGCCTTGAAGAAAATTGCGCCGGCTTACATTCTCGATGAACGTGGTCTTCTCTTCGCGGATCATGCGGTCTCCTTCGCGGCCTGGTGGATCGCCGCCCGAATACGCTGGTACGTGCCGCACCGGCAGATGTTCCCCGACATCTGGTCGTCAATATCAGCATCGCTGGGGTGAGGTTTCGAAGCGAGCAGGGAAACGGCCTGCATGATTTGGCCGGTCTGGCAGTATCCGCATTGCGGAACGTTGATCTGCTCCCACGCCTTCTGTACCGGGTGAGGCCCGCGCGCAGAAATGCCTTCGATGGTTGTGATGTCCGCGCCTTCCACCTTGCTCATCTGGGTGGAGCACGACCGCACGGCCTTGCCGTTTTCCAGCACCGTGCAAGCGCCACACAGCGCCATGCCGCAGCCAAATTTCGTTCCGGTGAGTCCGAGAATGTCGCGCAGATACCACAGAAGCGGCATCTCCGGATCGCCATCAAAAGTCCGCGCCTGGCCGTTCACCTTGAAATGAACCATGGGACACTTCCTGAAGTTGAGTTGAAGTACGCCTATTCTAATCCGCAATCCCGGGCGCCGCGCACGTGAAATGTAAATTGAGAGCCCGAAACTGCCAGCCTTGGCTGCTGATTGCCGATCTTAACGCTGGGATCTGATCCTCACTTCTCCCAATGTGTCGCACTGAACTTAGCCGGATCGAACACCGCCGGATCGAGCTTCACGTTGGCTTGAATATCGCTGTATTCCTCGGAGAAGACTTTCCGGCCCTCGGAGTACACTTCGACGGCCGCCGCGATCCAGGCTCCCGCAAGCGGCCGGTAATTTGTAAACCGTATATCGTCAACTTTCGCGGAATCTCCGCGTGACGGTTCGATCTCGCGCAAAAACAGCAGAGTATCCTTGGCCACCCAAAACTGCTTCGACTTCAGGTCCCCAGTGCCCGCGCCGACGACATATGCCGGTTTTCCTTCCCATGTGTCCTCCCGAATCCTGGAAAGATCGTAGCCTTCTTCTTTCGCTACCTTCGCCGTGATCTCCGGATCCTGCCGGTAAACATCGAACCCAAGCACCAACAGCATGTTCACCGAATGGCGCGCGGACACGACCTTGTTGTCCTTGATGACAGTAAGCTCGCCGTCCACGAAAATGTATCCGTGGCCGTTCGCCGCCGGCCCGATATCGATGCGAAGCTTGCCCGGAATCGACGCGGCCTCATACCATGTCTCCGCGCTGCTTGTGCCGTCCGGTTTGTAGGTCGTGCTTTTCTGGGTGAAGGTGACGGACTGATACCAGGAATTCTGGTAGCGATCATGCATCGCGCGCAGAAGGTCCTCTCCGCTGCGGATCTCCCTGGCATGCAGGGAACTGAGACTCAACACAGCTGCGGCCAGCAGAATTCGATTCATGAATCGTTCCCCTAGAGATCGCCTTCGATGATGACGCAGGATAACAAACTGCGACGGGCGCGGGGAATCAGCGGCTGGGGTCGGGGAAAATAAACACGGATCTGGCCAGATCAGATTGGAGGGTGCTGTCGCGGTAGTAGCGCGCGAGAATCCCATTCTTCCATGTAAGCAGGTCCGGATTCCTGGCGGCAAATTCTTCCCAGTTTTGGGTACCGCTGCGCGCCATCCGCTCACGGATCAGGAAGAAATAAGCATGAGTGATGGTCTCGTGATAGAGCTGGGGCTTGCCTTGCAGGTTCGCGTACCGCTGCAGTGCGCGGGAGAATCTGTCCAAAGCCTGGAGGGGAGCGTACTCGGATAAATAGGCGAAGGCGAGCCGCACATGGTCCGCATGGTGAAATTCACCCCTCCAGGAGCCGGTTTCAAAAGTGTCGATCAGTTCCTGGTGGCTCATGGCTTTCATAGCGGTCGCCATCTCAGCCCTTTCCTGTAGCGATGGCAAAGGCTGCCGCGGCATAAATCACCAGGTTGCCAATCCCGTACATTCCCTGCAGCAAATGCAGAAGAATCGCAAAGACGAACACTGCCAGCAACAGCCACGCTCCTCGGATGGCAGTCCGCGGAATCAGCAGCAGGATACATCCAAAAATCTCCCCGATTCCGAGCAGCATCCGCACCAGCCCGGACATGTGGGTGGCGGAGAAGGAGTGGGCGGCGCCCGGCAGCACAAACAGAATTGCCTGGATCAGAATCACAATTCCCAGCGCCCACTGCAGTACCGTCAATCCGCACTTGGCCTTGAGGCTGATCATGATCTCTCCGTTGGCTTGCGCCGCGGCCCGGTCTTGATCTCCCGCAAGCGATGGCTGGAACTGGAATCCAGGTCGAGCTCATAAAATTTCTTCAGGTCGCGGATGCGCTCGAGCGAAGCCGGGCTAAAGGGAGCCTTGCCGTCAAAGGCGTGCAGGACGATCCCCTCCAGCAGATCCCCCAGCGTCAGGTCATGATATTCCGCAAATCCCTTGAGTACTTTGAGAATGCGCTTCTCGATCCGCACCCCGGTCTGTACCCGCTCCACTTCAAGCCTGGGATCTTCGGCCATGTGTACCAATATACCAAAGTACCAAGATAACTACAATAAAGCGAGGACTTGAAAGGAGCCCATTTGCGGCGGAGCCGCGCCTGTGCCGCAAAACTGGGGCCTCCGCGTTACTCCCGTCACCCCTGCCCGACGATTTCCTTTGCCTCGTCGCGCTTGCCCCATTTCAATAATCTGGGGGAGCTTATGAAGAGATTGCACTGGCTGGGGGTAATGATTTTGGCTGTAGCGCCAGTAGCGGCGGCGCAAGAGAAGGTCTTCGAATGGATCAAGGCCAGCGACGAAGCGGCGCAGCTTGACCCCATGGACTACCACGCCGGGCGGGTCTACCATCCCGCCGACAGCGGCGGAAACATGCATGTCGATATTCATTCGCGCATGCCCGTGACCGTGGCCATGGCCCCCAACGACCAGTGGATCTCCGTAACCCAGCATCCCGAGCAGCCGCCGCACCTCGACATGATCTGCATGCGCGAGCACGTGCTGAACACTACCTTCGAATGCCACCTGCCCGACGGCCGTCCCATGGTGCTGCTGGTGCGTGACGAGCGTGTGCCCGACCGCGTCTCCGTGCAAAGCATTGTCGCCGTGTTTGGCCATGGCGCCAGGAGATTCATCTCGCCCAACGATCTCAACATCACCTACTACCGCTGGGATTGCGTGCAGAACTGCGTCCAGCCGGAATTCGGGTGGTCGGTACTGGTGAGGGAAAAATATCAGCTGTCCACCGCGCCCAAGGTTTACAGCATCCTGAGTCCCGACCGTGACGGCCAACCCGTCTGGATTCGCATCAAGGCGCCCGTGCCCATGACTGTCGCCCTGATCCCTTCAACTCTGGCCGACAAGATTTATGACGACCCCTCCAAGCTGTCTTCGGCCCTTGAGAGCACCAGTTGCAAGCAGCGGGGTGTGCAATCGCTGAGCTTCAGCTGCAACGTGAACCTCGTCGACGGACGGGAGTCGCTGGTGGTTCTGCCGGAAGATCGCGGAAAGGTTCCGCACAAGAAAGCGGAAATCGAAATGCAAGCCAACGAGTGCACCGCGAACTGCGACATGTTGAAGAAGCAATAGCGGGCCGGGCGCTCCGTGACTGTATGGATCCTTCGACTACACTGGCGTTGCACTCCGCCGCATCGCGGCGCAGAATCACAGATCCGCAAATCGCGGGCTAGCCGTCACGCCTTGGCTACCGAGTACTGCCCCCCGTGCAGATAGGCGTGGTTCCCAATGTGCCCCGCGCGTGCCGCGGCCACTCCGGTTTCCACTGGCGCATTCGGTTCTTTCCGCGTCTTGATGCAGTCGAAGAAATTCTCCATGTGGGTGATGGTGCCATCGCGGAAGTTGCGCTCGGTAAGCACCGGATTCTGCTCCCGGCTGGCGCCCTCGCGATGAACAGTGAACCCGCCGCGGTCAATCTTCAGGGTTGCTTCGGTGCCGCGGAACTCGATTCCTCCATCGTCGATGGATGAGTTCATCATGCCCTCGTACACCACGTCGAACCCGGGATAGCGGAAGGCTGCCTGGACGGTGTCCGGACAATCCCACTCCTGAAACACATATTTATCCGCGAGCATCTGCGCGTTGCGGGGCTGGTCGGCTTTCATGGCCCAGTGCACCACGTCGATCCAGTGCGTAAACAGGTCGGTCATAGCCCCGCCGCCGAAATTCCAGAACCAGCGCCAGTGATTAAACTTCTCGTCGCTGAAGGCCTGTTCCGGCGCAGGTCCCAGCCAGGCCTTCCAATCGAGTGCCTGCGGATCCACCTTCTTCATTGGCCAGTTGGTGTGATAGTTCTGCCACCAGTAAGTGCGGACCTGCACCACCCGCCCGAGACTTCCGCCCTGGACCAGTTCCACCGCATCGCGGAAGTGAGCCCAGCTGCGTTGCTGCATTCCGCACTGCACAATCTGCTTGCTCGACCGCACCGCCCTGGTGAGGACTGCCCCCTCTTCCAGGGAGTGGGTCACGGGTTTTTCCAGATATACGTCCTTGCCGGCAGCGAGCGCATCCGCCGCCATGCGCACGTGCCAGTGGTCGGGCGAAGCGATGATCACCGCATCAATGTCTTTGTTGGCCAGAAGCTCGCGATAATCGACGTGAGTGGTCGCCAGTCCGCCCGAGCGCTCCTTGAACATATCGCGATGGGGCGCGTACACATCGCTGACCGCCACGATCTCGCAAGGACCAGCTTTGTCCGCGGAGTTCATGAGCCCTTTCATTCGCTCTCCGGCCCCAATCAGGCCGAGTCGAATCTTTTCATTTGCGCCAAAGACGCGTGTGGCGGCGAGTGCCGTCATTCCACTTGCAACGATGAAGCTGCGCCGACTAATCATGTGGCCTCCAGTGCGAAAGAGCGGATCATCGTATCAAGTTTGAGGAGCGGTGCGCATTATTGCTGTGAGGGGGATGTCCTGGGAGTCGACTCGCTGGCAAGGGCGCAAAGTTGGTTGGACTCAATCCTTAAACTCCTGGAAATTTGCATTTGCGCTTGCCATTTCTCTGTCGACTCGGAACATGTCGGATATGGAACCGGGTTTCGCTCCGCCCGACATTCCAAGGGCGCTGTTTCTATGCCTGCATCAGGTGCGGACGTGAAAGCACGGGAATCGGCCCTACGCAAATAAGTGTAGGCCGGGGATTTGTTTATAATCTCCCTTCCACTCACGGAACCAAGGACACTCCTTTTGGCACTGGATGACAAGATCTATGAACTGCGCCGCGAGAAGCTTAAGCAGATTGAGGCTTTAGGCCAGCCCACGTACCGCAGCAAATACGAATTTACTCACACGCTCGATCAGATCCTGCGCGACTACTCGTCCAGGAGTGCGGAGGAACTGGAAGCTTCCCGCGTGAACGTGCGCGTTGCCGGACGTATCATGGCGATCCGTCTTATGGGCAAGGCCGGGTTCGCTCACCTGCAACAGGGGGGCCAGCGGCTGCAGATTTATGTCAAAAAGGACGCGGTCGGCGAGAAAGGATTCGAACTCTACCGGCTGCTCGATCTTGGCGACCACATCGGAGTGAGCGGATATCTGTTCCGCACACGCACCGGAGAACTCACAGTTCACGTCGAGGAGATCGCATTTCTCAGCAAAGACCTGCTGCCTTTGCCGGAGAAGTGGCACGGACTGACCGACGTCGAATTGCGCTACCGCCAGCGCTACGTCGACCTGGTGATGAATCCGGAAGTGCGCGAAGTCTTTCTCAAGCGCACCAGGATGGTGCAGTCGATGCGCGGCACCTTCGACTCGCACGGCTTTATCGAGGTCGAGACGCCGATGATGCAGCCGATTGCCGGCGGTGCCGTCGCGCGCCCGTTTGTCACGCATCACAACACGCTCGACATGGACCTGTACCTGCGCATCGCTCCCGAGCTTTATCTGAAGCGTCTGGTTGTCGGCGGACTCGATCGCGTGTACGAGATCAACCGCAACTTCCGCAATGAAGGACTGGGCTGGCGCTGGAATCCCGAGTTCACCATGCTCGAGGCCTACCAGGCATACACGAACTATGAAGGCATCATGAATCTCACCCAGGAGGCCATCACCGAAGCCGCCAAGGCGGTCAACGGCAGCCCCAGATCGAAGTGGGGAGATCAGGAGATCGACTGGTCGAACTGGCAGCGCATGACCATGCGCGAGGCCATCATCAAATTCTGGCCGGAGAAAGCCGGGGTGAAGCCGGAAATGGGGGACTTTGCCGGCGCCGAAGGCGTTAAGAAGCTGGTGGACCGCTTCAATGCCGCGCACTCTCACATGGCTTATGATTCGAACGCTCCGGCAGGAAAGAACATTGCAGGGCTGTTCGAAGCGGCCGCGGAAGAGCACCTCATGCAGCCCACGATCATCTACGAATTTCCGACCGCCGTGTCTCCGCTGTCGAAGCAGAAGCCGGACGAGCCGGACTGGACCGAGCGCTTCGAAATCTTCGCCGGCCAGATGGAGATCTCCAACGGATTCAGTGAGCTCAACGATCCCGAAGATCAGCGCCGCCGCTTCGAAGCACAATTAAAGGAGCGCGAGCGGGGCGACGAAGAAGCTCACCAGATGGATGAGGACTACATCCGCGCGCTGTCCTACGGTATGCCGCCGGCCGGAGGCGTCGGGATTGGCATCGACCGGCTCTGCATGCTGCTCACCGATTCCCACACCATCCGCGATGTCATCCTCTTCCCCTTGTTGCGCCCCGAACGGAGCCCTTCCCCAGAGGGTGGCGAGAATCCCGAGGCGACGTAGCCGGGAACCTCCGAATGCACTGTCAGTAGTACATGACAGTTCCTATACTTTCCTTATCAGTTTTGGGCCACGAAATGGCAGCGCTATCGTGGGTGTCCGGCAAGCCCTGGGGACACCGGGTCGGTAGCGCTTTGCTGTTCTAGAAGCCGAGTTGAATGCGGCTGACCAGTACGTTCTCGTTGTGCAATGGAGTTGTCGAAGCCGGAGCCATCCGGAACGTGGTGTGCTCGTAGTCGGTCATCAGCTTCACATAGCGGTTCAGATGCCAGTTCAGGCCGATGCCGGCGGCCCGCGCGCGTTGCGCGGACGTGCTCGCGCTGGCGAATGAGGGGAAGGCGTCGGGATCGATGCTGACCTGACTGAAGCGGAAGGCGAGTTCCAGCGCTCCCAGGTGGCCGAATCCGCGATTCGGCTCAAACCCATTGCGCGGGCGGAATCCCGCGTAGGAGTTCTTGTCACCCGTCAGCATCACCGATCCCTGCACTTCCCAGCCTTCATTTCGCATCCTGCCGCTCTTGCCCTTGTTGAAAACCTGCTGGGAAGAGATGACGTACTCCGCGATGGCTCCAAACGGTCCGGCGTAGTAGTAGGCCTGCGGGGATACTCGGTTGTGCTGGCCGTCAGCAACCGTTCCTGAGGCGTACTTGAAGAAAGTTGTCTGGGCCATAGTTTTGAGACCGGCAATGGAGCCATGCTGGGCTCCGGCGGAACCGGCAACGCCGAAACCGAATTTCTTCAGGGCTGCAATCGACGTAGCGGTGAACGGAAGCAGGAAGACGCGGCCCACGCCCTCGTTGCCACGAGTCCATTGCGTGAACACCGCGTTCGAGCCGTCACTGGACCCCTGGAAGTAGCCGCCTTCATAGGTGATCGATTTGCCCAGCGCCGATCCTGAGATCTGGGCGCCAAGGTAGCGCAGAGGCAGCAGGTCGGAAGCCATCGAACGCTCAGTGAAGCTAAGATCGCGATCCTGGCGAAGAACTTCCAGGCCAATCGGCTCCTTGAATTTGCCGGCGCGAAGCCTGGCATAGGGCAACGTCTTCAGTTCGAGGTAGGCTTCCTGAATTTGCGGATTGTACTGTCCGAAATCCGGCATGAAGCGGAAATCCACCTGGCGGAACAGAGTCCCTTCCAATACCGGACGGATGCGGCGGAACAGGAAAATGTCGAGTTCTTGTCCGCGCGTATTGGACGAGAACATGCGGTTGTCCGCCTGCAAGTAGCCATGCACCTGCAAGTGCGTGCTGCCGTCGCGAGTCGAGAACCAGAGGCCATCCCGGCGGAACGAGACTGGGCCGCGGTGAGGCGAGGGAGTTGAAGTGGGCTCAACGGCCGCAGAAAGACGAGCAGCGGAATCGGCCGCCTGCGCCACCATGCTGGGCGCATCCGCTGCGGGAGCCGCCTGACCTGTGGATTCGCTTTGGGCGGAGCCGGGGACCGTGATGACGGCCATGATCAAGTTCGCGAGTATGGTGTTCTTGCGGGTCATGAACCGCCTACCGATACGGTTTGCCGCTCCGTTACGGGGAGCGTTCACTATTAGTGCTATTAGACTAGTAGACATTATGGCGAATCCTATCCAACTTTCGAAGTGCCCGCTGAAATTTGAATGCTCCGGCGCGGTTAGCTTGCGGGAGCCAATCCCCACTTGTTCTGCAAGTGCCGCTCCATCCCTTTGAACACCACGCCATCCACGATGTAACCCAGCGCGATGATCAGCAGCATGACGGCGATGACCGCGCTCATGTCGTTGAGGTCCCGCCCCATCATCAAGACCTGGCCGAGACCGAGGCTGAGGTACAGCATTTCCGCGGTGATCAGGGAGCGCCAGGCGAACGCCCATCCCTGCTTCAATCCGGAAACGATGAAGGGGAGGCTGGCGGGCAGAAGCACGTACCAGAACAGCTTGAATCCCTTGGCGCCGAGGTTGCGTCCGGCCTGGCCGAAGATTTTCGGCATCTGCTTGCGGCCGTCTTCCATGGCAAGAGTCACCGACAGCAGCGATCCCATGACGACGACGAACAGGATCGCGTTCTGACTCAGGCCAAACCAGAGCAGCGCCAGCGGCCACCAGCAGATGCTGGGCAGGCTCTGCAGGCTCACCAGCAGGCCGCCCATGGTTTCTTCCAGGAACTTGTTACTGGCAACGCCCAGGCCGAGCACCATCCCCAGGACTACGGAGATACCGTACCCGATCACGACGCGCTGCATGCTGACGCGAATCGCAATCCAGTAGCTGTGATCGGCGAATCCGGCATAGAGCGACTCGGCAACGCCCCAGGGAGTCGGAAACAGATACGGCGGCCAGATTTTCAACTCCGCGAGCAGCGTCCAGAGTCCCAGTAGCGCGGAGTAAAAGAGGACATATCGCAGAGCGCGTTTCATGCGGAAACTCCTGGTTCGATGTGCGGTTTCACGCCCTCGTTGTACTCGGCATCCAGCGAGCGGTTGATCTCGTCACGGAGTTCGTCGAGCACTTCCCGGGCGGCAAGCGCGACCGCAGGATCTTCAAGGCTGCGCGGCCGAGGCAGATCGACGGGGAACTCGCTCTTCACCCGTCCGGGACGGAAGGTGAGAAGCACAACGCGATCGCCCAGGCGAACCGCTTCCCGAACGTTGTGGGTGACGAAGATGATGGTGCAGCCCGTGTCGCTCCAGATGCGTTCCAATTCGTCGTGCAGCAGGTCGCGAGTCTGGGCGTCCAGAGCGGCGAAGGGTTCGTCCATCAGCAGGACATCAGGCTGGGTCGCCAGGGCGCGCGCGATGGCCACGCGCTGCCGCATTCCGCCGGAAAGCTGGTGAATGTAGCTCTTCTCGAACTTTGCCAGGTGCACAAGACGAAGATAGTGCTGCGTCCTTTCGTAGCGCTCGGCCCTGGGGACGCCCTTCATCTTCATGCCGAACTCGACATTCTGTCCGACAGTCAGCCAGGGGAACAGCCCATGATCCTGAAAGATCATGATGCGGTCGGTTCCGGGGCCCTGAATAGGATTGCCATCCACCAGGATCTGGCCGGAAGTCGGCGGCTGCAGCCCCGCGACTAAATGGAGCAGAGTGGATTTGCCGCAGCCGGAAGGACCTACGATGCAGACGAACTCTCCCGCGTGTACTTGCAGGTCGATGTGATCGAGAGCGAGGAGCCTTTCGCCCGACTGCGTGCGGTAGCTAAGGCAGATTTCGCTCAGCCCAACCTTGGGGATGCCCAACGATGGCGCGTGACGCGGCTGGCCGACGGCAACGGGCCCTCGCCTGGCCCCGGCTGGCCAGGCGAGAGGAACAGGGAACTGACGGGGAACGCTCTGCGTGCTCATTGAATGGCCTTTCGCTTTTTCTCCGCGAGAACTTCATTGAGGAGCGTGAGATCGTACAGCCCGGATAAATCCGGCATCTTGCGTCCGAGGAATCCAGCATCAAATGCTTGTGCCGCTGCCGTGTTTAATTGCGTGTGCAGCGGATCGCAGGTGATCTGCAGGCGGGAGAATGCATCGTCGAGCACTCCCGACGGCAAAGCCTTCCCCGTCTCGCGCTGGATCTGCTCGTTGAGCAGCTTCTTGGCCTCGCCGGGATGAGCATTGATCCAATCGGTGAGATCGAGGTTGGCGCGGATCCAGGCTTTCACCAGGTCAGGATGCCCTTTGAGGAATTTGGTGTTCACCACGAGCAGGCCGATGACGAACTGCCCGTTCGGCCAGAGCGTGCGCTCATCCACGAACAGGCGGCCGTTGCCTTCCCGGATCAGGCGTGTCGCCCAAGGCTCGGGAGCCCATGCCGCGTCGAGTTCCTTCTTCAGGAATAGAGTGAGCTGATCGGGATTAGCCATGGGGATGATCTGCACGTCCCCGCCTTTGTCGGTTGTCTTCATGCCATGCTGCTTCAGCCAGTTGCGCAGGGCGACATCTTGCGTGTTGCCGAATTGCGGCGAGGCGATACGCTTGCCGTGGAAATTTTCCGGGGTATTAATGCCCGCGTCGTTTCGCACCACGAGAGAAGCCCCGCCGCTGGCCGCCCCAGCCACAACGCGCAGCGCTTCCCCATTGGAGCGAACGTAGCCATTGATGGCTGGGTTCGGGCCAACGTAGGTCATATCGATCGCACCGGCGAACAGCGCCTCGATAGCCGAAGGTCCCGCGTTAAAGCTGGTCCATTGCACTTTGACCTGGGGTCCCATCGCCCTGTCGAACCATCCATTGGCTTTGCCCACCATGGCTTGAGCATGCGTGATATTGGGGAAGGCGCCCACCCGGATGACGTTGCCGGGGCTCTGGGCCGAGGCCGACAGCACGAGCGCGAGGCACAAGAAGAGGCCTGCTGGGAGCCTCCGAATCAGGAACAGCGACGCCGCTCGCATGGTGGGTTTCATGTATATGCTAATGAATGAATAATGTCTATAGGAATAATGGACATTATTAACATAAATGCCATTGCAAGTGGTTTGCCATTTCGGGGCGCGACGCCCTGGTCGTTACCGGTTTCCTTTCAACTGCTTGGCATGACGCAGCGGGACGCCCGGAAAACACGAGTGCAGAACTTTTCAGCCGGGGTAGGGAAAGTCTCGAGGCGTTAAACGGCCCAGTCGGCAGATTTTTGCAGCAACAGCCGGCGCTTAGTGGGGGGAAACCCGCAGCAGTTGTACGGTGATGTTATCGGGGCCGCCGCGCTCCAGCGCCATCCTTACCAGGCGCATGCATGCATCGGCGAGCGGCTGGGTTTGAGCGATGCGAGCCAGGTCCTGATCGCCCACCAGGCCCCACAATCCGTCGGTGCACAGAATCAGCACATCACTAGGTTCGAGGGCGACGGGTTGTTCGGAAACATGAGGGAGAATCTCGCGGCCCGATCCCAGCGCGGCAGTCAGGATATGGCGCTGGGGATGCGATTCAGCGTCCTCGGAGCGCACGATCCCGTTCTCCACCAGACGTCCGACGTAGGAGTGATCGCGGGTCAGCCGGGAAATGGCGCCACTCCGAACCAGGTACAGCCGGCTGTCGCCGACATGAGCGAAGTAGAGTTCCCGGTCAATGATGGCCAGGGCGGTGCAAGTCGTGCCCAAGCCGTGAAACTGGGGATGCTCGAAGCCGTATCGTTGGATGGTATCGTGCGCCGCCAGAAACGCGTTCAGCAGTGCCGCCGAGGGATCGCCGGCGAAATCGCGGTCGTAAATGTGCCGGACGGTTTCTACGGCCAACCGGCTGGCTTCCTGGCCGCCCTCGTACCCGCCCATGCCGTCGGCCACGATCGCGAGGCGCCCCTTGCGGCGGAATTCGTTCTCCGATTCCGGTTCCCAGTAAAGATACGAGTCTTCGTTATCGGCCCGCTGCAGCCCGACATCGCTCAAGGTGGCGGCTTCAATCCCAGGTTTTGGAGTCTTGCAGTCGACCGGCATAAATCAAGCTGTGAAAGCCGTATCCCCAGAAACGGCGCGGGGGTTCGAGCAGAACCGGATCCGCTTCAGGCCTCGGACATTATACGGGACGCCTCATCAACCACGGTGCGCGCGCAACCGCCCGGGACGAGCGTGTAGCCTATCACCGTTGCGGGCTCTTTTGGCAAGGAAAAAAGCCGCCAGGGGCGGCGGCTCTCTCTGGTTCCTGTTGTTCAGAACGGGAGCAAATGGTTACTTGGCGTTGTGCTTGTCTTTGGCGATGCGCGCGCTCATATGATTGGCTTCGCGATTGAGCTGGTGCTGATCCTTCTTCGTGAGATGACCATTGTTCTTGGCCATGTCTCGCTTCTCATTGTTCTGCAACCGCTTTTCCCCACGTTCCAGCCGACGGGCCTCTGCCGGGGTCAGCTTGCCGCTGTTGACGCCGCTCGCGATGCGCTTCTGCTGATTGGCCTCGCGATGGTTAATCTGGTTGACGCGGGGATGTGCGGGATCGATCTTTCCCGGTCCAGCGCCGGATGTTTTGCTGTTCTGGGCTTGAGCAGAAGCTGATCCGACGAACATCAGACCACCCGCTGCGAGGAGGAGAAGAGACTGCGTAAGTTTGTTGGTCATGAAAGGAGTGAACCCCCAGGCGTAAGCTTAGTTCGCAAGCCGGCGAGTTGGCGCGTTACGAAGGGGAATCTTCAACAGCAGGCGAACGGCCATCCCGGGGTCGTGGTAATCTCCGGATGGTTACTGCCGCCCAGCCCATTTTCTTGGTGCCGGGAGGCCCGCCGAACTTCGGCCACTTCAAATCCAAGGGACTTTAATGAAAACGATCCGCCCAGTTCGTTGTGCGGGATTCTTGCTGCTGATTCTGATCCTGCGGTCGAGCTTCTGCCTGGCCCAGGCATCTCTGCCGAGCGAAATGCCGAATTCGTTCACTCCGGTGACAGCCAGCTTCGATTACGTCAAACGCGATGTCATGATTCCCATGCGCGACGGAGTGAGGCTGCACACCGTGATCGTGATTCCCAAAGGAGCGAAGAATGCTCCGATCCTGCTGACCCGCACGCCTTACAACGCGTCCTCTCAAGTCAGCCATGCCGCCAGTTCGCACCTGGGATCCGTCCTGAACGGCTATGACAATGCCCTGAACGTGATTCTGGAGGGAGGCTACATTCGCGCAATCCAGGATGTCCGCGGCAAATACGGGTCGGAGGGAGATTACGTGATGACCCGGCCGCTGCACGGGCCGCTGAATCCCACTGATGTCGATCACTCCACCGACACCTACGACACCATTGACTGGCTGGTGAAGAATATTCCGGAGAGCAACGGGAAGGTCGGCATCCTTGGAATTTCTTACGATGGCTTTCTGCCTCTGATGGCGCTGGTGAATCCTCATCCGGCGCTCAAGGTGGCGGTGCCGATGAACCCGATGGTGGACGGCTGGAAGGGCGACGACTGGTTTCACAATGGCGCATTCCGCCAGCAGAACCTGCCCTACATCTACGAGCAGGAAGCCACTCGCAGCAACACTGAAAATTGGTGGACCGATCATTTCGACGACTATGACGTGTACATGGAGGCAGGATCGGCCGGGGAACTGGGGCGGCGCCATGGCCTGGAGCAGGTCGGATTCTGGCGAAAACTGCTGGAGCATCCCAGCTACGACGCATGGTGGCAGCAGCAGGCCATGGACAAGATTCTCGCAGCTCAGCCGTTGAAGGTGCCGGTCATGCTGGTCGACAGCCTGTGGGACCAGGAAGACATTTACGGAGCGCCGGCTGTCTACAAGGCCATCAAGCCGAAAGACACGAACAATGACATGGTATTTCTGGTAATGGGCCCCTGGCATCACGGGCAGGAGATCGGCGACGGAAGCAAGCTGGGAGCGATCAGGTTCAACAGCGACACCGGGCTGTATTTTCGCGAACACATTCTCGGACCCTTTCTGGCGCAATACTTGAAAGACGGCGCGCCCAAGGCCGACGTCGCACCGGTAACCGCATTCGAGACTGGAACCAACACCTGGCGGCGGCTCTCCTCGTGGCCTGCCGGTTGCGACCGCGGATGCCCGGTGCGTCCCACCCCCCTTTATCTGCAGACGGGATTGAAACTCGGCTTCGATGCTCCCAGGAGTGGAGCTTCCGAATACGAGGAGTATGTTTCCGATCCGGCCAAGCCGGTTCCGTTTCGCTCACGTCCCATTCAATCGGTCGGATATAGCGGCGATTCCACCTGGTCGTACTGGCTGGTGGACGATCAGCGGGAGGCTTCGGGACGTCCCGACGTTCTGGCCTTTACTTCTGACGTGCTGAAAGAGCCGCTGAAAATCAGCGGCCAGCCGGTGGCGAACCTGGTTGCATCCACCAGCGGCACGGATTCAGATTGGGTGGTGAAGGTAATCGATCTCTATCCGGATGAAATGCCCGGCCAGCCGTCGATGGGCGGATACCAGTTGATGGTTTCCGCGGACATCTTCCGCGGCCGCTACCGGGAGAGCCTGGAGACTCCAAAGGCAATCGTTTCCGATAAGCCCCTGCTCTACAGGATCACGCTTCCAACCGTGAATCACGTTTTTCTGCCCGGCCACCGGATCATGGTGCAAGTGCAGTCGAGCTGGTTTCCTCTTTATGATCGCAATCCGCAAACCTTTGTGCCCAACATTTTCTGGGCAAAGGCGGGAGACTATAAAAAGGCCACGCAGCGTGTGTTTCATTCTGCGGAACACGCCAGCTTCATCGAACTGCCGGTGGTCGAGATGAAGTGAGCCGCGTCCGATGCCCAGAGCATGTCAGCTGATATTCAGTGTGCTGTTGCTGGCGCCAGCCCTGGCAGCGCAGGGGAAGCGGCTATGGGTGCTGCGCGAGCCCGGCGAGATGGTCGAGTACGACGTCTCGAATTTCTCAGTGAAGAACCGAGTCAAGGTGCCGGCCGGGACTTTGAAATCGCCCGCGAACCTCTCCGTGAACCGACTGGGCCAGATGCTGCTCGTGCCCTCGACAACTCCAGCCGTTACCGACGAAGACGCGGCCGCTCCCCGCAACATCTGGCTGTGGAACGGAACCGGCGCAAGCACGCTCGATCCGCCTGTGGAACACAAGACGGAGCAGCGAGGCTCGAACCAGGTCGTCACCGAGTCCGCGCCAGTGGCCTGTCTATCGGCCGGCGGAACTCATCTCTATTGGTTCAACAATCGCGAACGCCGTCTGGACCGGGATGAGATTAATCTTTCGTCCACCATCACGTGGGAGGCATGGCGCACGGACCTGGCCGGGGGGCGCAGGGAAGAGGTCGCCGCTGTGAAGATGCCGGACTGTGCCTGTGGCACCGGGGTGTGCAGTGAGACGTGTCCCGTGGGCGCATTCTGGGCGCCCGATGGCGGCATCGACAGATTCTTCCTGATGACGCAGTTCGTCGCCGGCCAGACCGAGACGACATACCAATCGAGCACGCTCTACCTGGAAGAAAATGGCAAGTGGACCGCTAAGCCAATTCCGCACCCGCTGGAACAGGTGCTGGATGCTTCTGCAGATGGCGGCGTCATTGTATACGCCATTCCGGATGCCGCCTGCTGTGGCTGGTCGAACCAGAGCAATGATCAAACCCTGGTGCTCAGCAGCGGAAAATCGCAGACCATCTTTGACGAGTTCGCCACCTACAAAAATTCCGATTACGACGTGAGCTTCTTCACCTCCAACGCGAAGCTATCGTCTGAGAAAACGTTGGTCGCCATGACGATCTCCGCCACCGAGGAGGCGAACAAGCCC
>DASREX010000167.1:0-16015 GCA_035651855.1 Candidatus Sulfotelmatobacter sp.
TAATCGGTTGCCGTGGCGTCTCAGGGCTCGTCCCTCAGCCACTCTGCATGAAATTCAGGTCCGCTCCGAAGAGCGAACTTGTTCTCGCAATGGTACTGAAGTCAGCGGCGCGAGGTCAAGAAGCATTTTGGTCGGAAAAATGCCAGGTAGCAAGGGCAGGATCGCGCTGTAGAAATCGGGCGAGATTTTTGGTGAAGGCTGGATTAAGGAGTTCTCCCAGATTTTGATGAGGCGGGACGGCAAGTATTTCACGGGATACCTCGATACCTCTCCCATTGGTCTATCGAATTAACGAGTTAAAAGAAATTGCTAAACAATCTGGGGATAGTCGCCTGGGGCATAGATTTTGATGCCAGAGGGGGATGCTGAATCCGCGAAGATGGCAGAGCGCCTCTCCAATGAAGATGCTGTTCACTTCCGCACACGGGCTTCCACTGGCGGACAATTGGTCTCGGTGCGCGGTTTCCGGTCGAAAAAGATCCTCCTTGCGGTCAAGCGTTTGCCGGCGATGGGGAAAGGCAGTGTAATTGCCATTGCGAATCCAAGCGGTCTTGTGTTTTGTGGGGATCACGTCATCGGTCTAGCCGTTGTTTTCACTGAGGAGGGCAAATGAGACCAGGAGACCTGGGGATTGCGGTGCGGGTGCTTTCCCGAAGCCCGCAGTTTACGTTGATTGCTGTGATCACGATCGCGCTCGGCCTGGGCGCGAGCGCGGCCATTTTCAGCGTGACCCATGCCGTGCTCCTGCAGCCCCTGCCCTATAAAGATCCGGACCGGCTGATCCTTGCCGGGATGGAGTTGCGGCAGCGGCACGTGAAAGACATGCAGTTTTCGAATGCCGACTTCATTGACTTGCGCGACGGAACCAGGCAGGCCTTCGAAGATTTTGCCGGCGTGTTCACGTTTCGGGGAGTTCTGCCGGCCGCGGACGGGCGTCCGGAGCAAGTGCGCCAGGCAGTCGTCACCACCAACTTCTTCCGCCTGATGGGAGCGCGCATCGCGCTGGGGCGCGACTTTCAGAGCGAGGATGGCATTCCGCAGGCCGCGCCGGCGCCGGGAGTTCCAGCCGGCCCGCAACTCCCGCTGGTAGCGGTCCTGAGTCACGAGTATTTCGAGCGGCGCTTCGGAGGGAACGGTTCGATCCTGGGCCATGCGATGTCTGCGGGGGGAGGGCAGCCTACGCCCGTGGTGGTGGGAGTCCTGGCTCCCAATTTTCGCTTGTACTTCCCTCCGGAGGCGAATGAAGAAGCCGCGCCGGACATCTGGATCGCAAATCGCCTGGACTATGACGCGGCGAACCGGATCTCATTTGCGATTCGCCCCATCGGCAAATTGCGGCCGGGAGTTACGCTCGAACAGGCGCAGCAGGCGGCGGACAGAGTGGCAGCGGAGACGCGCAAGAATTATCTGATATCCGGAACGGCGGGCTATTTCATCGATCTGGAACCGTTGGGACAGCACCTGGTTGCAAATGTTCGACCGGCAATCCTGGCCTTGATGGGCTCGGCGATTTTTCTGCTGCTGATTGCGTGCGCGAATGTGGCGAACCTGTTGTTAGTTCGGGCTTCGCTGCGCGAGCGGGAACTGGCGGTCAGAGCGGCACTGGGCGGCAGCCGATGGAGGCTCCTCGGCCCGTTGTTGAGCGAGGCTCTTGTACTGGCAGGCGCGGGAGCGCTCGCCGGATTGTTGCTGGCGTGGCTGGGAATAAGGGTTCTGCGGGTTATGGCGCCGGAGAACCTTCCGCGGCTGGAGAGTATTCGCATTGATTACGTGGTCGTTGGATTCACCGCCCTGGCATGTTTGGCCGCGACCGCGATTTTTGGAATGCTGCCGGCGTGGAGAGCTTCGAGACCGGGCGTCGCCAATCTGTTGCGAGGCAGTGGGAGAAACGCGGGCTTGCTGGGCGGCAATGCTTTGCGCAGCGCGGTGGTGATGGCGGAAGTCGCACTCTCGTTCGTATTGCTGGTGGGATCGGGACTGATGCTGCGCAGTTTTATTGAACTGCAGCACACGAATCCGGGCTTCGATGCGAACTGGTTGCTTACCTTCGAGCTCGACGGCAATGGAGTTCCAGACAAGCCGGAAGAGCGGGCCGTTGCCATCCGGAAACTTCAGGATCGTCTGCGCGCCATTCCCGGAGTTGAGAGCGTGACGGCAGCGGGTCCATTTCCCCTGGCGGGAGGATTCAGTCCGATCCGGTGGGGCCTGGGCGATGCGGTGGCGGATGCGAGCAAATTCCAGGCAGCGGATTTTCAAATTGTTCTTCCCGGATATTTCGAGACGATGCGGGTGCCGCTGCTGGCCGGGCGTACGTTCACGGATCAGGACAATCTTCCCGGGCGCAATTTCGTCATCATCGATGACGTCCTGGCAAGGAAGGCGTTTCATGGGCAAAACGCGGTAGGGCAGCGGATCTTGATTCGTATTCGCTCGCCCCAGCCGGAATGGGTCGAGGTGGTTGGGGTGGTTGGGCACCAGCACGAGACCTCGCTGACGGACCCGGGCCGGGAGCAGGTCTACTTTACCGATGCCTTTGTAGGAGCGGGGCAAGTGAATCGGTGGGCGATTCGGACCAGGAACGATCCGGCGAATTACGGGAGCGCGGTTCGCGCGGCAATCCAGGACGTCGATGCGAGCCTGCTCATCACCGAGATGCAACCCGTGACCGCGCTGATCAGCAAGGCGCAAGCCGGGACGCAGTTCTCATTGCTGCTGATCGGTGTATTCGCGGTGATTGCCGGCGTGCTGGCCGGGGTTGGACTTTACGGCGTGCTCTCAACTGCCGTGCGGCAGCGGACCGCGGAGATTGGCATGCGCATGGCTCTCGGAGCTGAGCGCGAGAGAATCTTTCAGCTGGTAGTGGGACAGGGCTTCCGCCTGAGCGCCATCGGGATTGCCATCGGCCTGATCGGCGCTTTCGGGCTTACGCGCTTGATGCACGCCATGCTGGTGGGGGTAACAGCCACGGATCCCGCGACATTTGGCGCGATCGCAATCCTGTTCTTGCTGATAGGCGTCGCCTCTTCATGGCTGCCGGCGCGGAGAGCAGCGGCCCTGGAGCCTTCGCGGGCGTTGCGGGAGGACTAGCCAGCGCCGGCCGTATCGACCCACGGGGCAAACAGACTGCATGCGGCGAGGCTTTGCAAGCCCTCGCCGATGCAAATTGAGACCTCGAAAAGGCTCTTGACGCCATCTCAGAGGATATTAGTTATTTTCTGTGTGGCGAGGTTGAAAGAAGTTTTGATTCAGCTGCTTGGCCACGCGGTGGCCGAGCTTGAACCCCTCGTCCAGCGAATGCCGGTAGTGAAACCCTGCGTAGATACGAGCCCAATAAGCCTCCGTCTCCAACTGGTCAACGTTGTAGAAAGTATGAGTCGTGTGGGTGGCTGCGCTGGTTACGGTGAACTGCACATTAGGGGTGCCAAAGAAATTCTCCAGTGTCCTGGCGATTGCTCCGGTGGAACAGCCATGAGCGGCGGGGAATTCCGGATGAGGCGGGGTCGGTGCCAGGGGCATCCAACTGGAATCAGCTTCGGTGTCCGGATTCCCGTCGATATCACCGTTTTGAATTGCAGTTACCGGACGCCAGAAGCTGAAGTGATATTTGGCGTTGAAACAACCAATGCCGCTATCCGTAAACGCAATCGAGAGCATAGCTAGCAGTCTGGCAGACTTGGGAAGGCTGAGATGCTGATCGATGGCTAACTGGTTGAAAGCGCCAAAATAGGTGACCACTGGACTGGCCGTCCAGAACAATGCGATGTCTGTTTGTGCAGGTGTCCGTACGGTGCTGTTGACAGCGCCGAGCAGTTTGACCTCATTGTACTCGCGGGCCCAACGCCTGCTGCCCAGATCCGGCGGACCGTTCACCGGCAGGAACTGGGAAGCGCTCTGCATCGTGAAAGGAACCATCTGCCCCACCCATGGCGTCGCCGGTAGTGCGAAAGCCGGTGGCGTCGCTATCCAGATTCCAGGCTCGGGAGAGGTGGGGTAAGTATAGGAAACATCTGCGCCCCTTCCGTCGCCAGTGCGCAAAGCCACGATATGGGCGGCAGCAGTTTGCCCGACCGCAATGCCGCTTGCCTTCGCCGGACCGTCTGCAATCGCGGCCAGCGCAGCATCGTATTGAGTTTGCAGGGTCGTCACCTGGGCAGGAAAGTAACTTAGCAAGATCTGGTAAGCTGCCGAAATCGCAGCTGCCTCCTGGGAAGCATCTCCAGGACCGTGGAATTCCGGCCCGTACTGCACATATTGTCCGTCAATTGCATTCACCGCGTCGTAAATGGCGAGATTGACGTAGGTGATATATATCTGAGTCCCTGGGGTGGTTAGAGCCGTGGCCAGGGCGATTTGATTCCAGTCGACGACCGGGTTCGAAGCGGAGGCTAACTGCGTTAAGCCGATTGCCACAGCCGCGATCAGAGTGGATAAACGGAGCGAAATTGCCTTCATGTGTAACTCCTAAGTAGTTTTGTGCCATCGAATTTTCTTTGCCCAAGTTATTTGTTTCGCATCACTGCCAGCAGGAGTCCGAAGCGGGGGTGCACCTGTTAGGAGCGTTCTCTTAAGATCGCCTTTCGCGAAACAATTGTGCGATTTGCATGTTCAACCGCGGCGCGGCAGCAGAGATAAGCGGTCAATTCACGAACCTTTTTGCGCCCTTGCTGTACGACACACAATCCCGTGGCACCCACGAGTGTCTCCATCGAACCTCACCAGCTAAACAGCTCCAGTCAGGGAACTTAGGGGCCGCTCTCCCGCAGTTTGAACTGCTGCGCTCCCACAAGGAGTACACTCGGTAATCACTTGGAGTTTGGGATGGGGACCTCCGGTTGGCGGATTCTGCGATTCGGATCCTTCGAGGCGAATGTGGAAGCGGGGGAATTGCGAAAGCAAGGCCTTAAGGTCAGGCTGCAGGATCAACCCTTTCAGATTCTCGTCATGCTCCTGGGACGGCCGGGGGAATTAGTCACACGCCAAGAAATTCACCAGAAGCTTTGGCCAGCCGATACATTCGTTGACTTCGACCACGGTCTTAACAATGCAATGAACCGCCTGCGCGAAGCGTTGGGCGACTCCGCCGACAAGCCGCTGTTCATCGAGACCCTGCCAAGAAAGGGATACCGCTTTATTCTTCCGATTACAGGGGACGAGCAACTGGCTGGGACTGAGCGTCCGGATGCACCCGCCGCGCCGGTAATTGGGCCGGGCCAGAATGAGCAGACATTGAGGGCTCGGTCGCGATTTCTTGTCGCAATTCTAGCCTGCTGTGTCGCCGCAGCCCTGGCACTGATCGCCTATCTAGGCTGGCGCATGCGACCTGGACTCCGCCCTCGTTCGGAACACGTGATGTTGGCCGTACTTCCTTTTCAAAACCTCACCGGCGACCCAGGTCAGGAGTATTTCAGTGACGGCCTGACCGAGGAGATGATCGCCCAATTGGGAGCTTTAAGTCCCGACCAACTTGGAGTTATTGCCCGCACCACAACCATGGCCTACAAGAACACCTCGAAGAGTGTGCAGGAAATTGGAAGAGACTTAGGCGTCGGGTATGTTCTTGAGAGCAGCGTTCGGCGGGATGGCGACCAGGTTCGGATCAGCGTGCAGCTTATCCGGGTCTGTGACCAGGTGCACCTGTGGGCGCGCAGCTACGACCGGCACATCAGCCATTCCATTGAATTGCAGGAAGAGGTGGCCACGGCGGTAGCGGAACAGATCGAGGTAAAACTGAGGCCGAGTCACCGGGACCGTGCCAACCCGCATCTCGATATTGAGGCAAACGAAGCCTATCTGCGGGGGCGGTACTTCTGGAACCAATTTACGCCGGAAGGATACCGGAAAGCGATCCGCTATTTCCAGCAAGCCATCGAGCGGGATCCCAAGTTCGCAGAAGCCTATTCCGGACTGGCGGACTCCTACAATTTCCTGGTCGTCACGGATACGATCCCGGCGAGCGAGGGCCATCCTAAGGCTCTGGAGGCGGCGCGCCGGGCCGTGTCCTTGGACGGCAACCTGGCGGAGTCCCATGCTTCGCTCGCTGTGGCGATAGCTCGTTCGGAGTGGAACTGGACAGGCGCCGAGAATGAGTTCAAGCGGGCTATTGCATTGAATCCAAGTTATTCGATGGTGCACCGCTTGTATGCATCGATTCTGGGTGCGACACGGCGGCATGAGGAGGCACGGCAGCAGATACAGGAAGCCATGCGGCTGGACCCGTTGTCCCTTCCCAATAACGCGGAGGTCATCCGAACCTTGTACTATGCCCGCAGCTATGATGAAGGAATTGTGCAGGCTCAAAAAGCGATGCAGTTGGATCCCAACTACGTCAGGACTCATTTTTGGCTGGGGCGAGTCTATTCGCAGAAGGGAATGCATAGGGAAGCCATTGCGGCCGCGGAAAAGATACTGGAAGCAATGCCCGATAGTACGCTCGGGCTGACCGAAATGGCGTATAGCCTGGCAGTCGCTGGCCGGCGAGAAGAGGCGCGCCCGATTCTGCGGCGTTTGGAGGTGATGTCTACGAATGCCTTTGTGCCGGCATACAATTTTGCCGTGATTCACATCGCGCTCAACGAGGAAGAGATAGCGATGAGGTACCTGCAACAGGCGTATGAGAATCGCGATTGGGCATTGGTGGTTCTAGCTGTGGAACCGCGCCTGGACCCACTGCGGAGCGATTCTCGCTTTCAGGACATTTCAGCCGGGCTCAAATTAACAACATCGCGGTGAAGCAGGACGATGCCAGCGTGGTTGATCCACCGCGTGCTTTCCCCGCACCGCCGCTGTTTTGACTTGGAAGTCCATAAGCGGCGCCCGGTGTACAATTCCTCCCGCTCGCAAAAGGGTCGAACATCTGGGGCCAAATCCTTTCCGAGAGAACCGATGAAAAACTTCCTCCACCTGCTGTGTGTTTGCCTGCTCGTCCTGCCCACTGCTTTCGCGCAACAAACGGAAACTCCCAAAGCTGGCGCGCAGAGAAAGCTGCCTGCGGCGCCGCCGCAGCAGAAGCCTGCGGAAACGACGCCTGCGCCGGAGACGCCGCCGGAGCAAAAACCGGCGATTCGTGAGCTGCCGGGAGAAAAGGATAAGGAAAAAGACAAGGAAGAGCACTTTGACATGACGGAGGCCGCGGCTACGGTGACGCATCACCAGATCACCGTGGACGGCAAGGCGCTGAAGTATACGGCGACTGCGGGACGGCTGCCCATCAAGCGCGGCGATGGGAAGATCGAAGCGGAGATGTTCTATGTCGCGTACGCCATCGACGGGCAGGATGCGGCGAAGCGCCCGCTGACGTTTGCCTTCAACGGCGGGCCGGGTTCGGCTTCGATCTGGCTGCACATGGGAGCGCTGGGGCCGCGGCGGGTGGTGCTGCAGCCGGATGGGTTCATGCCTCCCGCGCCCTACCGGGTGGAAGACAATCCTTACACTTTGCTCGACAAAAGTGACCTCGTCCTGGTCGACGCCATCGGCACCGGCTACAGCCGCGCCGCCGATCCGGAGATGCTCAAGAAATTCTGGGGAGTGAAGGGCGACATCGAAGCGTTCAGCGAATTCATACGACTCTACATCAGCCGCAACGAGCGCTGGGCCTCCCCGCTGTTCATTCTGGGCGAGAGCTACGGGACGACGCGCGCCGCGGGTATTGCCGGATATCTGGCGGATCGCGGCATTTCCTTCAACGGCATCACGCTGCTGTCGACCGTGCTGAACTTTGAAACGCTGGAAGAAAACTTCACCAACGATCAGCCTTACGTCTTCCTGATTCCGTCGTTCACTTCGATTGCCGGATACCATCACAAGCTCGCTCCGGACCTGGCGCAGGACATGAACAAAGCGCGGCAGGAGGCCGAAAAATGGGCTTCGACCGAGTACGCGCAGGCCTTGGACAGGGGCGATGCACTCACGCCGCAAGAGCGGCAGAAAGTTATCGATCAACTCGCGCGCTTCACCGGGCTGAGCAAGGATGTGATCGACGAAGCGAACCTGCGGATCAACGTGCGCAAGTTCACGCACTATCTGCTGATCGATCAGAAACTGCGCGTGGGGAGGCTGGACGGGCGCTATACCGGCCCGGATCCCAACGGGCTGCTGGATACACCGTTTTACGATCCTACCGGGTCCGCCACGCAGCCCCCGTTTACCTCGGCGTTCAACCATTACATTCGCACCGAACTCAACTACAAGGTCGACATGCCGTACTACGTGCGGGCGCAGGACATCGGGTTCGACAAATGGGATTGGGGATCGGCGATTGAGGGTTTTCCGGATACCGCGTCCGCCATGCGGCAGGCCATCGTGAAGAATCCGTATCTTAAGATTCTCGTCATGGAAGGATATTACGATCTGGCAACGCCTTATTACGCGGCCAACTATACGGTGGATCACCTTAACTTGCCTGCGAAGTACCGCGATAACGTAGCGTACGCTACCTACGATTCCGGGCATATGGTTTACTTGCCCACGGATGGCTTGAAGAAAATGAAAGCGGACCTGGCCGGGTTCATGGCCAAATCCATTCCTTGACCAAAGAGGGCGCAGAGCGCCCGCGAGGTTCGAACATGAGAAGAACCATGATGGGCTGTGTCGTGCTGATGTTGAGCGCAATGGCGTTTGCGGATGACTCTTGCGCCAAACTGGCTGCTTTGAAAATTCCAAATGCCACGATCATCTCGGCGCACACTATCGAGGGCGGAAGTTATGCGGGACCTCCGGAGCCCTTCACCGGGCGCGATATTTCTGCGTTCTACAAAACCCTGCCCGCGTTTTGCCGGGTTGTGGCGGAGGCCAGGCCCAGTGCGGATTCGGACATCAAACTGGAAGTCTGGCTGCCCGCTTCGGGATGGAATGGAAAGCTGCAGGGCATCGGCAACGGCGGATTTGCCGGGCTGATCGATGCGAAACAACTGGGGCAGGCAGTGAAGGCCGGATACGCGGCGACAGCAACCGACACTGGGCATACCGGATCGCCCATTGATGCCGGATGGGCGCTGGGCCATCCGGAGAAGGTGATTGACTTCGGGCATCGCGGGATCCACGAGATGACCCGCGTAGCCAGGGCGGTGATTCAGGCGTTTTATGCCAAGACTCCGCAACATTCTTATTTCGCCGGGTGCTCCGATGGCGGGCGCGAGGCGCTCATGGAAGCGCAACGTTATCCCGAGGACTACGACGGGATCCTGGCGGGGGCTCCGGCCAACTACTGGACTCGGCTGCTGTCGGTGGCCGTCGTTGATACCCAGGCACTGACGATGGATCCCGCGAGCTTCCTACCGCAGTCGAAGATCCCAGCCATTGCGGCTGCGGTAAATGCGGCTTGCGACAAGCTGGACGGGGTGCAGGATGGGATCCTGAACGATCCGCGGCAGTGCCGCTTCGATCCCGCGGCCCTGCAGTGCAAAGCGGAAGACTCGGACAAGTGCCTGACCGCGGCTCAGGTAACGGCGCTGAAGAAGCTTTATGCGGGGCTGCGCGATGCGAGCGGGAATGAGCTTTTTCCAGGATACGTTCCGGGCGCCGAAGATGGGCCGGGTGGTTGGGGCCTGTGGATCACGGGTCCAGCCCCGGCGAAGTCGCTGATGGCATTCTTCGGAATCAATTACTTCTCGAACATGGTGTATGAGAAAGCTGGCTGGGATTACAAAACCTTTCAACTGGATTCAGGATTGAAGGCTGCGGAAGAAAAAACCGGTGACGCGCTGAACGCCATCGATCCGAATCTGAAGACCTTCAAGGACCGGGGCGGCAAGCTCATTTTGTACCACGGTTGGGACGATCCGGCGATTGCTGCGCCCAACACGATCAACTATTACAGCAGCGTGCTCGCCCGTATGGGTGCGCAGGAGGCGGACTCTTTTGTTCGGCTGTATATGGCTCCCGGTGTGCAACATTGCGCCGGGGGGCCGGGTCCGGATTCCTACGGGCAGGTGGGGGATCTGACCTTTACCGATCCCAAAGGCAGTTTGGCCGCAGCGCTGGAGGCGTGGGTGGAGAAGGGAAGCGTGCCGTCGGCCATTACCGCGTCAAAATTTGGGGACGAGGATCGCGGCCACGCGACCATGACGCGGCCTCTGTGCCCCTATCCCCAAGTTGCGAAATTCAAAGGCAGCGGGGACACGAATGATGCCGCCAATTTCAGTTGCGAGGGCGAGAAGAAATAACCTCTTCTGTCCTGGCCCCGAAACATGTGCGGCTGGCGATCAGGGGATGAGTTCGCGAATCAGCGGCTGTACTGGTTCTTCTTCTTGTCCTCGTGGCGCTCGATGCCGAGTTGGATCAGGCGGTCGATCAGGTCGGCATATTCCAGACCGGAGGCTGCCCATAGCTTGGGATACATGCTGATCGAGGTGAAGCCGGGCATGGTATTGATCTCGTTCAGATAGATCCTTCCGGTCTTCGGATCCATCAGGAAATCTACCCGGGCCAGACCGGAGCAATCTACTGCTTTGAAGGCCTGCACCGCCATCTCTTGCACTTTCCTGGTCTGGGCTTTGGTGAGCTTGGCGGGGATGATGAGCTTTGAGCCTTCATCCAGATATTTCGCGTTGTAATCGTAGAACTCCTTGATGGGGACGATTTCTCCCGGCAGGGAAGCGGCAGGGTCGTCGTTACCCAGCACGGAGCACTCGATCTCGCGGGCTTTAGCTTTGTTGCCGCCAACGCCCTGCTCGATAACGATCTTGCGATCAAACCTGGCCGCTTCTTCGATTGCCGGGCCGAGCTCCTTGCGATCATGGGCTTTGCTGATGCCAACGGAAGAGCCCAGATTCGCGGGCTTCACGAACACGGGATACTTCAGCTTGCTGGTCACCAGTTTCTCCACTCTTTTCGCATCTTTTTCCCAGGCGGCGCGCAGGATCGTGACGTGCTTGACGATGGGGATTCCGGCGGCAATGAAGAGCGACTTCATGATGTCTTTGTCCATCCCGGCGGCCGAACCCAGCACGCCCGCCCCAACGTACGGGATGTCGGCCAGTTCGAGCAGGCCCTGGATCGTGCCATCTTCCCCGAAGGTGCCGTGAAGTACGGGGAAGATCACGTCAACATTGATGGCGCGGTCGGAGGCTCGGCGCAGCAGAGCCGCGTCGGTCTGGAAGGGAACCAGGCCGCTTTCCCGGTGAACGGGCTCCGGTGGAACCACCACGGCCTCTCCGCGATGAAGCACGGCGGCCGGTTCCGTGATCTCGGGATCGCCGGCGCGAAGATTGCGCGGCTCAATGTGAAGTTTCCCAGCCAGCAGGTTCTCGGCATGCTCGGCAGTGAGCCAGCGCCCTTCCTTGGTGATGCCGATGGGAACGACCTCGTATTTTTCCTTGTCGATTGCGTTGAGAACGGAGGCGGCCGAGAGCAGGGAGACCTCGTGCTCTCCACTGCGGCCGCCAAACAGGATCCCCACCCGGAGCTTTTTCATGACCAATTAGTGTGGACGGTGGTCGAGTGTCCCGTCAATCACCGGGAAGATTCCTGGGGCCGTGACCATCGTTCCTGCTTTGACGGTGCGGCCTTGGTGTTGACCGCTTCAATCGCACTAGCGGCGCGGAATGAGAGCGCGGCTCGTCTTAAGACTGGCTACGGGGTGCAATCGTTCTGCGGCGGCTGAGAGCTTCCAATTTGCGTGTTGAGAGATGGGGAATTCTTGAAATCGAACAGGTCTTCCAGATCGTTGGCATAAGCGTCGCGTCCCGTCAGGTGAAGGGTTATCCTCCGACTCAGAAAGCGCCGCTCAATTAACGCCAGCAATGACGCATGGTCCCCGGTGGTATGCGAAACATACGATGGCTTCGAAAACGGAGATACCGCAATCAGCGGCACCCGGACTCCTAATTGATCAAACGCCGCACAGTTTGCGGGAAACGCTCCGGCCGGATTGCCGGCAAGGTCCGGACAGAGTGCCTCGGCTTGGGCGAGCGACATCGTGCTGCCGAAAGTTGCGGCGCAAGCCGCGTCCCGTTGGTTCGCCGGCAGAGCAGAGGGATCCGCACATTGTCCCGGAAATATCCCGTCCGGTGTCCGTGCTCCATTTTGCGAAGCCGGTGGAGGCGGAACATGATCGTAGAAGCCTCCGTGTTCATCGTAGGTAATGAAGATGATCGAATCCTTCCAATACGGCCCCCTGCGAACCGCATTGACGATATCCGAGACGTGGACCTGTCCACGCTGAATATCCGAGGGCGGATGCTCATCATCCTCCAACGCGGCGGCAGTGCTGCGAAAAGCCGGGTCCACCCACGCGACTTGCGGAAGACTCCCGATACCTGACGCCTGCGCGAAAAATGCGCTGAGCGGCAGATTGTGGGAAGTGTCTTCCGGCCGGAAGACGATGTCCTGCGCACTATCTTCGAAGTAGTCGGCCCACGCGATGTGATGATCATCCAGCAAATCGAAAATTGTGCCGTGGGAGGGCTTGTAACCTCCATGAGGCAGCGTCGTCTCGTTGGACGTTAGCCCGAACGAGGTCGCCGCCATGAGATATAAGCGATTGGGCAGGGTTGGCCCCAGCACCGAGGCAAATTGCCGATCGCTGATCGCGAATTTCTCCGCCAATTCATAATAAAAGGGCAAGTCATCCTGATCGTAATACGACATCGTCGGATCGTCGGTCGGACTCTCGGCGGTCCCGACCGGATCATTCTGTCTCACGAACCCGTTGTTCAGCGCTTTTCTGGATGCCTCATTCGGATTGTCGAAATTGATCTCTCGATGAGTGCCCACCCAGGAATGATCCAGGTCGGAGGCACAGCGAGTAGCGGCCTTATAGGCGTTCACGATCGAACCGTCCTCATCCAGATTGGAATTCGTGCATCGGAGGAGGCCGCTGCTGAACGAGCATGTCAGTCCGTCCACGCACTTGTGATCCGTGCCCGGGCATACACCATTTCCGTTGTGATAGGGACTTCCCGGCGCGTATGGAAGTACTCCAAAGTAGTTGTCGAAGGAATGGTTCTCCTGCATGACGATGATGATGTGGTTGACCCGGGTCAAACCATCATTTTCCAGCCCGCACCCAGCCATCAATAAACACGCGGCGGTTGCCAAGGGAATAAAGGGCCGGGCTGTGAATTGCAGCAAGGGGCTCACCTTAGGGGCAAAGAAGGACCGCAATCCGCATGTAAACACAATGGCAACTAGTTGAAAGTCAAAACTCCGTCAATTCGCTTGCTCGGCATTGGGGAGTGCTGCCGGCCTGCCGCGCCGACCGGTCAAGTCAGGATGGGTAGGGCCCGGAGTCTTTTCCTGGTCGCCGCGTAGATCGCGTTGCAAAGCGCCGGGGCTACCGGCGGAACGGACGGTTCGCCAATTCCCGTCGGCGGTTCCTGGCTGGGGACAGCGTAAACCTCAACGACGGGTGTTTCGTCCATGCGGAGCGGAGCGTAATCGTCGAAGTTGCCTTGCACTACCCGGCCCTTGTCGATGGTAATGTGGGCGCGCAAAGCGTTGGACAATCCGTACACGATTCCACCCTGAATCTGCTGCTCCAGGATGCTGGGATTGACGACCTGCCCGCAGTCGACCGCCGCCACCACGCGGTGCACCCGGGGCTGGTCCTTCGCCATAGTGATCTCGACGATCTCCGCCATGTACGACTGAAAGCATCCGAAGCAGGCGACGCCGCGATAATGGCCGGCAGGCAGCGGCTTGTCCCAGCCTGCCTTTTCCGCGGCGAGTTGCAGCACGGCGCGCATGCGAGCGGTGTGCCACGTGGTCGTGAAGTAGGCAAGATCCTGGTCTTTCGCCAGCAGTTGCAGACGGTACTTCAGCGGATCCTTGCCCGCCGCGGTTGCCAGTTCGTCAATAAAGCTTTCCAGGGCAAATGCAGATTGCAGGGCGTAGACGGAGCGCATCCAGCCCAGCGGAACCGGAGTTTCGCTCATCACATATTCGATCGCGTAGTTGGGGATCCCGTAAACCGGGCCGGCTTCGTCTGGCAGGTCAGGATCGACATTGTTGGGAACCGGTTGACCTTTTTGCCCAGTGATCGAAGGCGCGATGATGCGATGGGTGAGCGCGCCCGGCAACCCGGAGCCGTCGAGCGTGGCGCTGAGTTGATGCAAACTTGCGGGCCGGTAGGTGGAACAGCGCATGTCGTCTTCGCGCGTCCAGATCACCTTCACGGGAGCGTTGACCGCTTTGGAAACCTGCGCGGCCTCCACCGCATAATCGTGTTCGAGACGGCGGCCGAAGCCTCCGCCCATCAAAGTGACATTGACCTTCACCTGGTCGGGATCGAGCCCGATCGCGCTTGCCACCGAATCGCGGCAGTCCTGCGGAACCTGCGTGGGGGCCCACAGTTCGCATTTCGATCCCTGGTAGTGTGCCGTGCAGTTGCCCGGTTCCATAGGGGCATGCGCCATGAAAGGCAAGATGTATTCGGCGGAGATGTGGCGTCCGGAGACTTTGGCGGGTTCCCCGGCCGCGTACAGGTTTGCACCCTTCTTGCTCGCCGCCTGCTTCAGCGAGGCGAGGATGGCGGCAGAATTCAGATCTTTGTTGGGACCTTCATCCCAGGTCACGTTGAGCAGGCGGCGGCCTTCCATGGCAGACCAGACGCTGTCCGCTACCACCGCGACGGCCGCGTCCCCGGTCTTGCCGACATAGGTCACGCCGGGAATCTTTTTTGATTCCTTATCGTCCACCGCATTCACTTTTCCGCCGATTAACGGACATCGCGCCAGCACCGCGTATTTCATCCCGGGCAGCCGGAAGTCGATCCCGTAAATCGCTTCGCCTTTTACCTTGGCCAGGGAATCGAGGCGGGGCAGGCGTTGGCCGATGATTTTGTAGTCCTTGCTTTGTTTCAGCGTGACGTCGCTGGGAATGGGCAGGGTGGAAGCTTTGCCGGCCAGTTCCCCATAGCTCAGGCTGCGATTGCTGGCGGCGTGCTTGATGCGTCCGGCTTCCGCTGTGCAACTGGAGCGCGGAACGCCCCAGGTCAAGGCGGCGGCGCTGATCAGCATCTCGCGGGCAGAGGCGCCCGCTTTGCGCATAGGATCCCAGGTGGTGCGAATGCTGGCGCTGCCCCCTGTGGTCTGATCGCCGTAGAGCGTACTGGCTCCGGCCTGCTCGATCTCGATCTGCTTCCAATCAGCCTCGAGTTCCTCGGCGAGGATCATGGGAAGGGCTGTTCGCACCCCCTGCCCCATCTCGGAGCGTGCGACCACGATGGTGATCTTGTTATCGGGACTGATGCGCAGGTAAGCGTTCGGAGAGAAAGAATCACTCCGCGATTCTCCCTTGTGCGGCAGGTAGAAACCGATGACCAATCCGGCGCCGGCTGCAATGGTGGCGCCCACAAATTCGCGGCGGGAGATGGGGCTCATCGCGCACCTCCGCTGCCCGCGGCGCGGTGAATTGCTTTACGAATGCGTTCATAGGTGCCGCAGCGGCAGAGATTGCCATTCATTGCCTGCGTGATCTGCTCGTCGGTGGGATTGGCAGTCTTTGCGAGCAAAGCGGCCGCCGACATGATTTGCCCCGTCTGGCAGTAGCCGCATTGCGGGACTTCTTCCGCGATCCAGGCCTGCTGCAGCGGATGGAGTCCACTCGCACTGAGGCCCTCGATGGTGGTGATGTTCTTTCCCGCCACTTGCGACACCGGGGTCGAGCAGGAGCGGACCGGGCTGCCCTCGACGTGTACGGTGCAGGCGCCACAAAGTCCGGCACCGCAGCCAAACTTGGTTCCGGTGAGCTGAAGGGTGTCACGCAGCACCCACAGGAGCGGGGTTTCAGGGGAGACGGAAACTGTCTTCTCACTGCCGTTGACGCGGAGTGTAATGTCGGGCATGTTTGTCCAGTTATGGGAGTTTGGGACCGCTGTCCATGGTACTCAACTGGAGGAAAAAGGGGAAGGAACAGCCCTCGGATTTCTGACGGATTCACTCAACAATTTCAGCGCGCAATCGGAAGTGGTGCCGGAAGATGCGAGATTCGGATTACTTGAGTTGCGCCAGGCGCTGGGTTGCCAGTTGTCCGGCTTCGCTGGTGGGATTCTCCTTCTTGATCTGCTCGTACATTTTCT
>DASREX010000168.1:0-20363 GCA_035651855.1 Candidatus Sulfotelmatobacter sp.
CAAGGCAAAGGACAACAGGGTTCCGATCAAGGTCAGCAGGAGCACCCGGACGGCGACGCCATACCAGTGCGGCGAGGGATCTCCCCGCCGGGTTCCGATCAGAGTCTTGCTTGGCGACAGTTCAGCCACGACGCTTATACAGAATGGCGAATTCAAATCCGGGGTTTGCCGGAAACAACTCCGCGATCTTTCGCAAACGCTCGGCCAGCGCGGAAGGGGCTAGCAGCGGATAATCCCGCTCGCGCAAGTCGTAATAGTCCACGTCAAGATACAGGGACAACAGATAAATGGAGATCGCGTCCGAAAAGGTCGCCTCCAGGTACTCGGTCTTGTAGCGTTCCGCATCGGGGCCATTGGCCGTAGCCAGTTTCCGGGCCTCAAAGGCGTCAAGCGAAGTCTCGCCGCGCACTCCTGCTTCTACCTGGCTCCATGCCAACTGGCTGAATTCCTGCGATACTCCAGCACGCTCCACCAGCGCGTGTCCCACGTTGATATAGAACTCAAATGCCACCGAGAACTTATCGTCCATCAGGCGCGTCGAAATGAAGACGCACTGCGAGTCGCCCAGGCTCAGGTTGCGATGGCAGACGGCGTTGTCGCTAAGCGCAACGTCGTAGCGGTCCGCGATCAGCGTGTCGTCTCCCTGACTGACGGTCAGCGGGACGAAATAATAGGCTTTGCGCTCAAGCGCCGCGGCGATCCGGGTTGGAACCGCGGCCACCATTCGCTCCAAATCAAAACTATTGACTGCGATTTCCCCCGCGCTTGCAAAGCAAATGCCGTTGGCCGCCTGAGACACAGGCGTCAGACGAACTACCTCGGCCGGGCTTCTGGTAATAGCTGGGGCTGCCTGAGACATGCAGCTTTCATTCTACACACCCGAGCCTGTGCCGTAGAGACGTAGCTAGCTACGTCTCTACGATTGCAATGAAAGCGTATTCCCGCGTGCTCGCAAAGCACGATTCGCCTCGCCAACAGAGAGCAATCCCGCCGACAATGGGAAGCCCGCCGGAGAGCGCAGGTTGACCATTCCCGGCGTCTGCATCGTGCGGCTGGAAACGCGGCCCGGAAAGGGGACGGCAAATTGAAGCTGCCAGTGCCATCCCTTTTTCTACCTTCTGGGGGATCTTGTAATACGCCTGGCGTAAACTTCCCCCGCGCGGCTGGATCGTAATTTTGGCAACGAGACCGTACAATCAGGGCTCCCATGGGCGTTACCTTGCGTTCTTACGCAAAGATCAACCTCGGACTGCTCATCGGCGCCCCCAGGGCCGACGGATTCCATGAGCTGCTCACCGTCTATCAGACGATCGCTCTGCACGACATTCTCCGCATAACCGTCGAGCGAGGTTCAGGCATCGAGATTCGCTGCGCGGACCCGCGGGTTCCCCGGGATGAGACGAACACCTGCCATCGCATGGCCGAGCGTGCTATGCACGGCCTGCGCGCAAGGGGGCGCGTTCTCATCGAAATTCAAAAGCGCTTGCCGGTACAAGGAGGGTTGGGCGGAGCTTCTTCCAACGCGGTTGCGACTCTGCTGGGAATGGAGCGGGCCTTGAGGAAGACTCTCCCCGCGGAAGAGAAACTGCGGATCGCCGCGGAAATTGGTTCGGACTTGCCCCTTTTTCTCGTCGGGGGGACCGTTCTCGGGGTTGGACGCGGCGAGCGGGTTTATCCATTGCAGGACCTGCCCGCGATCCCGTGCGTCATAGTTACTCCGCAGGTTGGGGTATCCACCCCGCGAGCCTTTGCCCGATGGGACCAGATCTGTGGCGCGGGGGATGTCGCTCGTCAAGTCACCAGTGAGCGTAAACCGCCTCGGCCGCAAAAGGTGCTCGAACTGCGCCGGGCCGGCCAGCCGCCGGCAGATGCCATCGCAGCCCCCACCGCGAAATTGACGGTCTCCGGCTCGTCCGATAGAATGTATGAGCTTGGCTGCGGCTTGTCGGCGTGGCTGAGCGAGCAGTACTCCGGTGCTCCTTTTGGAAGGGGCCGGGCCGAGAATCCGCTTCTCGCGCTTGTCCGGGCCGGGATCAAGAACGACTTCGAACAGGTCGTCCTTCCTGAGTATCCCGAGCTAGGTGAAGCTAAGACTGCGCTATTGCGCGCAGGCGCGAAGTACGCGTCTCTGTCCGGTTCCGGTTCGACGCTGTACGGGCTGTTTGGGTCGAAAGCTGCGGCAGCGGTTGCGGTAAATCGGCTGCGCAAGCAGGGTTGGGCGGCACAGGCGTCTACTACACTGACCCGGTCCGCTTACCGGCGGCGAATTTTTGATTGTTGATTTCGGATTGTTGCATGAAAATGGTCCTGCCCTTGCGGTGGGCCTGATTCAACACTCCGACATCGACCATCAACATGACTTACTGGGCCGTCGACTAATGGTAGGTCAAGTGCCTTTGGAGCACTTTGTCTAGGTTCGAATCCTAGCGGCCCAGCCAGAATTGCAGCCGTCGGCGATTTGCCCGCATGGTAGCGGCGCAAAATGGATGGCTGGCTGCTGAGATCTAACTATGGCTACTTTGGTGACGCCGCCCGACAAGACGACCGAGAAAGTCGAGAAGAAGGGTCCGCCCGTACCCGACGACAAGCCTGAGCGCAAGCAGCGCGCGCGGGGGGATGACAAGTTCAAGATCTTCAGCGGCACGGCCAATGCGGCCCTGGCCGACGAAGTCTGCCACTTCCTCGGGATGCAGCGCGGCCAGGCTCAGGTGACGCGCTTTGCCGACGGCGAGTGCTATGTCCAGATTCAGGAGAACGTGCGCGGCGCCGACGTTTTCGTGATGCAGCCCACGTGCCGTCCGGTAGACGAGCACCTGATGGAGTTGCTGCTGATGATCGATGCGCTGAAGCGCGCCTCGGCGCGGCGCATCACGGCCGTCATTCCCTACTTCGGATACGCGCGGCAGGACCGGAAAGACAAGCCGCGCAGCCCGATTTCGTCGAAGCTGGTCGCAGATTTGCTGACTACTGCGGGCGCGCATCGGGCTTTGATTGTGGATTTGCATACGCCGCAGTTGCAGGGATTTTTCAACATCCCGGTGGACCATCTGTTCGCCTCGCCGGTGCTGGTGGACCATTTCCGCAAGCTGGCGCTGCCGAATCTCACGGTGGTATCGCCGGATGCGGGCGGCGTGGAACGGGCCCGGTTTTTTGCCAAGAAAGTGGACGCCGCCCTGGCCATCGTTGACAAGCGCCGCGTCGAGATGAATGTCGCCGAGATCATGCACGTCATCGGCGATGTCCACGGGCGCACCTGCTTGATCATTGATGACTTGATTGACACCGCCGGCACGCTGGTCAAGACCGCGGCTGCCCTGCTTGAGAACGGCGCCACCCAGGTTTATGCCTGCGCCTCCCATGCGGTGCTCTCCGGCCCGGCGGTGGAGAATATCCGCAACTCGGTGATCAAGGAAGTAGTGGTGACCAATACCATTCCCCTCAATCCGGCGGCGGAACAGGCCACCACGGAGAAGGGCGGAAAGATCAAGGTCCTCTCCATTGCAGGGTTGATTGGCCGGGCGATTCAGGCCAATCACGAAGAGACTTCGGTCAGTAAGTTGTTTACGTAGAGACGTAGCTAGCTACGTCTCCACAGGATGGCAGTTCAGCAATTTCAGACAGGATTTGACACTTATGGCGACAGCACTGGAAACGAATGTACTGGAAGCGCAACCGAGAGAAGCGGGCACCAAGAACGACGCCCGCCGAGTGCGCCGGGAGGGCAAGATCCCGGCCGTGGTCTACGGAGCGGGGAAGGATTCGCTCTCTATCAGCGTGGATCCCCGGGTGGTTACGCGCATTCTGAACTCCGAAACTGGCCACAACACCATCTTCGATCTCACCCTGAATGGAGACAAGACCAAGGCCATGATCGTCGACTGGCAGTATGAGCCGATCAAAGGCAAACTGCTGCACATCGATCTCAAGCGGATCGCCCTCGACAAGGTGCTGACGGTCAGCGTGCCCATCTTCCTGGTCGGCGAAGCTGCCGGCGTGAAGCAGGAAGGCGGCATCATGGAGCAGATGCTGCGTGAGGTCGAAATCGAGTGCTTGCCGGGAGATATCCCGAGCCACATCGATGCCGACGTCAGCCATCTCACCTTCGGCAAAGTCTTGCGCGTTTCGGATCTACCCCACTCCGAGAAGCTGAAATTCCTGACCGATGAGAATCAGCCCGTGGCCCACGTCACGTCGGTGAAGGAGGAAGTCGTGGCTACTCCGGAAGCGGTGGCTGCGGAAGCTGCTGCTCCCAGCGAGCCCGAGGTCATCAAGAAGGGCAAGCAGGAGACCGAGGAAGAAGGGGCCGAAGCTGCTCCGGAGAAAGCGGAGAAGGCCGAGAAGAAGGAAAAGAAATAGATTGTGCAGGGTGGGCGCGTTCGCCCGTCCTTTCGAGCAAAGCTCGACATACTCGCACAACGCCGGGTGGACGAGTTGTCCGCCCCTGACACAGTTCGGAGTGGCGTGAAACTGATCGTTGGTCTCGGAAATCCCGGAATCGAATATCAGTTCACGCCGCATAACGCAGGTTTCCTTGCGATCGATCGCATCGCCGGGAACCTGGGAGTGGAAGTAAGAAACCGGCAGTGCCGGGCGCTTACGGCGCGCACCGTGCTGGCCGATCAGATGGTCTTGCTGGCCAAGCCCGAGACCTTCATGAATCTGAGCGGCATCGCGGTGCGGGAACTGGTCCGGGAGTATGAAGCGAAACCGGAGTCGGACCTGATCGTGGTTCAGGACGAGCTGGATTTTCCGCTCGGCACGCTGCGCATTCACACGCGCCGCAGTTCGGCGGGACACAACGGCATCGATTCGATCATCGAGGCCCTGGACACCCAGGATTTCCTGCGCATTCGCATCGGCGTTGCGCCGGATCGCAAGGTGGCGGATGGCAAGGAGTACCTGCTGTCGCCCATGCGCAAGGCCGATTTGAAGGTCGTAGACGAAATGCTCGATACCGCGGAAGAAGCGGTAAAGATGATTTTGAGGGACGGTCCGGCGGCGGCCATGAACCGCTTCAACCGCAAAGCGCCGGACGAAAAAGATTAGCCGCCGGTGGGCACGGGTCGAACCGTGGAAGCTGTGAAACCGGAGGCAAAAGTTTGGAGAAACGAATGAATCGTACTTATGAGCTGATGTTCATCGTCCGGCCCGATATGACGGACGAGGATCTGGACAAACTGATTTCAACCCTGCAATCGGTCGTGCCCGCCTCGGGCGGGACGGTGCAGAAGGTCGAAAAGATGGGAAAGCGGCGTTTGGCTTACACGGTGCGCCGTTTTCATGACGGCCTTTACGTCCTCATGGTCATCGAGGGCGGAGGCCCGGCGATTCACGAACTGGAGCGCCGCCTGCGCGTGACCGAGCCGGTGATCAAATTTCTCACCGTGCGCGTCGATGAGGAGCACAAGCGCCTCGACAAGATCAAGAAGCTGCGCGACGCGAAGAAGAAGGTAAGCGCACAACCGGCTGTAGCGGCCGAAGAGAGCCCAGCCGCTCCGGCGGCGGAAGCTCCGGCAACCGCCTAGCAACGGCTTACGCCGCGGCCGTTGCCCGATCCGCGGCGAACTCCGGCGGGAATCGGAAGGTAGATTCCGCCGCCATTCGCCCAGGACGCCAGGCAACTGCGATCCGGCAAAAGACTTTCAAGGAGAGTTATGGCTGACGAAACAAAAGCACCAGAGCAACAAGCATCGTCCGGCGATCGGCCACAGGGGCCGCGTCCCGGCGGAGACCGCCCGCGATTTGGCGGGCCCGGTCGCGGACCGGGCGGACCTCCGCGCGAAGGCGGGGGCGGCCGCAAGTTCTTCCGGCGCAAAAAGGTTTGCAAGTTCTGCGTCGAGAAGATCGAAGACATCAACTACAAGGATTACCGTCTGCTCGGCCAGTTCGTGGCGGAGAGCGGCAAGATTGTGCCGCGGCGTCTGACCGGCGTGTGCGCTCCGCACCAGCACCGCTTGTCTTCCGCCATCAAGCAGGCGCGAAACATCGCCCTCTTGCCCTTTGCCGGGCGGGCAAGCTAAGAAAAGCAGCTTCTAGCTCCTGGCCCCTAGCGTTGCCAAAGCGGCTGGGAGTTGGGTGTAGGAGCTAGCAGCTAGAAGCCAGGAGCTATCATGGAAGTCATTCTGAAAGAAGACGTTGCGAAGTTGGGATCCCGCGGCGACGTGGTCAAGGTCGCGGAAGGATACGGGCGGAACTATCTCCTGCCCCGCAAACTGGCCATTCAGGCCAATGACAGCAATAAGGCGGTCATCGTGCAGATGAAGGCCGCTGCCGTGCGCCGCTCGGCAAAAGAAAAGGCTCAAGCCGAGGAATTGGCCAAGCAGTTCGACGGCGTCTCCGTGTCGTTCACGCGGAAATCCGGCGAGCACGATCAACTCTTTGGCTCGGTCACCTCCAGCGAAATTGCGGACGCGCTCTCCAAGAAGGGATTCAACGTGGATCGTCGCAAGATTCAGCTGCACGAGCCGCTGAAGACCTTGGGCGAGTTCACTGTCCCCGTGAAGCTGCACAAGGACGTCAGCGCGCACTTGAAGGTCCTCATTGACAAGGAAGCCGCTTCCGAATAATTCGTAGAGACGTTGCTTGCAACGTCTCTTTATTTACGATGTTCTCGATAGAGACGTCGTAAGCTAAGTGTTTGCCACCGGAGAAGCACTTTTTAGACCAAAGCGGAGGCCCACTCTGTGGGCCGCTGTTCTGTTTCGGCGTAAATCTTTGTTCCAGAAGCACCTAGTCTCGCCCAAAAGTCCCGCTTCCGCCTATAATTCCTGCTCACGGATCTGTTGATTCCCCGTCTATTCCTATACAAGCCCGGAGGACACTAAAGCCGGGCAGGTAGAGGATAGCGAACATGCCGGCCGGTGTATGGGCAGTACCATTTGCGGTTGGCGGGCGGGCCCACTCGAGAGAGCGTGAACGAGCGGTAAAAGTTGCTGAGAACCAACTCCCTGCGCGGGGCCGCATGGCCGGGCTAGATCGCCAAGCTCAAGATCGCCGCATCGACGACACGATGCTCATCCGCGAGGCACAGCGCGGCAGCCGCGCGGCCTTCGAGGAACTCGTCCGTCACTACGACCAGGCCGTACTGCGGCTCGCCCTCCACCTCACCGGAACCGAACAGGATGCCCAGGATGTCTATCAAGACGCCTTTCTTAAGGCGTACAAAAACATCGGCAGCTTCCGTTTCGAGTGCTCTTTCTACACCTGGATTTACCGGATCGTAACCAATTTGTGCCTGGATCATCTGCGCAAGAAGACGGTGCGCAAGGAAGACGCACCGGTCGCCAAGGACGCGGATGGCGGAGAGTACGACCTGCTGGACCAGGTGGCTGACGCCCGGGCGGGAGCCAACCCGGAACGCGATCTGATGCGGCGCCAGTTAGGCGCGCGGATCGCAGGAGCGCTGGAAAAGTTGACCCCGCGCGAGCGCATGGTTTTCGAGTTGAAGCACTACCACGGCATGAAGCTGCGGACGGTAGGAGAGATTTTGCATACCACGGAAGAGACCGCCAAGAACACGCTCTTCCGGGCCACGCAGAAATTGCGGGGCGCGCTGGCGGATATGAGGTAGATGTTGGGTCTTAGGTATTAGGTCTTGGGTTTTTCCTGACACCCGCGACCCAAGACCTGCAAAGGTGAGCTTATGAAGTGTGAATGGGTCAAACAAAACATTGTGCTGCACGTTTACGGCGAGCTGCCCGACGACGCCCGCTACGAACTCGAACAGCACGTTGCCCGCTGCGCCGACTGCGCGGCCGAACTGAAAGCAGAGCAGGATTTCCACGCGCTGCTCTCGCAGGATCGAGTTGCCGATCCCACGCCCAACCTGCTGGCGTCCTCGCGCATGCACCTGCAGGAAGCGCTCGAAACTGCCCAGCAGGGCGGCATCTGGACCCGGCTGGCGTTCGATCCGGCCCACTGGCTGCGCCAGGTGCGATTTTCCCCCGCTCTCGCTTCCGCGATTCTGATTCTGGGCTTCGCCGGCGGCGTGGGAACGACCTACGAGATTTTTGGCCGGGGAGCAAAGCCTGACCGCCTCCCCGTCGCTGCCAACAGCGGCACCACTGCAGCCAGCGCCGCAGCTATCGCGGGCATTGATTCCATCACTCCCATCCCCGGCACCGATCAGGTCACCATCAAGTACAACACATTGTCCACCGAAGAGAGGCAGGGTTCGCTCAACGATCAGCAGATCCAGCAACTGCTGCTTTACGCGGCCCGCAACAACTACAACTCCGGCGTGCGCGTCGATTCCGTGGATTTACTGGCAAAACGATCCAGCGACCTGCAGGTACGCGATGCCCTCATCTACGCCCTGCAGAACGATACCAATCCTGGCGTGCGCCTCAAATCCCTCGACGCCCTTGGCAATTACGTGAAGAGCGACACCAACGTGCGCGACGCCGTGCTGCGAGCCTTGGTGAACGATGACAATTCCGGGGTACGCATTGAAGCGCTGCGCCTGATCGAGCCAGTCAAAGCCGATGGCAGCGTGCGAGGCGTGTTGATGGCGCTGGCCGCCAAGGACCAGAGCACTTATATCAAATCGCAAGCTCGCACCATGCTGGCGCAGTTGCCTGAGATTGATTAGGGAGAAGTCAGAAGTTAGAAGTCAGAAGTCAGAAGTCAGAATGCAGAAGTAAGAATATAGAAGAAGTGCGAATGCGGAATTGAAGACTGATGAGAACATGCGGAAGCGAACAAGCGAATTTACTTCTGCATTCTGAATTCTTCCTTCTGCCTTCCTGATGACTTCTCCTTCTGCCTTCACCATGAATTGAGGTGATTCCTTTGAAACGCGCGTCACAGTTCGTCAGGCTGGCCACAGTGCTGGCCCTGCTTATGCCTCTGGCCCAGGCGCAGGAAGCAAAAGTATCCCGCGAAGGCGGATCCTGGGGGCAGGAGATCACGGGCTCCCTGGCCGCGGTCAAGAATCTGCGAGTGAAAGTGGACATGGGGTCGGTGGTCGTGCACGGATCCCAGCAGCAGGGCATCAATTACATCGTTCATACCAAATATGGCAATTCTTCTTCGGAACAGGATGCCCGCCGTCAATTCGAGCAGTACAAGGTAACCGCGTATGTAAAAGGCGATACCGCCTGGATCGTCGGAGACTGGCAGGGAAGCAAACGTCCCCGGCATTTCTCCGGTGAATTCAACGTGACGGTACCGCGCGAGATGGCTCTGGTCAAACTGGAAACCGAAGGCGGCAATGTTGAGGCCACCGGCGTGGGAGGCCGGGTGGAAGCCGAGAGCGGCGGCGGAAGTATCCACTTCGATGACATCGGCGGAGGCGTAGCTGCCGAAACCGGCGGGGGTGGAATTGACGTCGGCACGGTCAACGGCGATCTCGCCCTGCACACCGGTGGAGGCTCGATCCAGGTCAGGCACGCCAACGGCAAAGTCGTCGCCGAGACCGGGGGCGGAAGCGTCGTCATCGCGTCAGGCGCACAGGAAGCGACCGTAGATACCGGCGGCGGCAGCGTTGAAGTGCGCCAGTGCAACGGCAAGGTGAAGATTTCGACAGGCGGCGGCAGCGTCGATCTCAAAGACGTAGGCGGCTCCGTCGACATCGAGACCGGTGGCGGCGGCATTCGTCTGACTTCTGCTACCGGTCACGTTCATGCCGAAACCGGGGGCGGCGGTATCGAACTGTATGGCGTCCCTTCGGCGACCGCTCAAACTGGGGCGGGCGGGATCACGGTAAAGCTGGTCAACACCGGCGGCGAGCGCCATGATTCCGAACTGGAGACCGGCGCGGGCGACATTACGCTGTACATCGCCTCGGACGTGGCCTTGAATCTCCGTGCCACCGTGGACATGGGGAACGGTCACCGCATTACCTCCGATTTTCCTGACATTCACGTCAGCAGCGAGGGCGATCAGTGGGGCCCGAAGACCCTGATCGGGGAAGGCCGGCTCAATGGCGGTGGGCCTCTGGTGAAAGTTCATACCTCCAGCGGCGACATCTGCATCAAGCGAGCCGGAAAATAATGCTGATCTCCGGGCGCGGCAGCGCCCGCCAATACGATTGAGGGGGTCACACCATGCGCAGGTACGCTGTGACAGTCATCGCTTTGCTGCCTCTGCTGCTGGGCTTGAGCCATGCCGCACAGAGCTGGTCCGTCGACAAGTCCGGCGAAAACTGGTCTGTGTTTCCCAGCGAGGAGAGCGGCACCAGTTCCTATCTCGGCGTCGATATCGCAGACGTCACCACCGAACGCTTAAGCGCCTTGAAACTGAAAGAAGAGAAGGGCGTGGAGATCACCATGGTGGATCAGGACGCCCCAGCCGGGAAGGCCGGACTCAAGGAGCACGACGTCATCCTGACCATGAACGGGACTGCGATCGACAGCGGCGCACAGCTGCGCCGCATGATTCACGAAACGCCTCCCGGCCGCCTCGTCACTCTTGGCTTGAGCCGTGACGGCCAGCCCATGACCGTCAAAGTACAACTTGCCGACAAGCGCAAAGAGTATTCGATGATGGGTCCCAAGCCCGGAGACATCCACGTCAACATCCCCGACTTCCACATGCCCGACATCGACATCCCCGCCATCAACATGGTTATGGCGACGTCTTCTGCGCGCAGCGGCCTGATGGTCGAGAACATTACCCCGCAGCTCGGGGAATTCTTTGGCGTGAAAAACGGCAACGGCGTGCTGGTGCGATCGGTGGAGAAAGGCAGCCGCGCCGAGAAGGCCGGCTTCCGCGCCGGAGATGTGGTCATCAAGGTGAATGACGAGGCCATACACGACACCAGCGACTTTACCCACGCTGTACGCTCGCGGAGCGGCAACTCGGTTCCGGTGGTAGTCATGCGGGACAAGAAAGAACAGAGCCTCACCTTGTCGCTGCCCGCCCGCAAAGAATCGGGGGACCTGATCGAAGAAGAGAGTTTCAGCGACGACCCAATCTTTCATGCCGAGCGCGCTCTGGAAATGAGCGAATTGCAGGATCAGATGGCGAAATTGCGCCCGCAAATCGAGCTTGCAGTGGAAAACTCTCGCGAGGCAGCTCGGGAGCTTCGCAAGGAACTCTGCAAGCAGCAGAAGGAATTCCGCCAGCAGAGCGCGCAGCAAAGAAAGCAGTTGCAGAAGGATATGGAGAAACTGACGCGGGAACTGCTACGCATGCGCGAGGAATGGATCTGATCTCATTCGCAGGACGTCTACCGCCACTTTCGCGCCGTACGGATAAGTCCGTAAATCACCAGGCAAAACCAGAAGTCGATCACCATTCCAAGATCGGCCCGAAACGGCCCGTGGCGCGCAATGAGCGGCAGCGACGGGACAAGCGCGAAATACACCACATTGCCCAGAATGATGGCCAGCAACGCCTGAAGGAAGTTCAATCGCACCGGTAACTTAGACACCGCAAGCCCCGCCCCAGGTTGGCAGGACCGAACTGTTGATCCAGCGAGGGGTGCCCCACTTCTCGCCGCGGTTGCGAGAAGTGGGCTTCGCGAGAAGTGGGATTCCCGAGTCTATCCAGACTCCCGCTCCTGCTATTCTTTCGCTTCCGGTTCTCCGCGCCCGTCGCGTAGTCAGGAATCGTCCTCATGCTCGAACTCTCCACGCCCGTGAAGTACGTCAAGGGCGTCGGCCCGCGCATCGCTGACGTGCTGGCGGGAAAAGGCATTTACACCGTCGGCGACCTGCTGAACTACCTTCCGTTCCGCTATGAAGATCGCCTGAACCCGCGCGGGATTTCCGAGCTGCGTGCGGGAGAAATGGCGACCGTGGTTGCCGAAGTGCGCAACTCCGGGCTGTTTCGCACCCGCAAGATGCCGATTTTTCAGCTTACGGTCGGCCAGGGCCGCAGCCGATTACGCTGCCTGTTCTTCAATGCCGCCTATCTGCAGGGGAAATTCGCACCCGGGCAGATGATCGCGCTCTACGGCAAGGTGGAGCAGGATGAGCGCACTCGAGAACTGCAGATCATCCAGCCGCAATTCGAGATTCTGGGCGACCCGGGCGACTTGCAGAATGGCGCTGAGAAGAAGGCGGCGGAGTCGCTGGAGATCGGCCGCATTGTCCCGATTTATGAAGCGACCGGCCGCCTGACCCCGCGCTGGTTCCGCCGTGCGATTCACACCGCCCTGGAAAATTTGACCCCGGACTTGTCCGATCCTATCCCCGCCGTCGTCCGCGCCCGGCTCGGACTGGTTTCTCCCCGGACGGCGCTTTGGAATGTGCACTGGCCGGAGCCCGGCGAGAGCCTGGAGCAGCTGCAGTCGTTCCGTACGCCCGCCCACATCCGGATGATTTTCGACGAACTCTTTTTCGTGGAACTGGGACTGGAACTCAAGCGCCGCCAGCAAAAAGCGCAGACCGGCATTGCCTTTAAGCTTGACGATCGCTCGCGCGCGGCGATCAAAAGGATCTTGCCGTTCCACCCCACCGAAGCGCAGAAGCGGGTGCTGAAAGAGATTGCCTCCGACATGGAGAAGCCTTATCCCATGCGGCGTTTGCTGCAGGGCGATGTGGGATCGGGCAAGACGATCGTGGCCTTCGAGGCCGCGATCATTGCCATCGAAAACGGCTACCAGGTCGCGTTGATGGCTCCCACAGAAATCCTCGCGCAGCAGCACTTCTTCTCTGCGCGCAAAATTCTCGAAAATGCCGGCTATCGCATCGTCATGCTGACGGGCTCCCTGGAAGCCGACCGCAAGCGCGACACCCGCCGCCATATCGCCCAGGGCAACGCGCAGCTCATCATCGGGACGCACGCTCTGCTGGAAGAAAAGGTGGAGTTCGGCAATTTAGGCCTGGTCATTGTCGATGAGCAGCATCGCTTCGGAGTGATGCAGCGCCTGAAGCTCATGAAGAAATCGGGAGAAAGCGCCGAAAATCCTGACGCGCGGGCCGCCTCCCCGGAACGAAGCCCGGCCGCTGCCGAACCCGACGTCCTGGTCATGACCGCGACGCCCATCCCCCGCACCCTCGCTCTGACCCTCTACGGCGACCTCGATCTCAGCGTCCTCGACGAACTGCCGCCGGGTCGCACTCCAATCGTGACCCGCTGTGTGACTGACGACCAGTCCCCCAAAGTCTGGGATTTTGTCCGCAAGCAGGTTGCGGCCGGACATCAGGTCTACGTGGTCTATCCAGTAATCGCCGAAAACGAAGAACGGGATGTGAAAGCCGCAATCAAGATGTATCGCGAGCTCAGCGACAATATTTTTAAGGATCTGAAAGTCGGCCTGCTGCATGGCCGGCTGCCCACCGAACTCAAAGACGAGGTCATGAGCATGTTCCAGAAGGGCGAACTGCAGATCCTGGTTGCGACCACCGTGATCGAGGTGGGCGTCGACGTGCCGAATGCGACGGTGATGGTCATTGAGCACGCGGAGCGCTTCGGGCTGGCCCAGTTGCATCAACTGCGCGGACGCATCGGACGCGGCGCGGCCAGGTCTTATTGCATCCTGATGACGGGAGGCAAGGTGACCGAAGAAGGGCAGCGCCGCCTCAAGGCAATGACCGATACCAATGACGGCTTCAAAATTGCCGAACTGGATCTGGAGTTACGCGGCCCGGGAGAATTTTTCGGCACGCGCCAGGCCGGCCTTCCCAACTTCCGGGTTGCCAACATCATCCGCGACGTGCAGCTGCTGGAAACCGCCAAGCGCGAAGCCGCCGCCGTTCTCGCCGGGCCGAACCAGGAGATTTCGTCTGAGGAGATCAGCCGCGCCCTGGTGCACATGCGCACCCTCTGGCGGCATACCTACGGCCTGGTCGAAGTTGGATAAGCTCACCGCTGGCGGCCGGTTCATCCCCTGCCTTCAGCCATACCAGCCCCCTGCAGAGCTCTAAACCTGCAGTGCCAACTGGTAGAATCAAAAAGATGGCCGGCACGCCTCAACTCATTCAGATCGAGCTCTCGCCCGCTGCGCGCGTTCCCAAGCCGCAGTGGCTGCGCGCCAAGGCTCCCGTGGGAGATAACTTCCACAATCTGAAAAAGCTGGCCCGTGGACTTGGGCTGCACACGGTTTGCGAATCCGCGCAGTGTCCCAACATCGGCGAGTGCTGGAACCATAAGACCGCGACCTTCATGCTGCTCGGCGACATCTGCACCCGCCGCTGCGGATTCTGCGCGGTTCCCAAAGGCCGGCCGCAGCCCATCGACTGGGAGGAACCCCGACGCGTGGCGGAAGCGGTCGCTACCCTGGGACTGAAACATGCGGTCGTGACCAGCGTCAATCGGGATGACGACAACATCGGCAGCGCCCGCATTTTTGCCGACACCATTCACGCCATCCGCGAACTCACGCCCGATTGCCGGGTCGAAGTCCTCATCCCGGATTTTCAAGGCCTGGAAGAATCCCTGCGCATTGTTCTCGCCGCCAGGCCGGATATCCTGAACCACAACACGGAAACCGTTCCGCGGTTATATCGTTCGGTCCGATCCGGGGCCCGCTACGAGCGCACTCTCAAGCTGCTGGAGGACGCGAAGAAAATCTCGCCTGACGTGGCGACCAAGAGCGGCGTGATGGTCGGCCTGGGTGAGTCCTCCGGGGAACTGGTCGAAGTGTTCCGCGATCTCGGCACCCGCGGGGTTGACATTCTCACCATTGGCCAGTACCTGCGGCCTTCCAAAGATCATCTGCCTATCGCGCGTTTCTACGGGCCTGAAGAGTTTACATACTTGCGGGACCAGGCTCTCCGCTTCGGTCTCCGCCACGTCGAATCGGGGCCGCTGGTGCGGTCCAGTTATCACGCGCACGAGCAAGCGGATGCGACTGCGTCACCCAGGGCGGTGTCTTAGCTTGCGGCGGACGCGGTTCCGCGCCAGAACCGCTTTCTTTGAGAATACGGCTCCCACACCTACTATCTCAATCGAACAACTCGCCAAAAGAAAGGAGCCGCACGCATGGTGACCGTACTTCTGGTCATCCTTGGATTTGCGGCCGGCCTGCTCGGCGCCCTGACCGGCATCGGCGGCGGCGTATTGCTCACCCCTCTGCTCGCCCTGCATTTCGGCATTCCCATTCGTCAGGCCATCGGCACCAGCCTGGTCGCCGTCATTACGACTTCGGCCGCCAGCTCCTCGGTTCACCTGCAGCGCCACACCACCGACATTCGCCTCGGTATGACCCTGGAACTTGCCACTTCCCTGGGAGCGGCGGTGATGGCCTACCTCGTGGGCTATTTCAACCGGAATTTTCTTGAAGGATTGTTTGCCGCGTTCCTGCTCTACAGCTCCATTACCCTGCTGCGCGGAGGCAAGTTGAAGAGTGACGATGAGTCCTCCCCCTCCGCAGCAGCGGTGAACGGCGAAATCGTCATCCCTCCCTACCAACCCAAGCGTTACCCGTTGGGGATGGGAGCGTCACTGGTCGCCGGCGCGCTGTCAGGACTGCTCGGTATCGGCGGCGGGCCCATCAAAGTCCCCGTCATGATGATCTTCATGAACGTTCCCCTGATGGTCGCGACGGCAACTTCCAACTTCATGATCGGTGTCACCGCCGCCGCCAGCGCCCTGGTGTACTACCGCCGCGGCGACATCCTGGTGAACATTGCCGCGCCGCTGGCGGTCGGAGTTTTCCTGGGATCGCTGCTGGGCGCGCGCCTGGCCCCGCGCATTCATAAGCGGGTCGTCGTCTATCTACTCGTGGCGGTGATGTTCTATCTCGCAGCGCACCTGCTGTTTCATCTCGCCGAGGTGAACCTGTGAGCCAGGTCCGGGAACCCGAATTTGACCGCGCCGTAGCCATGGTGCTTCGCGTCGGAGCCTTCGGCTGCTTTTTCATCATGCTGGCCGGATTGATCGATGGCCTGTTCATGGGCGGCAGCATCCCGGTGGATATCGAACGTGCCGGAGTTCTGCTCATGCTGGCCACACCGGTCGTGCGAGTCATCGTTGCCTGCTTCTTGTTTTTCCGGGAAAAGGATTTCAAGTACGGATGGATCTCGCTTGGGGTGCTGGTGATCTTAACCCTGGGGGCGGTCTTTGGAATCGGCGAGCACTGATTCCTTGATTACTAGAATACGTGCAGCTTGATGCTCAAATATTTTTTTGGGTTCTCGCGAATCGCTTTCAACAGTTCCCGGGTCTCGACCAGCATCTGGTTGCTGTTGTTGTAGAGGGTATCGTCCTTGAACAACTTGCCGGCCGTGCCCTGCCCTGCTTCCAGCTGCGTAGTAAGCTCGGAAAGCTTGGTGATGGTGGTGTCGAGCTTCCTGGCCAGTTCCTCGTCCTTGGTAAGTTTGCCCAGCGTGCCCTTGCCCGCGTTGATGTCCTCGGTGACTTTCTTCAGGTTGGCGATGGTGTCATTCGCGTTGTTGTACAGCGAAGGATCTTTCAGGAATTTCCCGGCCGACCCTTTTCCTTGCTGTAGCTCGTCTACCACCTGGTTCATCTTATCGAGGGTGGCGATGAATTTCTCGTAAGCATCGTTTCTGCTGATCAGCCGTCCCAGGCTGCCTTCGCCATTGCCCACTTGCGCCACAATCTTCTGGAACTCCGCCACGGTCGAGGACAGCCGGTTATACAAAGTTGGGTCGTAAATGAGTTTTCCCAGCGACCCCTTGCCGCTTTCCGCAAAGGCCAGGATGCGGTCGGCGCGCTTTAACAGCGCATCCATGTTCTGCAGCGTACTCTGGCTGGCACGCACGACCTGATTGAAATCCGGATGCACCTGCGTGGGCAGCGTGTCTCCATCCTGCACTGGAGCCGCGACCGCTTGCGAGCTGTCGATATCCAGGAAGGTTTCTCCTAAAACTCCAGCCGTCTCCAGCGAGGTAACGGAATCCCGCCGCATTCCGTAACTGAACTTGGTGCTGATCTTCATCGTCACTTCGACCGGGGTGAGCGGCTTGTCCCGGACAATGCTGATGCCCGTCACGTTCCCGATGTCCACTCCGCTGAGGCGTACCGGAGCTCCTACCCTCAGGCCTTCTGCGTTGTCGAAATACGATTTGACGGTGATCCGGGGAGTGAACAGGCCGGCAGTCCCGGACATCAGGAAGAGCAGCACTCCCAGCGTCACGCTGGCGACGATGACGGTGATCCCAACCTTCAGTTGCGACCACTTGAGCTGCTTCTGGCTAGGCAATTGTTTCCCTCATGACGCCAGCTGGGACGGGGGACAGCGGTGGCCGCCAACAGCTCAGATCACAGCCCGGTTCTCGCTAACGCCCTCGCAGAATGATAACAAAACCATGCCCGGACTTAGACGGCTTTCGCGCGCAGGGAAGGTATCGCCGCAAGTGCCAGCACATAGGCCGCAGCCCCGCACGCCAAAGTCACCGTGAGGCCGAATTGGATGGCGATGACCATGGCCGATACAGATCCCAAAACGCTGGCTGCCGCATTCATCGCCCACGCCCACTCCACAGCGTTGTCGGATCCGCCCTGGTCTGCTGGAAACTCCGGAATTGGAGAGGCTGCCAGCGCCCGCAAACCGGTAGGAAATGGCATTCCCATCACGAATCCCAGTGGGACAAGAAGCACGGCGCTCACCAGCAATCGATATCCAAAGCTCAAGCCGACCAGCGCAGCCAGGCGGCTGGGCAGAAAAAAAACATCTGCCAGCAGCGCCACGACCACGAGCACGAGCGGAATCCACCCCATCCCGGCGCGCGGCAACCATAGCCGCGAAAACAGGCTGCCGGCGCCGCTCGACAGCATTAGCAGGAAAATCACCACCGTCAAGGCGTATGTAGGATGTCCCAGGAACAGCACGAACCGCTGAATGAAAGCGATTTCGACCAGAATGTACCCCAGGCCCACGGCCACGAAATAAAACAGCGCAACCGGAGAACGCCGCCGTCCGCCTTTGAGCAGCAGCGGCAGAATCAAGAATAACAACACTGCCGCCGCCGAAATCACCAGTACCAGCAGCAGCACCAGCACTCCCAGGTTGACCTTCCAGTCGATCCCGCGGCGTTGTACGCGGTCCCCCAGAATCTGGCCCGGCTTGAGGGTGAAAAAGAAAAAGGGAGCATTGTCGGTGACCGGCGAAACGTTGTACGTGTAGGCGCGAGCGAATCCGTAGGGATCATTACTCGCAATCAGATCAGCAAACGGATTGTGCGCCGCCGCCGAGGGAGCATACAGCAGGTGCAGTGCCGGATACCTGGCCAGATGTTGTGCAACGGCAGCCTCCTCCTGCGGGGTAAAGGCCGTCTTCTTCGCCAGCACCAGCACCGGAATGCCGTCCTCATTAAGCGGCCCTTCCGCGGCCACTATGAAATGCCTCTCGGGATTGGCGATGCCCGCGCGGTGCATGGCCTCCATAGCCACGGAAACTACCCGCAAGGCTTCCCTCGGCTCCCGGAATTCCCAGCGGGTAATGGCGACCATCCCGTCAGGCCTCAAGTGATCGAAATATTCCCTGAACGCTTCGACGGTGTACAGATTGTTTTCGCTCAGCGCGAACGCGCCCGCCGCGGTCGACGCCCAGGTATCCACCAGGGTCATCTGCACCACGTCAAACTGCTGCGGAGTGGAGCGCAAATAGGAACGGCCGTCCGTCACCTGAATGTGAACCTCGGGCCTTTCATAGAGATGCTGGGCATAATCGGCGTACTTGCCGCGCATGATTGTCGTGGCGATGATGGGATTGATCTCAATCCCGGTGACGCTGGGGCTTCCATTCGCGATCGCGCGCAGCACGTCCACTCCACCGCCCGGCCCGATGATGGCAAAATCCCCATGCGGGCGCAGCACGTTGGCCAATGCCGGCGGGGCGGACATCAGGGCCCACTCCCACGCCGTCTCGTGCCAGCGCGCCAGGTCCGCATCCATGATGTAGGTGGAGGCATCGGCATCGATCACAATGGCTTTGGCATACCCCTGCCGGTCCACCTCCACCCGCGAGAGCGCGTTCCAGCGGGCGAACTCCACCCATGCAGGATCGCGGAACTTCCCTTTGGCATAGACAATATCGATGAGCCCGCTGGAGTAGTTTGCTGTTGTCAGCAGGGCGAGTGCTATCGCGATCAGCCCGGCGTTTCTGCGGGTCAGAGGAGTTTCGGCCCAGATCATCGCGGCCAGCGCTGATGCGATGCCTGACACAAGAATGGCGTTCGGACCGCCCAGCCAGTTCAGAACTGGAACAACTGCCAGGCAGGCCAGCGCTCCCCCGCAAAGGTCGGCCCCGTACAGCCTTGGAATCCGCCGTGTCTCCCGCGCAAATACCACCGCGAACAGCAAACCGGTCAGGAAGAAGGGAATCGCAGCCGCCAGGTAGAGAGCCGTAAGGCGAAGGAAATTCCACGCGCCCACGTTCAGTTCGACCGGGATGTGCAGCACCAACTCGAGCACGCCGACAATCAGAACTGAGTTCAGCATGCACAGTCGGGACGCCAGCCTTCGCGTCTGGATCTTCGCCAGCCGCTTCTTAAGCAAGTACCCGAACACGCCCCCGGCCCCGAGTCCCAGCAAGGCAATGGAAATCGCCAGAAAGGCGAAGTGATAAAACAACACGACGGAAAACAAACGGGTCAGCGCCAATTCAAGCAGCAGGGCCGCGAAACTGGCCAGTCCAATCCCGGTCAGCAATGTGGCTTCTGCGATTTCAGTCTTGCTGCGAAGCGGGACGGCTGGGGCTGCGATGGCATGCATGATTTAGAGTGCGAGTCTAGCAGATAGCGGCAGCCAGTTTTTGCGGGCGTGGCGTCAGCTTTCGAGAATCACCTGCGCAATCGCCTGCTCCACGGTGTGCGAGATCGAAAGAGCCGCATTCTTTACGCCCAGCCTGGCGGCGAATTCTCCGGCCTTGCCGTGAAACTGAATTGTGGGCCGCCCTCCCGGCAAGCGCGCAACTTCGCAGTCCTGCCAGCGCACGCCGTGGTTCCATCCCGTGCCGAGCGCCTTCATGGCCGCTTCTTTTGCCGCAAAGCGCGCCGCGTAGCGTTCGATCCGATTCGCTTTGGAATCGCAGTAGCGCCTCTCTCCCGCCGTGAAAATCCGGCGCAGGAAACGTTCGCCAAAGCGCTCGATCGACTGCCGGATCCGCGGGACTTCCGCGATATCAATGCCTGTGCCTACGATCATCCCGGATTTGATCTTACAGTAACCGGTCGCCGCGATAGATCAGCCGCCCGTCGATCATCCGGGCGTCGGCGGTCAGTTGATGCGGCCGTACGGGGCCGGTGGCGTCAATGTGCCAGACTGCGTGCCCGTGCGCCACCAGCCAGTCCGATACCAGCATGCGATGGCAGCGAAAGTAAACTCGCTCGGCGCACATGTAACAGGCGCGGGACTCTTCCGCCAGCCTGACCAGCTCGCCGGCGCCCTGCTCGAATTCCGGCGTCAGCATGTAGTCCGCGTAATTCCGAAAGCTTTGATTGCGAAGCGCAATGTGCGGAGATTCCGGGGCCATCTTTTTGCGATAGCCGCCCAGCGCTTTCATCCAC
>DASREX010000169.1:0-2307 GCA_035651855.1 Candidatus Sulfotelmatobacter sp.
ATCCTGGTGGCGGCGGTTGGACTCGAACCAACGACCTACGGATTATGAGACCGTCGCTCTAACCACCTGAGCTACACCGCCACTTGCCTGCAAGATCGGGAGGGACTCGCGAAAGGAAACTCTACGCCAGTATGGAATCAGCATTTCGCGGCACGGAAGCAACGAGCCAGGCGGAGCGTTACGTCCGCTTTTCATTCTAAGAGCGCACTCCAAATTGGTCAATCCAGCCGCATCGCAAGCGGATATACTTTGGTTCCCACTCGCCCATGACTGCGATCGCCGTGATTCCCGCCCGCCTGGCTTCCACCCGTCTCTCCCGCAAAATGCTGCGGGAGATCGCCGGCAAGCCCCTCATCGGCTGGGTTTACGAAGCCGTGCGCTCCTCCCCGCTGCTCGCCGATACAGTCATTGCCACCGATTCAGGCGAGATCCTGCAAGTCTGCCGGCAAAACGGCTGGAACGCGCGCCTGACTTCGGCCGCGCATCGCAGTGGAACCGAGCGCGTCCACGAGATATCCAATGCAGTTGCGGCGGACGTCTACATCAACGTGCAGGGCGATGAGCCCCTGGTGCGCTCCGAGCAGCTTGCCACGCTGCTGCAGGTCATGCGCGATCCCGCGGTGCAGGTCGGAACCATCATGACGCCCGCCGCCCAAGCCGATATCCCCAATCCCAACGCGGTCAAAGTTGTCCCCGATCTTCAGGGACGCGCCCTGTACTTTTCCCGCGCGACCATCCCTTTCGACCGCGACGCTTCCCAGCCGCCCTACTTTAAGCATCTCGGCCTCTACGCCTATCGCAAGTCTGCCCTGGACCGTTTCGTCAGCTTGCCGGAGTCCGGGTTGGAGAAGAGCGAGCGCCTCGAGCAGCTGCGCTTCCTGGAAAATGGAATTCCCATCTATGTCGCTGAGACCCCCTATGACAGCATCGGGGTGGACACTGAAGAAGACTTGCAGCGGGTCACCGAAATCCTGGCAAGGCGCTGATCACGCTTTCCCCGCGTGGCTATCTGCCCGGCTTCGCGCGTTCCTGTGCCATCCGTTTCCGCAGCAGATCGCGTCCCTCGCGCGCGAGTTCCCGGCACGCATCCGGATTGACCATTGGGTCGGGACTTGCCCCGTCCTGCCTCGCCTTTAAGCGGTTCCACAGGGACGACACCTCCGGGTGCACCGTGATCAAAATGTCGCAAGGCGTAGTCTCCAGGAAAGTGAAGCTCTTCTCGAAATCTTCGAGCGCGCCGGGATAATCCGTCTTCCGGGTAAAGCGGAATCCGTCCGAGGAGACGGGCGTCAGGCTATCGGCGTAAACCATATTCCGGCACACCGGTCCTTCACATGATTTCCAGGTCCAAGTGGTGCCTCCCGGAGTGTGCCCCTGGGTCGGATGGGAGTTGAGTGAAATATCTCCCGCCGTGACCTGCCCGCCCTCCTGGAGTTGCTCAACCTTTGCGACGGGCGCAATGCGAATCCCTCCCACGTATTGCGGGTCGCCTCTGCCCGGGCGGCCTGTGCGCAAGACATTCGCGCTCCACGCGCTAGCCACGACCCGCGCGCCGCTGGCCCGCTGCAGTTCGGCAATTCCACCGGCGTGGTCGAAATGGACATGCGAATTCACGATCACTTTGACATCGGTGATGCGAAAGCCCAGCGACTGGATATTGGATTCAATCTGCCTGGCCGATTGCGGCAGGTCGCCGTCGATCAGAGCGTGTCCCCGCGGCGAGGTGATCAGAATTGCACTCAGGCCATGAGTGCCGACATAGTAAGTGTTACCGAAAATGCGGAACGGTTTCTGCGCGCGGTTCCACTCCTCGCATCTTGCGCAGTTTTGAGCCCGGGCTTGCCCAAGGGCTGAAGTCACGAATGCGGCGGCGCACAGGCAAAGCAGAAGTACTGAGTCGGGGAATTTCACGATTCCTGATGTGCGCCCTGGGTTTTGCCCCACTCCTCCGCCGCGGCCAGCCGCCGCGAGATCGATGGGTGCGAGTGGAAAAACCATTCCACCCATTTTGCCGGGGTGCGCTCTGCCAGGTTTTGTTCCGCCAGTTTATTCATCGACGAGATAAACGGCTCCACGCTCGCGGTGGACTCCAGCGCGTAGCGGTCCGCCTGCCGTTCGTTGAAACGCGAATAGGCATTCAGCGCCGGCATCAGCAGAAAAGACAGGCCGACCGAAACCAGCGCCAGCAGCGGCAGGTTGGCGAAATCGGACAACTCCTCAAATCTGCGCTGGTCCACCGCATAGTGCAACGTCCAGTTGGCCGCCCAGAATCCAAACAGCGTGATCCCCGCCTGCACCAGGATGCTC
>DASREX010000170.1:0-11046 GCA_035651855.1 Candidatus Sulfotelmatobacter sp.
GGGGGGCAAGGCCATCACGGAAGATCTCGGCATCAAGCTCGAGAACGTGCAGATCAGCGATCTCGGCCAAGCCAAGAAGATCACTATCGACAAGGACAATACGACGGTGGTCGAAGGCAAGGGCAAGCACTCCGAGATTGAAGGCCGGGTGAAGGAAATTCGCAGCCAGATCGACAAGACCACCAGCGACTATGACCGCGAGAAGCTGCAGGAGCGGTTGGCGAAGCTGGTGGGCGGCGTGGCCGTGATCAAAGTCGGGGCCGCGACCGAAACCGAAATGAAGGAAAAGAAAGCCCGCGTGGAAGACGCGATGCATGCAACCCGCGCAGCCGTGGAAGAGGGAATCGTCCCGGGCGGCGGCGTGGCCCTGGCTCGTTGCGCCAGCGTGCTGGACAAGGTGAAGGCCGAGGGCGATGAGCAGATCGGCATCAACATCGTGAAGCGCGCCATCACCGAACCGTTGCGCATGATCGCCGAGAACGCCGGCGAAGAAGGCGCGGTAGTTCTGGGCAAGGTGCTCGACGCGAAGGAGACGAACTACGGCTACAACGCCTTCTCCAACGAGTACGAGGACCTGGTCAAGGCGGGAGTGCTCGATCCGACGAAGGTCGTGCGCACGGCGCTGCAGAACGCCGGTTCGATTGCCAGCCTGATGCTCACCACCGAAGCCCTGGTCGCGGAGATTCCTGAGAAGAAGGAAGCTCCGGCGGCTCCGGGACACGGCGGCGGCATGGGCGACATGTACTAAGAAGCTGGCAGCATTCAGCAAGTCAAAGCCTCGCCCGCAAGGGCGGGGCTTTTGTTTGCCCGCGGGGGTCATCGGCAGCGATTCGGTTTACTGTTTTGCGGGCTTGTTCCCATTCTTCTTCTTGAATTCGTCGTTCTCCCAGGCGCGTAATTCACCTGGGCGACTTGTCCTTTGAATGGAGTGCCTCGGAATGACGCGCCGCACGCGTCCGTTGTACCCGCCCTTCGCAAAGGATGCGAAGGACGGGGCACCCCGTGTGGTGGCGGCGTCTGCCTTTCCATTCGGGCCAAAGTCGGGCTTGAGGCGCAAATTGTTCCTGGGGTGTTGGCTCTGGATGTAGAATGCATGCCACTGGGACAGGGGACTCACAATCATGAGTGCGACATCGAGCTTGTTTGAGAGCGGTCGAGATCACGCTCCTGCATCTACCATGCCCGTTATTACGGGGCAGACGCGGCACGCTGCCATTGTTCGCGTGACCCATTGGCTCACCACCGTGGCGTTTTTCGCGCTGCTCATCAGTGGAGGCGAAATTGTCCTTTCTCATCCGCGCTTTTATTGGGGAGAAGCGGGGAACGTAAACGTGCGGCCCTGGCTTAATTTGCATTTGCCATCCTCGCGGGCCACCGTCCCTACCGGTTACGGATACGTGCTTCCCGACCAGAACGGCTGGAGCCGCTATTTGCATTTTCAGGCTGCATGGCTGGCGGTGGCGACCGGGTTGCTTTATCTGATCTTCGGATTCGTCAAGGGGCATTTCCGGCGCAACCTGGTTCCCGCGCCCAATGAGCGTTCTGTGAAAGCCATTGGCAGGTCGATGATCCGTCACTTGCGCCTGGAGCGGCCGGGCAAGGAAGAGGCCGGGTCCTATAACGTATTGCAGCGGCTCTCCTATCTGGTGGTGATCTTCATCTTGTTCCCACTCATGATTTGGACCGGGCTGGCTATGTCGTTTGGCTTCACGTCGGCATTTCCGCTGGCTGCCCGGCTATTGGGAGGCCACCAGAGTGCGCGCTCGCTGCACTTCTTAGTCACAATTCTTCTGACGCTATTCCTGCTGGTACATGTGGTCATGATCTTTGTTGCAGGATTCCGGGCCCGGATGCGGGCGATGATTACAGGTTGCACAACTCCAAACGACGGAGTAAATGTATGAGCAAGATTTCCCGGCGCACACTTATAACCACAGGACTGGCGACGGCCGCCGGGGCATCCGGGCTGGCAGTCGCTGCGAAACTCGCACAGCGTCATGGGCTGATTCCTCCGGATGCAGGCGGATTTTATGGTCCGGGCGAGACGCTGACCTATGCGGCACAGCGGCTGCTGAATCGTCACGCCATGGCGAGAGAATTTTCCCGCAGCCAGATTTCCGAAAAGCCGTTTGCTAACGAAGTTGCTCCACTCGGGGAGGAGTTTCAGCGCCTGCAGTCAGGCGGTTTTGCGGAATGGCGGCTGGTGGTGGACGGCCTGGCTGCGCGTCCGGCTTCGTTCTCTGTAGCCGAGATTAAGAGCTTTCCCTCAAGTTCGCATGTCACAATGATCGGCTGCGAAGAGGGATGGACGTACATTGCCGAATGGAGCGGCGTGCCGCTGTCGTACATCCTGGATCGCGTGGGAGCATTGCCGCAGGTTCGCTATGTCGTCTATCGATCGATCCAGCCCGACTGGTGGGAGAGTATCGACATGGCCGATGCCTTGCACCCCCAAACTCTGGTAGCTCACGGCATGAACGGAGCAGAACTGGCCGTGCCTTTCGGAGGCCCGCTGCGCCTGCGTGTTCCGCGTCAGCTGGGATACAAGAGTGTGAAATATATCAACCGCCTCACGCTCACCGATAATCTGAAATCTTTCGGCAAAGGTTTAGGGTCAGCCGCCCCGGAAGGCGGATACGCGTGGTATGCCGGAATCTGAAGGCCCGGCATCCGGCGAAATGAAAAACGGCCTCACCCAAGAGGCCGTTTTCGACTGAAGGCAGCGCTGCTTACTTGCAGACGATGCTGGGATTGTCCTTCGCCAGAGCCTGGCAGGCTTTGAGTTGCTGCTGCTTTTTCGCCGCGTTTCCCAAACTCGCACTGCCGTTGTCCGCGGGGGCCGGGGCGGGCGCGTCCTGCTCCGCATCCTGCGACTGCGACGACGAAACCGTCTTCAGTGCGGTTGCCGGGACCGCAGGCGCGGGCGTGGCCGCTGCGGGAGCCGGATTCGCATTCGGAGAGGTCAACGGGCCATGCTGGCTCCAGTCGGCCAGGATAAGCTCGCAAGCATCCTTGGCTGCGTTGCCCACCGTCCTGGTGGCACTGGTACCGAGCACATCGCCCAGGCGATTGGCGACCTGGACCTGGCTGTTAGTGCGCAAGAGGCCGCGGTTCTTTTTGGACTCTCGGTTCAACATCACGGTGTAGTCCGCCGCCGACTGGTTCAGGGTGACAGTCACGCCGGTGCAGTTTTTCTGCAGGTCCTTGGTGACTTCCATTCCTTCATCGTGAGAATCGATCGTGGAGCGCGATCCCCAGGCTCCCCAGTGACGGCCTCCTCCACCCGAGCCGGAGCTCTGAACGTCTTCCGAGCCCTTGCCCTGCACGAAAACTCTTGGCTTGTCCTGCGCGACGGCAATGCCAGTCAGCAGAAGCAGTACGAACATGGATTTCTTCATTTTTCTCCCCCGCGATGAGTTTGCTACGGAACAACGGGGCGGGAAAATGACCAAGGTACTGGGAAGAAAAGGCGAAAGCTGGGATGGGAAGGAGGTGTCGGGCCATGGGCGGGTTGGGGATGGAAGGCCCACTTCTCGCAAAAGCGGCGAGAAGTGGGGCACTCCCTTCGCTCCCTCGCTCCCTCGCACCCGCCGCACTGGGCGGCGAATTACGGTGGTGATTGGCTAATACGGCGTATGATTAGGGAGATGCCCTATATCTCGGAACACCTCAGCAGCCTTCGCCAGGAAATTGCCGAGTTGCGCAAACTCAACGCGGTCTTCGCGGAAAAAACCGGACACAACGAATTTGACCAGACTGCTCTTGAACTGCGCACCAACCGGCTGCGCGAGATCAAGCAGGAGTTGTCGAAGATGTTGTCGCATCCTGACGATCCGAGTGTCTGGTGGGAGCGATCGCGCCGGTCAGATATTTCGGCGTAGAGCGTCGTTTCCCGGGCAGAAGCTCAACATCAGAACTGTAATCCCCCACCCGCTCGCGACCACGCGAGTAAGGACATTTCCTCGCTCGCATGCTTGCGGTGGCTTACTTCACGCCCTTTTCCGGATTCCACGAGCCCTGGAGCTTGCGGACGTAGACGATCTGGCCCACGTGGTAGGCGTTGTGGGTGCAGATATTGGCGATCATGGGCGCCATAGAGGAGAGCTTCTGGTCGTCGGCGGATTCGACCAGCTTTTCATAATCGGTCATTACCTGGTCGAGTTGCTTGACGATGTCTGCCCATTGCTTGTCATCGAAGTTGGTGAAGGTGTCGTCGTTCTTGCCGCTGAATTTTGCCTCGGGCTTGCCTTGCAGGCTTTCCAGGGTGCGGCGATTCCAGAACAGCAAATGGTATGTGAGCTGTCCGGCGGAGTGATTTCCCGCCGGCGGCTGCCAGCGGGCTTGCTCGCCGGTGAGCCCGTCGACGGCGGCGTTGATGGGAACAAACCAATCTGCCTTGTTGTGCGTGGTGTGCAGCTCGTGAAGCAGGAGGCTGCGCAAGGTTGCCGGCGGCTGAGCCTGGGCGTGAGCCGGAACGGAAAAGACCATGGGCAGAAGAGAGATCAGGATTGCGAGAGCAGGCTTCACGGTGGTGCTCCTTTCATCAGGGCTGCTGGGAAGCAGACGCATTGTACGCGTTCTGAGCACCGGATGCGGCATGGGAAGGGAAAGGGCGACTTCTCGCGCGGGTTAACCAGAGCCAGCGGGGCAGGGCGCAGAGATACCGCAGGTAGGCGAGGGCGTGGTAGGTGCACCGTCGAGGGAGGCGCTGCTTTCTCCACCACGCCCGGTCCAGCAGCAGGGAGGGATTGGTTTTCAGGTCAAACGCGATCCAAGAGAAGCGCCAGGCCGAGGGCGCCGGCTTGCCATCCGTGGATTTCTGAAGCGCGGTTCTGTACTGCTGATGAAGCAAGACGGAGAGCTTTGAAGTGGGAAACAGCCGCAACTCGTGGACAGGAATCTCGCCCAACGCCCATGGGACTGCGTATTGGTCGACCCAAGTGCGGGCAGCGGGGCGGACCTGTTCCGCCCAAATGTGAATCAGATCGGGGAGAGCGGGAGCGAATAGCTTAGCGGATAACTCGGCCACGATTACGACTAACTCACGCAGAGTAGAATTCTCGCCGACCCTCTGCTCGACGGCGTTCCAGAACTCTGTGTCGCCGGCGCGGTGATTCAGAAAATGGGCAATCTCGAACAGGGACGCCACTTTGATCCACTTGGTGAAGATGTGCACCATGGCATGCAGGACCTGGAGCAGGAATGCGTCAGGGCCATCCAGCGCGGGGAAGGCGAGGCCATCGCTTTCGTGAATGATGGCTCGCTCTGCTGAAACAAATCCCGTCAATGAGGGGATGCGGAGCAGATCGCCGTCCCAGATATCGCGGTGCAATTCGACTGACTCGGGTACGTCCAGGGAATATTGTTCATCGCCGCGGGATGGAAGAATGCGGCCCGGTCTGTAAAACGCCAACTCCTGACTGGAGCGGCATGGCTTGGAGAGATATCCGGCCTGGATCAGGATCCGGCAAGCTGGTTCCAGGGATTCATCGGCAACGAGGTAATCGAGGTCGCCGTGATGGCGCAGGGAAGCGTCGGAACAGAAATTGGGCACCAGAGAAAATCCCTTAAGCACGGCAAAGCGGACGCCGGCTTCGGCAAATCTGGAATTGATGAATTGGAGGCGTTCGGAGAGATAGCCGGTGCGGCGCCGATTGGCGGCGAAACTGGATTCCAGGCGGGACAGGACAAAGCTGGGAACACTCCCGGTGGCATGCGCCGATTTCAGTTTTTGCAGGAAGTAAAATGCCAGGCCGGAGTCATTCATCCATTGGATGATCGCGTTCCAATGGCGCTTGCTGGCGTGTTGCAAGGCGTGCAGGCTTGGCTGGGGATTGGCGAAACTCAGAAACTTCACAACGACGCCGGCAGCAGATCTACTCATGGCCATCTTCCCAGGAACAGCATCGATTTTGATTCCAAAGTTCCTAGAGACGTAGCTAGCTACGTCTCTACAGCGAGAGCTTCATGAATCTCGCATCCCAGTTGGGGACCCGGATTTTCTGAAATGGAAGCAGAGCACCGCGGGGACTCTGCAGGCGCTTTCGAAGAATGCCGCCTTATTAGCGCGGGCGAAGATCGGCATCTCCGGTTCCCCCAGCCAAAGCGGCAAATGCCGGACACACTCAAACCGCGCGCGGGAAAACGCCTGAATGTATTCATCGGAAGAGCGAGGGAACACCTCGATGTGAAGCGTTTCCCAGGCATCGCGAAAGCCGACGCGCCAGCCCTGGGCGTGGGCCTCGGGATGGAGATCGGTGACAAACAGATTTGCTCCTGACCGGGCCACTCGCGAAAGTTCATCGACCAGAGCGCCCAGGGCATGAATGTGCCCCAAAGCGAAAGAGCAGATCAGCAGATCAAAGCATTGCGTGCGAAACGGGAGATGCTCGCCGGATGCTTCGACGAGCTTTCCAGCTACCCCCGATTTTGTTTTTGCCACTTGCAGCATGGCGCGGGACAGATCCACTCCAGCGGCGGACTGGACCTGCGACGTGAGTTTTTCCAGCCAGCGGCCGGTACCGCAGGCTACGTCCAGCAGGCGCTTCTTCCCGACTCCGGCAAAGAGTGGCCACAAGTGGCGCTCCTCGCGGGCGAGCAAGGGATTGGCAGAGCGGTCGTAGGTGGGAGCCCAGCGCGCATAGCCTTCCGCGACGGACACTGCATGTCCGGGCGAGACGGTGTGGACGCCGCCGTTCACAGGCTTTCGGCCTTGGGCTTGCGCAGTTCAATCATCTGCTGCAGCCATTTCAGTTCCCAGGGAGCGCCGTAGACGCCGAGCCGATAACGCCAACTGCTGAGAGCTTTGAGCGCGAGGCGGCCCCAATTCGGCAAACGAATGTCCTGCACGGTCGGCCAACGAGAGGAGACAACCAGTTCGAAATTGTCGATCAGGCGTTTTGTCCTGGGGCGCAACCACGGTGTTTGAGGATCCTTCTGGGTGGCGAAGCGCTGCCAGTGATCGGTGGCCCATTCGTCGGGCGTGGTGGGGAATTGGATTTTGTCCTCGACGCCGCCGTACATTCGGGCACGCTGCGGCACGGGAGTGTAGTGCTCGACGATGATTTCCGCGTCGGGATTCAGGTGTTTCAGCTGGCGGATGAATCCGATGCAGTGGGTCGTGTCGCCTTCAGGATCCTTGGGATTCCCAAAAATGATGGAGAACTCGGGAATGATCCCGAAGCGGCGAATGCGGGAGGCAAGGGCCAAGGTGTCTTCGGCACGGAGGTCCTTGTTCATTTCTTTCAGAACCTGGTTGGAACCGGACTCGGCGCCGAAAAAAATCATGGTGCATCCCGCGCGGCGCAAGGCTTCGAAGGTGGCATCGGAATACTTCATCATGATGTCGGCCCGGCCTTCGCACCACCAGCGGAGATGCAACGGGGCAAGGCGGTCGGCGAGTTCGCGGGTGTGATCTTCGCGCAGAAAGAAATTGTTGTCGTAGAACTGGACGGCATCGACTCCATATTTCGTGACGAGGTGCCGGAGGATGCCTTCGGTGCGGGCGGGCGATTCCATGCGTTCGCGGCTGCCGGAAAATGTGACCACCCCGCAGAAGTTGCAGCGATAGGGACAACCCAGGCTTGCCTGGTGGACGGCGGTGCGGCGTCCCAGGAAGCTGGGCAGGAGATACCGTTCCGCGGGCAGGCGGTCGTAGGGATACCAGGGAAAGTCGTCGAGGCTCCGCATAGGGCGCTCGGGATTGTGCCGGTGCGTTCCGTCTTCAGTTTTATAAGAGAGGCCGGCAATGCCCTTCAGGTCACGGCGGCCGCGGATTGCCTCGATCAATTCGAGGAAAGTCTGTTCTCCCTGGCCGCGCACTGCATAGTCCACGTAGGGAGCGTTGAGAGCGGCAGTGGTGTAGTTGGAAGCGAAGTATCCGCCCCATACGACGGGAAGAGAAGGGAAGCGGGCGCGAATTTCACGGCAACTGGCGACAGCGCCGACGGTCTGCGGGCCGGGCATGACGGTGACTGCAAGAAGTTCGACCGGGCGCTCCCGCAGGATCGAGAGGAGAGTTTCGGTGGGATTGGGATCTACGTTGCCGTCGACGATGGCATAGTCTTCCTTGCCTTCGAGGACCGCGGCCATGGCCAAAATGGATAGCGGGAAGCGGCGGTTTCGAGGCCGGGTAGCCTTCGGATTATAGAAAAGGATCATTTCGTTTCTTCTCTGGACGGTGCGGATCGCCGCTCATGCCCGCGAACGAGAAGCGAAGTCGTCACGAAACTACCAACCGCGGGGTTCGCATTTGTCTCGAACTTGTCAAAGTTCTGCAAATTGAAAGAAGGGAAGGCGCTTCCGCGGGCGGGAAGGAGCGGACTGCGTGCGGGCAACTGTCAAGATGTGACACATATTTAACAATCCACTGACAACCACGCGGGGCCCGCGACCGTAGAGTGCGGTATCCGAATTCTGTACGGACTCGACTTGGCCGGGACCAACAAAGTCGTCCTCTTCTATCCGCCTTACGACGGGCCGCCACTGGGCGCGCCGTTGTCGCTGTTATGCCTGGCCTCTCCGCTGCTCGAAGCCGGGTTCGACGTCAAGCTCATTGACAACCTGATCGCTCCAGACTACTCGGAGGCAATTCTTCGGGAGACCGAAGATGCGCTCTGCCTGGGGATCTCGGTATTGACTGGGCCGCATATCGGGGCTGCAGTCCGGGTATCGCGGAGCGTCAAGAAGCTACGCCCGAAGTTGCCTATTGTGTTTGGCGGATGGCACCCCAGCCTGGCCACGGAGCAGACTCTGCGCGAACCCTTCGTCGATGCGATTGTGAGAGGGCAGGGGGAGCTGACGCTGTTGGAACTCGTGCAGCGCATCGCGGAGGGGCGAGAGTGGCACGGCATTCGGGGCCTCTCCTTCAAGGATGAGCAGGGAATCAGCGTACATGAACCGGAGAGGCCGGTCGCGAACGTGAACCAGTTGCCGGCGCCCGCATATCACCTGGCGGACCCCAGCATCTATGCCGCGGTTTCAGGGGTGCGCCAACTTGCCTACACCAGCAGCGTGGGTTGTCCGTACCAGTGCAACTACTGTACGGACCAGGTGTTCTACAAGCGCCGCTTCAATGCTTATTCGGTGGAGCGGGTGGTGAACGAGTTAAGCGATCTGGTTCCGCGCTACCAGATTGAGCACGTTCCTTTCTTCGATTCCAATTTTCTGGTCGACCGGCGGCGGGCCGTAGCAATTGCAAGAGGAGTGATTGCCAGCGGCGTGAAATTCCAGTGGGATTTCCAGACCTCGACCGACTTTCTGGCCCTGATGAGCGAGGACGACGTGCGCCTGCTGGCGGAAAGCGGCGTGCACCACATCGGATTTGGCACGGAGTCGGCGTCGCAGGAAGTGCTCACGCTGATGAACAAGCGCTTTCAGCATGTCGAGCAGATGGTGGAGACCGCCCGCAAGACCCACCTGGCGGGCATTCACGTGGTCTTCAACATCATTCTGGGTTATCCGGGCGAGACGGAGGGACATCGCCAGCAGACGTTTCGCGTGATGGGGGACATTGCCAGGGAGTATCCCAATGTCAGCTTCTCCCCCAATATTTTCACTCCCTATCCCGGGATCCCGATCTGGCCGCAGCTGAAACAGATGGGGGTGCGGGAGCCGCAGAGCCTGGAAGAGTGGGAGACGTTGGCGCTGGGCAGTAACGTGCTGCCCTGGCTGCGAGGGGAAGAGCTGCGGCGGCTGCGGCGCAGCCTGGAGTACTTCCTGCTGAACAATCAGATTCGAAAGGTGACGAAGAGAATCCCGTGGGCACGGCGCAGCGTGCGCCGAATGCTGGGAGCGCCTGTGCGCTGGAGGATTGGCAGGAGCCGATATTCATTTCCCTGGGAGCTGTGGGTATCGCGCGCGGTGGAAAAAATCGTGACGAAACGATCGCTCCTGACGGGGCAAGCACTGGCGGAGCGAACGGAGCAAGCCTGCTAGGCGGGCTATCGAGAGGGAACACAACGTGGCTGATGTACTGCTGACCCATTCTTATCACCTCTACTATGACCGGAAGCAAACCCGGAAGATGCAGCCTTATCCCCCTCTAGGCACTCTTTATGCGGCAGCGTTGCTGAGAAGAGCCGGAATCTCCGTCGCTGTCTTCGACACCATGTTGAACGATCCGGAAACCGACTTTCCGAAAGCGCTGCAGCAGCACCGTCCACGGGTGGTGGTGGTATACGAGGACAACTTCAATTTCCTGTCGAAGATGTGCCTGACGCGTATGCGGGAAGTCGCGTTCCAGATCGCGGAGAGATCGCGGCTGGCGGGAGCAACCGTCCTGGCGAATGGGTCCGATGCCTCCGATCATGCGCTGGAATATTTGCAGAATGGCTTCCGGTGCGTGTTGCTGGGAGAAGCGGAGTGGACGTTGCTGGAAGCGGTGCAGCATCTTCTGGCGGGTGAAGCGCAGGCGCTGGGGCGAATCAGCGGAATTGCGTGGCTGGGCAGCAAGGGAGAGCTGGCGAAGACTGAGACGCGCGGGTTGATGCGGGATCTGGATCAGTTGGCGTTCCCGGCGCTGGATCTTATCGATGTAGATCAGTACCGCAAGGCGTGGAAATCCGCGCACGGATATTTTTCGATGAATATCGTCTCGAGCCGAGGCTGTCCTTACCGCTGCAACTGGTGTGCCAAGCCGATTTACGGCGATTCGTTTTCGGTGCGTTCTGCCCGATCGGTGGCCGAGGAGATGCGGAAGCTGAAACATGAGTGCGGGGCGGAGCATCTCTGGTTTGCCGACGACATCTTTGGGCTCCGTCCGAAATGGGTGCGCGAGCTTGCGGATGAGGTAGAGAAGCTAGACGCCGCGATCCCATTCAAGATGCAGACGCGGGTGGATTTGATGACTCCTGAGACAGTATCGGCATTGCGCCGCGCGGGTTGCGCGGAGGTGTGGATGGGGGCAGAGTCGGGATCGCAGAAGATTCTGGATGCGATGGACAAGGGAACCCGGGTCGACCAGATTGCCAAAGCGCGGGGGAACCTCCGGGAAGTTGGCATCCGGGCGTGCTATTTCCTGCAGTTTGGCTATCCGGGCGAGAGCTG
>DASREX010000171.1:0-7965 GCA_035651855.1 Candidatus Sulfotelmatobacter sp.
CACATGGTTGGCGACATAGCGTGAATTCTCAAAATTCGCGGTGATGGTCACGTTCGTACCAGCGTGAAGATTATCGTCCGGCGTGATCTGGGGGTTGAGATAGATCTCGTACGTCTTGTGATCGATGGAGGAGTTCAGCACCAGCAACCCGGCGCGCAGATCCAGGTGAACCACCTGCCCTACGAACGTATAGCGTGTCCCAGGCAGCGCGAGAATGGAGATCTCACGCGCCAGGTTCCGGCCATTGCCTTGTGAGTCGAACTCGACCGCAATCAGCGATCCTGGTTTTAATGCGCCGGCCGCCACCGGCTGGCCTTCCCGCATGAATTTCGTTGTGGGCGAAACCCGTATTCGCACCGCGGACGGCGACAGGCCGTCTCGAATCGTCAGCTCATCACTCGTATACTTCAGCAGAATTCCCTGGCTTTGACCGGAAGCATGCTCGGGGCTCAGGCGGATGTTCCGCGCGAACACCGTGTCCCCGTCGAGAATCGTATCCAGATAAATCCTTTCGCCTTGCTTGAGATCGGCGATGGTGACTTCCTTCTGCCCGCGAAAGACGCGGGTGCGCGGATCAAAGAGGGCCCGGACGCGCCCGCCGCCAAAAACCTGCACCGTCAACTGATCTCGAACGCGGTCCAGTCGCTCCAGCGTTCCTCCCACCAGGGTTGCCTTCTTCGCAGGAACGGGAGGCAGGTCCGGGATCAGGCTGGCCGGATCCGCTACGATGGCGCTCTCTTCTGTTCTTTCAGCGGGAGGCGGAGTGCCGGGCTGAATATTCTCCGGCTGCATGTTCCCCGCAGGCGAGACCATAGCCGAGCCGGCGTCCGACGTTTGCGCATACGCCATGGCAGTGAAAAGCGCACAGCCAATCGCAACTTTGAGCAGAGATCGACGCATACAGGTTTTCACGGTTACTTTGGATGCCGTTTTCGCCCCCGAAGGTAGTCCGGATTCGGCGGGACCGGACATCCCAGTTTCCATCCGACAGCAAACAAATACCCTTTCCCCGCATCCAACCTTGGCTTCATTGCAAACCCTGTTCTTGAAAGTGGGACATTGTTCTTGAAAGTGGGACATTCATGGTCTGGAAACGCCGGTTTTATCGTGGTCTGTTAACGATTGCCCTCGCGGCATCGGGACCTCGCTTCGCTCAGTCCGGGGAAATCAAGGATCTGAAGATAAGCATCCCGCGCCGCAGCAAGTTGACTCCCGTGCAGCGCCTCAACCGCGAAGGGGTGGAAGCGATCCGAAAACACAACTTTGCCAAGGCTGAGAAGTTGTTCTATAAGGCATACCTGTTTGATCCGGGAGACGCATTTACCCTCAACAATCTGGGGTATATCTCGGAACTGCAGGGGCAAATCGATCGAGCCCAACGCTATTACCAGCTCTCGGCTGAGCAATCGAGTGACGCCGTCGTCGACTTGGCCAGCGCGCCGCAGATCAAAGGCCGGCCCATGAGGGAAGCGGTGGCGCTTACCAACGAGCCGCTCCAGTTAAACCACGCCAATGTCGAGGCGGTCCGCCTCCTTGCCCAGGGGCGCGCGCCCGAGGCCGACCTGCTCCTGCAGAAGGCGCTGCAGATCGATCCGCATAATATCTATACCCTCAACAACCTGGGCGTAGCGAAGGAAATGGAAGGGGAAGACCAGGAGGCCCTCCGATATTACGATCAGGCTGCGGCAGCAGAACTCGGCGCTACTGCCGTCGTCACGACCAACCGGAGCTGGAGAGGGCGCCCCGTCGCCCACATAGCGCAGCAGAATGCCAAGGTGCTGCGCCAACACCTGGCCCAGGCGCGGGATGTTCGCGAGCAGGTGGCGGAACTGAATTTGCGCGGCGTATCGGCGGTCAATCGTAACGATCTCAGGACGGCCGACGCCAATTTCCGCAAGGCTTACGCCCTCGATCCCAATAATGCTTTTACCCTGAACAACATTGGTTACGTTTCCGAGCTCGAGGGCGACCAGGAAACCGCCCAATTCTTCTACGATCACGCGCGTCAGTCGATGGGAGCGTCGGCCGTCGTGGGAGTGGCCAGCCGCCGCACTGCGGAAGGTAAAAAGCTGTTCGCGGTCGCGGAAGACAACAGCTCGCGCGTCGATACCCGGGTGTCTCAACAACGGCAGGCGCTTCAGAGGCAGAACGAACCGGTGGCGCTGCGCCGGCGGGATAACAGCATCGTTGAAGAACCGAGTCAGCCTGCAACTGCGCCCGCTCCCTCAAATCAGACGGAAGAGAACCGCTGATTACGATCCGCTTTCCATGAAGCGGCCGATGTCCGATTCGGGATCGTAGAAGATGTGCCGCAGCAGGTTCGTCAGATAGCGCGAGAGCGTGTTCACGTTGGTCTTGTACCAGCAGCATCGCGTCATCGACGGCGAGAAACCACAGATAAATTGCAGGCTGTCGAGCGCCGCGGGCGGCTGCGCCAGCATGGCCGCTGCCATCCGGTGGTTCCCATCCAGAATGGTCAAGGGGCTCCGTTCATCCACTCCAATGAGCAGCACCGTGGGGTTAACGGAACCTTCCCGTACCGGATCGCTCATGCGCCGCAACTTCTGAAAGAATTCGTCGTGCGGCGATTCCTGCCACTTCTGCCGCAGGCATTCGATCATGTCCGTCAGATAAAAACTTCCTTCCGCCACGCGACGCCACTGCGCGCGGGGGAAGAAACGGATTCGCTCCAGGTCGTTCCGCTCCAGCTTGACCTGGAACCATTGCGTGTCGTCGGGCAGTTCGCGCCACATAGCCCCGCGGCGAAGAAACAGAAGCGCCCGCCGCAGCGCGTTCTCCCGGTGGCTGTTCAGGTCTGGATGGTTGACCAGCCGCTCAAAATCCGCCCGGTACTCCTCAAACTCGGGATGGTGGAATTCACTCCGCAGGAACTCCGCAATCACCTCGTGCTCGTTCAAGGATCGCGCAATCGCCAGGTTGGGATAGCTGCGGACATCCTCGGGCAGCGCGATCTCCTTCCGCAACAGGGGCAGCGCGACCATGACAAAGAGAATGATCATGAGCACCAGCTGGACGAAAATCACCTGCCTCAGATTCTGGTGGAACACCCAGATCCCGAGCACCAGCGCGCCGCTGAAGGCCAGTTGCACCCAGCTCGTGTTGGCGATCTTGCGCGACATTTCGTAAGTGATCATCACCGAACTAAGCGAGTAGATCCCGGTGGTGATGGCATACAGAATCAGCAGGGCCGCCAGCCCTCCATAATTCCCCAATTGAAAATGAGCGCCGAACAGGGTCCTCCACAAGAAGCTCGGAATGACCCATAACCCCAGAGTCAGCACCGACAGAATGAGGAATACGAGAAACAGCGACATGAAGAGTACCGGACGCGCTTCCCGGTCGCTGGAACGGGACCCCGCCGACACCGGGAACATGGTGTTCACCACTGACCAGGCGCACATGTTCACCAGCCTGCCCACCAGGGAGACGGCGGCATAGATCCCGGCCTCGTCGGAACTGAAGAAATGCTTTACGAGCACGATGTCGAAGTTGTTGATCACCACCTGGCCGGAAAAGAAAACAATGGCCTGCACTCCCTCGCCAAACGGCATGGGAATGCGACGGGCCCGAAACTGCAGCGGCGGAGTCGGCTTGGCCAGCAGATAGGACGCGATGACCGCGATCACGCTGGCCAGCACCGCCCCCTGCACTCCCAGGCCAAGCAGAATCAGCAGGTACGCGCCGCCCAGGCGGGTCAGCCCTTCCAGCATGAAGTTGAGCGCCAGCCCGCGAAATGCGTGTACTCCCTGGATGTAGCCTCGGCGCACGCCCAGCGGAATATAGAAGGCTGTCCCCAGCGCCAGGAGGGAAATCAGGGCTGGGTTGGGCAGATTCAGATAATGCTGCACGGCGCCATTGAACAGGAATAGCAGAAAGCCGATTCCGACCCCGGCGATCCATCCCTGCATGTGCAGCCGGGCGAAGATGGCCGCCTTTTCGCTCTCGCTTTCGTGGCTGGCCACGTACTTGGCGCACACCACCTGGAACGACAAAGTGATGGCCGATGCCAGCATCAGCAAGGTGTACACCGCCGTGGCATGCGCAAACCCGGTAGGGCCGAGCATCCGGGCCGTGACCACGTTGTAAATAAGATTGGTGACTCCGACTAATCCCGACCCGGCGAGCAGGGTAAGGCTGCCGCCCAGCAGTTTCTGCCGGAGGGCCTTGGTGCGGCTTTGCGCGGTGCCGGCGGGGGGCGCACTGCTGACTCGGGTTTCTTGGATCTCGGCCATTCTTCCAATCGAGCTAGAACAGGGTGAAATGTACAACCGGCAGAATCATGCTCCGGCTGCCGCTGGTTGATCCCGGGAAGTTGTAGAACGTTTGCTGCTGCATCCCCACGGAGAAGCGCATCGGGAACGAGACCGGAACCTCGACTTCGCCGTCCTTCACGCTGCCCCGCCATCCCCGGGTGTAGGTGACGAGAAGCTCGCTTTGCGCGTTGTCGTAAAAGTGATATCCCATGCCTCGCGACAGAACAAACGATCCCTGCACCGTCCAGTGTGGGGTAGCGCGCAGATCGAAGCGCCCACCCGGCAGCAGCGCCTGGGCGATGGCGTATTGCGTGTTCTGCACGCGCCACGACCGGAGATGTTCCGCCAGCGCGGCGACAGTCAGGCGGTTGCCGAATTTGTGCTGTACGCCGGCGTAGGTCGAACTGTTGAAATATTCCTGGACGAAGGGGCGGAACAGCAGGTCGCGGGCAGTGTATCCGGTGATCAGCGAGGTGCTGCCCCAGGGCCGGCCCACGGTGAATTCAATGTTGGCAAACAAATCGCGGGAGTGCAGGTCGCGCTCCGTAAACGGCCCCGCCTCGCGCTGCGCCGTGCCCGTGAAGGATACCCAGTTGAAGAAAGAACTGGTGTACACGTACAGGAACTGCCGGAACAGATCCTGGTTCATGAACAGCGGCGCGATTTTGTCCCGGCGCAGGGTAAACTGCAGGCCGCCGTTGAAGGTGATCGAGTTCGAGCCCAGGTGCAGGATCGGATTGATCCCGCCATTCACCATGGTGTCGTAGGTGTTCCGGCTCTGAACCACGCCCACGCTCGGGAAAAGCAACCGGCCTGCGGTCATGCTCTCCCCCACGAATCCGGAGATTACCGGAAGATCCCAGAGCTTCACGCGATAGTGCGATTGCGCGAGGCTCTGATAGGAATGCCGCGGCGGAGGCAGCAGCGCGGGGTTGGTCACGCGCAGAATCTTCGCATCCAGGGCATACACATTGACGTCTTCCAGGGCCGGGGCAAAATTGGCTTCCGGCACCAGGCTGACGCTGTCCGTCACCGGGCGTCCTGCCTGTTCGCCTTCGCTGTACTGCGAGGCCTCGGCAATGCCTCGATCGTCGGCGCTGGCGACCGTGCTGGCCTGGGCGTACGCCGCCAGCGAATGCAGCGGGTCCTGACGCTGGCGGTATAGATTGGCCGAGGCCATCATGTAGTCGTAATCGTCGCGGTAATCTCGGGCTGGACCCAGCGTGGCCAGCGCCTTTTCCGCTTTTCGAGTCTCGCCTTCCGCCAGATATGTATTAGTCAGGCCGATCGCCACCGTTCGGCTGTTCGCTCCAGCCAGTTGGGCCTTCCCGTAATAATTCTCGGCAAGATCGAAGTCGTGCATGGAAAGGAACAGATTCGCCGCCTGAGCGAAATCTTCCGCCGTGACCGGAGAGTCCGGAAACAGGCGCGACTCGGCGAATCCCAGCGCAATCTCGCGCCGCGCCTCGTCATAATCTCCCCGCCGGATGAAGATCTGCGCGATGGCCAGCCGGATTCCGATGCGGTCTCCCCCGGGCACCTCGAGCGCCCGCGAGAACCGTTGCATGGCCCCATTGCGATCGCCCAGCGACAGCAGCGCATCGCCGGTTGAGGTCAGAATCTCAACTCGATTGCCGCCCAGCCGTTCGGCGGAGTCGAGATCGTGAAGTGTCTGCTCCCGGTCCCCCTGCTTGGCGTGAACTTGCGCCATTAGAGCGTAGATCGCAGGATTGGAGGGCGCCAGTTGCACGGCCGTGTTGAGGGCCGCCAGAGACTCCGGATACTTGCGCATCCGGTACAGAACGTCTCCGTAGGCCAGCTGAGTGGAGACGTCCTTGGGATCTTCTGCCAGTGCGATTCGATATTCTCCGGCCGCGTGCGGGAAGTCCTGCCCCTGGCGGAATGCTTCCGCCCGCGCCAGATGCCAGGCGTGCGACTTGCCCAGGATCTTCTGCGCGGCATCGAGTTCGCGCAACGCGGGCCGGGGATGATGAAGCTGAAGATCGGCGAACGCCAATCCCAGATGAGCCTCCCCATATCCAGGCTGCAACCTCAAGGCTGTCTTGAAGTCCTCGGAGGACTTCTGAGGATCCTTGAGGTCGTTCAGCACAAATCCTCGGTTCACATATCCCGTGGCCATCTTCGGATCGCGTTCCAAAGCCAGCGTGAAATTTTTCAGCGCCAGTTCCAGTTCGCCATTGCGCGCATGAACATTGCCCGCGATCAGCGGCAGGTCTTTGTCATTCTTCAGAATGGGTTCGTACTTCGTCACCAGCGACAGCGCTTCGTCATAGCGTCCGAGATAGTAGAGGTCGTATGCGAGATACACCACGCCTTCGCGGTCGTTGGGCAGTTTCGAGAGGACGCTCTCCCCCAGCTTTGCGGATTCCGCGTAATCCCCTTTGAAGAACAGATAGCGCTCCCGCTCGCGCTGCACCTGCGGGTTGGAGTTCATCTTCGCGTTGGCGCGCTGCAGCCATTGTTGAGCCAGATTAAGATTGTGCGATTCCAGCGCGGCATTGGCCGCCCCGGAAACGATCAGCGGATTAGTCGGCATGAACCGGTAGGCCGTCTGGTAATTCTTTTCCGCCGCCCCAAAGTTCCGCTCCGCGGTGTACAAGTCCCCCAGAGCCAGGTACGACGCGTAATCCTTCGGGTGAGCCGCTATGGCGCGCTGGAAATAGGTTTCGGCAAGCCTGTTGTCCCCGGCATCGCGGGCCAGATAACCGAGCGCCGAGAGCGCCTGGCGGTTGTTTTTGTCGAGCTCGAGGACTTTGCTGAAAGTCTGCCGCGCCGTGTCCTTTTGGCCCAGCTTCCACAACAGGGTGCCAAAGTTCATCAGCGAATTCACGTTATTCGGAGCCAGAGCCAGCGCTTCTTTGAGGTCGCGATTTGCGGCCTCAAGATTGCCGGACGCCGTTTCCACCGCGGCTCGCAGCCGGAGCATCTCCGGACGCTGCTCATCGGTTACCTTCAGCTGGTCAATGGCCGTCGACGCGGCCTGCAGCTGCTCCTTAGCATGCGCGTCGTCATCTTCCCGCACATACGTTTCGTAGAGATTAAGTCGCAGCTGGATCGGGTAGAGCGGACCCTCGGGCACGCCCGCGGGCAGATTACTCAGCGCCAGCTTGTATTCCTGCTCGGCTTCCGAAAGCCGGTCCTCGGATTGCGCCTGGGCGGCAAGGATAGCGTGCAGCCGATAATGGTTCGGATCGATGCGTCGCGCGCTGTCCAAGAACTCCCTGGCATCATCAGGGCGGCCCAGGTTAATCCATGCCTGTGCGGCGCTCAGGTGCAGCCCAATGTTGCCCTTTGAAGATTTCGCCAGGCGCGAGTAAAGCGTTGCTGCTTCCTCGTGCCTTCCCGCCAGCTGGTACGTGTAGGCAAGTTCGGCTTGCGCGTCGGCATTCTTCGGCCCAATCGCCTGCAGGGCGGCAATTGCCTGGTCGTACTTGCCCTCGTCGCGGTATTGGCCGGCGACCGCCCGCAGGACGTCCGGATCGTGCGGAGCTTTGCTCTTCGCGCGGTCCAGATATTTCATGAATTGATCCTGCTGTCCCAGCCGCGAGTAGGCATGCGCGATCAGCAGATCGGTATGGGCCGTGGGTTGAATGGCTTCCGCTCTTTGCAGGAGACTCAACGATGCCTGCGGATCGGTGCCCAGCATCAGTTCGCCGGCAAGCTGCAGGCT
>DASREX010000172.1:0-4023 GCA_035651855.1 Candidatus Sulfotelmatobacter sp.
TGCCTGGGCGGTGGCGGCGGTGGACGCGGCCCGGATCGACCAGATCAACATCTACCACGCATCCCGGGCGGCCATGCGGGATGCTGTGCTGCGGCTCTGTCCCGCGGCCGATCATCTGCTGGTGGATGCGGTCAAGATCGATTGCGATCTGCCGCAAAAGCCTATTATTCACGGCGACGCGCTTTCCGCATCCATCGCGGCCGCGTCCATTCTGGCCAAGGTGGAGCGCGATCGCATCATGCGGGAGTGGGACGCGGTATTTCCGGCCTACGGCCTGGCTTCGCACAAGGGGTATAGCGCGCCCAAGCACCTGGCAGCCCTGCGGGAATTGGGTCCGACGCCATTACACCGGCAGTCGTTCGCGCCAGTGTGGCAGAACCCGGTGCCCCAGGAGGCATTCGCCTTCATGGACGATGACGCTCCGCAACTTCATGCCTATGAGGATGTTGAGCCGGAAGACCTTGCCAGCTGAGGCATCCCTGAACCGCGGCCGGAGTGTTCCTGCAGGAACATTTTAATGGACAGTTGTGTACGTACATTGTGATTGGTACAGAGTGAAATGAGTAGCAAAAGACAGCGAACAGCGGACCAGCAATCGGCGGGCCGGCAGGCGCGTGCGGGTTCCCGGGCGTCGGCGAAACGCCCGAAAACCTCGAAGGCAGTTGGGCGGCGGGGACGGCCCAAGAGCCTGGACCTGGCGGCCTCGTCCGGGGCCACAAAGAAGAAGTTCTCCCTGCAGAATCTGAAGATCGCGGACCTCTACCGCCCCCTGAAGAAACCGGTTACGCTGCGGCTGGACGCGGACGTGCTGGCCTGGTTCAAAAAAGATGGCAGCCGCTACCAGACCCGCATCAACAAGGCCTTGCGCAAGGTGATGGAGCGGGAGATCAAGGAGAGCTAGAACGGAGGCTTGCCTTGAGATCTCTTCCGTCATTCATTCGACGAGCCAACTGCGGCTTTTCAACAGCTAACAGTCCAAAGATCAAAATCCCCACCCTGTCGCGGAGAACGCGACAAGGGTGGGGCACCCCCGTTTAGCGCACGTTCCTTTATTGTTCCGTCAGGCGGTGCAGTTGTTCCGTGTTCTTTCGAATGGCGCGCTGCAGGATTTCTGCCTGCTGCTTCGCGGTCGGCCAATCCTGTTTCTCCACCGCTTCCGTCAGGCCCGGCAACTCCAGGTGCGCGTAGGTGAAGCGCGCTCCGTAAAGGATGTGCTTGAACCATGGGCGGCCAGGAATGCCGTCGGGGTTGAGCCAGTTGCGTTCCACCTGCATCATTCCTTGATTCAGCTTCGCAGCGACGTTCGCATCGATTGGACCTGATGCTAACTGTCGATTCAGCGCCTGGTTCAAGCTCTTGCCGGCAGCTTCAAAGTTGTCGATCTCTTTTCGCACTGCCGTGAGATCGAGTTGCGTCATATCTTTCCCTCTCACCAATTCGTCGACGAATTGCCGGACATTGGAAGCATAAGCGGCAAAGTCGAAGGGAAGCAGGTCGGCATCGGCCAGACGCAGCGCGGTGATTCCCCACAGCTTGCTCATTAACGTGTGGTAGCGGTAGCCAGGATCGCCAAAGTGGTTCATCCAATAAAAATCATCGTAGGCGGAGTGATAAACCCCGTAGTCTCCGTCGAACTGCAATCCGATGACCGGCATTCCGATGAAGTTCAGGAACACGGTGTGATCGGAGCCGCTGCCGATGCGCGTGTCGGCCAGGGTTTCGCTGGTGACTCCCGAGTCGTTCATCTGGCCGGTCTGCTTGCCTTCGGCTCGTTCCCGTTCGACGGTGGCTTTCCAGGCATCGTGGAGACTCTTGCCGGAAGGATCCTGCAGGGAGCGCGTGGTTTCCGCCAGCATGGGCGCGAGAGAGGCGACTGCCTGCCCGTGGAAATTCGGGCCCGATGCGGCCTCATCGACATTGATGTAAGCCACGGCCTTGGAGCGGAGTTCGCCGGCGAATTGCTCTCCCCATTCCGTCGAACCGGTGAGCCCAACTTCTTCGCCGTCCCAACTGCAGATGACCACCGTACGCCGCGGGCGAATCCCCTGCTTCTTCAATTCGCCCAGGGCGCGGGTGAGTTCCATCATCGATGCCGTGCCGCTGGAGGGATCGACGCCGCCGAAGACCCATGCGTCGCGGTGATTGCCGAGCACGACCCACTCGTCGGGCAACTCCGAGCCGCGGATGCGTCCTTCCACGACGTAGTAGGGCTGAACGCCGTTGTCCATTTCGATTTTGAGATGGACCTTCACGGCTGCGCCGCCGAGGTGATACTGGAGGGGCAATCCGCCCTGCCAATTGTCAGGAGCCGGCGGGCCGTCCATGTTCTCGAGCAGCGGCTTGGCATCATGCCAGGAGAGCGGCAGCGCCATGATGTTTGGCGCGGACATCGCTTGCTCGATGGGAATGCGCTTGGCGCCGGGAAGCGACGCCCATCCCGGCGTTTGGGGATCGCCGGGGACCATGAAATCGTAGGTAATGGCGCCGCGCTGAATGTGATACTCGGGACCCCACGGGCCGTCCGGATCAACTTTTCCCCGCTTGTATCCGTCTTCGGCGGGATCGCTGTAGATGAGCAGCGCGGCGGCGCCCTCCCTTTGTGCGGTGAGCGCCTTGAATCCGCGGTAGCTGTAGGGATTGGAGTAGCGCACGAGAACGATCTTGCCCTTCACGCTGATGCCGTTCTGGCGCAGCAGGTCGTAATCTTCCGGATTGCCGCTGTGCGCGTAAACCACGGGCGCGGTGACTTCGCCGGAGACCGACATGCCAAGCCAAGCACCGCTGATGTTGGGATTCCTGGAATCCGGATCGGCCTCGAGCGGGGTTTCGCGGAGCAGCGCCCGGTAATGCGTGGGCGCAATCATCTCCAGCGAAGTGCTCTTTGGATTGCTTCCGTAGACGTCATAGCGGTGGATGACGACATCTTCGAGCCCTTGTTTCGTCCACTGGTCGCGAATGTATTCCGCCAGTTCGTGGTTGCGCTTCGATCCGGCGACGTGGGGTTCCTGGGTGAAAATGCGGTGCTGGCGGCGTTCCTCCTCCGCCGAAGGGATGGCTTTAAACTTGTTTTCGATCTCGGTTTGACGGGCGGATGACGCGGGAGTGAAGCCGAGGATCGATTGCGCTCTTGCGTAGGAGAGTAGAAGGAGGGTGATTGCCAAATAGCGGATCAGGGTCATGGGCGTTTGCGATTGTACCGCACGAGAGGGAGTCAAAGTCTCCACCCTGTCCCACACTACGCGACAAGGGCCGGGGCGCCCGGCGGCGAGGGAACGCACGCAAACCGGACGGTCGCTGTTATGATTCCGCTGAATGTCGAGGCGGGGAAAGTTCATTACTTTCGAAGGGCTGGACGGAACCGGCAAGAGCACGCAGATGCGCAAGCTGGCGGCGGCATTGCGCGCGGCCGGGCACAAGGTCGTGGAGACCCGCGAGCCGGGTGGAACGGCGACCGGCGAGAAGATCCGGCGAGTCCTGCTGGATTCCGGAACGGCTGGTCTGGATCCTCGTGCGGAAATGGCTCTGATGTTCGCGTCGCGCGCGCAGCACATCGCCGAGGTCATCGAACCGGGTCTGGCCGCGGGAAGCATTGTGCTTTGCGACCGCTTCACCGATTCGACCGAGGCTTACCAGGGAAGTGGGCGCCGGCTGGGGAGTGAGGCCGTGAAGGAGTTGCATCGCGTCCTATGCGGAAATTTGCAGCCGGATCTGACCCTGTTGCTGGACTCGAATCCTCACGCCAGCGTGAGCCGGGCGCGCCGCCGCAATAAGCGAATTTCAAAAAGCGGCGGCCGGAGCCCCGACGAGAACCGCTTCGAGCAGGAGACGCGAGCTTTCTTCGGCCGCGTGCGGGAAGGATTCGCGGCGATCGCGAAAAGGGAGCCCGGGCGAGTGGTCACCGTGGACGCGCGCGGCACGCCGGGACAGACCCATCAGCGGATTCGCGAAACGGTACAGAAGAAACTCAAGCTGTGAGCGGCGGCCATGAGACTGCGGTTCCTATGATCCCCGGTTCCGCGCTAT
>DASREX010000173.1:0-9441 GCA_035651855.1 Candidatus Sulfotelmatobacter sp.
GGGGCGTAGCGCAGCCTGGTAGCGCACCTGCCTTGGGCGCAGGGGGTCCCCGGTTCAAATCCGGGCGCCCCGACCAATTCTTGCCAGGAGTTGTTGACCGCATGCTCCTTGGACGTTGCTCAGGATTTCGGCAGGTCTCCGCTAGCAAAATAATGCACCGGCTTCAACGGCAGCATTTCCTTATTGGGAAAAGTACTTGGCGAGATCGAGACGGCGCAGCAGTTCCTTATAACGCGAGTCGGAGCGGATGGCGTCCATGCGCGGATCTACGCCCAGCATGGGCATGCAATCAGACCGGTCCTGATAGGCTTTCTCGAGAAGCTGAAAAGCGGTATCGGGTCTGCTCAGAAAAACATATGCGATCCCGACCTCGTACGAACAGGAATATCGCGTCTTCAATTTTCCTTTGACATCGGCGAGTACTTTTTCCGCCTCAGTCCTCTTATTCCCCTTGGCATATGCGGCGGCGAGAATACTCTCGTGCAGGGGATTGTCATCCAGACGATATCCGGTCTCAGCCTCGGCAATTCCTTCCTGATAATGCCCCGCAAGCATATACGCCACGGAGAGCCAGGCGTGGAGCGAACCGGCATCGGGGTCGGAGGCGGTGGCTTGCCGCCCATCCGCAATCGCCTGATCGTACTTCCTCGCCATGGCTGTAATGACGATCCTGTCGGTCATGATAGGAACGGAACGTGGGTTGATGGCATGCGCGCGGTCAATCTCGGAAACGCTATCTTCCAGGCGACCGACCGTGCTGAGATAATTGGCCATTACATCGTAAGCGCTGGCATTGTTGGGACTGAGTTCCAGGGCCCGCATGGCCTCCTGCTCGGCCGCCGCCCAGTCCCAATCGTAAAAGTAGTGCACTCCGCCCAGGGCGCTGTGTGCTTCTGAAAGGTTCTGATCCAACTGCAGCGCCTTTAAGGCCGCCGCCTTTGCCTTCGGCATGGCTTCTCGCGGAGGCCAGTAGTTAGTGGACAAGTTGTAATAGCATTCGGCCATGCCGGCATATGCGGGCGCATATCCTGGGTCTTTGGCGGTGGCGCGCTGGAAGTATTCAATGGCCTGCGTGAGTCCTCTTTCATTCCCCGTGCCTAAAGAATAGAGCCCCTGCAGATAAAGATCGTGTACTTCTGGATCGACGGGTCGGTTCGCCGCCAACACCGTCTTTTCCTGGGGCGTGAGGGTGACCTGAATCTGCTGTGCGATGTTGCGAGCCACCTCCTTTTGCAAGGCGAGGACATCGCGCAGGTCGCCGTCATAACTTTCCGCCCACACGTGCGTGTCCGTTGTTGCACGGATCAATTGGGCTGTGATGCGCACCCGGTTCCCGGCGCGCAATACCGACCCCTCGATCACCGCGTCTACGTTCAATTCTTTTGCGATCTGCGGCAGCGGCTTGTGCGCCCCTTTGTATTGCATTGCCGAGGTGCGGGAGATCACGCGCAAGGCGCTGATACGCGCCAGTTCCGTGGTCATTTCGTCGGTCATGCCGTCTGCGAAATAATCTTGCGTCGCATCATTCGAAAAGTTTGCCAGCGGCAGGACTGCCAAAGAATGGATCCCGGTGGCGGCAGGCGCCTGCCGTTCCCGTCCTCGGAGGAGTACGAGCGTCAGCCCGGCAGCCAACAGAATGGCCCCTGCCGCGGAAATCCGAAGAATCTTGCTGGACGGTCGCAAGACAGGCCTGGCGGGGAGCGAAACCGCGCTCTCTCCGCTGAGCAGACGCCGCAGATCTATCTCCAGTTCCCGCGCCGAGTGGTACCGGTGGCTCGGGTCTTTTTCCAGACACTTGAGAATGATCCGCTCCAGTTCCGGCGAAACATTCGCGTTAAAAGCTCGCGGCGGAACCGGCGTCTGGTGCAGGATCGCATCCGTCAGTTTGGTTGCCAGCTTCTCGGTAAACGGCCGTCGCCCGGTCGCCATCTCATACAGCACCGTTCCCGCCGCATAGATGTCGCTGCGCTGGTCCGGCGGCTCACCCGCCAGTTGCTCGGGCGCCATGTAAGGCAGCGTGCCGGACACGGTATCTGTGGCTATGCTTTGGGTGAGTTCTTCCAACTTGGCTGGGCGTGCCACGCGCGCTAGTCCGAAATCCAGGATCTTGAGCCGTCCATCAGCCGTCACGCGCAAGTTGCCCGGCTTCAGGTCGCGGTGGATAATGCCGTGCTCGTGGGCTGCCGCCAGCCCGTCCGCTATCTGGCGCCCGAGCGCGACAATTTCTTTTTCCGCCAGCGCCCCCACGGCTATCTTCTGATCGATGTCGCTTCCCGAAATCAGCTCCATGACCAGAAAGTCGATCCCATCCTGCGAATCGAAGTCGTAGACGGTGGCAATGTTGGGGTGGTTCAAACCCGAAATGGCTAGTGCTTCCTTGCGAAGGCGTTTGCGGGCTGCTTCGTCGGCAAGAATCCCTGCGGGCAGAACTTTGATAGCTACATCGCGTTCCAGCCGCTGGTCATGGGCGCGGTATACCACACCCATTCCCCCGGCCGCGATCTGCTGAAGCACGCGGTAATGACCGAGTGTGCGCCCGGAGATAAGGGCAGGTTTTGCCACAGAGCTGCATGTTAGGATCGCCGGCAAGTCAAGTCAATCCGCGCGGATAAGAACGGTTTAGGGAATCTGGCACACCCCGTCGTTACCAGCCCGTCAAGCCAGATTTCTGCTGTCAAAGCGGAAATTTCTCAGTTTCTGGTAAGAGCCGGTCTCGGCGGAAGCTCAGCAAACACATGCTACGGTGAGCGTGTAGCCCGAAAAGGTATCCGCTCGGGCCGCCCCAGAGCGGGAGATCACATTTAGCGACCGAATGCCAGTTGTTGTATCTAATATTTCCTATCAGGCAGTGCTGCAGCAGCGGCGATCTGCGTCCTGAAGACTGAACCCGAATATGGCCAAACCGATTCTGCTTAGTGTGGATGACGATTCCGATGTTCTGCGGGCGATTGAACGCGATCTCCGTTCGCGGTACGGCGCCGGCTATCGTGTGATCGGAAGCGATTCCCCCCAGGCCGCGCTCGATGTTCTAAAGCAGTTGAAGATGCGCAGCGACAGCGTGGCTTTGCTGCTGGCCGACCAGCGCATGCCGCATATGAATGGGGTCGAGTTTTTGCAGGAGGGAATGCGGATTTTTCCCGACGCCAAACGAGCGCTCTTAACCGCCTACGCGGACACGAGCGCTGCCATCAGCGCCATCAACCAGGCCGGCATTCACTACTTTTTTCTGAAGCCATGGGATCCTCCCAGCGACCACTTGTACCCGCAATTGGATGATTTGCTGGATGACTGGCAAGCCACCTATCGCCCGACGTTTCAGGGAATAAGGGTGTTGGGCACGCGCTGGTCACCGCGCTCCTATGAGTTACGAGATTTCCTGGCTCGGAACCACGTTCCCTACCAGTGGATTGACGTCGAGCTCTCCGCCAGTGACCCTGAAACCAAGCGGCTCTTGGAGGTTCTGGGACCGGAAGCCACCCATCTTCCCGTCGTACTGTTTCCCGACGGAACAAAACTCCTGGAGAGCATGCCCGCGGAGGTCGCACAGAGAGTCGGCCTGCGCACGCGGGCGCAAACGGATTTTTACGAGCTGGCGATTGTGGGTGGAGGGCCTGCTGGTCTGGCGGCCGCAGTTTACGGCGCCTCTGAGGGTTTACACACGGTGATGGTAGAGCGGGAGGCGCCGGGTGGGCAGGCAGGGATGAGTTCGCGAATCGAAAACTATCTGGGATTTCCGACCGGACTCAGCGGCGGCGACTTGGCTCGTCGCGCGGTTGTGCAAGCCCAGCGCTTTGGGGTGGAAATCCTGTCGCCACAAGAGGCGATGGGAGTCCGCACGGAGGGGTCTTACCGGATTATCAAATTAGCTGATGGAAGCGAGATTTCCTGCCACGCTTTGATGATCGCGACCGGCGTGCAATGGCGGCGCTTGGAGGTTCCGGGAGTTGATAAGTTGCAGGGGGCGGGCGTGTACTACGGGGGCGGCGCGACCGAAGCCCTCTCCTGCAAAGGTGAAATCGTGTACGTGGTGGGCGGGGCAAACTCCGCCGGTCAAGCCGCCATGAACTTTGCCCGTTACGCCGAGCGGGTCGTCATCCTGGTGCGGGGAGAATCGCTCTCCCGTACTATGTCGCAGTACTTGATTGACCAGATCCAGAAGACACCCAATATTCAGATCTGGACGCACGCCAGCGTGGCCGAGGTCCACGGTGAAACCCACCTGGAAGAGATCTCGGTCCTTTGCTCAGACACAAACAAGGTGGAGCGGGTGCCGGCGAGTGCCATGTTTATCTTCATTGGAGCGCTCCCGCGCACTGACTGGCTGGCGAATGTGGTCGAGCGGGATGACCGCGGCTTCATTCTGACTGGTCCTGATTTGATACGGGACGGGCAGCGGCCCAAGGGATGGACGCTCGACCGGGATCCCTTCCTGCTCGAGACCAATGTGCCTGGTTTATTCGCGGTGGGCGATGTGCGGCACGGTTCTGTGAAGCGCGTTGCCTCGGGCGTTGGCGAGGGCTCGGTGGCGGTACAGTTCATTCATCAATACTTGAGCAAGGTCTAAATGGCTGACCAATCGGAACTGTTGCGAATCCCGACTTTTGCAGATTTGCCGGAAGAGCAGATTTCCTGGTTCCTCAGCCAGGCGCAGGAGATTCATCTCAAGGCGGGTGACATATACGCTCGCCAGGGTGATCCTGCGGACGCCATGTTCGTGATTCTCGAAGGCCAGTTTCAGTGGCGAGGAGAGCTGGGCGGCGAAACCGTTGTGCTCGCCAGCAAGCTGGGCGACGTCACTGGAGTCCTGCCGTTTTCCAGGATGAAGCAGTTCACGGTAACCGGAAGAGCAATCACTGATGGGCGTATCCTCCGTTTCCCGGCATCTCTTTTTCCTGATCTCATCCAGCGAATGCCGGAACTGGCTCGGCGTCTGGTTGGCGTCATGTCAGACCGCATTCGCGAAATCACTCGCATTGAGCAACAGCGGGATCGCCTGGCCGCCTTGGGAAAGCTTTCCGCGGGGCTGGCCCACGAGCTAAACAATCCAGCCTCTGCCGCCAAACGCGCCACCAGCCAGTTACGAGACGTACTAAAGCGAATCAAGGACGCCAGTCATGAACTCGGCAGGCGCGAGTTGACTACGGCGCAGAAAGCGGAGATTGAGAAGCTGGAATCCTCGTTTACGCAGCGGGATGAGCCGCCCCCTGATGCGCTCACCATCAGCGACCTGGAAGGCCAGATTGACTCCTTGCTGCGCAGCCACGGACAGAACGATTTATGGCAACTGGCGGCTGAATTGGCGCAAAGAGGCATCAAGGCAGAGGCTTTGGACTCCCTGTTTGAGATCCTCGACGCGGATACAGCCCGGGCGGCGCTGGTGAGGATCGCCGCGTCCGTAGAGATCGCAAATCTATTGAAGGAAATCGAGAGCAGCACCTCCCGCATTTCCGACCTGGTTGGGGCCATCAAGGAATACACCTTCATGGATCAAGCCCCGGTGCAGAATGTGGACGTTGTCAAAAGCCTGGAAACAACGCTCACGATCCTGAATCACAAGCTCAAACGCGGCATTGTCGTGCAACGCGAATACCAGCGAGTTCCGCTTCTCGTGAATTCTTTCGGGAGCGAACTGAATCAGGTGTGGACGAACCTGATTGACAATGCCATTGATGCGATGGGCGGCAAAGGCGAACTTCGGGTGCGGACCTATCGCGAGGACAGTTGCGTCGTGGTTGAGATCGCCGATAACGGTCCCGGGATCTCGCCCGAGATCAGAGCCCATATCTTCGAGCCCTTCTTCACCACGAAGGGCGTCGGGGAAGGCACAGGACTGGGTCTGGATACGGTGCAGCGGATTGTAAAAAAGCACCGGGGCAACGTTCAGGTCAGTTCGAAGCCGGGTGATACGCGTTTTCAGGTGTGGCTGCCGTTGGCGGATGCTCCAGGCAAGGCCGCTGGCCCCCACGCGTAGGGGGCTGCACTTGGTCAGCCTCTAATCGGTTTCTGGCGCGAAATTAGAGTCAGGGGCGGCTTCATCCGATGATGGGGGCGAGTCGGTGAGGGGTGATTCTGCAATATCGGAGCCGGCTGAATTCTCCGACGGTCCCGACTGCTTTTCCAGCTTACGCTGCTGTTTGCGGGCAGCTTTCTCGCGCCGCTTCTCCTGCCGCGAGATCTCCTTCTGACGTTTGTTGAAAGTCGAACGGCCTCGACCCGGCATACACTCCTCCCAGAAAAACACGTCCGTGCCGGACCGCCGGCGGAAAGCAGCAGCATCCAGGCGTTGTAGGTTTAAAAGCGAGTTACCAGCGGGGCTCTCTGGGCTGACGAGCGTGGCCGCGATAATCATCGCGTCCGGATCCGGAACCGCGCGAGCGGCCGCCACCCTGGCCTCCGGAGCCACGCTCCAGTTTGGGGCGAGCCTCGTTCACTTTCAAGGCGCGTCCGCCCAGTTGGCTGCCGTCCAGAGCGGCTATGGCCTTGTCGGCCTCGCCGGCATCGCTCATTTCAACGAAAGCAAAGCCCCGCGAACGGCCGGTGTCACGGTCGGTTACCAGGCTGACTTTCTCCACATTGCCATGCGAAGCAAATAGCGTCCGCAGTTCATCTTCCGTCGCACTTTGGGGTAAGTTGCCAACAAAAAGGTTCTTCATCCTATCTTCTCCACATGTAGATCAGGTGCTGCCACCACAGTCTCATCACTCAACAAGGCCGCTGCTGAGTTGGCCGGTGTAACCCTAGAAGTAACGAGCGTATGCTGAGCTATAGCCTCAGCCCAGGTCGGAACCGCCGATTTCTCGTGAATACCCGCCGAAACCTTTGTGTAACTGCGGGATTGATTGCGGCACGGATCTTTCATGGAGCGTGCAGCCGCAATTCGCCAGGCCGCTTCTTGAAAGCCCCACCGTCGTGGGAGGCTTTCGCAAGCGCCCGCAAACAGGGAAGCCACCACCTCTCCCCAAGCGGCATGTCCGTTGCCGTCGCCGCCCGTCGCCATCTCGTCTATGCGGGGATAGGCGGCGACATATTCGGGCTTGCCCACCAGGAAAGCGACCGCCTGCGGAGGCTTCGCCGCTTTCACTTCAGCGCAAAATTCGTCCAGGTTGCTGGCATCGCCGGTCACATCGAGGAGTACAAGATTATAGGAATCCGCCCGCCAGAGCGAGCGGGCTTCGCTGATGTCCGCGGCGCACTCTACGTCAGTTCCCAACTTCCGCAGGACCCGTGCCCGCAGGTCGCGCCGGACGTCATCGCTGACCACTAAAAGGATGTGCTTCTTGCGGGCGGCAGGAGCCAAGGCTTGATTCATAAGGACTCGCTTCCCGCTCCAGAGGCCGTAATCGAGGCGATGGACAGCCGTGGTTTCGACCGCAGGACGGCTAGAGAAATCATGAACAGGATGGCAGCTGCCATCTCGCACAGAAGTCCCATGCTGGCCGGAAGGGTGACTGGCCGAACCGGATTGAACAGGCACGCCACCGAAAGGAATATGGCAGCCCAGAAGTAATTGCTGCGATGGAACGCCTGGGCCAAAACCACCAGCGCTGCCGCCCAGACCAGAATTAATATCAACTTGCGGTGATCGCTGGCTGAATGGCTGAATAGCCCCAGTAACAATGCCAGTGCGGCCAGAACTTTCGTAACCTTGGTGAACATCGCTCGCTCCTTTTTGCTCATCCGAGCTAAGAGCGCGCGGGGCATAACTCAGTTCCTGCCACACACGACTCCCTTATGTCATGAAGCATTAGACTCGTTGTGCGCGTGAGCGCCCTGCGCGAGGCCAAGCCTCTCAATCGCGAAGGCGCAGAGAGAAGGGCTGCGATGTGTCTTCGTGGTCAAGCGGTAGCCTCAGTATACGCGCTTCTCAGCCATGTGCGGCATAATTCAGGGAAACGGGGCTGTCCTTTACCAAGCACGTCGGCTCGCAAGTTCATGTACCCAAAGTTCTCACTCTCGGGCGCAGCGCCGCCATCTCTCCGCAACTTGAGGCGCGCCTCACTCACTCTCTTTCAGGCAAATACCTCTCCCGGCAAGGGCTGCAGGGTCCGGCTGGCCAGCGTGTTCCCTGGCCGGGATAACCTTTCGGCTGAGATTTCTGGGTTGAGGTCGCACCGTTGTATGCGGAGCCCGAGCGCGCGTTCGATATTCCGCAACTCCAGCGCTTCCGCGGAAGTGACCAGCGTGGAAGCGCGGCCTTGGGCTCCAGCGCGTCCCGTTCGCCCCACCCGGTGAATGAAATCTTCCGGCAAGGTGGGCAGGTCGTAGTTGATGACGTGCGCCACACTTTGAATGTCGAGCCCGCGAGAAGCGACGTCAGTGGCCACCAGCACCTTGAAGCGGCCTTCGTCGAAGCCGTTCAGCGCGCTCGTGCGCTGCGACTGGGAACGGTCGCCATGCAGCATGGCGATCAGAAAGCCTTCACGCGCCAGGTGTTTGGCCAGCCGCTCTGTCCCGCGCTTGGTGCGGGCGAACACCAGTGTGCGCCCCTTTTCGGAGCGCAGCAGATGGCATAGCGCGTCGAACTTGTCATTCGCCACGACCTCGAAAGCACGCAGTTCCACGCTGTCCACGGGCTTCAAGATTGAGCCCAGGGCGATACGCACCGGAGCACTCGTGTACTCGCCTACCAGCCCTGCCACCGAGGCCTGCAGAGTGGCGGAAAAGCACAGTGTCTGTCTCTGCTTCGGCAATACGCTCACAATGTGACGGATGGACGGCAGGAATCCCATGTCCAGCATGCGGTCGGCTTCATCCAGAACCAAAGTGGCCACATTCCGCAGATCCACAAGCCTGCGTTCGATGAAGTCCTCCAGACGTCCGGGAGTCGCCACCAGCACGCTTGCGCCGGAACGAATCGCGGCTAACTGGCGTCCTTCGGCGAGCCCGCCGATTACCAGCGCCGCGGGCGGGATCTTTTTGCCGCGTAACTGCTCGAATTGTTCGTGCACCTGCATGGCTAGTTCGCGGGTGGGAACAAGCACCAGAGCTTCCACCCGTCTTGAGGAGGCTGATTGCTGCAGGCGCTCGATCATGGGTACTACGAACGCCAGAGTCTTGCCCGTGCCCGTCTGAGCCGTGGCCATTATGTCTTTTCCCGCAAGCACGTGCGGGATCGCTGCCGCCTGAATTGGCGTTGGGGTGTGAAACTGGAGGTTGGAGAGTCTCTGCTGCATGGTGGCAGACAGAGGCAATTCGGAAAAGCTTGTCATTCGAATCGTATCTTTCTGGAGGGCATCTCGCGAGACGCACTCAAGATGCGATTCGCGACGGTACAAAGGAAGCCACTCAATGGTTGTGATTAACGCGAAATAAACGGAAGGCAGGAAAGCCTAGGAGGGTCAGACCCAAAACTGAGCGGGCTGCCACGCCACAAGCGACCGTGGTCATCAGCGTTGTTACAGTATACCACGCCGGCTTGACAGGCGGGTGGGGCGGACTCAC
>DASREX010000174.1:0-44244 GCA_035651855.1 Candidatus Sulfotelmatobacter sp.
TTCCAGCTTCAGGCCCATGAACATGCGGGGCATGAGGGGAAAATGGAAGGCCATATGAAACTCGTCGCCGTTGCCGAAGTAGGGGCGCAGGTCGGCGGGCCATTGATTGGCCTCGGCCAGCAGCATCCGGCCGGGATACTCGCGATCCAGCCGGGCGCGTAATTCCTTGATGATGATGTGGGTTTCGGGAAGGTTCTCGCAGGAGGTGCCTTCGCGTTCGATCAGATAGGGAACCGCGTCCAGGCGGAAGCCATCCACTCCCATGTCCAGCCAGAACTTCATCACGTCCCACATCTCTTCGCGAACGGCGGGATTGTCGTAGTTGAGATCCGGCTGATGGCTGAAGAACCGGTGCCAGTAGTAGGACCTCGAGATTGGGTCCCAGGCCCAGTTGGACATCTCGGTATCGATGAAAATGATGCGGGCCGTGCGGTAGGGAGTATCGGTGTCGCTCCACACATACCAGTCGCGCCGGGGATTATCGCGCGAACCGCGGGATTCGTGAAACCAGGCGTGCTGGTCCGAAGTGTGGTTGAGCACCATCTCCACAACCACGCGGAGCTGGCGTTCGTGAGCGGCAGCCAGAAAGTTCTTGAAATCCTGCAGCGTGCCGTACAGAGGATGAACCGACCTGTAGTCGGAGATATCGTAGCCGTCGTCCCGCAAGGGGGAAGGAAAGAAAGGCATGAGCCAGATGGCGTTGATGCCCAGATCGCGCAAGTAGTCGAGCTTTTGAGCCAGGCCCTGGAAGTCGCCTACCCCGTCGCCGTTGCTGTCGTAAAACGCGCGGACGTGGACCTGGTAGAAAACCGCGTTCTTATACCAAAGCGGGTCTTGCGTTTCTGGCAAAAGCTTCCTCCCAAGGCTGTTGCACTAGGGTAATCGAACTCGCAGGTCTTGAACTGGGAAATCGAAAAATCACAGCTGGACGCGGACTGTTCGAGGGCACGTTACTCTCGCCGATGCTTCGACTCGTCCTTGGGCTCAAGGGTTGCCGGTCTGCGCGCTTCGGGCGGCAATTCGCCTTTCGCCAGCCGGAAATTGATCGTGCTACAGTTACGGCGATGAAAGCGGAGATCGAGAAAGCGGTTGCCCTGCTGCGACGCGGCGATGAGGAGGGGCTCGAACAAGCCCTTGGGCTGCTGCAGAGCACCGTCTTTTCCTTCAGCATGCGCGTATGTGGGCAGCGGGAGGACGCAGAAGACACCATGCAGGAAGTTCTGCTCAAGTCTGTCCCGTATTTGCCGAAGTTCGAGAGTCCCAGAGCCCTGGTGGTGTGGCTGTACAAAGTGGCGAAGAATCGCTGCCTGATGAGCCGGCGCCGCAGCAAGTTTGCTCCGCGGCAAGAGCTGTCGCTGGAAGACCTAATGCCGGACCGGAAAGAGATGGAACAGTTGGCGGCAGACGGCAGAATCAATCCCGAGAGTTATGCCATCCACAGCCAGCAAGCTTCGCGGCTGCGGGAGGCGATTCAGCGGCTGCCGGCGCCGTACCGGGTCGTGCTGGTGCTGCGAGACATGGAAGGGTTGACCGACGATGAGGTCGCTGAGATTACCGGGCTGCGTCCGGGGACGGTAAGGGTAAGATTGCACCGGGCCAGGCTGTTCGTACGAAAAGAGATGATGCGGGCCTGGAAGCCGCGCAAGATTGCGGCCGCCGCGAGCGCCGGGCCGGAAACGGGGCCGCGGCCGGCCAAGTGCAAAGAGTTGTTCGCCGAGTTATCCAATTATCTCGACGACAAGCTGGATGACTCGATGTGCGAGGAACTGGAAAAGCACATCGGCGGATGTGGACCGTGCCAAGTGTTCATCGCGAGCCTGGAAGCGACGATCGAGCAGTGCCGGAGGGCGCCCGCAGAGTGTCCAGCGGGAAAAGAGGCCGCCAAGCTTCGTAAGGAACTGGTGCGAAATTACAGACGCGCACTGGCGACCTTGGCCTCTCAGCCCTGATCGCGTGAATAGCCATCGACCGTCCGGCCGGACTTGCTGAGAGCCGGCTTCAGCAGTCGAAACTGCCTTATTCCGGCAATGCCGGAGTCTTGGATGCCATTAGCTCTGTGAACCGCTTATCCTTGCGAAGTTCGGCAAACTCCGCATCTTTGTAGACGTTCTTCAGATCCTTGTAACCCTCCTCCATGGCTTTGCGGAGATATTCCAGGGAGCGGTTGGAGAAGCCCATCTTGGCGTAGAGTTTCGCCACCGTATAGTCGTAACGCGCCCGGTCTCCGGGGCTGGGCAACTGCGCCTGCACTCCGCCGCGCGACGTCCGCTCAAACACATCTGGATCGATCTCCACGGCCTTCTGATAGGCCAGCACCGCCGGTTCGAACTCTTTCTTGGAAAAAAGGGCGGCTCCCAGATTGCTGTAGAACGAGGCCGATGTGTTGTCGATGGCAATGGCCTTGCGATACTGTTTTACCGCGGCGCCGTATTTCTTCTGCTCGTAGTACACCACGCCTAAATTGTTGTAAGCGTCGGCGAACTTGCGGTCAGCCTTGATCGAAGCTTCGAACGACTTATGCGCGTCGCGATAGCGCTGCATCATCAACTCGGCGATACCGACCTTGTTCAACAAGGCCGCCGACCGCGGCGATTTTGCCAGGGCCGCGCGATAATAATCCATCGCGTCCAGGTAAAGCTTCTGGATGCGCAACAGGTCCCCGCGCGCCTCCAGATCGGATACTGTTGCGTCGGGAGCGGGCGGATCAATCGTGCGCAGCAGCGGAGGCTTCACCTGCACCTGATCGGAATGCGAAACTTGCGCCCTTGCGGAAGGCGGGGCAAAAGACAGGCAAATGGCGGTCGATACGAGGATGATCTTCGGGAAGAGAGTCACAGGCTACCCCCCAAATTCTGCGCCTATTCTGGCACAGTTTTGCCCCCGCGGTGGAAGTTTTTGCTGCCGGCGCAGAGCCGGCCTCGACCGGCCTTGACTGAGGGGTGGGGCAACCCGGGTGCGTTTACATCTTGATGGTCACGCCGCTCGTTGATGGTCACGCCGCTCGGCGCCGCGATCTGGCCGGGAGTCCCGCGTCCCAATCGGTGGTCGAGATCACCGCCAGTTCGTTGGCCGCCTGACCGTAGAAATACTTCGCCTCCGGCTCTCCGGCAAATCCATGCATGACGGGACCTAGCCCCGCCATCATCATCTGTACCGCATCCATAGTGCCGTGCATTTTGAAATCGACCGGCTTCTTGCCGTCACCTTCGTAGTCGGTCAGCATTGATAACCCGGCGACCATGGTTCCATTCACGAATGCCGCCGCTGCCGCACGTCCTTTGCCGCGTATCGCAAACCACACACCAAGTCCCAGAAAGTACGTAGTCACCGCCGCGTCAAGCCACGCATGGACTTTGGGCGAGATCACTTTTGGGACAGTGCGGAACGCATCCGGAATCGTGGCCTCATCCAGCTCAATTTCCTCCATGCGGGACTGCACCTTCCGTCCCATCTGCCTCAGGTTATCAGCCACTACTTGTCCTGCGTCGCTGACCCGGTCGGCCGCTTCCCTCGCGTAATCTGCCGTCTTATCAAGAGTGCTGTTCGCTTCATGCTGCCTTCTTTTCGTGTTTGCCATATTCACACCACCTTGTCTTTCTCTTAACAATCCGAGGTGGGGAGTGTCGATACGGGGAAGCATGTAAGGGATGAACGCAATATGCGGAGGTATGATTAGCTGGTTACCGGATAAGAAGAAAAGCACCGGGGGGTGCCTCACTGCGGCGGACCGGTCACATTGCCTGAAACGACCGGCTTCTCTCTTTCGCCCCAAAAAGAAAGGCCCGAAGCTTCCGGGCCGCCGGACAGCCTAAGAGGCTGTCCCGGCATGGTCTTTGCAAACTCTCGTTGCCAGCTTCGAGTAAATACCCGAAACTTGAAACTCGAAACCTGAGTTCGCGAATGCTCTGCTACGCAGTCTCTCCGAAGGGCCGCTCGTCCACGCGCTACGTTCCCTCGCTCCACCCTGCCAGGTACTCTTCCTGCTCGGGGGTGAGGCGGTCGATCTTGATTCCCATCGACTCCAGCTTCAGCTTCGCGACGCGCTTATCGAGTTCGTCGGGGACTTTGTAAACCGTTTTCTCCAGCTTCTTCGCGTTTCTCACCATGTACTCGACCGAGAGAGCCTGGTCAGCAAAGCTCATATCCATCACGCTCGCAGGATGTCCTTCGGCGGCGGCGAGATTGATCAGGCGGCCTTCCCCCAGCAGGTTGATCTTGCGCCCGTCCTTCAGCGAGTACTCGTCGACGAAGTTGCGCGTGGTGCGCTTCGACGATGACATCGCTTCCAGCGCGGGAATGTCGATTTCCACATTGAAGTGGCCGGAGTTGGAGATAATCGCTCCGTCTTTCATCAGAGCGAAATGTTCTTTCGTCAGCACGCTCTTGTTGCCGGTGACGGTGCAGAAGACATCGCCGAGTTTGGCCGCTTCGGCCATCGACATCACGCGGAAACCGTCCATCACAGCCTCCAGCGCTTTGGTCGGATCAATCTCGGTGATGATGACCTCGGCCCCCGCGCCACGCGCGCGGCTGGCCAGGCCGCGGCCGCACCATCCGTAGCCCGCGACCACAAATTTCGATCCCGCCAGCAGGAAGTTGGTTGCGCGAATGATCCCGTCAATCGTGGACTGCCCAGTGCCATAGCGGTTGTCGAACAGGTGCTTGGTATCGGCATCGTTTACCGCCACGATGGGAAACTTCAGCACGCCTTCTTTCGCCATCGCGCGCAGCCGGATCACTCCGGTAGTGGTCTCTTCCGTGCCCCCGATCACGCCTTCCAGAGCGTCGGTGCGCTTGGTGTGCAGGATGGAAACCAGGTCGGCTCCGTCGTCCATCGTGATCTGCGGCTTGTGATCGATGGCGGCCAGGATGTGGTTGTAATAGGTGTCGTTGTCCTCGCCCTTGATGGCGAAGACCGGAATATTGTGGTCGCGTACCAGGCTGGCGGCGATGTCATCCTGTGTGGACAGGGGGTTGGAGGCGCAGAGCACGACCTCGGCCCCGCCATCACGCAGGCAGATGGCCAGATTCGCGGTCTCGGCCGTAACGTGCAGGCAGGCTGACACACGGATTCCGCTCAGCGGCTGATTCTTGATGAATTCCTTGCGGATGATCTGCAGCACCTTCATGGACTGGTTCGCCCACTCGATGCGCTTCTTTCCCAGATCGGCCAGTTCGATATTCTTAATGTCGCAATTCACTGCTGCTGTTGACATGCTTTCCCCTTAATGGCGCGCCACCAATGCGGCTAAAAATTTAGTTGGATTCCAAGTGTGCGCTGTCGCTTCGCACTCATTTTCTCAGATTACACGAGTTCAGGTAACCAGTCAGGATACCCGAATTCCCGCTTCGGAATGCGTCCTTTTGGACTACAGCCGGGTGGACTTTGGTTCCCCAGCGGACGTCACCGCGACGGCCACAGAGCCGGTTCTTGCCTTGCCCAGCCGTCCTCCGTGGAATTACTTGCTGTGAACGGCGACTGGTTGCCGCAACCCGGCATCGCTGGCGAGTTTAGCTGCTTTGTCCGTCGCCTCCCAGGTGAAGTCCGCGTCGCTGCGGCCAAAGTGGCCGTAGGCTGCGGTCTTGCGGTAAATCGGGCGGCGCAGATTCAGCGATTCGATAATGCCGCGCGGTGTCAGCTTGAAATGCGAGCGCACGATATCGGGAATGGTTGAGGGATCCACTTTCTCGGTCCCGAAGGTTTCCACCAGCACGCTGACCGGATCGGCGACCCCGATGGCGTAGGCGAGCTGTACTTCGCATCGGTCGGCCAGGCCGCCTGCGACTATATTCTTCGCGATGTAACGCGCCATGTACGCGGCCGAGCGGTCGACCTTGGTCGGATCTTTGCCGCTGAAGGCGCCGCCGCCGTGCCGTCCCATGCCGCCGTAGGTATCGACGATAATCTTGCGGCCCGTGAGCCCGGTATCGCCCATCGGCCCGCCGATCACGAAACGCCCCGTCGGATTGATGTGATACTTCGTGTCCTCATCCAGCAGGTGCGCCGGGATTACGGCCTGGATCACATGCTTCAAAATCTCCGAACGTAATTCATCGTTAGTCACGGTCTCGGCATGCTGGGTAGAGATCACCACCGCATCCACGCGCAGGACTTTACCGTTGGCGTCGTATTCGACGGTGACCTGGGATTTGCCGTCAGGACGAAGGAAAGGAAGGGTTCCATTCTTGCGGACCAGCGAGAGCCGCTGCGTCAGCTTGTGCGCCAGAGAAATGGGAGTCGGCATCAGATCCGAGTTCTCATTCACCGCATAGCCAAACATCATGCCCTGATCGCCGGCGCCGCCGGTGTCCACACCCATCGCGATGTCTCCGGATTGCTTGTTGATGCTGGAGATGACCGCGCAGGTGTTGGCATCGAATCCGTAGAGGGCGTTGTCATAGCCGATCGAGGCCACGGTGCCGCGCACGATGGTCTGGAAGTCGACGTAGGCCTTGGTCGTGATCTCGCCGGCGATCACTACCAGGCCGGTAGCCGTCAGAGTTTCGCAGGCTACCCGGCTGGTGGTGTCTTCAGAGAGGCAGGCATCGAGGATGGCGTCGGAGATCTGGTCGGCGATCTTATCGGGATGGCCTTCGGTCACGGATTCCGAGGTGAACAGGTAACGTGTTTTGGATGGCAAGTTTTATTTCTCCTTAAGTTGCACGCTCACGATGGCTGGCGCCGCCACACTGTGATACTGCAGGGGCCGGGACTTTTGAATCGGGCTGAACCCGCGGAAACCCACGCGGCCGCGATTAAGGCGAACTGCGCTGAGGAAGTCCAGTCAAAAGGCTATCAGAGGGGGTTCGGGGCGCGCAACGGGTTTGAGCCTAAGTGGCTGGGGATGAGTTGAATAGCGGAATTTGCCCGGTGAATGGGAGCGCGTGCGGCAAAGCCGGCCCTCGTCGAACAGCATACCCTCAGCGAAAATCACGGAGTTTGGGTCGCGGTGCCGACATGCATGCCGGCGGAGTCGAAGGTGAAGTTTTTGACTTCGGCCTCGCCGCCCTGGGCCGGAATTTCCTGGCCATTCAGGCTAAAGCTGACACCGGCTGCGTTCCCGACCCGGATGCTGATTTCGCGGGAGGCGCGGACCGAAGTGTGCGCCGGCGCGATCAGAGTTTCCTGGGTTACAAGCTGGCCGTCGGAGAAGACCGAGATCCAGGAGTTTTCGGTGGCTCGGATTATCAGCGACAGCGCGGGTGCGGACTTCTGGGATGGCGAGGCAGCAGGCTTTTCGAAGTTCTTGACGGTAACATCCTTCGGGTCGTCGGGCCCGTGATCAGCCGATGCGGACTTCAGCGGTTGCGCTGCCGCGGGCTGGCTGGAGGCCGCAACCGAAGCCTGGGTCGGGGAAGTCATATTGCTTGCCCCTGCCGGAGCCGGGGTCGCGGGCGGTAAGGTTGCAACTGAGGCGGCCTGAGCCGGAGCCGCAGAAGCGGCGACCTCGGCATGGGAAGAAGCAGCCGCCCGATTGGAATGACGAACCCAGAGAAAAATTCCCAGGGCGAATACCAGGGCCGCAGCTCCCACGATCTTCCAGGGAATGCCGCTTGAGCCTTCGCCAGAAAACTGGGAGCGCGCGGGGCGGACATCTTCGGCGCGCGGCAGCTGCAGGTCGGGCAGTTCCTCCACTTGCACCGGTGCCGCGGGCTTGCCGGAGGGTTTCACAGCCGCTTTTGAGTCCTCGGGGGCGCGGGGCTTGCCGGGTTTGGGGGCAGAACGCGCATCCCCGCCGGTTGGGGGTTCCCAGACCTCTTGGGAGTCGATTTGCGCCTGGCGCAAAGTGGCGAGATAGTCAGTCACAGCCTCTTCTGCGTCGAGACCGAGATGCTTGGAGTAGGCCCGAATGAATCCTTTGTTAAAGACGCCGCCGGGAAGATCTTCGAAGTGCTCCTCTTCAATGGCGCGGAGCATGCGGGCGCTGATTTTGGTGACGTTGGAAACATCGTCGAGCGAGAGCTCTTTCTTCTCGCGCGCCTTGCGAAATTTGTCGCCGAAGTCTCCCACGAGGCCCTGTGAGCGATTCTTTTCGCTCCGATGATGACGGGAACATCATAGGACAAGCCGGGGGAGTACGCCACAGCCAAGAGTTCAACGCCGGGGTAACCGGTGCATCGAGTTTCAAGTTTCAAGGTTTCAGAGTTTCCAGTTCCGGAGAGCGGGCGTGTCGGAGGCGCGCCGCTTGGGAAACCGAAATCCATTCGCTTGAGAACTTGGTAATGCCGGTCCTTTCGGACGGTGCGCGGGACCGCCCCGGCGCCAGGCAAGCGCTGCATTGCCCCTCCCTGACGCAACTTTTCACCGGAAAATGCATCCGTACTAATAAGGGGCCGGACGTCCGGATTCGGGCATTCGGGTGCGGGGAATCAGAGGCGCCCCTCTCGCGGCGTGCATTTATGAATATCAACGGGAAAAACTGGCTGGATTTGTATGTGGACGCAATGTTGGAGAAGGATCCCTACAAGCGTCTGGCTCTGGTGCGCCAGCTGAGGAGTGTGCCGAAGCACTTCGAATCCGAAGACGTAGTCCTGGATGAGGTTCCTATGAGCCGATCTTCCAGGGCCACACGAACCGCGGAAAGGACGCGGCGGCGCTAACCGCTTTCCTGAAGCAAGGGCCAGGCCGCTAAGCCGTGAGCTGCTTCAGAATCTCGCGTCCCAGCTTCTGCGCCTCCCCAAAAAACTTCTGATACTCCACAAAGAGGCGGTTCAGCTCCAGAGACCTGTCTGCAGTCAATTTCTTGCGCAAAATCATGTCCCGCACGTGGACGGGATTGGGCAGCGTGGCGTCCTCGTTAAGTTCTTCCAGCGCCGTGTTTGGATCGTAGTGGTACATAAAAAAACCCCGTTTCATAAGTAATCGGTAATCGACTAAGTAAAAATAGAGATCCTGTTCAGTTTCGGTTTTCAATTACCCAGTTACTCAATTACCCAATTACCCAATTACTCAATCCGCTAGACGAGCTGGGTACTCCACAGGTCGTGCAAATGCACGATGCCTTCCAGCTTCTTGCTGCCGTCGACAACCATCAGGGAGGTGATTTTTTTCTCTTCCATCAGGGCAATTGCACTGGCGGCGAAGGCATCGCGGGTAATCGTCTTGGGCTCCCGCGTCATCGCTTCGGCGGCGGTCAGGTCCATCACATCCTTGCCGCGCTTCTCCAGCAAGCGGCGTAGATCGCCATCGCTGATGATACCGACCAATCTCTCTCCCTCCAGCACCGCGGTAATGCCCAGCTTCTTGCGCGACATTTCATAGATCACGTCGGGCATGCGCGTGGAAGGTGTGACGCAAGGCAAAGCTTCTCCGGTGTGCATGAGCGATTCGACCCGGGCGAGTCTCTTGCCTAACTTCCCACCGGGATGAAGGTTGGCGAAATCTTCTTCCTTGAATCCGCGGCGCTCGCTCAGGGTCACGGCCAGGGCGTCGCCGAGGGCCAGCATCGTGGTCGTCGAGGCGGTCGGGGCCAATCCCAGGGAGCAAGCCTCCTGCGCCACGGAGCAATCCAGGGCAATGTCCGCCGCCGCCGCCAGCGTCGAGATGGATCCGGCGGAGGATGCGAGGCTGCGCGCGCGGGTTCGGCCGCCGGGCTCAGTCCCGCAAATTGCATCCCCAGTCATCGAAATCAGCGGCACCTGCAGTCTTTTGATGGTGGCCAGCAGAGCCAGGATCTCTTCCGTCTCGCCGCTGGCCGAAAGAGCCAGAACCAGGTCGCCGCGCACGATCATCCCTAGATCCCCGTGCAGGGCCTCCACCGGATGCAGGTACAAAGCGGGAGTGCCCGTGGAATTCAACGTAGCCGCAACTTTGCGCGCGATCAGCCCGCTTTTCCCCATGCCGGTGACCACCACGCGCCCGGCGCAGCAAGACAGCAGGTCGACCGCCCGCTCGAAAGCCGGCGCCATGGGGCCGCGGATGCGATCGGCCAGCGCCCGCAACGCCTCCGCCTCAATCCGCACCACGTTCTCGCCGATATGTTTCATGCACTCCGTTTTACAGAACGAAGGATGTTAGCACGCGACCAACACCGCTGAGGACGCGCCTTTTGCACGCGCGGCAGTCTCCTCTTCTCTCCTGCATCCTAGAAATGGTCCTCTCCCGCCGCGGCCTGCGCCTGTCCCGCCGGACGGGCCCCGACTCCCGCCAGTCCCCGGGCCTGGATCACGCGATCCCAAGGTCCGGCCTGCCAGTTGTCGCGCGTCTTCTCCGCGTGTTTCCAGGCGGGCAAGGTCAGCATCAAATTCCGGCCGGTAGCGTGCACGTAGGGCTCATACATCGAGCGCAACTTCCGCAGCTTCTCCCGCCCGTACTGATCCTGGCGGAGGCGCAGCCCTGCCCCCGCCAGGGATGCGCTCAGGCTCTCGAACTCCTGGTCGGACAGGCGCTCCGGCGCCAGCGGATCCATCTTCGCATTCACCACCTGAGCGAGATCGACGGCCGCGTGGCGCGCCATGGCAAAGGTCAACTTGGCCTGGCCCGGATGCACTCCCTCGATTCCGGTCAGCACCAGCGAGGTCACATCCAACATGGTCGTTAAGGCGGCGAGCCAGGACTGGTTGCTGTGCTGGGAGCGGAAGAAGGTCAGCACAGGATAGGAAATCTGCGCCTCGAGCAACTCCGCCGCCCAACGCTCCCACTCGCGCAGCACTTCGTCGAGGATCGACTGGTTCATCCCGGGATCTTCCGACCGGCCCGCCAGTCGCACCAGCAACTCCGCGGCGGAAGGAGGAGATCCGGCCCGCGCATCCAGCATGGAAATCTGGATCTCGCGCCGGGAAAACGAAGAATACACGACCGGAATGTAGCCGATCACCACGCCCAGAAAGGCAAAACCCATACCCGATTCGATTACCGAAAGAGCGCGTGCTCCGCCCGAGGTGGGCAAGATGTCGCCATATCCGAGGGTAAAGAAAGTCTCTCCGCTGTGATAGAGAATCCGGCCAAAGGTTATGGGTTCCTGATTGAGTTGCTCGTGGCTGCCAATACCGTATTGAATCAGCGCGAATCCGAGAATCAGCCCCGCGGCCCAGAAGCCCAGCAGCAAGATCAACGATAGTGGCCCGAAATAACCGAGAAAATTCTGCTGCCGCGAAGTCGTCTTGATGCGCGCCGCAATCCTGCGCCAGGGGATCCAGGTGCGGCGGTAAAAGTAAGCCGTCAGCTTGAAGTTCCGCAGCACGCGGCGAGGCAGAACGACGGTCTCAAAGGCATCCAGCAGCACCATCCACAGGATGGCGAGCCCCAACAACACCGCGACAATGCTGCCGTGTGCACTCAAATTCGGACCTCAGACCCTCGGCGTGGCCCTGCGAAGATTGAGATTTTGATACGCGAGGAAGACTATCAGATTCTGGCCGGGGAACGAGGCCCGCCGCCGGGGCCTGAGGCCACTACTGCGGCTTTGGACTGTCCTTCTGCTGGGGATTCTGCTGCTGGCTCGTGCCCGCCGCGGGCTTGGTGCTGTCGGCCGGCTTGGCGCCATCCGCGGGCTTTTTTGCCGCAGGCTTCTTCCTGGCCGGCTTCTTCGGGGGCTCGGTGTCATCCACCACAATTTTCTTAGGAGGCTCGACCGGAACCATGGCCTGCGCTTTTGTCAGGTCGGTCCGCAGACGGGTGATCTCCGCTTCTTTTGCGGTCGCCAGGCTATCAAGCCGGTCCGCCAGTTGTTTGCGGCTGTTCTCGAACAAATTCAGGTCGTTCGACAGCGACTGCAGATCATCCCGGGAGCCGAACGCCCCCGCTCCTTCGGTCACGTTCCCCAGCACATCGTAGAGGGCATCGAGATTGCGATAAAGCTTGAAAGTGGCGGGCAAACTCTCCGGGGTGGACCGCAGCTGCCCGATGATCTCGGGGAGCGCTCCTTGCAGGTTGCGTTCGATGGAATCCACATTCCCCAGAGCCTGCTTTTTGTAAGATCCGTCCGCTTTCCACTTTTCAATGCGCAGCTTCTGCAAATCGCTTTGCGTCTTTTTGGAAGCGTCCTCCAGCTGCCCCAATACGCCATTCAGCTGCGTCACCGAGGCGTATGAAACCGGCGAACTTCCCTGCCCGTTCGGGACTGGCAGAGGCGCGGGACCAGACTGTCCCGGCGCCAGCGTGCACGTGAAAAGGAATAGTGCGGAAGAGGGGAGAAAATTGCGTTTCATTTCGGTCGTTCAATCAGCGGCACCAGCATACTACAAGCCTGCCCCGGTGCTCATCAGGTGATTCCCCGACCCCAGGGCCGCGGGGACCCGTGCCTCCCTTGGCGACCCTTCCGGACGCGGGCAATTCGACTATGCGCCGGATCAGCATCATAATGAGAATGGTTTCGAGACTGACCCGATGACGCGGCGCCTCCTACTTCTTGCCACCTTGTCCCTCAGCCTTCTGGGGCTGGTCGGTGCGCAGGAAACATCGCGCCGGCTGATTCTCAAAGACGGCTCCTACCAGTCCGTCACCAGGTACGAAGTGAAAGGGGATCGCGTGCGCTATTACAGCGCCGAGCGGGAGGAATGGGAAGAGTTGCCCAACTCGCTGGTGGACTGGACTGCCACAGAGAAATACGAGAACGAGCGCGCAGCTTCCGCCTCCGCGCCGGAGGCCGTCCAACTCGACAAGGAACTCGAGCACGAAAGTGAATTGGCCGAGGCCCGGTTGCCGCAGGTCGCTCCCGGACTTCGCATTCCGATGGACCAGGGAGTCTTCCTGCTCGACACCTTCCAGGGCGAGCCGCAGATCGTGGAAGTGCAACAGAACGTGAGCGACGTAAACCGCGACACCAAGGGAAACATCCTTCGCGGCGCAATCAATCCTGTCGCGGGCGTAAAAGCTTCCATCGAACTCGAAGGATCTCACGCGGCTGTGCAATCGCACGCCGCAGTTCCGTCTCTGTACATGAATGTGGAAGAGTCACCCGACCAGCCGGGCCCGCAGCAACCGCAGCAGCCGCAGCAGGCCTCGGTGCCATTTGACCGCTTCCGCATCCTGCGCGCCGAGGTCAAAGGCAACAAGCGCATCCTGGGAGGGATCAAGCGCCAGGTCACGGGAAAAATCAGCCAGGAACAGCATCTGGTCAAGACGACGATCACGCGCCTGCAGGGCGGATGGTTGAAAATCACCCCCGTCGAGCCCCTCGCTCCGGGCGAATATGCGATCGTCGAAATGATGGGAAAAGAGGGAATGAATCTCTACGTGTGGGATTTCGGCGTGAATCCCAAAGCGCCCGCCAACCCGAACCCGTGGAAGCCGGACGTGAAGCGCTGAGCCGTGAGCGGTGAGGGTGAGCTGTGAGCAATGAGCAATGCGCGATGAGCAGCGAGTTCCAAGCGGACACTACATCTCATCGAGTAGAGTCTACGGGCATCGAGGCCAGTCCGCGGAACCGGCACGGAGATGCCAATTATGCAATGGCCAAACTGATAGGCGGTCTTCCCTGGAAATGTTCCGCCGGAGAGCATTCGGCTAACTTCGGCAATCAGCACCGTACGTAGCCCATTGCTCATAACTCACTGCTCATAGCTCACAGCTCATAGCTCACAGCTATTCCTGCAGCATGCCTCGCTGCGCTATGCCGATATTGTCGCGGGTGGAATTCTTGACCATATACATCATGCCGTCAGCCTGGCGGATGACATCGTGCGCCGTGCGCGCGTCGTGCGGGAAAGTGGATACGCCGATAGAGGCCCGCACATTCAGATTCAGGCTTTCCTCTTTGCAGAAACAACTCGCGCGTAAGGCATCACGCAAGCGGCGCGCAACCACCAGCGCCTGATCCTTGCCGGTCTGCGGGAGTAGCACCACAAACTCATCGCCTCCGTAACGGAAGGCAAAATCGATCAAGCGCAACTGCGCCTTGACCAGATATCCGATCTCGGCCAGCAGCTTGCTCCCGATCAGGTGCCCGTAAGTATCGTTCACCGCCTTGAAGTGATCCAGATCGATGAACAGGACGCTGAACTCGTAGCCAAAGCGCGAAGAGCGGTATACCTCGGTATCGAGCGTCTTATAAAGATGGCGCGCATTGTAGAGCCCGGTGCAATCGTCGGTGATAGTGAGCTCCTGGATCTTCTCGACCCAGCGGGCATTTTCGATGGCAATGGCCGCATAGTCGGAGAGCGATTGCAGGAAGAACAGTTCGGGGTCCTTGAAGCGCTCCATGTCCACATTCACCAGCTGGATCACTCCCAGCACGCGGAGCTTGGAGCGGAGCGGAACGCAGATGACGGAGCGCGTTTCCCACTTGGTGGCATCGTCGACCCGGCTGGCGAAGAAAGGATCGTTGCGCACATCGGGCACCACCCGCGTCTCTCCGTGCTTGGCGACCCACCCGGCAATTCCCTCCCCTATCTTCAAGCGGACGTTCTTCAAGGCTTCCGCCTTGTCTCCGACGGCAATCGCGAAGTAAAGATCGTCCTGCTTCTCATCGACCATCAGCAGAGACCAGGTATCGGGCCGGAAGTATTCCGCCATCTTGTCCATGATGGTTTGCAGAATGGAGTCGAGATCCAGCGATGACGTGAGCGCCTTGGCCACATCATGAAAAATCGTCAGTTCCTGGCTCTGGCGGGTCAATTGAGTACCGGCCTCAGGCATGGAAATCCGTTTATTCTCCGTTGGATGGGTGGCGTTCAAAAAATTATAAGTGGCACTTTCGTCAACCAGCAATGAACGTTAGTAACCGTACCTATAAAGCCAACGTCCATAAGTGCTTCCGTCGTCTCCACATCCGGATCGCCGGGCGGACCGCCGGGCCGGGGTGAAGGTTCTATAATTCGGGCGCAATGAAATTCCTCTTATTGCTCCTGCTGCTTCCCTTCGCCGGCGCGCAGACTCCCGATCCGCACTCCATTCCTTCCGTGGATGCCGCGCTGGGCGATTGCTCGGCGGATTTCACCATCACCGACGCCGACCACAAGCCGGTGTACGCCGCAAAAGTAAAAGTGCACATCGCGTACGGATTCGCCAGCTTGCATAAGCTGGATCTGGAAGTCGGCACCAACATCGACGGCAAGGCGCGCTTCACCGGGCTTCCCGGCCGGGTCAAGCGCGGCCTGTTTTTCGAGGCCTGGGAAGGCGACCGAAGCGGCAACGCCTTCGATGATCCCTCTAAAACCTGCAAAGCCGAATTCACCATCACGCTGCGGAAGTCCACGCAGCCGCCGCCAGCAGACTAAGAGTTTCAGCGGAATTGTAATCCCAGCGCGCTTCGAAATCTCGATCCAGCACGGTCGAAATTGGAACGTCACGCAAAAGGTAGGGCATAGGTTCGGCACTCTGCTAGAATGCGTGCCGTGAAACGACGAACCTTGCTGCAGATGATTCCGGCCGCGACTTTGATTGCGCCATCGGTCTGGGCCAGTTCCCGCGGAGGGAGGACCGATGCGACAACAGGTTCGGCTGGAGTGTACGAACTGCGCGTGTACCACGCGGCTCCGGGGAAACTGGAAGCGCTGCTGACCCGCTTTCGCGAGCACACCATCAAACTGTTTGACAAGCATGGAATGAAGAGTGTCGCGTACTGGACGCCGCTCGATGAGCCGGAGAAGGGCAATACCCTGATCTACATTCTTCACCATCCCAGCCGTGAAGCAGCTGCCGCGAACTGGAAAGCGTTTCAGGACGATCCCAACTGGAAGAGCGTGCGGGACAAATCCGAGGAGAACGGCAAGCTGGTGGAGAAAGTGGATTCGACCTACCTCGCGCTGACGGATTTTTCCGCGCGCCTGTAGAACCTGTCGCGCAATCACGTCTTCCTCACCGGCCAGCATGGACAAGTTTCCCTCTCAAACCGGCGCCCGTTCCAGCTGGACGATAAATTGAATGCCCGTCACATGTTTTCCCCGCAGCCTCTCATCATTCGTGATGAATAGATCTGTGCCGGCGGCGGCGGCGCACGCCAGCTGAATGGCATCCGGAGCCTTGATGGCCCTGTCTGTCCGCAGATCCGCATACTTCCTCGCTGCTTCAACATCAAACGGGATTAGAATCGCCGCCGAACGAATGGCCCGCTCGTAATGGGCACAGCGCGCCGTGTCGCGACGCTCAGCGGGCTTCACCAGAATTTCTCCCAGAGTCAGAGTCGAGGTCAGGAGTTGATCGCCGCGCTCCAGCATATTGGAACGAAGCCTGACGACTGCTTTGGAGAAACGGCCGTAATCTTCAAATAAATAAATGAACAGGTTGGTATCCCAAAAGATCCTGCTCATTCCCATCCTTTTCGCAGTCTTCTGACATATTCGTCCGCATGTTCGTCGGCCCAAAGATCTTTTCCGGAGCCGCTTAATGCCAGCAGCGGATCGTTCCCGATGTCGCTGGGCGCCAGCGCACACCACTCCTCGTACCAGGTAAGCAACTGGCCGTAGCCGTGAGGCAGATCATCCCGCTGGGGCGTTATCTTTGCGCCTTCGCGTCCCGAGTGATAAGTGTCCGTTTTGCGAAAGAGCCTGCGCCGTCCCGGAGCGGTTTCGATCAGCATTCGATAACGGCCCGGGTTCGGCGGGCGATTGGCAACGCAGTGCTGAATGACGTGCACGTACACGCCGCTGCGCAACGGTCTGTGCAGGCCCTCGCGCCGGGCACGCTCCACAATCTCGTTAACCGCGAAATCCTCGGCTTCCGGATGCTCGCGGTGAAGCAAGGCGGTGGCTATCCAGACTTCATCGGCAACCTTGACGTCGCCTGCGACCAAATTCGCCATAGCTCTTTCCTAACCCATTTTTACAATGTAATGATGTATTGTCAAATGAGACATAGTAAGTCTCACATAGCCCTCGGCACCCAACCAACCACGAAGCGCGGCCCAGCTTCTCTGGTCTGGACGAACGTGCCCCGGCCTCCATCCGCCCCGTAGGCCATCATTTACAATTCAAGATTCCTCTTACAGAGAGAAAGCACACTATGCATCGTTGGTCAGAGCTGTTTATTCCCACCTTGCGCGAGGCCCCGGCGGATGCCGAGGTGGCTTCACACAAATTTCTGGTCCGGGCCGGGTATATCCGGCAGCTGGCGGCGGGGCTTTATTCCTACCTCTTCCTGGGCACGCGGTCGTTCAACAAGATCACAGCGATTGTCCGGCAGGAGATGGACCGCATCGGGCAGGAGTTTTACCTGCCGGCGCTGCATCCGCGGGAGGTCTGGGAGGCTTCGGGCCGATGGACCCTCATGGGGGATAACCTGTTCCGGCTGAAGGACCGCAAGGGCGGCGACCTGTGCCTGGGCATGACCGAAGAAGAAGTCATGACTTCGATCGCGCTGAAGGAGATGCGGAGTTACAAGCAGTTGCCGCAGATCTGGTACCAGATTGCGCCCAAGTTTCGCGATGAACCGCGGCCCAAGGCCGGTCTGCTGCGGGTGCGGCAGTTCATGATGAAGGATTCGTACTCCTTCGATATCGACGCTGCGGGGCTCGATGTTTCCTATCGCAAGCATTACGAGGCATACACCCGGATTTTTGACCGTTGCGGGTTGAAGTACATGGTGGTCGAGGCCGATTCGGGAGCGATGGGTGGTAAGGAATCGCACGAGTTCATGGTCCGGACCCCGGCGGGCGAGGATCAGATTGTGAGTTGCGATGGCTGCAACTACGCCGCGAACATGGAAAAGGCCTCTTCCCGACTGGAAAACGTGGAAGATCTGGCCAGCGAGGGCGATGGCAAGCCTTTGCTGGTGCATACCCCCGGGCAGAAAACTATTGAGGACGTGGCAAAGTTCCTGGGCGTATCGCCAAAGAACAAGATCAAGACCCTGGCGCTGATGGCCGACGAGTTGGATCCGAAGAGCAAGAAGAAGTCTTCGCGGGCCATTGTTGTACTGATGCGCGGCGATCATCAACTGAATGAAGCGAAGCTGAACGGCGCCGTAGCCACGGCGACACGTCCCATGGAGGAAGCAGAGATCGAGGCCCTGTTCCATTCTCCGGCGGGATATCTCGGGCCGGTGGGGGTTGAATGGGCCCGCGACTTGAAAAATCACGAGGGCAAGCCCGTGCTGCTGGTCGATAAGGCTCTTGAGGGACGGGCCAATCTCATCGGCGGCGCGAACCGGAAGGACTATCACTTGAAGAACCTGAAGCCGGGAAAGGATTTTCATCCCACGGCGTACGCGGATCTGCGAGCGGTGGCGGCGGGGGAGGCGTGTCCGAATTGCGGCCAGGCTTTGCGCATCGATACCGCCGTGGAGATTGGGCACATTTTCAAGCTGGGATACCGGTATTCGGAGTCGATGGGACTGCGCGTGCTCGATAAGAATGGAAAAGAAGTCCCCCCGATCATGGGTAGCTATGGGATTGGGATCGAGCGCATCCTGACGGCGGCAGTCGAGCAGGGGAATGATGAGAATGGTTTTTGGTTACCTTCGAGTATTGCTCCGTTTGAGATTGTGGTGGCCCCGGTAAATATCAAGGACGAAACGGTGCGGATCGCGGCCCAGGACATTGCGAAACGTCTGGAAACTGCAGGTTTTGACGTCCTCCTGGACGACCGCGACGAGCGGCCCGGTGTCAAGTTCAAGGACGCGGACCTGGTCGGGATTCCATGCCGGATCACGCTGGGAAAGAAGGTTACCGAAGGTACTGTGGAAGTCGTTTTCCGTTCGACTCGCGAAGTGCGCGATGTTAGCATCAGCGCGGTTGTGGAGCATTTGCAGGAGTTGCTCGGGCGGGCGGGATAACTGGGGTTTTCCGGTTTCCCCCGGGCAGAATGTGGGTCATGGGAACAGCTAAAGCACTCCTCGGGATACTGGTCATCGTGGGAATGATCTACGCCGCCTGGCAGATCGTGCCTCCGGAACTGGCGAACTATTCTTTTCAGGACGACCTGCGCCAGATTGCCATGGTCGGCGGCGCCAATCCCCATCAGACGGACCAGGAGTTGGTCGACTCCATCATGAAAAAGGCTCAGGACCATCAGATCCCTCTTGCCCCGGAGCAGATTACCGTGCAGCGCATCGGGACCCCGGGCGCGCCGGCAGTGTATGTGGCGGCAGAGTACAGCGTGCCGGTGGTTCTGCCCGGATATTCATTCTCGCTGCATTTCAACCCTTCCAGCGGGAACCGCGGCTTCTGATTCAATCATTAATTGGAAATATCATCCCTCCTGCGAGAGGGATATTTTGCTTTTCAAAGGGCAGATCCCACTCCGCGATAAGACAAAACACGCCAACAAATTTATGAATCTGCAATAAATCCGAGCTTACCCCGCGCACAAGCGCGACCAAGGGAGCACCCGTGCGCCAGTCTGTCCGTCGCGAGATGGCTGTGACATCGGTAACGTTGCCATACGGTTACTCCCACCCTAAGATCGCGAGTGAACACGAGCGTTTCAACGCCCGCGAAACCGATCAGGAAAATTCGATTGCGTTCGCCGCTGTACGAGGACGGAGGTTGGGAGTGATGCCAGCAAAAATTCTTCTTATTGCCGCAAGTCTGCTCTTGGCGATGGTCATGGCGGGATGTGGAACGAAGGGATGCTCGACGGCGACGCCAGGCAGCACGGGCGGGACTTCAGGCGGCACGGCGGGAGGTGCGAGCGCGCCGCCGGGAGCCTGCAGCCTGGGCAGCGGCGGGGGCGGCCCCACCAATTCGCAGCGCGCGCTGGTGTATTTCATGGTGGATGACGCCGGGCAGATTGCAGGCGAGGGTCTGAACATAAATAGCGCGGGAACGTTCGCTTCGCTGATGAACTTTGTTCCTCCCCAGATGCCGGTGGCAGTCACCGACGGCGGAGTAGTGATCGTGGGCGAGAAGTATCTGTATGTGCCGCTTTCCAACGCGTCCACGGGAAGCGTTTTTGGCTACTCGATCGATGGCGCGACGGGAGCGTTATCGCCGCTGAACAACAGCCCGTACGCCGTGAATGGACTGCAGGGCACGCAGTCTCCGTTTTCCATCGCAGCCGATCCTGCCGGCAATTTTGTATTCGTCGGGGACGCGGCAGGCATCACGGTCTTTGCGGTTAACCCCAATGACGGCTCGCTCACTCCGGTGAATACCACTCCGGTCTCCGGGATCGGCGCGCCCGTACAGATGGCCACTGATGGATTGGGCAAGTACCTGTACGCGGTCGACGGGGTATCGATTGCGCAATTCTCTTACAACTCGAGCGGAGCCCTGACCCCGCTCGGTTCAGTTACTTCCTCGCTGACGGACATGGCGATGATGACAGGAGAGCCTTCCGGGAAGTGGATGCTGGGCGTCCGGGCGCAGGTGGGACAGCAAGGCGGAGCGCTGGATCTGAATGTGTACGTGTTTGCCATCAGTTCCACCGGGGCGCTCACCAGCGCCATACCCACCAGCACTCCATTTCCGCCCACCTATGTGGTGGTGAGTCCCAATGACAAGTTCGTATATACCTTCAACGAAGACGACACCTCCACGACCAGCAGCACGTTCCTGCAACCGATCGTGGGATTCACCTTCAACCCAACCTCGGGGGCTTTGACCAATGCCACTCCCTTCCCCGACGTTCTGTCGAAGATTGGCCACATGGATCAGAGCGGCCAGGTATTGATTGCCGCCGGGCAGTCGGCGGTCACGGTGGCGGCAGGGACCGTTCCAATTACGGTGTTGAGCGATGGAACTTTGAGTTCATCGTCCTCTCATGCCGGATTGCCCAGCTTCAGCTTTGCGGTGACCGACACGCCCTAGTAACGGTTGACGGACTTGAGACCCGCACCGGCCGCGGGTCTCTTTTCGTTTGCGGCGCGGGCGGTACAATAGAGAAAGCGCTCCTGCCCCTTCGTCCCTCTGGAGTTGTCTCCGGAGTTCAACCTGGGTGCAGGCGAGGAGGGTAAGTAGCGTCAAACCTTTTTGCCTGTGCCGCCGTCTGATTAAGCATCCGGGCGTCGAGTCGAACTGTGGCCATCAAAATCAGAATTCCAAGGATTAGCGGAGCACAGGGAGTACGCGGGCTGCCGCGGGACCCGGTGCTGCGCGCCGCGCTGCTGCTGTTCCTGGTGGTGGCCGTATCCTTCACGATCGTTCTCTCCTACTTCTATATCAAATACGACCGGATCATCGAGAAGCGGTTCCGCACGCCGGTCTTTGCGAACTCGGCCAAGATCTACGCCCTGCCGCGCACGGTCAGCGATGGCGAAAAAATCACCGCCAAGGAAATTGCCGCGGACTTGCGGCGGGCCGGCTACTCGGAGCGCGATGGCGAGTCCAAGCTCGGAACCTTTCACCTGGTCAAGGGCGGAATCGAGATCACCCCGGGCGACGAATCCTATCACTCCCCAGAACCGGCACGCATCGATATTGAAGATGGGCAGGTTGCAAGAATCACCAGCAAGGGCAGCGACCTTTCTGCCTATGAACTGGAGCCCCAGCTGGTCACGGCCTTATTCGACGCGGAACAGCGCTCCAAGCGGCAGGTGGTGAAGTACAACGATATTCCCTCGGTAATGGTGCAGGCGGTGCTGGCCATTGAAGACCGGCGCTTTTTCGAGCACAGCGGGGTCAATTTCGTCCGCACATTTGAGGCGCTCTGGGAAGACCTGCTGCGGCAGCGCCGCGCCCAGGGCGGATCCACCATCACCCAGCAACTGGCGCGCGGGTTCTTCCTGACGCCCGAGAAATCGATCAAGCGCAAAGTCACCGAGATGCTGATCGCGGAGGAACTGGAGCAGAAGTTCACAAAGCAGCAGATTTTCGAGTTCTACGCGAACTGGGTGGACCTGGGGCAGCGGGGATCATTTGCCATCAGCGGATTCGCCGAGGCTTCCAAAGCATATTTCGGCAAGGATCTGAAGGACATCACGCTGCCGGAGGCGGCGCTGCTGGCAGGTTTGATTCAGCGCCCCAGCTATCTGTCCCCCTACCGGCACCCGGAGCGGGCCATGGATCGCCGGAACCTGGTGTTGGAAACCATGGTCGACACGCATGCTATTACCCGCGAGCAGGCCGACAAAGCGAAGGCCGTCCCGCTGAAGCTGGCTCCGCCCAATGTGGAAGCCAGCGATGCGCCGTACTTTGTCGATATGGTGCGCGATACCCTGATCGGGAAATTCAGCGAGACCGAATTGAACGACAGCTCCTACCGCATCTACACCACGCTCGACCCCGATCTTCAGAAAGCCGCTGCCTCGGCGGTGGAGACGGGTATCAAGCTGGTGGATGAGCAGGTCAAGAAATTACGCACCAAGCGGGTCAAGGTCGGCAAGAAGTATGAGACCAAGCTGTTGCCGGGCCCGCAGGCGCAGGTGGCGCTGATCGCGATCGATCCCCATACGGGCGCGGTGCTGGCTCTCGTCGGCGGACGCGATTATGGATGGAGCCAGTTGAATCACGCGGTCGCGAAGCGGCCTACGGGATCGATTTTCAAACCCTTCGTCTACGCCGCGGCCGTGTCCACCGCCATCGATGGCTCGCAGCAGGTGATTACTCCAGCCTCGACGGTCACGGATGCGCCCTCCAGCTTTACCTATGGAGACCAGATCTACGAGCCGCGCAATTACAAAGAGGAATACCACGGGGACGTGACCCTGCGCTACGCGCTGGCGATGTCGTTGAACAACGCCACCGTGAAGGTGGCGGAGGAAGTGGGTTACGACAAAGTCGCCGAGTTGGCGAAATCGGCAGGCATCACGTCGGTGAAAGCGACTCCTGCGATGGCGCTGGGCTCCTACGACGCTTCGCCTCTGGATATGGCCGGGGCTTACACCGTCTTTGCCAACGGCGGAATCCGGCTTTCGCCCATCCTCCTGCGCTCGGTGCGGAATGCGAAAGGCGATGTGATCGCGAATTACAACACGGACCAGAAGCCGGTGCTGGATCCGCGCGTCGCCTACGTCATGACCAACATGATGGAAGGGGTAATCAACAACGGCCTGGGGTACACCGCGGTGCGGCTGCGGGGCTTCACTCCTCCCGCTGCCGGCAAGACCGGCAGTTCGCATGACGGGTGGTTCGCGGGATATACCTCGAACCTGCTGTGCATTGTCTGGGTAGGATACGACGATTACAGCGATCTGCGGCTGAGCGGCGCGCAGACCGCGGCGCCGGTCTGGGCGGAGTTCATGAAGAAAGCTGCTACCCTGCCGCAGTACGCCGATATGAAGCCGTTCGCCCAACCCTCGGGCGTTGTCGACGTGCAACTGGATAAAGCGACCAACCGCCTGGCGACCGCGTCCTGTCCGGATGACTATACTTCGGCCTTTGTCGCGGGAACCGAGCCTCGCGATACCTGCGACGAGCAAGCAGGAATGAAAGGCTTCTTTTCGCGGCTCTTCGGCGGCGGGGACAAGCCGGTGATGCCGCAGCCCCAGGCGGCGAATCAGCAGGATCCGAATGCGCAGCAGCCGGACCCTAAAAAGAAAAAAGGTTTTTTCGGGAAGATCGCGGGAATGTTCAAGGACGACAACAAGAGTTCCCCTGCTCCGTCGAAGACGCCCGAGCCCGACCCGAACCCGCCGCACTAGGCCGTTGTCGCCAGCCGGCGCCTGCTGCGCAGCCCTCAGTTCGCCGCCGCGCAACATCACCGCGCGCTGCTCGCGTCTCTTCTAAGATGCGCGGCTTCCAACGTGTTCCCGCCGACCACCCTCCACGAACAACGCAATCGGGTAAATACTGTAACCCGGACAGGGAAAATCTGTGCGCCATAAAATCGTGGCTCTAAATTATTATGTGGGCTCTAGCGTATCCGCCGCGCTTACCTGGCGCGGCAGAGTCAACCTATGGGTCAAGTGCGCATCCTTATCGTGGACGATCATGAGGCCGTCCGACAGGGTATTCGCTCCCTGTTGTCGTTACGACAGGATTGGTCTATTTGCGGCGAGGCTCAAGACGGCATCGAGGCGATTGAGAAGGCCAGCAATCTGAGACCGGACATCGTTCTCATGGACATGTCCATGCCTCGAATCGACGGCGTGCAAGCTACGAAGATCATCCGGCGAACCGTCCCCGAGTCGGACGTCATTATCGTGAGCCAAAATGATCCGGCCGTGACCTCCAGGCAGGCAGTGGAGATAGATGCTGCCGGCCACGTGGCCAAGAGCGATCTTTCTCACGCCTTGCCGGCGATGCTGGAGCGGGTTGCCATGGCCCGGCAATCCAAAAAAGAAAGGCCGGTCCAAACAGCATTGACTCGCAATCACGCCGATTGGGAAGTCGCTGAAGCGGCATTTCGAGACCTGGCCGAAACCGCCTCCATCGCAATCCACTGGGTCGGTCCCGACGGCACTATTCTGTGGGCCAACCGCGCCGAACTGGAGATGCTGGGGTATGCGCCGGAGGAATACATTGGGCGCAACATCTCGGAATTTCATGCCGACGCGCCCGTGATCAACGACATCCTCCAGCGTTTGAAGCGCGACGAGCGGCTCCATGAGTACGAGGCACGCCTACGCTGCAAAGACGGCAGCATCCGTTATGTCCTGATCACTTCCAGCGTCCTGTTTCATCAGGGCAAGTTCGTTCATACCCGTTGTTTCACGCAGGACAACACTCGCCGTAGAGAGGCCGAGCAAAAACTGCAGGAGGGCGAGCGCCGCTTCCGCGAGATGATCGACGCATTGCCCGCGGCGGTTTACACCACCGATGCGGAAGGGCGCCTGACACACTTCAATCCAGCGGCGGTGGAGTTCTCCGGCCGCACCCCACAGCTGGGCAGCGATCAGTGGTGCATCACGTGGAAGCTTTTCCGTCCCGATGGCACCCGCTTGCCGCATGATGAATGCCCCATGGCTATTGCGCTCAAGGAAGGACGGATAGTTCAGGGAGCTGAGTGTATAGCGGAACGGCCCGATGGAACCCGCGTGTGGTTCACGCCCTATCCGAAGCCGCTGCGGGACACCGAGGGAAAAATTGTTGGCGGCATCAACATGCTCGTCGATATTACCGCCCGCAAACAGGCCGAGGAAATAAACGGGCACCTGGCGGCGATCGTAACTTCGTCCGACGATGCCATCATCAGCAAGGACCTGGATGGCATCATCAAGAGCTGGAATAGGGCTGCGCAGCACATGTACGGCTACACCGCCGAGGAAGCCATTGGAAAACATATCACTCTCATCGTCCCGAAAGACCGCTGGGACGAGGAGGCGGATATTCTGGCCCGGCTGCGGCGCGGGGAACGGGTGGATCACTTCCAGACCGTGCGTCGCCGTAAGGACGGTTCCACGCTCGATGTGTCCCTCACCATCTCACCCGTGAAGGATGCCTCGGGGCGCGTGATTGGCGCTTCCAAGGTGGCCCGCGATATTACGCACCTGAAACACATCGAGCGGGCTTTGCGCGATAGCGAGGAGCGCTTCCGCGCGATGGTCGACACCACACCCGAATGTGTCAAGGTGGTGGCTCCCGACGGCACGTTGCTGCACATGAACTCGGCCGGTCTGGCCACGGTTGGGGCGAAACTCGCCGACGAGGTGGTGGGCAAGAGTCTCTACGACCTGATTGCTCCCGAAGACCGGGAGAAGTTCCAGGCCTTCAACGAAGGCATTTGCCGCGGCGAAAAAGGCTCGCTGGAATTCGACATCATCGCGCTGGATGGCACGCGGCGTCACATGGAAACCCATGCCGCACCCTTGCATAATCCCGAGGGTCGCATCGTGCAGCTGGCTATTACCCTCAACGTTACCGAGCGGAAACGGGCGGAGCTCGCTTTGCGGGAAAGCGAACAGCGTTACCGGGCCGTCACCGACGCCTCGCCCATCATGGTTTGGATGTCGGGAACCGATAAGCTGTGCTACTACTTCAACAAGGGATGGTTGGATTTCGTCGGCCGCACCCCCGAGCAGGAAGCCGGTAATGGCTGGGCGGAGAATGTACATCCTGAGGACTTTGAGCGCTGCCTGCAGATCTACGTGAGTAGCTTCGATGCCCGCCGGCCCTTTGATATGGAGTACCGGTTGCGGCATCACACCGGCCAATACCGGTGGATCCTTGACCATGGAATGCCCCGCTATGCGCCCGATGGAACGTTTGAGGGTTATGTGGGCGGGTGCCTGGATATCCACGATCAAAAAGAAGCGGCGGAGAAGGCTCGCCAGGCCGACATAGGCGTACAGCTGATGAAAGCGCAAGATGAGGAACGCCGTCATATCGCGCGCGAGTTGCACGACAGCGCGGGCCAGACCCTAACCGTGCTCGGCATGAGCCTCGCCCAGCTTGCTCAGAAAGCAGGCCGCACTGCTCCGGAGGTTGCAGCCCACGTTGAACAGATCCAGCAGACCGTTCAGCAACTGCATCGCGAAATACGCACTGCGTCCTACCTGTTGCATCCCCCGCTGCTGGACGAAAGCGGCCTGCATTCTGCCATCAACTGGTATGTGGAAGGCCTTCTCGAACGCAGTGGCCTGCAGATTCAGCTGGACATTGCGGAGGAGTTCGGCAGGTTGCCCCGGGACATGGAGCTGGTGATCTTCCGCCTGGTACAGGAGTGTTTAACCAACATCCATCGACATTCCCAGAGCAAGACCGCCTCGATCCGGATGGTTCGCGAGTCGAGCCAGATCACCTTGGATATTCGCGACCGCGGCAAAGGCATCTCGCGCGAACGTTTGGCCGAAATTCAGTCGGGTCGCGCGGGGGTCGGAATCCGAGGGATGCGGGAGCGCCTGCGTCAATTCGAGGGTACGATGAATATCGAATCGGCAGGGTCCGGCACCCGCATTCTTGTGACGATACCCATTCCCAAGTCCACCTTATCCGAAAGCGAGAACAATCCTGAGCCTCTGCAGGCAGCCGTATAAGCGGCCTCGCTGGGTAGCGCGTGCGCCACGGTGTAACTCTTGATTGCAATGACACAATACGAGTTGGAAGGGGAATTGCCGGCCTTCTAAGTCATCGCGAGGAGTGGGGCTTTTTTATGCTCACTTATGCTGCAAATGCGGAGGCGGAAGTTGGTCGAGCGTCTTGCGTTCCACTGCTTCGCGCTTGGCCTTGCGCCAGACGTTCACGACGGCAATGGTCCAGAAAGGAACCAGGTTCGCGCCGGGGACGAGTTCGGCAAAGAACGAGGGCAAAAATTCCCAGTGCCAGCCGAGGAGACTGGTCAGCACGGCAGCCATGGCGAGATCAAGGATGTCGTCTGCGGGGGAGAGAGCGCCTTCGACGAACAGGGGGAAAACGGCGAGTTGCAAGACGTCAGCGGCGATCGCCACCAGCATGGCCGTCTTGAACTGCGGTCCGGGGGAAACGGTGATGGAGTCGTCCGGCATGGGATGGCCTTCGTTGATTTTAGACGAGAACGTGGCATGGCGCGCTGGGCACAGCCTCAGGCGGGAGGGAGTTAAGTTCCTGCCAGTTTTTGCCGATCTGCAACCAGAGGCCCGTTCTGGAGCGAGGCCGGACCCGCGCTTCGGTGTGCGCTGGGGAGATTGTTGCGATGACGAAGATTCTGCTGGTAGATGACAGTAAGTTTTTGCGGATGGCGACGGAACGGGCGCTGTCCCGCGCGGGATATCACGTCAGCACCGCCGAGGACGGGCCGAGCGCACTGGAGCGGGCGAGGCGGGACAAGCCCGACGTGATTCTGCTGGACATGCTGCTGCCCAGGATGACGGGACCGGAGGTGTTAAAGGAACTCAAGCGAGATCCGGCGACGGCGAGGGTCGCAGTGGTGGTTTTTACCGGGTTATCGGTGAAGAATGCGGAGCGGCTGCGGCAGGATGGCGCGTGCGGCTTTCTGGAGAAGTCGGAACTGGGGTTGGACAAAGGCTGTGAAGGTTTCCTGGCAGCCCTGGCTGACATCCTGCGGGGACTGGGGCTCGCGGTGCCCGGAGGGCAGTGCAGCAAGGCGGGAGTTGGATCGTAGAGCTTCGGTTGCGATCTGCACGACGGGAAAGTCGGGAAGTCAAAGTCCCCGCCCTGTCCCCTCCAAAATTCGAGAGGGGACAAGGACGGGCCCCCCGGGCTCTTTTAAGTTTGTTGTTAGTTTTGTTGTCCGGTTCCTTGGAATTTATTGAACTGTGGGGCTGCGTTCGCCTATGTAAGCCTCTACTATCTTTTTCCACTTGCCTTGGGCTTTCAGGATGAACTCTACTGCATCGCGCAGGGCGCCTTCGCCGCCGGCGTGGGGCGTGACGTAGTGGGCCTCACGTTTCACTTCGGCGCGGGCATTCTTTACGGCGATGGCCAAACCTCCGGCCCGCATGGCCGGGAGATCAATCACGTCATCCCCGACAAACGCGGCTTCTTCCAGTCTGAGTCCTGCCTGCCTGACGATTTCCTCGAAAGCAGTTTGCTTGTCCTGAATGCCCTGGCGGACGTATTCGAGTTTCAGATCACGAGCGCGCAGGGCCACGGTTTCCGAGACGCGCTTGGTAATCAGTCCTGTTTTAATGCCAGCGAGACGCGCCAGCGAGATGGAGGTGCCGTCATGAGCGTGAAAGCCCTTGGCCTCGATCAGGGATTCGCTGTGGAAGCCGAATCCGCCCTTGCCGCCGTGCCTGGCGGACTGCTCCAGAACGGTCTGAGGAGTTCCCTCAGGCGCGGGAAAGATGAAGAGTTTGCCGTCAGTCAGGACGCCGTCGACGTCGAAGAGAAGCAGTTTGATCCTGCGGGCGCGGGCTTGAGGGGACAGTTTGGGCATCGGAGGCAAATTCTAACAGCTTCGATCTGCGGCGCCGGGACCATTGTTCGGACCGAGCGCTGATTCGGGGCTGGTTGCGCCCGCTTGCATCGCTGACATCAATGGATCATTCAATCCATCACGAGTCATTATTGTCATTGCCCGGTGCCGCTCAGCGTGACTGTCTTAGTATCTCCAGATCCATCGACCCCGGCCTTGGTGGTGGCGAGGCGAATGCTTGGCGAAAGTCGGGGGAGCGACTACAATCATGGGATGCAGTCCCTTCCTTCCTCTTTGGGGTGGGCGCACCCGCTGGTGGCGGAGTGGTTTGTGTCTCGGTTTGGAACTCCTACCGAGCCGCAGGAGCAGGGGTGGCCTCACATCCTGGCTGGGCGGACGACGCTGATTTCTGCGCCGACCGGATCGGGGAAGACGCTTGCGGCCTTTCTGGCCTGCATTGACCGGCTGGTGCGCAAAGCCCTTTCTGGCGAGCTTTCCGATCGAACTGAGGTTCTCTACGTGTCCCCGCTGAAGGCTCTGGGGAACGACATTCAGAAAAACCTGGAGATCCCGCTGGGAGAGATTCTTGCGCTGGCCGGGGAGCGGGGCTGGCTGATGCCGGAGATTCGCACGGCGGTGCGGACCGGCGACACCCTGATGCATGAGCGGCGGGCGATGCTGAAGCGGCCGCCGCATATTCTGGTCACTACTCCGGAGTCTCTCTACATTCTGCTCACGGCCGCTAAGAGCCGGGCTATTTTGCGGGATGTGGAGACGGTCATTGTGGACGAGATTCACGCCGTGGCGGACGACAAGCGGGGAGCGCATCTGGCCCTTTCGCTGGAGCGGTTGGAGGCGCTGACTTACCGGCCCGCGGTGCGGATCGGACTTTCGGCGACCCAGAAGCCCATCGAGGAAGTGGCACATTTTCTGACCGGCACGGGGCGGCCGGATCCGGTGATTGTAAACGTAGGGCATAAACGCAAACTGGACCTGGGGGTTGAGGTGCCGCCCATGCCGCTTGGCCCCGTGGCTTCTAACGAGATGTGGGATTCGATTTACGACCGGCTGGTGCAGTTGGTGGCCCAGCACCGGTCGACGCTGGTGTTTGTGAATACGCGACGGATGGCGGAGCGGATGGCGCACCATCTGGGCGAGCGAATCGGGGAGGAGAATGTCGCGGCGCACCACGGAAGCTTGTCTCGGAAGCTGCGGCTGGCTGCGGAGAGGAAGCTGAAAGAGGGGCAGGTTCGCGTCCTGGTGGCGACCGCCTCGCTGGAATTGGGAATTGATGTCGGATTTGTCGATCTGGTGGTGCAGATCAATTCTCCGCGGGCGATTGCGGTGGCGCTGCAGCGCGTGGGGCGGTCCGGACACTGGCGCGGCGCGGTGCCCAAAGGGCGATTCTTCGTAACTACCCGCGACGATCTGATGGAGTGCGCGGCCCTGGTACGGGCGATCAAGATAGGAGATCTGGATCGGCTGATGATCCCCGAGGCTCCGCTGGATGTGCTGGCGCAGCAGATTGTGGCTACCTGCGCCGCCGCGGGACAAAGCTCGACAGCTCATGCTGGTTTGAACGCAGGGGGAGGAGAGTCCACCGCGGCAACCGTGCAGGACGCCGGCGGTGCGGATTGGGCGGCGCCGCATTTTGCGCAGGCGGCGAGCGCGGACGCTTGCGATGAGGATGCGCTGTTCGCGCTGGCTCGGCGGGCTTACCCCTATCGCAACCTCGAACGCAAGACGTTCGATTCGATTCTCGAAATGCTTTCGGAGGGGATTGCGTCGCGGCGCGGGCGCTATGGCGCTTATCTGCATCGCGATCGTGTGAACAACAAATTGCGGGCTCGGCGCGGGGCACGGCTGGCGGCCATCACCAGCGGGGGCGCAATTCCGGACAACTCGCTGTATACCGTGGTCGCGGAACCGGACCAGGTGGTTGTGGGCACCGTCGATGAAGACTTTGCGGTGGAAAGCAATCGCGGCGACATCATGCTGCTGGGGAACACTTCATGGATGATCCACCGCATTGAGACTAACGCGGGGCGGATGCTGGTGCAGGATGCGCATGGAGCGCCTCCGAGCGTGCCGTTCTGGCGGGGGGAAGCTCCGGCGCGGACCCATGAGTTATCGCTGCAGGTGGGAGAACTCAGGCAGAAAATCAGTGAGTTGCTGCCGCATACCTCGCCCGTGGGATTCTCGGCGACGCAGCCGGAGGTCGCGGCTTGTGTGGCTTGGATAAAAGAAGAATGCGGGCTGGACGACTCCGGGGCGGAGCAGGCGATTGAGTACATCCTGCAAGGAAGGGCGGTGCTGGGGGCGGTACCCACGCAGAACACCGTGATCGCCGAACGATTCTTCGATGAAGGCGGCGGCATGCAGTTGGTGATTCATGCGCCCTTTGGCGGGAGGGTGAACAAGGCCTGGGGACTGTCGCTGCGCAAGCGATTTTGCCGAGGGTTCAATTTCGAGTTGCAGGCCGCGGCTACCGACGATGGGCTGAACATCGCTTTGGCCGAGCAGCACAGCTTCCCTCTGGGCGATGTATTCCATTTCCTGCAGGCGGACTCGGTGCAGCCGATTCTGGAGCAGGCGGCTTTGGATTCTCCGATCTTCGGCACCCGCTGGCGATGGGATGCGAACCGCGCCCTGGCGCTGCTGCGTTTTCAGAACGGAAAGAAAGTTCCGCCGCAGATTCAGCGCATGCGCTCCGATGATTTGCTGGCTTCGGTGTTTCCGGATGCATCCGCGTGCTTTGAGAATATTGACGGAGACCGGAAGATCCCAGACCACCCTCTGGTGGCCGAGGTGATGAAGGATGTGCTCACCGAGGCGATGGATGTGGAGGGCCTTAAAAGCCTGTTGCGCGGGATGGCTTCGGGATCAATTCGCGTGCTGGCGGTCGATACTCCCGTGCCTTCGCAGTTCTCGCACGAGATTTTGAACGCGAATCCTTATGCCTATCTGGATGATGCGCCGCTCGAGGAGCGCCGGGCACGGGCTGTGGAGATGCGCCGGGTTCTGCCGGAGTCGGTGCTGGAGGAAGTGGGTGGACTTGATCCGGGGGCGATTGCGCAGGTCCGGGATGAGGCATGGCCGGATGTGCGCGATGCGGATGAGTTGCATGACGTGCTGCATACCCTGGTGGCAGTGCCGGAGTCGGTATGGGGACAGCAGCCCTCGGCTGTCCGGCCGGACGAAACTCGGATGGGAAGTAGTGAAGTAAATCAAATTACCAGTGCCGGCCAAAGCAGTTCAGCTCCAATGAACTGGACGGCCGAGGCAGGCAGTCCCCACATGACCAGCGCAGGCTGGGACAGCTTCTTCCAGAGACTGCAAGACGAGGGGCGGGCGTCCGTTGCTTCCGTTTCGGGGCGGCGCTATTGGGTGGCCGCGGAGAAGGCTCGGAGTTTTGCAGCGTTGTTTCCGGCGGCGGCTTTTGAGCGGCAATTGGCTGACGTGGAAGCGGGGGACGTTTCCCGTGACGATGCTTTGCTGTCGCTGGTCACCGGGTGGATGTCTCATATTGGACCTGCCTCGGCGTCGCAGCTTGGGTTTCTCCTCGGGCTGCCTGCGGGGGACATCGAGAAGGCTTTGTTGCGGATGGAGGCTTCGGGCACTGTCCTGCGCGGGAAGTTCACGTCTTCTCGCAGCCCTGCCGGGGCTTCGATGGCTGGCGCTCCACCCGCAGAATTACCGGAGACGGAATGGTGTGAGCGAAGGTTGTTGGCGCGGATTCACCGGCTCACGGTGGGGATGCTGCGCAAGCAGATTCAGCCGGTCACTGCGGCGCAGTTTATGCGGTGGCTCCTTAGATGGCAGCATATCGCGCCCGGCTCGCAGGTTTCCGGGGAGCGTGGGACGCTGGAGGTCTTGCAACAACTGCAGGGCTTCGAAATTCCGGCGAATGCGTGGGAGCGGCAGGTTCTGGCGCGCCGCATCGCAGACTACGATCCCAAGTGGCTGGACCAGCTTTGCATGACTGGAGCTGTGGGTTGGGGAAGATTGTCTCCGCATCCCGCGACTTTGGAAGCGGGAGGGATCAGCGCCGCGGCGTCTGAAGGCACGCGGCAGCGGCGGGTGATTCCTACCAGCGTGGCGCCGATTACGTTCTTTGTGCGGGAAGAGGCCGACTGGATGGGATTGAGTCAAAATCCCCACTTCTCGCAAATGCGGCGAGAAGTGGGGCACCCCCTCCATTCCCCCCTCCATTCCCCCCTCCATTCCCCCCTCCATTCCCCCAACCAATCCCCCCACCATTCCCGACCCGACCATTCTCAACCTGACCCTCACCGCGACGATGCCAGGAGCGGGCTGAGCGAGGGAGCGCAACTTGTGCTGGAGTTCTTGCGGCATCGCGGAGCTTCGTTCTTCGCGGACATCGTGCGCGGGACTGGGAAATTGAAAGCGGAGATAGAGACTGCGCTTTGGGAACTGGTGGCGGCTGGGGTGGTGACGGCGGATGGGTTCGATAATTTGCGGGCATTGATCGATCCCAAGCGCCGGGCGGGACAGGGAGCGGGGAAGATGACGCGTCCCCGGCACAGTGCGGGACGATGGGCGCTGCTGCATGCCGATGCAGCTGTGGAGCGGCCACGGGCGCTGGAGGCGGCTTGCTGGATGCTGCTGCGGCGGTACGGAATTGTCATCCGGGATTTGCTGGCGCGAGAGTCAAATCTGCCCTCATGGCGGGAGTTGCTGATGGCGTTCCGGCGTTTAGAAGATCGCGGTGAAATCCGCGGCGGCCGCTTCGTGGACGGATTCCTGGGCGAGCAGTTTGCCTTGCCAATCGCCGTGGAATCGGTGAGGGCGATGAGGACCCTGCCTCTGAGCGGAGATATAGTTACATTGTCGGCGGCGGACCCCCTGAATGTGATCGGCATTCTGGTGCCGGGGGAGAGAGTGCCGGCGATCTCGGGAAGGACGGTGAGTTATCGAGATGGAGTCGCGGTTGCGGCGGAACTGGCCGCGCAAACCAATCGCGAGGCCGCGGCCGGCTAAGTTCCCGGGACAAACAAAAGGTCAGAAGCTCGATGAGGGGGTCCCCCGAGCTTCCGACCTGGCGTAGCCGGCCAGAACTGCTTGAAAGCGCTTCCCCCATCGCTTTGCCGACAACGCTCGTTTTCTCAATAAGCACGACGGATTCCAATCTGGTGGGGCATCTGACATTCTGCGTTGTAAGTTGTAACCTTAACATTCCGTTAAACTTAGAGGAATCCTACTAAGTGCGATGAGTGCGGAAATCAGACCTTGCACCGTCAGATACTATCTGATTGGATAGTGCCTCTATCCGTTCGGATATCACAATCACGGATCTTACCCATGCATTTCGGCCCACTCTATGATAAGAAGTTCACCACGGTTCGGAGACCATTGATTGCGGCCTAGACTGATTGTAACTGCGGGACCTTCCAAAGATGTTGTTATCCCACTGGCCCAGGGAGAAGCGACCGTGGGCCGCGATCCCAATAACTTAGTGGCAATTTCAGATCCGTCGGTTTCGCGGAAACATTGCCTTCTGCGGCGAGAGGACGATGGCCGGTTCCGCCTCAAAGATTTGGAGAGCCGCAACGGGACGCTGGTAAATGGGGTCGCGGTCAAGGAGCACTGGCTGCGGCACGGAGATGAAATCGCGACGGGTGATTCGGCCTTCCTGTTCCTGGTGGAGGACGACGAGCGAGTTCTCCCCGCGAGCCGGGTGGAGTTCGACGATGGCAAGCCTACAGCGGAAACCAGGGTCATCAATCCGAAAGACGTGGTGTACCTGCAACCGGACCGGTTGCTGCGGGAGCTGCCCTCCAGTTCGCCGGTAGCGCGGAATTTGAGTGCGCTGCTGAAGATCAGCCGGGTGGTGCATGCCATCCGGGATTTGGAGGAGTTGCAGGCGCAACTGCTGGATCTGATTTTTGAAGTGGTTCCAGCAGGGCGCGGGGCTATCTTGCTGAGCGAGGGGCCGGCGCAGGAATTCAACAGCCTGTACGCCCGCACGCGGCAGGCGGGGCAGCCTCAACTGGTACGAGTAAGCCGCACGATTGCCCGGCACGTGATGAAAGAGAACGTTGCCATGCTTGGGGTAGACGTGGCGGCGAACGACGCGCTACGCGAGGTGGAGAGCATCGCCGTCTCCGAGGTGCGGTCGCTGTTATGCGTTCCGCTCAGCGTCTTTGATCGCACGATTGGGTGCATTTACCTGGACAGCACCACGGTCGCGAACCGCTTTCACGAAGATCATCTGCAACTGATGGCGGCGGTGGCGGGTATTTCGGCGGTGGCGTTGGATAACGCTCGGCGGGCGCAATGGCTGGAGCAGGAGAATCAGCGGCTCACGACCGAGATCCGGCAGGAGCAGAGCCTGGTCGGGGAGGGCGCGCGCATGAAGGAGATCTTCCAGTTCCTGGCGCGAGTCGGCCCGACAGATTCGACGGTCCTCCTTGAAGGAGAGAGCGGGACGGGGAAGGAACTGGCCGCGCGGGCGCTGCATCGCAATAGCCAGCGCAGCAACAAGCCGTTCATGGCGATTAACTGTGCCGCCATTCCCGAGACCCTGCTGGAGACGGAATTGTTCGGGCACGAACGCGGCGCATTCACCGGAGCCACTGCGCAGAAGAGAGGGAAGTTGGAGGTAGCGGACGGGGGCGTAGTGTTTCTCGACGAGATCGGGGAACTGGCTCCCGCGCTGCAGGTGAAGTTGCTGCGCGTGCTGCAGGAGCGGGAATTCGAGCGGGTGGGCGGGACGCATCCCATCAAGATTGATGTGCGGCTGATTGCGGCGACGAATCGCGATCTGGAGAACGCGGTCCGCAAGGGGGAATTCCGGCAGGATTTGTACTACCGCCTGGCCGTCGTGAAATTGACCATGCCCCCCCTGCGGGAAAGGAGGGAGGATATTCCGATGCTGACCCGGCACTTCGTGCAGAAGAATGCCAAGCGCTGCAAGGTGAAGCCCAAGCCGGTGTCGCGGGAGGTCATGGCCGCTCTGGTGAATTACGAGTGGCCGGGCAATGTCCGGGAACTGGAGAATGCGGTGGAACGGGCGCTGGTCATGGGATCGTCGGACATGATCCTGCTGGAGGATCTGCCGGAGTCGCTGCTGGAGCAGGAACAGCCGGGGGAGATGCACGAGGGCCGATATCACGCGAGCGTCAAGGAATTAAAAAAGCAGCTGATCGTGAATGCGGTGGAGCAGACCCGAGGAAATTACGTGGAGGCGGCGGGAATTCTGGGAGTGCACCCGAACTATTTGCACCGTCTGATTCGAAATCTGGGGTTGAAGGACGAGCTGAACCGGGTGCTGCGCGGGGCGGGGAAGATGTCGGGGGGCGCGGCTTAGGCCCTCGCGCGGGCGCGGGCCACTTGCCCTGACATCCAGCGGGTTCCTTCCAGGGCGCTCGATCCCGTGATCCCACTTCTACCAAAACAGGGGAGAACTGGGGCACCCCCGGTCAGCTATGGCAGCGACATTTGCTGGAGGCGGGCGGGATCGAGATAGATCCCTTGCCAGCGGACTCGCACATCCAGGTGCGGGCCGGTGGCGCGGCCGGTTCCTCCACTGAGCCCGATCTCCTGGCCGCGTTTTACGGCATCCCCTTCCTTCACTTTGAGTTCGGAGAGATGGAGATAGAGGGTGAACAGCCCTTGCCCGTGGTCGATCACCACAAAATTTCCTTCGTAATAGAGGAAGCGCGCGAGCAGTATTGTTCCATCATTCATCGCGGTGACCGGAGTGCCGGTGTGAGCGCGGTAGTCAAGCCCCCAATGGGGCCGCTGGGCCACGCCATTGAAGATGCGTTGGGAGCCGTAGACGTCCGAAGTTGGAGCGTCGACGGGCGGAGAGAATCTGCCGTCCCACTCGCGTTCGGCCGCGCTGTGGCGAAAGGACTCTTCCTTGATTTTGTTGGCGTCCGCAATTTGCTTCAGCTGCTCGGGATCTGGCTCGGTGAATTTCTTCTCGACCGCAAGCTGGATTTTGATTTTCGGGTAGTGCGCGGCGGCCACGGTGAATGCGCGTTTCAAGCTGAGCGGAGCCTTCGCGGTGGTCTTGCCCGTCAGTTCCAGCGTGTACTTGCCGGGATTCGTATCGAACGGGACTCCCGCCAGGGCGAACCATGTCTTTGTCGCGCGCTGGTAGCTGAATGTGAGTTCGTGGCCGAGCCACTTGCCGGTGAGCGTCTCGATTGTGGCCGGGCCCTTCACTTTAAACAGGACTGGGGCTCCATTCAGGAGGCGCGGGGGCTGGGCCTGGATGGTCCAGGAAGCAGCCGAGGCCGGGAGAGGGAGCAGGCACAGCAAGGTAACCCACAACAGCATCAGTGCATGGAGCCGCTTCGCTACGCTTCGCCGGGAGAGCCGAAGCGGCCGTCCCGATGTGAGCCGGACATGTACCCACCTTGCTAGTTGTTCCCACAGGAGTGCTGACTTCATTTCATCAGCGTAGCATTTCGGACCAGCGCGGCGAATATAATGCCGGGGCATGCGCATCCGAGTGCTTAACGGGAGCGAGCTTGAGAAATAGGGATGTCATTGGAAAGGTCAGAACAGACCGAAACGCCACTTCGACCTCCGGCGAGCAGCGGCCAGAACTGCTGCGCGGGCTTAACGTCTGGCATGCGACTTCGATCGTTTCGGGAACGATTATCGGAAGCGGCATCTTTCTGGTTCCTGCCGAGATGATGCAAGCGGTCGGTTCGGCCGGACTGGTCTATCTGGCGTGGATCGTCGGCGGATTGCTTTCCTTCTTCGGGGCCCTCACCTATGCGGAATTGGGCGCGGTTCGTCCTTACTCGGGCGGCGAGTATGTGTATATTCGCGATGCCTACGGACCACTGTTGGGGTTTCTGTATGGTTGGACGTGGTTTCTGATCGCCAAGCCCGCTTCCATTGCGAGTGTGACGGCGGGACTGGTTCGGGTGCTAGGGACCTTCTCCGCTTTCAGCTTTCTGCCGCAGACGCTGGTGGCTCTGCATGTGTCGTCCCAGCGCGTCTTGATTATCAATTACGGGCATCTCGTGGCCATCGTCGCTACCGTGCTGATCACCGGCCTGAATTATGTTGGGGTGCGGAAGGCCGGCAACTTCCAGTTTGCATTTACAGTGCTGAAGGTAGTGATGATCGTGGGGATCGCGGGGATCGCGTTTACCGCGCCGTCGGGATCCTGGGGAAACTTTGAAACCAGCTTTGCCGGCGCCCGAGGCGGCATGGTGGGGTTTATGGCCGCGCTGGTTGCGGCGCTGTGGGCTTACGACGGATGGAATGATTTGAACATGGTGAGCGGGGAAGTCGAGCGGCCGGAGCGGACGATCCCGTTTGCGCTGATTGCCGGGGTCGGACTGGTGGCGGTTCTGTACATCGGGATGAATGCCGCGATTCAGCGGGCGCTCCCTGCGGAGGCCATAGCGGCAGCTTCGGTTCCCGCCGCCGCGGCGAGTGAGGCGGCATTGGGACGGATCGGGATCTCTCTGGTATCGGCCGGAATGATGATCTCCATGCTGGCCACATTGAATGGCACCGTCATGAGCGGAGGGCGCATTCCTTTCGCCGTGGCTCGCGATGGATATCTATTCAAGGCTCTGGCAGAGGTGCATCCTCGATTTCACACCCCGGCTCTGGCCTTGGTAATTCAAGGAGCGGCCGCGATTGTGCTGGTGCTGGTCGGCGGCGCATTCCGGGAGCTATTCTCCCTCACTATCTTTTCGGAGTGGCTCTTCTACATGGTGGCCGCAAGCACGATTTTCGTCTTCCGCAAGCGCGAGCCGGACGTACACCGGCCGTATCGAACGGCGGGATATCCGGTGGTGCCGGTTTTGTTTATTGCCACGGCGGCGGTGCTGCTCTGCTATACCTTCGCGAGCAATTTGCGGGATTCGATTGGCGGAGTGGCAGTGATACTGCTCGGGATTCCGGTTTATCTGTGGTTCGCGCGCCGGCGGCGCCGCAGGGCAGAGTAAGGAAGGTCAGTTGCGGTTCGCGCGCGCTACCGCTGCCTTATCGGCGTGCTCGATGGAGCAGGCAAACGGGTTCATGGCGCGCAGATATTGCTGGAACTGCTGCTGTTGCTCCGGGTTCAACCCCATGAACTCCATCCCCATGCCCACCTGGGGGTCGCAACTGCGGACGAAGGTGCGAGTCGTGACTTTCTGCGTTCCAAAAAACCATTCGGCCGTAAGCGCCGTTCCGATCTGAAAGGGAGACAGTGTCTCGACGTAGCACCCCCTCGCGCTGAGATCGGTGGCTGTCACCCGGAGCGGCACCGGTGAGCGATCGTGATGCAGGGTGATTCCCAGGGAAACTTTGTGGCGCTCCCACCTTCTCTGGGCCTTGGCAAATGCGGAGACCGTACCTTCCTCCTTCGGAAGCAAAGAAGCCCAGGGACATTCCTGTTCTTTCAGGAGTTGTACGCCCACTTTGATCTTCAGCACGGAACGGGTATCGGCGGACCAGACTACCTTGCAGCGGGCTTTCTTTTCACCGTTCTGCACGGCGATGGTGTCGCCGATCTTAAGGTCCCGCTCAATATCGGAGAGCAAGGCTCCTCCACTGCTGATGTTCCGGGCATGAGCGTGCTGGGAAAAGGGGCGTCCATCGGCGCTCATACCCCATACGCGGAGATCGAGATCCACCGGTATGCGCGGGGAGGGTGGAGTCGGGGGTAAGGTCCTGAAGTTTCCCATCGCTTTGGTGGTTCTTATCTCATGATAGTGATTGCGGGCAAAGAAAGACTGTTACGGAAGACCCCTCCAGGGCGTGCCAGCAGGGCTAGTTCAGGTGAGGAGTGGGGGTGGTTACACCGTGATCCGGAGTAACCTGAGCCGGCACGGGGATTCGGCTGTATGTCATTTCTGTTGTAGGAAGGGCAGGATGGACGAGATTGTATTTACCCATTGGGAGGAGTGCGATGAAATCATTCTTTTATGGCCTGAGTTTGGGAACGGCGGTGGGATTGCTGATTGCTCCGCAGAAGGGCAGCAGGACCCGATCGGAGTGGCGCCAGCGGGTGCGGGACTGGTTCCGCGAACCGTCTAATAAGAATCTTGAGCAGACACGGGCAGAGGTTGAGATGGAGAGCGAAGAGGTGGCCGAGGTGCTCAATACGGCGAAGAGAGATGAACTCATGAGCGTGCCCGGGATCGGAAAGGCGACGGCGAAGCGCATCATCAAGAACCGGCCTTATCAGAGCGAAGAAGAAGTATTAGAAGAAGGGGTTCTTCCAGAAAAGACGCTGGAGAGAGTGAAAGAGGAGTTGGTGGAGCGCAAAGAAGAGAAGGCGTCCTAGCGACTATGTTTTTGTCGGACCACCATCTTTGTACCGGTATGGGAGGGGTCAGGGGTGAACACTGAAAAGTAAGCGTTCATCTCGCTAGCCTGCCATCCGCAGTTGCCAGCGATTTCTTGCCCACGTTGAGCCACGCCACTCTGCCGCCAAGGTGCCCAGACGGGAGAGATATGCCCTACAGCGAGTCACAGGTGACTTGATTGGAGAACGTCGCATGGTATGGTTCCCGTTGCTATAATGCCTCCCGCCATGGCCTTATCCAAGGGGACCAAATTAGGACCATACGAAATTTCTGCCCCGCTGGGCGCAGGCGGAATGGGGGAGGTGTACCGCGCTCGCGACACTCGCCTCGGGAGGGATGTTGCGCTCAAGGTTTTGCCATCATCTTTCAGCACGGACGCCGACCGCCTGCGAAGGTTTGAACAGGAGGCCCGCTCCATTGCTGCCTTGAATCATCCGAACATTCTTTCTGTGCACGACATTGGTACCCAGGACGGCACGCACTACATCGTCACAGAATTACTGCAAGGGGCGAGTCTCCGCGAGAAACTGATTGACGGTCCCGTGCCCGCCAGGCGCACTATCGAATTCGCGATTCAAGTCGCTCAGGGACTCGCGGCGGCGCACGAGAAGGGAATCGTTCACCGCGATTTGAAGCCCGACAACTTGTTTCTCACAAAAGAGTCACGCGCCAAGATTCTGGATTTCGGCCTCGCCAAGCAGACCGACTCAGCGCTGCAACCCAACGATGCGACACTCGCTTCGAGTACGCATACCTCGGCAGGCATGCTTGTAGGAACTGTGGGCTACATGTCTCCAGAGCAGGTGCGGGGAGAGTCAGTCGATCCTCGAAGTGACATTTTCGCTCTCGGCGCTGTCCTTTACGAAATGTTGACCGGACAGCGCGCCTTCCGCCGAAGTTCTTCGGTCGAAACCATGACGGCGATTCTGAAGGAAGAACCCGTCGATCTCTCGTCGGGCTCGCAGCTGCCGATACCACCCGGGCTCCAGCGCATCGTGCACCGCTGCCTGGAGAAAGATCCGAACCAGAGATTCCAATCGGCCAAGGATTTGGGTTTTGCGCTCGAGAGTATAGCCGCGGGCTCGTCCACCCAGGCAAATGCGGTTCCACCAGTCCGCCGACCTTACAGAATGCTGGCCATTGCTGTTTCCGCCTTGGCTTTCGCGCTGATCTTCCTGTCATGGCTCGCGTGGCCTTCTCGCCCTCACCAGTCCGAATGGCGTCAGTTGACGTTTGGCATAGGTTATCTCTCGACCGCTCGCTTTGGGCCAGACGGAAAAACGATCGTCTACAGCGCCGCCTGGGACGCACCGGAGACAAAGATCTACACCGCACGCACAGACGGGACAGAGGTTCGTCCGCTCGACTTGCCTCCGGCGCGATTACTGGCAATCTCCCGCTCAGGCGAGTTGGCGATTGCTTTGCATTCCGGAATGTGGGGCAACCCCGGCCGGCTGGCTCGCGTGCCCGTCGGCGGGGGATCTCCCCGCGAACTACTCGACGATGTTCTCGAGGCTGATTGGTTTCCCGATGGGACTTTGGCGGTGGCTCGGGTCGTAAATGCAAGATGTCGTCTTGAATATCCGATCGGCAAGACGCTGTTCGAGACCATTGGGAATATCAGCCACATGCGCGTATCTCCGCAAGGAGATGCAATCGCCTTTGTAAATCATCCGCTGCTTGGCGATGACCGAGGCACAGTCATGATGGCGGACTTGAATGGGCGCATCCAACCGCTAACGCAGGAGTGGGAAGGCGAGCAAGGGCTGGCATGGTCGCCCGATGGCCGTGAGGTTTTGTTCACTGCCACAGCGGGTGTCGATACCGACCGAAACCTGTACGCCGTCACTCGAACCGGCAAGCAGCGCCTGATATTGCGACCGCCCGGAGGCCTTTATCTGGAGGATGTGGGTCCCGAGCAGAACATGCTTTTGACGCACAATGAACGACGCTATGAGGTTGTCATCAGGCAGAGCGATGGCAGCACCCGGCGATGGTCTTGGGCACAGATTTTAATGGCGGCTTCGATCTCAGACGACGGCAAACTCGCTGTTATAGGCGATTGGGACGGTAGCGCAGGGATTGACTATGGAGTCTATTTGCAGAGGACCGACGGCTCTCCGGCCACGCTCTTGGGCAGCGGAGTCGCAGGATCTATCTCACCTGACAACAAGTGGGTGACATCGATCCTTCCTTCAGACACCTCTAAGGTTCAGCTTCTGCCCACTGGCGTCGGAGAGATGAAAATGGTGACGGCTCCGCACTTTCACTATCGCAGCGCCAATTGGGCCAGCGACGGAAAGCGCCTGGTCGTGCGGGGGAGCGACGGCGAACATCCGCTGCGTGTCTGGGTGCAGGATCTCCCTGGGAGGGCACCTCGCCCTATCACTCCGGAAGGCATTGATGGGCGCTTCGTAACTCTCGCAGGAGCAGATTACGTTGTGGCGCGTGATGCCAGTGGTGCCTTACAGCTTTACGGCCTGAACGGGGAGGCTCCCCGGCAGGTCCTCGGCGCCACGGGCGCGGATCAGGTCATTGGTGCGTCGCCGACTAAAGATTTGCTCTACGTGACCGCTGATTTATATGCAGTCCCCCTCAATCTCGAAAAGCTGAATGTGCGTACCGGTACAAGAGAGAAATTTGTCGCAATCTCGCCAGTGGATCCGTCCGGGATCGTCCTGTTTTTTCCCCCAATCTTTACGCCGGACGAAAAAAACTATCTCTACACGCAGATGCGCGACTTCTCCACTTTGTATCTGGGGAATGGGATTCGCTGAATTGGAAATGAATACGGGTAAGGTCCCCGGCTCATGGAGCTAAAGCGTTGAGGAATTTGGTGGACCTGGTCGGGATCGAACCGACGACCTCTTCCATGCCATGGAAGCGCGCTCCCAGCTGCGCCACAGGCCCATCTTTGTAGATACCAATGTTGTTGCGCGGAACCTTGTCTTATTCTCGCCGAGGTTGCGGGGATAGTCAACGCGGCGCCCCCCGGACGGCCGAGGACGCCGCCCGCTTTTTTGTCCGTGCCGGGATTTCTACCGTATCTTTCCACAGGTAAGTTCTGCCATAATTGATCGTGCACCCCACCTGCACAATTTCTCAAAAACAATCTAAAGCGAGGAAGAGATGCCAGCGAAGTACATCTTTGTGACGGGCGGAGTTGTGTCTTCACTCGGCAAGGGACTGGCCGCGGCTTCCATCGGTTGCCTGCTGGAGAGCCGCGGGATCAAGGTCAACATCATGAAGTTCGATCCCTATCTGAACGTGGATCCGGGGACCATGTCGCCGTTTCAGCACGGCGAAGTCTTTGTCACCGACGATGGAGCGGAAACCGATCTCGACCTGGGGCACTACGAGCGCTTCACGCACGCCAGGCTTTCTCGCGATAACAACTGGACCACGGGACGGCTCTACGAGCAGATCATCGCGAAGGAGCGGCGCGGGGACTACCTGGGAAAGACGGTGCAGGTGATCCCGCACGTCACCAATGAAATCAAAGCCGCGATGAAGAAGGTGGCGCAGGACGTAGATGTCGCGATCGTAGAAATAGGCGGAACGGTGGGCGATATCGAATCGTTGCCCTTTATGGAAGCGATCCGGCAGATGCGGCAGGAGTTGGGACGAGAGCACACGCTGTTCGTGCACGTGACGCTGGTGCCGTTTATTGCCGCGGCGCAGGAGTTGAAGACCAAGCCTACCCAGCACTCCGTGAAAGAACTGCTCAGTATCGGAATCCAGCCGGATATCCTCTTGTGCCGCACCGACCGGTTCCTGGCCAAGGACATCAAGTCGAAGATCGCGCTGTTCTGTAACGTGGCGGAAGACGCGGTGATCACCGCCAAGGATGTGGCCTCGGTGTATGAAGTGCCGCTGGTATTTGCCAATGAAAATGTCGATACGCTGGTTTTGAAGTGCCTGCACATCCAGGCGAAGGATCGGGATTTGTCCAAGTGGGAAGACATTGTTCATCGCGTTTACAACCCGAAAGATACGGTCACGATCGGGATCGTCGGCAAGTATGTGGAATATGAAGATTCCTACAAATCGCTTAAAGAGGCTCTGGTGCACGGGGCGCTGGCCCACAACCTGAAGCTGCAATTGAACTGGATCGAAGCTGAAGGATTGGAGACCGGCGATAACAGTTATGAATCCCAGTTGGAGGGTTACGACGGCATTCTGGTGCCCGGCGGATTCGGCAAGCGCGGGATCGAAGGGATGCTGATTGCCATTCGTTATGCGCGGGAGAAAAAGGTCCCTTACTTCGGGATTTGCCTGGGAATGCAGACGGCTTGCATCGAGTTCGCGCGCAACGTGGTAGGACTGCAGGAGGCGAATTCCAGCGAGTTTGATCCGGCGACGCCGCATCGCGTCATTTACAAGTTGCGCGAGCTGCGCGGCGTGGAAGAGCTCGGTGGCACAATGCGACTGGGCGCGTGGACCTGCAAGATCGAGCCGGACA
>DASREX010000175.1:0-80515 GCA_035651855.1 Candidatus Sulfotelmatobacter sp.
AAGATCGAAACCATCCGGGCCGCGATGCCGACTGCTGCCATCGGCGCTGACGTGATGGTTGGATTCCCCGGGGAGAGCGAAGAGGAGTTCGAGTCCACGCGAAAGATGATTGAGGACCTGCCGTTCACCTACCTGCACGTCTTCACCTATTCGCCGCGTCCAGGCACTGCGGCGGCGAACATACCGCATCAGGTGCCCGTACACCTGGCGCGCGAAAGAAACCGGATCTTGCGGGAAGTGGGCGCGGAAAAGAAACTGGCCTTCATGAGAAGCTTCCTGGGCAGGACCGTCGAAGCCATCACCCTGAATGTTGTGGGCAGCGACTGCGGGGGCGAGTTTACCGAAGCCCTGACGGATAATTACCTGAAGCTGCGCCTGCGCGGCAAGCACGAGGCCAACCGCTGGCAAAGGACGCCGGTCACGGACGTGGTGAGCGGATCGCTGGTAAGCGGGTAAGCGATCACTGCAAGGTCACAATCGCCGGATGAAGCTCCCATAAGGTCGCTACCGGGCCACGATCGTGCTCAAAATCTTCGAAGGCCATTCCTACCACATCGATGGGTAGCGCCTGCGGAAGCTCCCCTCCGTGTTGCGAGTCGAGGTTAAATCCGTGCTGCTTCAGTTGCGCCTGCAGATTTTGCCGGGCGCTGCAGTATTCGCTGTCAACGGGGGTTTCGACGATCATGCGCGCCGAACTCTTGTCCGCGGTGTGCGAGATCTCCATCGAAACATCACAGTCCAGCGCGTTCACGCTTACGTTCTGTAAGTACGCCTGGGCGATGTGAAACACGTTGAGTTCGCGGCCACTTCGCGGCGCATCGGGAGGTATAAAAATATCCTGAGGCCAGGTGAGAATGACCGCGACCGAAACCTCCTCTGGAGTGAGGTTTGGGATTGGGACGTGCTTAGCGGCATGCCGATAATCGGCGATGTCCGGCTCCACGGGCAGGCACTTGCAGAGGTCTTCGGGCTTGGGCTGCAAGAAGCCGAAATCCTGTCCGCTGCAACTCAGGGTTGCGAGCGTTATGAGAATCGTCATTGCGGTCAAATAAGGCCGACTCGGCCGGTGGGGTGCGCTCATCGATGACTCAGATGCTATTTCCAGCGACAAAGCTGTCAGCATCTGTAACTCTCTTATCATGCGGTCCGGGCACTCGGCCGGTCCTCATTTCTTCAATGAGATCCCCAACTCCCGCAGTTGCCGATCGCTAACCGGCGTGGGCGCGTCGCACATTAAGTCGACAGCACGCGCGGTCTTGGGGAACGGAATCACCTCGCGAAGGCTCTCTGCGCCCGCCAGAATCATGACAATCCGGTCAAGCCCGAGCGCGATTCCTCCGTGGGGAGGGGTGCCATACTCCAGCGCCTCCAGAAAGAACCCGAAACGAGACTTCGCTTCGTCATCAGTCATGCCCAGGGCACGAAAGATCTTGCGCTGAATGTCCTGGCGGTGAATACGAATCGATCCTGAGCCCAGTTCGGTGCCATTGAGCACCACGTCGTAGGCCAGCGCCCGCACCGAACTGAGGGTCGACTGCGGATCGTTCACCGACTCGACTCCCTGCTCGAGCAAGCTCATGTCCTGCTCGTGCGGAGACGTAAATGGATGGTGCGCGGCCATCCACTGCTTCTCACCTTCATCCCACTCGAACATGGGAAAGTTCGTGACCCAGAGGAAGCGGTAATCCTTTGCCGGATCGCCGGTCTTCTTGAAAATCCCGTGCCGGTCGGCATACTTCTGGGCCAAGGCGAGCCGAAGCAGCCCTGCGGAGGCATAAATAGCCAACTCAGCCGGCGTCACCTTGCGATGGGCAGGCATGGCGGTCTGCGGCCCGGCCTGCGCCGATCCCGCCACCAGCACGATCAGATCCCCCTCTTCCATCACCGTCTTCTTCGCGATCGCATCGGCGGCCGCCGGATATTTGTTGCCAATGCGCTTGAAGTCTTCGTAAACCCGGGCCCCGCCTTTGGAATGAAACATCGGCTTGATGTCGTCGCGTTCTTTGCGCGACAGCTCGCCGACCTTGGGCGTGCGGAGGGCAATCACCGGCAGGTTGCCATTGATGGCTAACTCCTGCAGGTTCTCCTCCGTGAAACAGTCGCGAACATCGGTAAACGGAGGCAGGCGCAAATCGGGCTTGTCGATTCCATACAGGCGGATGGCCTCGTCGTAATCCATTCGCGGGAACGGAGTCGCAATCTTTTCCCCGGTCGCGGCAAAAGCCGCCGTCAGGAATCCCTCCACCACCTCCCACACCCGCTCCGCCTGCGGATACGACATCTCCAGATCGATTTGAGTAAACTCGGGCTGCCGGTCGGCGCGCAGGTCCTCGTCGCGAAAGCAGCGCACAATCTGGAAATACCTGTCGCATCCGGAAATCATGAGGATCTGCTTGAACAACTGCGGCGATTGCGGCAAGGCATAAAAAGTTCCGGGCTGCACCCGGCTGGGCACGAGGTAATCGCGCGCGCCCTCGGGCGTGGACCGAGTCATAAAGGGCGTTTCGATCTCGAAAAATCCCTGGGAAGACAGGTAATCCCGGATTGCTTTCGCGACTTTGTGCCGCGTCTCGATATTGAACTGCATCTGCTCGCGCCGTAAATCGATGTAGCGATACTTGAGGCGCGTCTCTTCATTGGTCAGCGCGGTGTCCGAGGGAAGAAATGGCGGCAGCTTGGATTCGTTCAGGACGCGAATCTCGTCCACCAGCAGTTCGACTTCGCCGGTCGGAATATTTTTGTTGACGGTATCGGCATCCCTCAGCTTCACGGTGCCGATCGCCGCAATCACATACTCATTGCGAAGTTCCCCGGCGCGATCATGAGCCGCCGCATTCCGTTCTCGGTTGAACACGACCTGGGTCACGCCACTACGGTCGCGCAGATCGATAAAGATAATGTTGCCCAGGTCGCGCCGCCGGTTCACCCAACCCATAAGCACGGCCTTCTTCCCGGCATCGGACGGCCGCAGCGTTCCGCACATCTGCGTGCGGCGTAAATCTCCTAAGAAATCAAGCAAGGTTTGTCCTTACAGTGAGAATGACAGCGATGAGCTGAACCAAAGATTATAAATGCTTTCTTGTGCGAACCCCGGCGGCAGCGAGAAACGGGTAGAAGGCGGGAATCCACTTCGCGCAGCATCGACAACTCGCACTCCGGCTGCCCTTCCGGCTATGCCCGGTCTCGCCTGGGAGTCTAGTATAAGAAGAATGCCGGCAATCCAGCCCACGGCCGAACTGACGGCGGCTCATGCAGTTCCACGGTTTCTGGTGGAATTGCCTTCGCGGCCCCGCGTGTTCTTCGGCAATCTCGGCGCGCTGCTGACTCCCCGGAAACCTCCCTTGCTTTCACTGGACAGCCCGCCGGGCGAGTTCTGGCGTGACGTATTCGTCGAGCGCAGCCTTCCGTGGCGGCGGTTTCTGGAATCCGCGGTGTACCACGTCATGGGCGGCGTACTCCTGGTGGGGTTGGCGCGGTTGTTGGCCATGCAACCACGCACCGTTGCGAATCCGACTTTCGAGCATTCGCAGGTGATCTATTACAACGCTTTGGATGCTCTTCCCCCCCCTCGATACAGGCCAGCCCCCTTCCGCGCAGCTCCAGAAGGCCGATCCAGAATTCTCTCGCCAGCCGATTATTTCGGTCCCTCCAGAAGCGGACAACCGTGGGCAAACCGTCGTCAGCCCGCAAAAGATCAAGCTGAAGCGCGACATTGCACTGCCAAACATGGTCGCATGGGCGGACGAGGCGCGGCCGCGGCTGGATATTCCCGATGCTCCCTTAACGCCCGCCGCCGAGATCAGGCGGATGCCGCCGGTACAGAATGCTGTGGTAAGCCCGCCGCCGGATGCGGCCCAGGTTAATCCCCAGCGCCGTACGCCAGCACTGCCAAGCGCGGTTGTGGTGCCTCCACCCGACCTGCGCGCTTCCGACTCAACCGCCGCCTTTCAGGATTTCCAGCCCGCTCTCATTGCGCCCCCACCCAGTGTTCAATCAGCCCCGGCGCGTTCCTGGGGTGCAATGGATATTGCCCCGAGCGCCGTGATCGCTCCGGCGCCGCAGTTGCCGGTCGCCGCGCAACGCATTCCTCCCGCCGGAAAGTTCACAGCAGCCGGTACGGCGGTAGTGGCTCCGCCTCCGTCTGTTTCCGGTACAAGTTCGTCGGCTGCCCTTGGGTCGCGAGGACGAGTCATTGCCTTGAACCTCCACCCGGCTGTGGCCGCTCCCCCAGAATCTCCCGCCGGCAACCGCCGGGGGACGTTCACCGCTACTCCGGAGGGCCACGCGGGAGCGTCCGGTACTCCCGGCGCGGGGGGCGCCACGGGAAGCGGGACCGGCACAAATCGCAGTGGCGAGAAAAAGAGTGACCTCCCCTCCGGCCTCTACGTGGGAAAGATCGCGGAAACAACCTCTCCGGTGGCAGGCAGCACGGAGTCAGGCAAGAGTGCCGCATCCGTGAACCCCAGGCTGCTGGCGAGCGCTCGGCCGCCGACTTTGAGCACTACCTCCGCTCCGCCTGGGGAAAGCGCGGCCAGGCTTTCCGAAGCAGAGAGGACGGTCTTTGCCGGACGCAGGTTCTACTCGCTCACCCTGAATATGCCAAATCTCAATTCCGCCGGCGGGAGCTGGATCATTCGCTTTGCGGAAAAGAATCGTGAGCCCAGCCGCGCAGGCGGAGCCCCGCCTGCGAATCTCTCCCAGCCCATGGCCATCAGGAAAGTGGACCCGGCCTACCCGCTGCAGCTGATGCGGCAGAACGTGGCCGGAACGGTAATTCTGTATGCCGTAATTCATGCTGACGGAAGTGTCGGGGACGTGCGGGTGCTTCGCGGAGTAGACGAGCGCCTCGACCGTTTCGCCGCAGATGCGGTGGCACAGTGGAAATTTCAACCCGCCACCAAGGATGGTTCCCCTGTCGACGTCGAAGCGACGTTCCAGATTCCCTTTCGCCCGACGCGGGCGAATTTCTAACGGGTTGGCGGATCCGCGCGATGCAAAAACCGGTCAGCCGCTGGTCGCCTTGCGTTTCTCAAGCGCAGCATAGATCGCCGGGTCGGTACAAATCTCGTAGTACCGCCGCTCGGTCCAGCCCTTGACGGCGAAGTCCGCCGAGTCGATCCGGGGAATGCGACTCTCCCGCACCACGATCTTGCGGAAGATATCCCGATCCACAGGAACCGTCGCGCTGTACAGCCGGTATTCTCCCTTGTCGGATGAAGCAATCGAAGGAGGCAGCTTCACCTTCAAAGGTTCCAGGCTGATCTCCTGCTGTAACTTGCGGAATGCCGCCTCGTTCATGCGAATGCCGCTGAGATTGAAGCTAAGGGTCACTTCTTCGGGGTTGCCGTTGTCATCCACTTCCGCCGCCTGGAATGCATAGACGTGAAAGGGACCGGCCTGGGGTTCCATCACCTTGCGAGCTCGCTTGTTACAGGCCGAGAGGCGGTCGCTTTCATTCAGCGCCTCAGAGATCATGATCTGATGCTCTCCGTCCATCAGGTAAAGCGGGGCCGAGTCCTGCAGCGTAATACCGATCCCGAGTTCCAGTTGCGGCAGGCCCGAACGCTGCATCAGTTCGTTATACCCGCGCACCAGTTCGATAATTTCGCGCGCCAGGACGGCCATGCGGCTTACCGCCAGGCTGGGCTCGCCCTCCCGTTCCAGAATCGCCAGGATGATGGCATCGCCTTCGAGGAACACCTTCTGCGCGCCGTACTTCTGCAACAACTGGTTCACTGGACCATAAAAATTCAGGCTGAAATAGGACGCCGGATTCAGCCCCTTTTCCATCATCATCCGCGTGAGACGGGTCGAGTCGCGCACGTCGGCCTTCAGCACTACATGGCGCAAAACCTGCTCGGAATCCGACTGTCCTTTTTCTTCCGGCAGCAAAAACTGGTACAGGGTGCCGTTCACCCGCGAGAGTTCCTGCAGACGTTCGTTAGTTACGAGGTTGATCGAATCCAGCGCCGCGTTCAGCACCTCCAACCGGCGAAGGTCGCGATGATAATGGAAGAAATCGCCCAGAAAGCGAGCTGCTACCTTCGCCCGCTCCGCGCCGCGGCAGCCTGCCACCTTGGCCACCCCACCGTACAGGCTATTCGGGGAGAGCTTGCCGTGCTCGTGAATCATGCGCTCCACGCGGTCGCACTCGGGACGGTCCACCAGGGCATTCTTGAGTTGTTGAGGATTGATCAGGGGAGCGTATTCACCAAGAAGCGGCACCACGTGATAGGAGGCAATCACATTCTCCATTACCCGCTCGTCCTCCAGCAGGCGAACCCAGGTTGCGAGCCGTTCCTGCTGCGCCAACCCCTCGCCGGAATCCTCCGGCGTCCCTGTGCCCACCAGTTCCCGCGCGTTATCGGGCACGTTCATCCAGGAATCTATGGTTTCTGCACTCACCTCTTCGCCATAGAGGGAGCGCAGGAACCCGGAAGCAATCTCGCGCAGCCTCCCATAGCGGTCGGGGTCGCGATCCCAATTGCCCAGCATCACGTAATATTCCGCACACAGGTAATCGTCACGCCCATCTTCGGAAAACAGCAGACGATTCATGAACAGGGGATAACTGAACCATGGCCCGGTGCTTGTTTCCTGACCAAATAACGAGCGGCGGGTGCGCGCCAGCGTGCTCTTTTCCACTTCGCGCAGGGTTTCGAAGATGTCCTGTCCGGTTTTGCGCAGAATGATCTTCTTGCGCACCTGAAAGCCCGCAATGCGCTCGCGGTATTCGTGAGCGCTCTGCTGGCGCGCGTTGTCGAGATTCTTGAGTTGCACCCGGCAGCGTTCCACCACCTGCGCAAACTGCTGGTTCATCTCCGTGCGCAGGAACTTGGTCACCGCCAGCCGCGCCAGCAAGTCAATCGATAGCTTGGACTCTTTTTTCGCCCGATTCAGGGAGCCGACCAGTAATTCGGTCAATGCCGCCTTCCACTCCCCGGCATCCTGCTTCGGTCGCGTGGCCTGCGCCTGGCTGCGCATCCATGAAGGTCCCTGCCCCCCCGGTGTGTCCGGCCTGATCCCTCCATCGAGTTCCCCATGCCGGGTGAGCAGCCGCATGATGTGAGCGCGTGCCAGTTCCGTAAACCTGGGGCTGAGTACCACGTCGTGGCGCAGGTTGTCGACGCCTACTGAAATTCCTTCCAGGAACATCGATGGGGTGGAGGCAGTCAACTGGGGCAGCGCCGGTTTCTCCGGCCTGCCGCCCAGGCGAAAGATGGGGATTTTCGGCATCCTTAGCAGGAATCTTTTCGGAAGTTGCTGATTTACAAACTACATATCGAGGCTAGCATGGGGCGCGAGACGCCTAAAGTTACCTAGGTTATGGGTGCGAGAAAAGGTTGACCCAACCCCACCGCCGGGCCTGGCAAGTGGGGTCGCGTGACGCCGCTAACGACAGGCCGCGGCCATAGCTCGTGCAAAACACTTGCGTAACATTCTCGGCTGGGCAGATCGCTGTATCATCCGCGGACGATGATCAGCCATCGGGTTGCCGTCCTGATTCTCTCCACGCTGGCAGTTGCGACGCTCGCTGCCGCGGCACAACTCCCGTCAGCAGTCCTTGCCGCTGGACAATCGGACGCCGCAGAGCCCAGTCTTCCTGTGATAGACGAAAACGCCTGTCCATTCGAAGGCTGCACGTTCGGCAAATGGAAGGTGATAAAGGAATCAGCGGTTTATTCGTCCTGGAGGAGCGATCGCAGGCAAATCGATAGGATCAAACCCGGGCAGGAAGTGCTGGGTCTCACCGGTGTGCACGTCACCCTCAAACCTGATCGCATCCTGGTAAGACGCGAGATTCCCCGCCTCGGCCTGAAACCTGGGGATGTCTTACTTCGCTATATGACCATCGGAGAGGGGTTTGCCAATATCTGGGCAAAAGGCGCATGGCATAAAGAGGAAGACTGCAGCTTCATCACCGAGAAAGACGGAAGCGGCTGCTCTAGAGACTGCGCGGCAGTTGTCGGCGAATATGGAGTCAACGAGTGGTGGGTGAAAATCAAGATCTCCGACGAAAAAGTTGGCTGGGTGCGGGTGGACGAGAATTTCAACGGCATGGACGCGTTAGGAGCGGTACCGCTCCCGGTCAGCCCGGCAACGGATGAATCGGAGAAGCCAGCCTACTGACCCGTACTCTTCAGCCGCGCGGCCTCGAACTCATCTCCCTTTTGCCATCCCATCAGTTTCGGTGCGCTCGCAGCTTCCCAGCCCAGCGCAAACCCGAAACGCGCCATTGCTGAGTCACCCACAAAGTCCATCTCGGGGCGATACTCGTCGCTGGGCTGGTGATAATGCTTTTCGACGTACTCGCGCTCTTTGTCCAGTCCCCAGGATTCCGGATGCCCCTTGAACTTTGCCCCTTCGTTGATCGAAAACGATGGAATGCCGACGCGGGCCAGGCTGAAATGATCGGAACGGTAAAAATGTCCGGCCTCGGGGCGCGCATCCGGACGAATGGCCAGCCGGAATTCTTTGGCCGTAGCCTCAACGTTCGAGTAGAAACTGGTGCGCTCCGCCCCGGATACCTGGACTTCTTCCGGCGCGCCCAGCGGCTTCACGTCGTCATAGTTCAAGTCGAGCGAGATTTTCCCGGCTGGAATCGGAGGATGCTGGCCCAAATATTCGGACCCCAGCAGTCCCTGCTCTTCGGCGGTGACCGCCGCGAACAGAACGGAGCGTCGCGGCCGGATCGAAGCCGTCCCAAATGCCCGCGCCAGTTCGAGCAGAATGCCGCACCCGGTTGCGTTGTCATCCGCCCCGTTGAAGATGTTGTCTCCCGGCATGTCCGCGCGGACCCCGAAGTGATCGTAATGCGCCGTATACAACACGGCCTCGCCGGAAAGCTTGCGGTCCGAGCCGGGCAAAATGGCCACCACATTGTTCGATTCAAAATTCCGCACCTTGCTCACCATGTGAGCCTTGAGCCGTGCTCCGAGGTTCACGGGATGAAAGTCCCGGGACTGCGCCGAACTCATCAGTTTCTCCACAGTCGCGCCCGAAGCGGACGCCAGCCGCCCGGCAACGTCCAATTGGATCCAGGAGGCAACCTTCAGCGCAGGGCCTTCGAGCTTTAATGCCGACCGCTCGCCGGAGTTCGAGTTCCGCACCACTTCCCAGGGATAGCTCGCCATCTGGGTGTGATGCACCAGCAGCACGCCGACCGCGCCTTTGCGGGCCGCCTCTTCGTACTTGTAGGTCCACCGCCCGTAATAGGTGAGCGCCTTGCCCTTGAAAAACTTGGGATCATCCGAGGGCGGCTCGTTGACCAGCATTAATAAAACCTTGCCTCGAACATCGGCGCCTTTATAGTCGTCCCAGTTGTATTCCGGAGCCTCGATGCCGTATCCCACGAATACAATCTCGGCATCCACAGAGGATTCCGGCTGTTGCGTCTGATCGTAGGCAACATACTCGTCCAGGGGCTTCAGATTCATGGCCTCGCCGCGCTTGGGAACGAGGGTGAATTGGGTTTCGGGCAAGGTGGTGATTCCGACCAGCGGGACTTTCTGCATGTAGGTTCCATGATCCCCCGCGGGCTTGAGGCCATATTCGGCGAACTGCGTGGCAATGTATTCCGCGGCCAGATCTCCGCCACGCTGCCCCACTCCGCGCCCTTCGAGCAGATCATGCGCCAGGTAGCGGACGTGCCACCGGATGTGTTCGGGATTGATGGTCTCCAGCGCAACGTAGGCAGGCCCGGGCAACCGCACCGAAGGTGCCTTGGCGCTTCCCCCGTTTCCCTCCGCCCACCCGGGCAGGCTCAAACACATGACCAGGCACACTGAGACTGTCTTCGCCATCCCTTGCATAGATAGGTTTCTCCCCCGACGAAGCGGCGTACCAACAAAAATGCTTTCTTATGAAGATCTGCAAGAATTGTAATGGAACGGTCCCGTCCAGACCCACAGGAAGTATGTACAAATAGGGCACGAGAGTGCAGCCACCGCCGGAACAGGCTCCAACCGGCCTTGTCCGGCTGGGCGCTCCTGGTGGCCCCCTGCGTCCCCCTTGCTTTCGGGTAAGCGCCGACCGGCGCCTAATTTTTGGACCCTCAACCCGCGCGGAAATCCCGCACTTCTTCGCCAGGTTTGAAAACGACTGATGGCGACACTTTGCCCACCTCTGCCATTTTGCGGTTGATCGACTCGAAATCGCTCTTCAACCAGCCCACGCTGGAAACCTCGATCATCTGGTCCTGGGCGATCCAGAAGATGCTCGGAACATTGGTGAGCCCGTAGGCATTGGAGACGGGATAGGAGCGGGTATCATCGAGCAAGACGGGAAAACTGATCCGGAACTCCTGGATGAATGCCGCCGTCTCCTTCGCGTCGTTCTGGGAGACCCCGAACAGGCTGGCCCCACGGCTGCCATATGCCTGGTGGAGCCGCTCGTACATGGGAAGCGCGTACTGGCAGGTGGGACAGGAAACTTTGAAGAACACCAGCACAACGGGCCCGCGCGCCAGTTGCGTCTGCAGCGAGAACTTGCTCCCATCTGCCGCCTTCAGTTCAATTTCGGGCGCCTTCGCACCGGCAGGCAATACCTTCATGGATCGTCCTCCGAACAATGCTTTCACTCTTTGGATTAGATGACTCATTCCAGCCACGGGATTAAACCGCCGCGCGGCTGGCGGAGATTAAGTCAGCCTTACGCAATATCTTTCGCGCCAGTCCGGTGAGGGGCAGGCTGCCCAACTTCTCCACGGGGACCCACCGGCCCGGAGTGCCGGGAGCCGGCGCAGAACGCCGCACCAGCACAGTGTAATCCGTCACCGTAATGGAATGCCGCAGACGAAAGTGAGCAGCCCGGGTGCGGCTCGCCGGGATCTCGGGCAACTCCCACATCCCGGCCATAAGCCGCGCGTCCCGTGGACGTTGCACCAGGTACACCGCCCGCTGGCGGCAATCCAGTGCATAGTGGACCTCGCGTTTCTTCTGCCTTGACGGCTTGGGCATGGCTGGCAGTTCGCCGCGGGTGGCGCATAAACCGGCCACAGGACATCCAAGGCAAGCCGGCGCAAGCGGAGTGCACACGGTGGCTCCCAACTCCATCATGGCCTGATTGAAGTCGCCGGGGCGCGCGCGGTCTAGCAAGACCTCAGCCGTTTGCCAGATCTCCTCCGGCGCAAGCCGTCTGCCCGAAAAGCGCTGCAGCACCCGCTCCACATTTCCATCCACCACCGCCACCGGCTCGTTAAAGGCAATGCTGGCAATCGCAGCCGCCGTATACCGCCCGATTCCGGGCAAGGATCGCAGGTTGCCGGCCGTACCGGGAAAATTCCCGCGCAACTCCCGCGAGATCACTTTCGCCGCCGCATGCATCATGCGCGCACGCCTGTAATATCCCAGCCCGCTCCAGGCAGCCAGCACCGAGCTTTGCCGTGCTCCGGCCAGTTTCTTGACAGTTGGGAAGCGCCGCAGGAACGCGTGATAGTGCTCAATGACCGCGGCAACCCGGGTTTGCTGCAGCATGATTTCAGAAACCCAAACCCGATAAGGATCGCAATCTTTGCGCCAGGGCAAAGGCCGGGCATGAGCGTCGTACCAGGCCAGCAGCAAGCGGCGGAAGTTTGCCGCCGGTGGCGCACCCGTCGAATTAGGCGGCGAGTTCATGAAGGCGGAATTCTATCGCACGAAGGCGCGCATCTCCGTTTGCATCGATTGATCCCACCATTCGCCGAAAGTTCCCAAGTCGGATCCAGACACCTGGGGACAGCCCGTTGGGCTGTCCACCTCGCGGCACCATCGAGTTATCTTCAACCATTGACCTTGTCGGCCGAGCACGAAATAATACCCGAGCCTGGCATCCGCAGCACCCGCGTGAACTCATTCACGCCACAGCATCACGAGGAGCACCATGAACGACTTCAACCGCAAGGTGGAAGGCGCTTCGGCGCGCGTCGGGAAAACTATCAACGACGCCGCCGAACGCCTGGAGAGGGAGATTCCGGAATTCATCAAGTACCTGAACGACGAGGTGGTGCCCGCCGTGCGCTCCCACTCCACCAAGGCTCTGCGCGTGGCCTCCCAGAAGCTGGCGGAATTTGCCGACTACATGGAGAAGCATCCGACCAAATAAATTTTGCGTGGGCCAGGCTTTCGGGCAGCCGCTTTCCTTTCAGCGCTATGCTGTTTATCGTACTCATTTCGATTCTCTTTTTGAGTGCCTGCGGCCATCCCAAGGCGGCCCACGTAGACGTCCCTCCGCCTCCCCCTCCGGAGGCTGAAACCGTTCCCAGCACGCCCGAACTCGCTGCCAAGGTTCCGAGCACAAAAGGAAAGAGCACCCACGCGGCAGAAGATGCCGGCCTCGCCGAGCCAACCCTGCCGGCCACTGCCACCCCCCTCGCCACCGAAATCGGCCTCGCCAGTTGGTATGGGCCTCCCTATCACAACCGCCGGGGATCGAATGGCGAGGTTTACAACATGCACGCCATGACGGCCGCGCATCGCACCTACCCGCTGGGCTCCATCGTGCGCGTCACCAACGTCAAGACCGGTTCCAGCGCCCTGGTGCGCATCACCGACCGGGGACCGTTTATCCGCGGACGCGTCATCGATCTTTCCCTTGCCGCCGCGGAGAAGGTGGACGTGAAAAAGCCTGGCGTGGCCAAAGTGAAAGTGGAATTGATGCAGTCGCCCAGCGTCGCCACGCCCCGGGGGAAGTGGGCGGTCCAGATCGGCGGATTCCCTGATGAACAGGTGGCCAGCAGGCTCGCCGAAAATCTCACCCGCCGCTATCACACGGCGAAGGTGCTGCGCTTCGCCAGTCCCGCGGGAGATTGGTGGATTCGAGTGCGCGTCCTCGATGATGATCACGAACGCGCGCAAAAGCTCGCCGCCGAAACCAAGACCCCCGAAGGCGCCGTATTCTTAGTTCGACTGGATTGAGACCACGCTGCGCAGCCTGCCCAGGAGCGCTAAATGGTCCCGGTTCAGGCCTTGACCGCACGTCCCTTGCGGTAGAAACTGGGCAGATCATGACCGATCCCGGCACGAATTGCCTTTTCTGCCGCATCATCCGCGGTGAAGTTCCCTCCAAAAAGGTCCATGAAGACGCCCATGTGTTCGCCTTTGAAGACGTCAATCCACAAGCGCCCACCCATGTACTGATCATTCCTCGAAGGCATTTCGCGGGGCTGAAAGAAGCGCAGGAAGGCGACGCGGAGATCATTGGCCGCTGCCATCTCGCGGCCGCGCAGATCGCGCGCCAGAGGAACATCGAGGCTGGCTATCGGACTGTGCTGAACGTCGGGCCCGGAGCGGGCCAGTCCGTCTTTCACTTGCACGTTCATCTTCTCGGAGGACGTCCGCTCTCCTGGCCTCCCGGCTAAGCCGCCAACGCGAGGCAACGTCAGCGGGGGCAGGACGGGCTACGGACTCTTGGATCGTTGGCCAGGCAGGGATCAGGCATCGCACCCCGCTGAGTTTGCGCGGAGTTACTGAACTGTGGAATTTTGTTCTTCTTCCGGAGCCCCATGCCGGCGCAGCAACTGCGGCAGGTTCTGGGAGAATGCCGAACGCGGCAGTACCATGTCGCATCCCACTTCGTGCGCCTTCTGCTTTAGATCTCCCTGCACGTGTGACAGGAATCCGATGATGGAGGTGCCCCTCTTCAGCTTGCTTTTCAGCTTGGGAATCAGCGTCAGGGGCTTCACGCCATTATTGTTCAGATCGAAGATGATCAGCGACGGCTTCTCTTCCCCGTTCTGCTGCATCTTGTCCATCAAGTCCTTGTCGGTCTTGACGAACTCCACCTTCACATTGAGCTTGCGCGCGGTCTCCTGAATCTTCGCCATGAAGAACAGGTCTTCGATGAAGGCAAAGATGCGGGAGTTGGGCGCTTCCCCGCCTTGCGGTACAGGCTCGGGTTCAGGCTGTGGATATTGGGTGGCAAATCCCGGGCGCTGGCGCCCGCCGCCCTTATGTCCGTTGTTGCCCCCGGCCAGTACGGCCCGGTAGCTGTGATCCATGGGAGCGGTGTAGATTCCGTCCCGGTTCTCGCGATTGCTGCCCTGCCCAGGCCGCTGGCCGCGCTGATTGTGTGGACGGCGCCCTCGCCGTCTCCTTCTTCCCCCGCCTCCGGAGGATTTTCCTGGTCCTGCGTTCATAGTCCTCTCTAGTCGCTTGCAGCTAATTGCAAATTTTTCACAGATTCTCGCCGACCCACTGGCGGGGTCTTGGGCACAGCTCCGCCTCGCGCGCACTTTCCGCCCTGTACACAGTTACGGGTTGAGACTGGACACACAGTGGAACGAACCCCAACTCTGAAACGAACCGCGTCTTTGCGAATGAAAACCTAATACGTAGTAATCGATTTGCGTTTATCGGATCCGTAAGGCGCCGCTTCGGAAAGGCTGGCGCGGAAGGCCTGCGCGGGAACGAGGCCTCATGAGAACAATCTTATGTTACTAGGCCACGCCCTCCCGTGCAAGACCCCCTCTCTGCGGCTTTTTGCACAGGAGGCCATGGGCCGGAGGTTCCCGCCCTGGTCGACAGAACCCGCCGGTGTCTTCATGCTAGGTCACCGCAAGCTCCCGCGCCCACTGCTGCGCTTCCCAGTAGTACCCGGCGATGACCTGGGGATCCAGGTTCAGGCTATGGCTGAGTTTCTCCGCCGCTTCCCAATCCCCCCTTTCCTCCGCCAGCATCAACTGAAAGACTGCGCTCAGAAGACTCGGCTGGCCCAGCAAGACCGCATGGGTGGCATGATCCAGAGAGATCCGCCGCAGGACCTCTTCCATGGGAATCTCCAGCATCGCATCCATCAATGACAACAGCCCCAGCAGAAACAGATCCGACTCACCATGCGGAACCCGCGGGGCGAGCAGCTCGCCAAAACGTCCCCGCACCAGCGCGGATAACACGAGATCGCTGGTCTTGTCCTGCCCGGCTCCCACTGCGGCCACCAGCCGAACCCAACGGCACAAATCGCGCTCCCCTAAAATCGTCAGCGCATGACGGACAGAATGGATTTCGTTGCGGAACGCGAATGCCGTCGAGTTCAGGTAGCGCAGCAACCGGTAACACACCGAGGCTTCAGCCTTGACCAGCTTCTCGACCCGCGGCAGATCGAGTTCAGGACGGGAGACCTCCTGCAGCATGCGTAGATAGTTCAAGCGATTGGCCGGGACATCATGTGTGCTGAGCATTTCAGGGCGGCGGAAGAAATAACCCTGGAAATAGACGAAGCCTTGATCGCGTGCCTGCAAAAAGTCGGCTTGCGTCTCCACTTTCTCCGCCAGCATCCGGCAGCGCCTGGGACCGAACTGCTTGATCAGACCGGCGCGCTGGCCTGCCGTCGTCAGCCGCATCTCGACCTTGATGATGTCGGCGATCTCCACCATCTTCTCCCGGCGGTCGTTGGCCACGTAATCGTCGAGGGCGAGCGTGTAGCCGGCTTCCTTCAGGCTTTGGCACGCCGCTAAAACCTCGGCATCGGGCGGCACGGATTCCAGAATTTCAACCACGGTTGTGGTCGGCGGCAGCAGCGTAACTAACCCCCGAATCAGAGTCTCGCGCGTGCAGTTGATAAAGGCGCGCCGCCCATCACACAACACATCCAGGCCCATGAGGAGGGAGCGGTCCAGAGTCGCCCGGGAGGCTTCATCCGCGTCTCCGTGAAAGACATTCTCCAGCCCGTCGCGAAACAGGAGTTCGTAGCCGAACACCTGCTCCTTGCGATCAAAGATCGGCTGCCGCGCCACGTAAAGCATGGGCGTTGCGCCCGAGGCCCGAGCCGGACTCATAGCTTGGCCGGATGGAGAATTTCCCACCTTCGTTCCATCGGCAAGCCATCAGAAATCTAAAGTGAGGAGGTCGCCGGAGGCGGATCGGAAATCTTTAACAATCACACAGACCGTGAAGATCACGGTGCCCACCCATGTCGCGAAAGCGACAGGGTGGGGTCTTTGACTTCAAGCCCGCTGCACTCCGCCAAGTGCGGTAAGAGCGGCCACAATCCTGCCGGACCACTGCGCCACCTCATCCTCCCGCAAGGTCCTCTCAGCCGACTGGTAGCGGGCGCGCAGCAGTACGGAATATTTCCCGGCGGGAATCGATCCACCGCGAAAAATCTCCACCGGACGAAACTCGCGCAGCTCTGCGGACCGGTCTTTCTCAACCGCTCGGCGCATCTCTGCAAAACTCACCTCGTCGCCAAACACAAACGAGAAGTCGCGTTCGACCGCGGGAAACTTGCCGAGCGGCGCGAAGCGTACCGGGCGCAAGCCCAGCCTGTACAACTGCTCCAGGTCAAACTCGGCCAGGAACACTTCCTGCCGCAGCTTCCGCGCCACAGCGATCTCAGGATGAATCTGCCCAAACTGCGCCACCATGGCCCCGTTCAGGAGAGCGCGCGCCGACCGCCCGGGATGAAAGTATTCCGCAGTCTCGCGGTCATAAGTCACGTCAGCCACGTCTTCCGCAAACGCGGCCAGCAGGTTCTCGACATCCCCTTTGAACCCGCGGAATGCCTCGGCTGCAGCGGCTTGCTCTCCCTTGCTCCCGTCGAGCACCCCACGTGCGGGAAGCGCCTCGCGTACGGCCGATGCCGTCGCGCCTAAACACGCGCGCCGGGGCTCGACCCGCTCCCCGCCCTTCAGCCCATACACGCTGCCAATTTCAAACAACCGCGCGTCGGCTACATCGCGATTCAAGTTCCACGCCAGCATGTTCAGCATCCCCGGCGCCAGCGAGCTGCGCATCACGGAAGCCTCTTCGCTCAACGGATTCTCCAGCTCCAGAATCTTTCCTGGCGAATCTCCCGTCATGGAGGAAAACTTTTCCGCGTCTTCGTGCGAGATGAAGGTCAACGACAACGCTTCGTTATAGCCCAGGGCGAGAGCACGGCTACGGAGAGTCCGATCCGCCCTCGCGTGCGGCAACTCGGCCACCGCCCCGCTGTAGGCCGGAAGCGTGCTCTCGAACTTGTCATACCCGTGCAGCCGCGCAATCTCTTCAATCACATCGATCTCGCGCTCCACATCCAGGCGCCAGCTGGGAATAGTGACCCGGAACTGAGCGTCCTGCTGCCCCTCGGGAATGAGAACAAAACCCAGCCGCTTGAGTAAGCGGAAGATCTGTCCGGCATCGAGATGACCTCCGAGAATGCGCTGTACTTCGGAGACGCGCAGCAACACCGGAGCCTGATCCATGCGCTGCGAGACCACATCCACCACCTCGCCCACCAGTTCCCCGCCGCCGGATTCCAGAATCATCCTGGCAACCAGATCGCAAGACAGAACGGTGGATTCGAAATCCGCGCCGCGCTCGAACCGGTGAGAAGCGTCGGTGTGCAGCCCGTGGCGCCGGGACATTTTGCGCACAATCCCCGGATCCCACCATGCCGACTCGATGACGATATTGCGCGTCCGCTCCGTGATCATCGTGTCGAACCCGCCCATCACTCCGGCGAGTCCGACCGGTTTCTTCGCGTCGCATACCACAAGATCCTCGGAGGTGAGCTTGCGCTCGACGCCATCGAGAGTCTTCAGCGTTTCGCCGTCATGGGCCTTGCGCACGACGATCCTGCCGCCTTCCAGCAGGTCCATGTCGAAGACGTGAGTCGGCTTCCCGATCTCCCAAAGAACATAGTTGGTGGCGTCGACGGCGTTTGAAATCGGCCGCTGGTCGAGCAATTGGAGCCGGTGCACGACCCTTGCCGGGGAAGGCTTAATGTGGGTCCCGCGAATGACGCGTGCCGAGAACCGCGGACAAAGCCGAGTCTCTTCGACAGTGACCGGAAACGGCGCGTCCCCAACCGCCGCCACCGAAGCAGTTGCGCCCCGAACCGATCCTTCCCGAGCAGGTTGATCCGCAGCGTCCCGAGCGGCAGCGTCCCGAGCGACAGCGTCCCGAGCGGCAGCGTCCCGAGCCGTGGAAGAGCGGCCCTTCAGGGCCGCGTCAGCGGCTTCCAGATGAGCGGCTTTAGCCGCTGGCCTCGACGCCGGCTCAATAGCTCTTAGCGGCAAATCGTAGATCGCCGCCGCCTCGCGCGCCACCCCGTAATGATTCATCGCATCGGGACGATTCGTCCCGATCTCCATCTCGAACACGGTCTCCGCGCCGCTCCCGCTGATCCCTTCGACCGAGATCCCGACGTTAGTCAGATCTTCGGCGAGACGATCGTTGTCGACGCTGAGATCGACGAAGTCGCGAATCCATTGTGCAGAGAGTTTCATGAAATTGAGCTCTGAGCCTCTAGCTAGGAGCCAAGGGCTAATAGCTGCCTACGCAAACTGCTCCAGAAACCGCACGTCCCCCTGGAAGAACAACTGAATGTCATCGACGCCATACTTGAGCAGCGCCAACCGGTCCACGCCCATCCCGAACGCAAAGCCGGAAACCTTTTTCGGATCGTATCCATTGTCTTTCACAAACTCGAATACGTTGGGATCCACCATCCCGCAGCCGAGGACTTCAATCCACCCCGTCTGCTTGCACGGACGGCAGGGATCAGCCCCGCGCCGTCCGCTCCCGCCGCAAATGAAGCAGGTCACGTAAAGCTCCGCGCTAGGCTCGGTAAACGGAAAGAAGGAAGGCCGGAAATGCGTCTTCACCCTGGAGCCGAACAGCGCCTTCATGGCGTGGTCGAGCGTGCCCTTCAAATCGCCAAAGGTGATATTCGTATCGACGGCCAGCCCCTCGATCTGATGAAACATGGGCGAGTGGCTGGCGTCAGGAGGGTCGTTGCGGTGCACCGTCCCGGGAATCACGATGCGGATCGGCGGCCGCATCTTCTCCATGGTGCGAATCTGCACGGGAGAAGTATGCGTCCGCAGCAACAAACGGTCGCGTTGCGCTTTCGACTGCTGCCCGGCAATGAAGAGCGTGTCCTGCGTATCCCGCGCCGGATGGTTGGGAGGGAAATTCAGGGCTTCGAAATTGTAATAATCCGTCTCGACTACCGGCCCTTCGGCCACGGAATACCCCAGCTTCTGAAATACGCTGACAATCTCGTTCATGGTGCGGATGACGGGATGCTCCGCCCCGATGGGCCGGCGCAGCCCCGGCAGGGTGATATCGATGCCCTCGGAAGCTAGCGAATCAGCGCCGCTGCCCGCATGCGCAGCCTCGACGAGTTCGGTGATCCGCCCCTTCAGCTCGTTGACGCGAATTCCTGCTTCACGCTTCGCTTCCTTCGGGGAGCCCTTCAACCAAAGATCGTTGATCTGCGTCAGAATGCCGTTCTTGCGAGCCATCCAGCGGTCCCGGAACGCCTTCAATTCCGCCTCGTTGCGCACCTCTCCCGCTTCGCGACGGCACGCGGCAATGCAGTCCGCAGCAGCCTTCTCCAGCGCCGCCGCCGAATAGTCGGTCAGTGTGGGGACGCTATACGCCGCGTCCTCCTGCGTTCGGTTAGTCATGTGAGCAAGACCGCACCCGCGGGCTGCACAAAATGCGGGCGCCCCATCCTTGTCGCGTTCTGTGCGACAGGCTGGGGCTTTTGACTTTGGTTGTTTGAATCTGCTCCGTGCGATGGCGAAAAATAACCGGCTACGCCAGCGCTCCCTTCGCCTGCGTCGCCAGGCTGGCAAATCCCGAGGGATCATTCACTGCCAGGTCCGCCAGAATCTTGCGGTCCAACTCGACGCCCGCCTTCTTCAGGCCGTGGATGAACTGGTTGTAGCTCATCCCGTTCAGCTTGGCAGCCGCGCCGATGCGCACAATCCACAATGAGCGGAACTGTCGCTTGCGCTGCTTGCGTCCGGCGTAGGCAAACTTCAGCCCGCGTTCCACGGACTCTTTCGCCGAACGGTACAGCTTCGATTTCGTGAGGAAATATCCGCTGGCGCGGTCCAGTATCTTTTTGCGTTTTTGGCGGCGTTTGGTTCCGCGCTTTACACGAGGCATGGTGATCTCCTTTTGAGTTTCGTTTTATGGCGGCTGGAGGTAAGGACGACTCGCCCTTGGCAGCGGTCGATGGCCTCTTCACACGCCCAAGCCATTGCAGATTTCAGAGTGTGATGGCAGATTGAGACCGGCTCAAAACCTGTTTCAATCTAAAATCTGAAATCTACAATCTGCAATCCCTCTCACTGGTACGGAATCATCCGCAAGACCTTCGCCAGATCTCCATCACTGACCAGGGCGGACTTTCCCAGCTTGCGTTTATTTTTCTTATCTTTGGACGTCAGGATGTGACGCAGTTTCGCATGTCCCCGCTTCACCTTTCCCTTCGCCGTCTTCTTGAAGCGCTTGGCAGCGCCCTTGTGCGTTTTCAGTTTCGGCATAGATCCTCAAAAAAGCTTCCAGCTCTTAGCTTCCAGCTAAGTAGACAAAACCGGCACAGGCATTTTCCCTACTGGCTCAATGCCTCTTGTTGCAGCGACTCTTGCGATGAAGTTGTAATCCGTGCCAGCGCCGCTTACGACGCGGGCTTGGCGACCTGCGCCTCAGCAGCGCTCTGGGCCGGCGCACTGCGCGCAGCAGCAGCCTTCTGCTTCTCTTTCTCGCGCTCCTTGTCCGACTTCTTCGGCGCCAGGATCGCGTGCAGCGTATTGCCTTCCTGCCGGGGCCGGAACTCCACGATGCTGTGCGGCTCCACGTCCTTGATCAGCCGCTCCAGAATCTGGCGCCCCAGTCCGGTGCGGGTCATCTCTCGCCCGCGGAAGAAGATGGTCGCCTTTACCTTGTCGCCCTCATCCAGGAAGCGCAGCACATGATTCTTTTTCGTCTCGTAATCGTGGTCGTCCACATTGATGCGGAACTTGACCTCTTTTACGGTGATCGTCTTCTGGTGCTTCTTGGCTTCGCGCTCTTTCTTTTCCTGCTGGTAAAGATACTTCCCGTAATCCATGATGCGGCAAACGGGAGGCTGCGCGGTGGGCGAAATCTCTACCAGGTCTAAATTCTTTTCGCGGGCTTTTCGGATCGCTTCGTAGGGGGGCATAATCCCGAGTTGCTGTCCCTCATCATCAATCACGCGAATTTCGCGGGCTCGAATGCGATCGTTCGTGCGGATAAAACGTTTATCGATACAGTCCTCCGTGCTCTAAGCGACTGAGAATAAAGAATTATAACATGCGTTCCGCGCTGGTCTTCAAGCTGGAAAGACCGCATCCGGCAAACAACGCGATAATTGTTCGCCAACATGCCGCGCGAGAATCTTGCCCTAGTTACATCGGTGTTTGCCTGATTGCGGCAGCCTTCATCGCGGGTAGAATAGATTTCGACGACATTCTCGCGACCTGATTCGCGAATTCTAGCAGTTGACCCGCGCGTCGGCTGAGCGGTGCGTGGAAACTCCGAGGTTGATCTCCGATGTGCAGGAACATTAAAACCCTCTTTAACTTTGATCCGCCAGTCACGGATGAGGAAGTCCGAGCTGCCTCATTGCAGTTTGTCCGCAAGATCACCGGCTTTCACAAGCCCTCCAAATCGAATGAGGCCCTTTTTCTGACGGCCGTAGATGAAGTGGCGGACGTCTCCCGGCGGTTGCTTCATTCTCTAGAGACAACCGCCCCACCGAAGAACCGGGAACAGGAAGCAGCCAAAGCTAAGGCCCGCGCTGCCCAGCGGTTCGGAACGTAAAGCCCCACGTTTCGGCCGAATCCCAGGAATCCTCGTCGTGATGCGGGACGCCTCCAATGATGCCCCATATACAGTTTGCAGGGTATCCAACAATTAAGAGAATTACGGCATCTTTAAGCGAGCGCCCTCCCCCGTATGTACAACCGCCGGCTTGACGACCGGATCCGCCAAATCTGCGGCCGCATCGCGGCTGCCGGTCGCAATCCCCAAACCCAGGATGGCGAGGTGGAAGACCTTCTCCAGGAACTGCTTGAGGCTATTCACCAAAAGGTCCAGCGCGTGCGCATTATAGCCGTCAATAAGCTCTTGCAAGGCAAGGACGCCGATACGCACGAGCGCCGCATGCACACCTGAGCCGCCCCGACTTCGCGGTCGCTCGCCCATTCCCGCTCTGCGCTCTCCATCATGCACGCGGGAGTTTTGGTTCCTCCGGCTGTGCTAGTCTGCCTCGTATGGCGTCCCGCACTTCGTTTCAGGGTAAGACCCCCGCGAAGCACTTCCTGAGCGACAAGGTTGAGCACTTCACCGAATCGGTCATTCGCGAGATGACCCGCCAAGCCATGCTGCATTCAGCGGTCAATCTCGCCCAGGGTTTTCCCGACTTTCCCGCCCCTGCCGAAATCAAGCAAGCCGCCCAGGAAGCGGTGGCCGCCGACATAAATCAGTACGCGATTACCTGGGGCGCCAAGAACCTGCGCAACGCTATCGCCCGGCAAATGAAGACTTGGCAAAACGTCGCCGTCGATCCCGAAAAAGAGGTAACTGTCTGTTGCGGATCGACCGAAGCCATGATTTCCACTCTGCTCGCCGTCTGCAACGCTGGAGACGAAGTCGTCATCTTCGAACCGTTCTACGAGAACTACGGACCCGACTCGGTGCTGAGCGGCGCTAGACCCAAATTCGTGAAACTGCGCCCGCCGCAGGAAGAGAATGGCGAATGGACCTTCGACGAGAAAGAACTTCGCCGCGCCTTCGATAAGCACACCAAGGCAATCATCCTCAACACCCCGAATAATCCCACCGGGAAAGTCTTTACGCGCGCGGAACTGGAGCTGATTCGCGACCTCTGCCTCGAATTCGACGTGCTGGCCATTACCGACGAGATTTACGAGCACATCCTCTATGACGGAACCCGGCACATTTCAATGGCGTCCCTCGACGGCATGCGCGACCGCACGGTGACGATCAACGGTATGTCCAAAACCTACAGCGTCACCGGATGGCGCGTGGGATGGGCCGTCGCGCCGGAAAAGATCACAAACGCGATCCGCAAGGTCCACGATTTCCTCACCGTGGGTGCGCCCGCCCCGCTGCAGGAGGCGGGTGCCGCGGCTCTCAGTCTCCCCGCTGCCTATTACGACAAACTGGCGGAGGGATACCTCGTCCGCCGCGACCACCTTTTGCCCGCGCTCACCGCCGCCGGGTTCCGGTGCTTCCGCCCTCGCGGGGCGTACTACGTGATGACCGACATTTCGGCATTCGGCTTCAGCGACGATGTCTCGTTCGCCAGATATCTGGTCCAGGAGATCGGCGTCGCCACCGTGCCGGGTTCCAGTTTCTACCGCGACGCGCGTGACGGGGCGAAGCAGGTGCGCTTCGCCTTCTGCAAGCGTCCGGAAACCCTGGATGAGGCCGCGCGCCGCCTCATCACCGCGCGCCCGAAAAAATAAGCCTCCGCTACTTGCCGATCACCCCACAGGCTACGCGATCTCCCGCGTTCCCCGCCGGGTCCGTCTTGTAATCGTCCGCTTTGGCATGGATCACGACTGCCGCGCCGCCATTGCTCAACAATGAATGTGGCCCGTCCTTCAACGTGACATCGGCATTTTCCATGCGCAGCTTCGCCTTGCCATCCGCGCCGACGGTAAAGTTCTTCATGTCGCCCACGTGGTGTCCCTCAGCGCTCTCCAGGCCGTGCTTCTTGCCCTCGGGATTAAAGTGCCCGCCCGCGGATTTGAAATCTGGACCTTCGCATTTCGGGACCTGGTGGAAGTGGATGGCGTGCTCCCCCGGGCTAAGATCATGCAGGTTGAGATCCAGGCCAACCCCCGGGCCTTTATCCCAGATCACCACGGAGCCCACATCTTTTCCCTGAGCATCCTTGAGTCCCACTTTGGTTTTAGCTGCGCCGGGCAGAGAAAGTGCCAGCAGCACTGCGGCGAAAAAGGCGACAAGTTTCATAACCGACCTCCTGATTGCAGCAGGCATTATAGCCAACGTGACCCGGCAAAAATGAATTCGCCCGCGATTTCTCCGCCGGAATGTGGAGTATACTGCGGGAAAGTTTCTATTCTTTTCGGGGAACGTGGATTTTATGCCCTCAAATGCAGTGGAACAGGTATCCGAGCAGGTTCCGGCCGACGATTTCCAGGCGCTGGAGGAGAAAGTTTATCGCACTATAGAGATGTTCAAGGCCGCGCGCCAGGCCCAGGCCAATGCGGAACGCGATGTGCAGCGCTTGCGGCAACAGGTGGAGGATCGCGAGGAGGAACTGGTTCGCTTGCGCCGCGAGTCTGTTCAACTGAAGAAAGAGCGCGAAGACATTCGCAGCCGGGTAGAAAAGATGCTGGCCCAGATCGAGTCCCTGGCACAGGCCAGCTGAGAATTTGCGCCCCTACGTCAAGCCCACAGCACTCTCGGAGACCACGCAATGGCTACTGCGACAAAAGACCAACCGGTAAGGGACCCTCAGAACTCCAGCGTGCGGGTTGAGATTTTTGATCAGGCCTACAATCTGCGCGGCTCCGACCCCGAATACATCCTGAAACTGGCGGAATACGTGGACGCAAAAATTCGCGCCGTGGCCGAAGCCACCAATACCATCGACACCGTGCGCCTGGCAGTACTGGCCGCTCTCAACGTCGCCGACGAATATCACCTGCTCAAGAAAAAGCAGGACACCGGGGCAACCGACTACCTGAAGCGCGCCCATCTATTAGCCGATGCGCTCGATGAAGTCCTGCAGGATAAACACAAGGCAGGATAATCTGCCGCGCTGCACTCTCCTCCTGATCGTTCTTTTGCTCTCGGCGGCTGCATGCTCCCAGGAGACTACCCTCCGTTCTCAATCCACTCTCGTTTTGCTTCCAACTCTGGTGAAAGATGCGCAGGGGAAAGTTGTTTATGGCCTCACAGCCAGGGACTTCGTCGTGGAAGACGATGGAGTCGAACAGGTCGCCCGACTCGACGAAGCGCCCGAAGGGCAGCCCGTCTCGCTCGTGCTTGCCATTCAAAAAGGCCGTCGTGCGTCGTACGAATTTCCCCGCATGCTAGGGCTCAAGACGATGCTCGAACCGCTGTTCGCCATGGGCACTGCGCGAGTGGCGATCGTGGAATTTGACAGCCAGGTAAACCTGATCAGAGATTTTTCGACAAACAAAAGCCTGATCAATGCCGATCTCACAAACTTGGAGCCCGGAAATGAGGGCGCCACCATCCTCGACGCGGTGAACTATTCCGTGGGCCTGCTGCAGAAAGAGACCGAGGACCGTCTTCGGGTGTTGCTGTTGATCAGCGAAACTCGAGACCACGGCAGCCATACGAATGTCGAGAACGCGGTTGCGGTGATTGGTCAATCTAATACTCTGATGTATGCCCTCGCGTTCTCGCCGGGACTGTCAAACATTCTTGATACCGGCCGGGGCACCAACCAAAACGAAATGCATGAGGGCTTAAATTTCATGGATCTCGCGTACCGCACCGCGCAAGCGATGCGCAAGAACGTCCCCAGCACCGTCGCGCAAATTACCGGAGGCGAGTACCAGCTTTTCGCCACGCGCAAAAAGTTTGAAGTCCGCATGAACGACTTCACCAACCATCTGCACAGCCGCTATCTGCTGAGTTTTGCTCCCAGGAATCCGCATCCCGGCCTGCACCAGATTGGCGTACGGCTGAAAAACAGCAAAGATAAAGTGGTGCTATCCAGGACCAGCTACTGGGCTGAAGGAACGAAATAGGGAAATCCGCAAGTTCCCCTCGGCGGACCGCGGTGGCTCCTTGCATAACTGCGACGCAGAATCAAGTATTTTCGTGCTCCGGCCGCATCCACAGTGTCCCGCCCCGCAAACCTGCAGAGCAACCCGCCTGCCATCTTTTTACCTTCCGGCACTTGCCAAGTCGCGGGAACTTCCCCTAGCATCCAATCTGAAAGCCGGCCTGCTGTGTTGGTGATGGCGGGTAACCGATATTTGAACCAATGCAGAATGAACGGGAGCTCGACTCGAACTAGGATCCGGTGAGCGACGCTGCGCCATGCGCAGATGCCTAAAGGGTCTCGGCGGGCGCCCAACGTCTACCGACGGGTTCATTCTCGGCCCCGTCACACGGCCTAGTGGGTCGGCTTCTTCTCAGACCTCCACGAACCACGCAGGGCAGGCCCGTTGGGCTGTCCGAACTTCGACCGCCCTAATCAGCAAATCCACCCAGAGCGAACTGCTAAACTGGATGAAGTAGCGGCTCACATCGCTCGCGCATCTAATAAGCCAGTGTTCCCACAACTTTTTCATATTGGAAGGTTCTTCCTGCCGACCTACGGATTCCTGGTCTCGATAGGAGTCCTGCTCGGCCTTTGGGTCTGTGTCCGCAACTCGGAGCGGCTCGGATACAACGGCGATCATGCCTGGAATCTTGGCATTCTCGTAGTCCTTTGCGGCATCCTGGGCGCCAAGGTCCTCTACGTCATCAACGAGTGGGCTTATTACTCCGCCCATCCCGCGGAAATCTTCAGCATCAATACGCTCCAGGCCGGAGGAGTGTTCTCCGGAGGGCTGCTCGCCGCCTTCATGGCCGCCGCATGGTACGTCTGGAAACACCACATGCCTCCCCTCGGCACCTGTGATGCCTTCGCGCCTGGGCTCGCGCTGGGCCACGCTATCGGCCGCATCGGATGTTTCGCCGCCGGATGTTGCTATGGCAAACCGACCCATCACTGGTGGGGTGTCGTCTTCCGCAACCCGCTGGCTAACTCCATCACGGGCACGCCACTGAACATTCCCCTAGAGCCCACGCAGTTGTTCGAGTCCGCCGTCGAACTCGCCAACTTCCTGGTTCTGATGTGGCTGCTGAAGCGTCGCAGCTTCGATGGCCAGGTAATCGGCGCCTTCATGTTCATCTACGGAATCGCGAGATTCTTCCTGGAGTTCCTGCGCGACGACCCCGGCCGCGGAACGGTCTTCGGCGGCGTCATGACCGGCACTCAGCTGATCGCCATCGGCCTTGTCCTGGCCGGAGGCCTGATCTGGTGGCTACGCCCCGGCGCGAGACCGATTCCGGCAAATCCCGTAAGCGCGCGCTAACCCAGGGTGCCCGCCCTTCTCGCGTGTATCCGAGGGTGGATCTTTTGACTTCTGGTGACAGGGCTTCCTACGGCCGGTCGCTGTCGCGCGCTCTTAACACCTGATATCTGGTGATGGTGTATCCCAACGCCGCTCCCAGAAATACATCCGAAGGAAAATGGGCCCTGGTGGTAACGCGCGAGAAACTGATCGCTGTGGCGAAGCCGTATGTCACCCAGGGCACCCACTTGTGATGGCGATAACGGCTGGCAACCACGGTGGCGATTGAGAAAACTCCTGCCGCATGCCCCGAGGGGAACGAACTGCCTTTGAACGGCGATTGTCCTCCGCTGAAGAACGTATCGTGGTACGATCCTCCCGGCGGCACATCACTTGGCCTTTTTCGCCGGGTTACTGCCTTGAATGCAAGATCCACGACCGCCGAATCGGCATACGCTTCCGCGGCAAGCAGCGCGGTATTCACTTGATACCTGTCGTGGCGCGCGTACCCTGCCACCATCAACGTCAAGGGCAGCGCCAACACCTCGCCGGTGGTGATCATAGGATCGAACACGTCATTGATGTCGTCCAGATTTCTTTCGTGGCTCTGGAAATACGGCATGGCATGCGGATCCGCAACCAGCAGCCCGGCGGTCGTTGCGCCGATGGCCAGCGTGGGAATCCAGTGCCGCCCTTTGGCCAACTGAACCGGGAACAACCAGATGTTCTTCTGATCGGTCAGGAAGTCTTTGGGCAGGGAACGCCACGACACTTCGCGCTGCGCTCCGGGGTCCTCGCGGTGCCGCTCCAGCTGAGATTGTGATGGACTATCCGGCAACCCCGAATTGTCGGCCTGCGCACATGCTTGTTGCGCGGAAAAGGTCACTGCCGCGCAGAAAAGGAGATAAGCACACAACTCTTTCACACGATTCATAGGCGTTTCTTAGATGCAGTTTCACGGCCCTTGAGCGTCGATTTCCGTCAGCGAGGCCATTCCAATCCGAGGGGGAATGAGGAACGGCCCCCGGGCAGTCGCCTGCGCTTAGCTACCGGTTCTCCCGGAAGCTTGCATTCGAGATATCCTTCTCTCATCGCTCGGCATGACTGAACCAGACTCAACTACGATTACGGTTCCGCAAGAACACGCCGGGAAGCGCCTGGACCAATTCCTTGCCACCGAACTCGAGAACGTCAGCCGCGCCCGCGTCCAGGAGCTCATCTCGTCGGAGAAGGTTCTGATCAACGGCATTGCCGCCAAAGCATCGCTTAAATTGCGGGGCGGTGAGCAAGTCAGCATCGTCGGTCCTGCCGCCCGGGCTCCGCTCCGCGCCGTACCCGAGGACATTCCGCTAGACATTGTTTATGAAGACGACGATCTCGCCGTCGTCAACAAGCCCGCGGGCATGATGGTGCACGCCGGCGCCGGAGCCAGCGACGATCAGCGTAATCGTGGAACTCTGGTCAACGCGCTCCTGCACCATTTCGCAAAGCTTTCCAGACTGGGCGGAGAAAGCCGGCCTGGCATCGTCCACCGTCTCGACAAGGAGACCAGCGGCCTGATCGTTGTGGCAAAGACCGATCAGGCGCACCGCAAGCTGGCCGCTCAATTCGCCCGCCGCGAGGTCAAGAAGACGTACCTCGCCCTGGTACACGGATCGCTGAAAAAAAATTCAGGCACGATCAACGCCGCCATCAGCCGCGACCGCATTCGCCGCACCCGCATGACCACGCGAGGTTCAGGCGGGCGCGAAGCGGTCTCGCATTACAAAGTCATACGCCGCCTGGACACATCCTGGGGACGATTCACGCTGCTGGAAGTAAGAATTGATACGGGAAGGACCCACCAGATCCGAGTCCACCTGGCGTCGCTGGGACACCCCGTCGTAGGCGATACCATCTACGGAGCGCCGCGTGAAATCCGTACCGGCCGCGCAGGAGCAACCGGCCTCTCCCGCAATTTCCTTCACGCCGCCGAACTATCCCTTTCGCATCCCCGCACCGGCCAGAATCTGACGTTGAAAGCCCCGCTCCCGCCCGCTCTCACGGCATTTTTGGCGGATGTAGAACACGAACCAACACCTGGCAGCTTAGATCGCACCGCCCCACTGCCATACAATCCTAAGCGAGGAACCGGCGATCGCTGAACGCCCGCAGCCTCGATACCCGGCGCTATAATAGAACCGCAGATGCAAACGTTGGGCATGAAACTGGCCCTCGGGGCCGGGGCTCTGGTTCTGACGCTGTCCGCGATTTGCGCGACGGCGCAATCCAATCCTTCCGCAAGCAATCCAGAATCCGGTACGTCTCAGCAGCCGCCCGCAACTCAACCGCAGGACGCCAACCGGCCGCCCGCAAGTGATACGTCAAACGACCCGGCCGCCAACCCCGGCGATACGGTGGACCAGCACTTTCCCACCATCCGTACTGGAACCAACGAAGTCAATGTCGTCTTCACCGTAACCGACAAGCGCGGTCATCGCGTCACGGACCTGAAGAAGAACGATTTCACCATCGTCGACGACAATAAGCCGCCCGCCGAAATCCGCAGCTTCGCCGCCGAAACTAATCTTCCCCTGCAAGTCGGATTGTTGATCGACGCCAGCAATTCCGTCCGCGACCGCTTCAAATTCGAGCAGGAATCCGCCATCGAGTTCCTCAATCAGACCATCCATCCCGCTAAGGATCGCGCCTTTGTAGTCGGCTTCGATGTGACTCCTGAAGTCACTCAGGATTTCACGGACAACACGGAGCGCCTGGCCCATGGAGTTCACGAGTTGCGGCCCGGCGGAGGCACCGCGCTCTACGACGCCCTGTATTTCGCTTGCCGCGATAAATTGATGAAGGCTCCCAAGAACACTCCTGTCCGCCGCGCCATAATCCTGCTGAGCGATGGCGATGACAACCAGAGCCACGTCACGCGCGAGGAAGCCATCGAAATGGCGCAGCGCGCCGAGGCCATCGTCTACACCATTTCCACCAACGTGAGCGGCACCAAGGGCGCGGGGGACAAAGTGCTCGAGCGCATCGCCGACGCCACCGGAGGACGCGCGTTCTTTCCCTTCCAGATCCGCGACGTGGCCAACGCCTTCACCGAAATTCAGGATGAACTCCGCAGTCAATATGCAGTCTCCTACAAGCCGGCGGATTTCAAGACCGACGGCCACTACCGCACCATCGAGATCGTTGCCAACGACCGCAAGAATTTCCGGGTCCGCGCCCGTCGCGGCTACTACGCGCCGGCCCAGTAAGTGAAAGCCACCGGCCTGCAGGGTGCGCCGCCCCCAAGGAATTGCGGGGACCCCGGATTAAAATTGCCTGTGGTCTAAAAAACACCTGAATCCACGAGAAGCACAAAGAGGAACCAATGGTAAGAGTCGGCTTGATCGGATTCGGACTTGCGGGACAGGCCTTCCATGCCCCCATGATCCGCGGCGTAAAAGGCATGGAACTCGCCTGCGTTCTCGAACGCCGCACCAACAATGCGAAGCAGCGCTATCCCGATGTCCGCATCGCCCGCAACCTCGACGAGTTGCTGTCCGACCAGACCATCAACCTGGTCGTGGTTGCCACTCCCAACGACTCCCACTATTCCTACGCGAAAGCTATTCTGGAGGCCAACCGCCACGTAGTGGTAGACAAGCCGCTCACGCCGACGATGAAGGAAGCGGAGGAACTGGCGCGTCTCGCTGCGCAGCGTAAGAAGATCTTCACGGTATACCAGGACCGCCGATGGGACGGGGCATTCATCACGGTGAAGAAACTTGTCCAGTCCGGCGTTCTCGGCGCCGTGATGGAGTACGAAGCCCGCTTCGACCGCTTTCGCCTGGGCGCAAAACCCAATGCATGGCGGGAACAACCAGGCTTCCCCGCCGCCGGAGTGCTCTGGGATCTCGGCCCGCACCTCATTGACGGCGCTCTGGTCCTGTTCGGCGAGCCGAAATCAATTTGGGCTTCCGCCTTCTGGCAGCGCCAGGATTCCTCCGTCGATGACGCCTTCGACGTTTATATGGAATACCCCCACACCCGGGTCCTGCTGCACGCCCGCATCATCGCCTACAAGCCGAGCCACCATCTGTTAGTGCATGGCACGGCAGGATCATTCGTCAAATACGGCATGGATCCGCAGGAAGAAATCCTCCGCAGCCCCAACTGCCCCGACGGACTGGACTGGGGAGAACACTGGGGCGAGGATCCCGAGAATCAATGGGGAACGCTGAGCCTGGTCAATGGTGAAACCAGGAAAATCAAGACGGAGCGCGGTGACTACCGCGGTTTCTATGCAAACGTCAGAGACGTCATCGAAAACGGCGCTACCCTCGACGTCACGCCGGAACAGGCGCTCCGCACCGAGCGCGCCCTACTGCTGGCTCACAAGAGCAGCCGGGAAAGAAGAGTGGTTGACTGGAATGAAAAGGTCGAATGACCTCAGACCGCGCGCCCTGTAAATCCTGTTGAACGCTAAGGCGGAAGGTCGGAACTCGGCACTTATGAGCCCGCCTTCAATTCGGTAAGCACCTGCTTGGCAATCTCTTTCAGAGTTTCGAACACGCCAACCCCCTGAAACGCGACCGCCTCAACAATAGGCTCATTCTTTTTCCGCAGTTCGGTCGCGAGCATATCTGCGGGCAGAATATTCGGCAGGTCCCGCTTGTTCAACTGCAGCACGTAGGGAATCTTGTTGAAGTCGTACCCATGCTCTTTCAGGTTCGACATAAGATTTTCGAGCGCCTCGACATTGGCGTCCATCCGCTGTTCCTGCGAATCGGCCACAAACACGATCCCATCGACGCCGCGCAGGATCAGCTTCCGGCTGGCATCATAAAACACCTGTCCGGGCACGGTATAGAGGTGAATCCGAGTCTTGAAGCCGCGCACCGATCCCAGGTCCAGGGGCAGAAAATCGAAGAATAAAGTACGCTCCGTCTCGGTTGCCAGCGAGATCATCTTGCCCTTCTGCTGGTCCGCCGTCTTCTGATAGATCACCTGCAAATTGGTGGTTTTGCCGCCCAATCCGGCACCGTAGTACACGATTTTGCAGTTGATCTCGCGGGCTGCGAAGTTGATGAAACTCAAGGCTTTCCTCGAAAATGCGGCACCCCATCCCGGGTTTGCCGCGCGCACCACTTCTCTTTTGCAGGCTCGCGGTCTTTATATCACACGAAGGGTATCCAACGCAGGTTACTCAGGTGACCCCCACCACCCTCGGTGCCCTACCCACTCTGCGCATTCTTCGCGCAGAGAGGGTAGGGATTTCGACTCGCCGTCGAATCAAAAGCGAATGCGCCCCCAGGATTACCGCGCCGACGGCACCGGATAGTATCCCGCCTTGGTATAGATATTCAGGCCCCTCCTAGCCACCAGAACTTCGATGTTCCGGAAAGCCGAACTTCCGCCGGACGCCTTCGGCGTATATCCCAAGGTGTACTGGTTTCGAGCTTCCGAGGTGATCTGCGCGTAAGCCTCTTCGATGGAGTTGCGGGTCAATTCCGTGAAAATATCCCCGCCCCCGGTTGCATTCGTATACTTCGGCAGAATGTCGGCATAGCCCTGCCGGAACACGTGATGGAGCTTCTCCACCTGCTTGAATCCGGGCAATGCGCCCTGGTCCAGCACAACTGCCTTGACCTGGATCCCATGCGTCTCCAGTAATTTCAGCACATCCTTGTAGCTGGCCTGGCTGCCGCGCTCGCGTCCGTCGCTGATGACAAAAATCACCTTGCGCCGGGTGCGGTCGCGTTTGCTCAAATCCAGAGCTGCCCGGAGAATCGCGTCGTTCAATACGTGCGCCTCTTTTGCCGGGGTGTAGACCGGAGGCGGCCCCTGCGATCCAATCGGAACTCCATTCGCCATCGGCGGCCCAGGGGCGAGGGGACCACCCATGACCGGAGGACCGTAACTCCCGCCGTGCACTAACTTCATCGCATCCAGCGCGGCGGTGAGCTTTTCAGGCCGGCCGGTAAAGTCGGTTACCCTGGTGACCGTGCTGCTGTAGGTATAAAGCGCAAACTCGTCGTACGGGCTGAACGCTCCTACCAGTGCCGAATATGTCTGATTCACCTTCTGCACCGCGACGTCAGCCATCCCAAGATCCAGTACCACGGCAACCGACAACTGGAAGGGATCGCTGGTGAAATAGGTCAGAGTCTGTTTTTTCCCATTCTCCAGAACCGTGAAGTCTTTCGGCAGCAGACCATCCACGCGCCGGCCCTGGCCGTCCTTCACCATCACCGGGATCTGCACAAAATTGGTCGTGACCACGAACTTATAAAGACCTTCGTCGGGATTGATCTGATTCCTGGGCCCCGGAGCGGCTTGCCCTGTGCTCTCGGGCATGCTCCCCTCAGGGATGGTCTGGACTGGCGGCATCGGGGGCGGCGCAGGCTTCTCCTGCCCCTGTGGCGTCGAAGTACTCGACGATTGCCCGCTTGCATCTTCCGGAACTGCCGGGGGCCCGGCCTTTTCCGGCGGTGGCTGTACAGTGGAGGGTGCGTCCGGGATGTCGGACGGGGGCTGCGTGCTGGAAGGCTGCTGAGCGGGGTTCTGTCCCGCACTGGACTGTGCCTGGGATGTCGGAAGCGCCAAAGCTAAAGCGATTGCGCCGGCAACGAGCCCGGTTCTTGCCCACCTGCTCGATTTTTGGACTCCACTCTGCCCGCTCATGAGCTCCCTCGCCTTAAAAAAACCCGCCCACTGCCTTCTGGGATGCCAATCCAACCCAGTTTGGTGCATCTAATCCTTCAGGGTTAGACTAACAAAAGAAGGCCTGAGAATCCCGGATGCCAAAGTTCTTGCCGTCCCAGTTCCGATTTCTACCCATCCTTGCGACCGCCATCTTGACGGCAACGTCCCTTTTATCGGCCCAGCAAGTCGCTGTGGCGCAACCCCAACAGCCTGCCGGCCAGAAATCTGACGACTCCCAGGAACCCACCACCACCCTCAAAGTCAACGTCAACGTAGTCCAGCTTTTCTTCAATGTGAAGGACAAGCACGGCGCCCTGATTCCCAACCTCACCAGGAATGACTTCGACATCGCGGAAGACGGCAAGCCCCAGACCATCAAGTACTTCACTGCCGAATCCAACCTGCCGCTCACCATTGGCATGATGATCGATTCCAGCGGCAGCCAGCGCAACGTGATTGACATGGAAAAGGAGGTCGGGGGCGCATTCCTCAAGCAAATCCTGACCGACAAGGACGAAGCCTTCGTCATCAGCTTCGATATCACGGTTGACCTGCTCCAGGACTTTACCCGCGACACGCGCCGCCTGCAGGCCGCTCTCAACAAAGCCAAGGTAAACGTGGACTATGCCAGTGGGGGCATTCCCGGCATGGGCGGCGGACCGGTCCCACAACGCGGCAATTCCCCTGGGACACTTCTTTACGACGCGGTCTACCTTTCATCGCACGACATGCTGTCAAAAGAAGTCGGACGCAAGGCGATGATCCTGCTTACCGATGGTCAGGATGAAGGCAGCCGGCTCAAGCTTCAGGATGCGATCGAAGCCGCCCAAAAGGCCGACGCCATCGTTTACGTTCTGCTCTGCGCCGATCGTGGATTCTATGGGGGGTTTGGCTACTCCGGCGAAGGCGACATGCGCAAGCTCACCGAGCAAACCGGAGGCCGCGTCATAAATGTCGGCAACAAGTTCGACAAACTCCGGGAGGCCTTTGACCAGATCGCCGCCGAACTCCGCAGCCAGTACAACATCGGCTACACCCCGACCAACACGAAGAAGGACGGCACTTACCGCAAAATCGAAATCAAAAACAAACAAGGCTATAAAATTCAGGCCCGCTCGGGATATTACGCCGGTAAAAGCGAAGAGTAGGTCTTCTGAAGCCGGATGACAAACGGGGACGGTCCCTCTCGCCCGCGCGACTTTTGCTTTTGACATTCACTCCGCCCTGCCTCAAACTCCCCAGACGGAGGCTTCGCATGCCACGCTTTTCCCGCCGCTCTTTTCTGCATCTGTCTGCCGCCGCCTCGGCCGCCGCCACCTTCCCATTCATGAGCGAGCCCATGTTGGCGGCAGCCTCGCGCCACCGGCCTCCGTCGCCTGGCGCGGTCATGATAGATTCCAACGAGAACCCTCTCGGCCCCTCACAATCCGCCCGCGAAGCCATGTCTGCCATCCTCCCGCAAGGCGGCCGCTACCTGGACAATCTCACCGACGAACTCGTGCAGAGTTTCGCGCAAAGCGAGGGCCTTAATCCGGAATACGTCACTGCAACTGTGGGCTCCACTCCTCCCCTCGCGCTCAGCGTGCTGGCCTTCACCGGTCCGCAGAGAAGCTATGTCACTGCCGACCCCGGCTTTGAACTCGGCATGATGACCGCTCAAAACAACGGCGCCCAGGTGGTGAAGGTCCCTCTAACACGGACCTATGCTCATGATGTCAAAGCCATGCTCGCGGCCGGGCCCGCCGCTGGCCTCTTCTACATCTGCAATCCCAACAATCCCACGGGAACTCTCACCCCGCGTTCCGATATCGAACACCTCGTTGCGAACAAGCCGCAAGACTCGGTCGTGCTCGTCGACGAGGCCTATATCCACTTCACCGACGCTGCGCCTTCGGCGCTCGACCTGGTGAAAGCCGGCAAAGACGTAATCGTGCTGCGCACCTTCTCAAAGGTTTACGGCATGGCAGGCATCCGCTGCGGATTCCTGATTGCCCGCCCCGATCTGGCCAAGAGAGTGCTCCAGCGCGGCGGCTTAAACTTCATGCCAGTCACCGCTGTCGTGGCCGCGCTAGCCAGCTTGAAAGACACTTCCCTGATCACCGAACGCCGCCGCATTAACGCTACCATTCGCCAGCAAACCTTCCAGTGGCTGGAGCGAAGCGGCCTCTCCTACATTCCCTCCGAATCCAACTGCTTCATGGTGGATGTCAAACGCCCTGGCCAGGAAGTCCGCGACGCGATGGCGAAAGAAAACGTAATGATCGGACGCATATGGCCCATCATGCCGACCTGGGTTCGGATTACAGTGGGCACCCAGGAAGAGATGTCGAAGTTCCAAGCGGCATTCCAAAAAGTAATGAGGGCGTAGCTGCCAAAGAACGTTTCTGTCTGCACTCTCCGCCCTTTCCCGCTATCTGACCCCGATTCTGGCGTTTCCCGCGTTGCTCCGCACAGTAGAACGGCCGTTACCAACGTAAGCTGCGCTCTCCAACGCCCTCCGCTAGCCTGACCGCAGGACCAACTGTTCCTCTCTCAATCCGTGCCCTTAACCGCCCTCATCCTCCGCTCATCCGATCCCACTGGATTGCTCATTTGGTGCGGTATCGGCTTCGGCTCAGGCATCGCGCTCTTCCTCTACGGATTCCGCCTGCTCCAGCAACGCCGGCTGATTCTAGACACGCCCTTCTCCAAAATCCGCAGCGCTTCGTTGGGCATGGCCGAAATTTCCGGTTTGGCCACAGGCCCCTACACGCTGCTTGCCCCCATTACAGCGCGCCACTGTTACTACTACCGCACGCTGGTCTGGGAATGGAAGCAAAGCGGCAAGAACAAACAATGGTGCAAAATCGCCAGCGAATGCATGTATGTCCCTTTTCTCGTCGACGACAACACCGGCCGCATGCTCGTCAACCCGCGCGGAGCCGACCTCGACCTGCACCGTGACTTCGAACAGGAATTCTGCGACTCCTTGTTCACCACCGCGCATCCGGCACCCGAAAACGTGCGCACCTTCCTGGCTCGCCACGGAGTAATTACTAACAACAAAATTAAGGTGGAAGAGTTTAGCATCAAGCCGAAGAATGCTCTCTTCATCCTCGGCACGATCACAGAAAATCGCGACTTTGAAATAAAACCTCAGGCGATTCGCGATCCCGAGCCGCTGACGTCGTTCTCTCCCCAGGGATTCTCCGTCACCTGGGTGCACGAGTCCGGTGAACTGCCCCTAAATGCCGCCCCGGCCGCTGCGTTGGCCTCGAGCCAACAAGAGTTAATCCGTCTTTCATCCGACTCCGCAACCCTGAAGACTTCCGAAATGACGCAGCAACAAAAAGTTGCCGCCGCCCTGGTCAAAGCCGGCATCACCAGCCCGGCCGCGTGGTCTGTGGCCGGACTGTCCGCTGACTCAGCAGTCACTGTCCAGACCGTCGCAAATCCGCCGACCGCGAATGCTACTACCTCGGACGCCTTCGATCCCCATCCCCCAGTCCTCCTGATGAAAGGCGAAAGCAACCCGACCTTCCTGATCTCCTGGCGAAGCCAGCGGGAAGTCGCGCGCTCCCTCCAGTGGAAATGCGTCCTCATGATCTGGGGAGGCCCGGCCCTCGCTCTGTTGAGCCTCTACGTATTACTCAATGCCGCGAAGGTCATCCGCTGGTGACCAGCGCCTGGTTACTCGCCAAGGCACCACGGTGCTAACCCCGCGGTAAGCATTTGCCCAACAAGTCCTCCGCATCCCCTCTAGTACAATCAAGCCCGTGAGCGAAGCCGTGCGCATCGGAATTCTGGGCGATTTCAATGCCGAATTCCGTTCGCATCTCGCCACCAACGACGCCCTGCAGCATGCAGCGCGCAAACTCGGAACCGAAGTCGAATCAGAGTGGATTCCCACTCCTTCCCTGACCAACCCTGACGCTGAAAAAATATTGGAATCCTTCGACGGACTTTGGGGTGCGCCCGGCAGTCCTTTCAAAAGCTTCGACGGCATTCTGAAGGGAATCGAGTTCGCGCGGCGACGCGATTGGCCCTACCTGGGCACTTGCGCGGGATTCCAATACGCCTTCATCGAATTTGCCCGGAATGTGCTGAACATTGCAGACGCCGACAGCGCCGAGAATCATTCCGGTTCCAAAAACCTGATCATCTATCCTGTCGCCTGCGCGGTTCCCGATCGTAGAAGCAATGCGCCGAAGCTCTCCGGCGCTGTCCCCGAAATTCGCCTGCGACCCGGCTCCTACCTGCAATCGTTTTACGGCAAAGACGCAGAGAACGTTACCGAAGAGTTCTTCTGCAACTTCGAAATCAATCCCGAATTCGAATGGACCACCATGGAAGCCGGCTTCCCCGTCGTGGCCCGCGGACCGCAGGGCGAAATCCGTGCCATCGAATCTCCCTCGCACCGGTTCTACGTGGCCACGCTTTTTCAGCCCCAACTGTCTTCTACCGCGAAGAATCCGCATCCGGTAGTTCTGGCCTTCGTCCAGGCCGCAGCGGACTGGGGCAGAAAGAAGCTCGATGACAACGTCCTGGAGTAGGCTTCAGCATTCACGCTAGAGAACACCGGGGGCGCCCAGGGAAATTGCTCCGCGGTCCTTCCTACTCGTTGGCGAGTGTCTTTTGGGCGGTTACGAAAGTCCCAACACCGTAGCCGCTCCGCGCCATCCCCAACTGCATCTGGAGCGGCAACCCGCATCTCGCTACACTCATTCCCGTCGGCCGCCCTCCCCAAATGCGTCCGCAGGAGTTTCCTGGTCTCATGCATACGCTGCAGATGGTGAACTCGTTTCGTGTCCCTTGGGGAACCCTTATCAGCTACATCCCCGTGATCGCCACCATCGTGACCACGTTTTTCAGTGTGGTCCTGGCCCGGGCTACTCTGCGCTACGTCGAGGCCACCGACAAAGGGCTCGCCCTTGCCCGCGAAGAATTCGAACGGGAATGGACCCCCGATCTTCACATCAAAATGGAGCGCGTTTCCAACGAAGAAGCCCGCGTTATCGTCACGAACCTGGCGAAGACCTCGGTCCTGCTGCAACTGCTCCAGTTGCGCAAGCTGAGCCACGCCATGCCCTTCGAGCGCTGCCGCCTCAACGACCCGCTGGTCGGCGGCATGACCTGGTCGCAGGAGATGGGCAAGCGCATCGTGGCCTGCACCGGCTACGAATTTGAAGGCCCGCTGGCCGCCTCGATGACCTTCTACGCCGCCGGACGCATGTTCCGCACCGACTGGTTCCGGGCGCAGATCGTAGTCCGCGAAGGCCGCATCGTCAGCCTCGAACCCAGCACCATGCCCGCCCGCCGTGTGCGCGTGGTCGAGCGCAAAGGCCCGGAACGCCGTCGCGAATTCGTCCAGGACGTGGCCGCCAATGCCGGTGAAGAGGAAGAAACAAATGACGAGAACTCGATGGCGGCCGGCGCCGGCTCCTAGAGTCCAGGCCGCAATCGGGGCGGGGACACTATCCCAACACATCGCCACAGAAACTCAGTTTCCGCTAATGGAGCGCCAGCTTCAGGAATCTGCGCTCCAAGGACCGACCGCGCGAACTGTTCCTCTTGCTTGCGCTCCTATTTGCGCTGCGAGTCTTGGTCGGTTTGGCCGGCACTTCGAAGCGTGACCTGGTCGTGCGACAGAGCACCGCTCTTTTGCACCGGCGGAGTCTGCGCCTGAGGGTCGGGCCTCGGCTCAGCCGGTGGATGCGAAACCTGATGGAGAGCGGGAGGATGATTTGTATTGATGGGAGTGATCATGTAGGCCTCCGTAGGGGATTATCGGCAAAACGTGGGGAAACTTGAGCTTTGCGCACCCGCCTTTTGGTCGCGTCTAACCATTCCCGGCGCGAAGCAGGTCAGTGGAACCATAAACAGCTCTAGTCCCCCATTTCCTGCTTTGGGAATTCACCGCTTTCATCACCGCCGCTCTTCTATCCAGAGCGCTCCCGCCTTGCTATGATGCACTGTCCTTCGAATCTTGAGGTCGCAAATTGCGACCTCAACTTTGGGTGATTATGAAAACTACCGCAATCGTCCTCACCAAAAGAGTTACAGCAAAGATTCTGATTTTGCGAAATCAGAAAGTCATTCTGGATAAAGATTTGGCTGAACTCTACGGGGTTCCAGTCAAGCGTCTCAACGAGCAGATCAAACGCAATCCTCGGCGTTTCCCGCCCGATTTTCTCTTCACCGTCACCCGCGAGGAATACAAAAACTTGAGGTCGCAATTTGCGACCTCAAGTTCTGACCATGGCGGGCGGCGCTATCGGCCGCACGCTTCACTGAACACGGAGCCATCATGGCCGCCAGCGTTTTGAACTCGCGGCGCGCCATCGAGATGAGCACCTTCGTGGTGCGCGCCTTCGTGCAGATGCGCCAGGCCTTGGCGGTCAATCAGCACGTGGTATCAAAGCTGTCTGAACTTGAAGAACGCCTCGACAGCCATGATGAAGAGCTTCAGGATCTTGTGGAAGCAATTCGCGAACTCCTCGCCCCGCTCCCGGCCAGCCACCGCCGCATCGGATTCGAAATTCCGGCGAAGTCCGCGAAGGACGAACCCAAGCCGCGCAAGATCAAGAAAGCCTGACTGCCAAAGCCCCAAAAGGCTGGCGATTACAGCCTCACAATGCCGCGTTGCACTTCGGTTTAATTTGACAATAACTCGAACACCGGGTAGCCGGAGGAAATGGCCATGAAGGCTTCCGGCGGAGATTCGGCAGCAACAGGGAAATAGCGCTGCACTTCACGTCTGTAGTGATCCAGATACGACTTTAAAATCGGCGGCTTCTCGCTCTCGGGAAGGGCCCTGACTCGAAGTTGCTGACGATTCCCTCCCCGTCGCAAAATGACTTGCCCCGCGGCTTCCGCATTCCGTACCCATTGCGTGCGCCCGCGCGGCGCGACCAAGTAGCGCTTGCCGTTGAAATCCAGTGGATTGACAGGTGTAGTGTAGAGTTTGCCGGTCTTGCGTCCGCGGACTTCGACAAGGTAAATATGACCAGGACCGAGTCCCCACCCAATCAGGATTCCCAGCGCACGGTTGAAAAATTTCTCAAGATCCGTTGGTTCGCGAAAAGCAGTCACGCTGGGATTCATAGGAGTGTTTACAGGATTCCTTCTTTCGTCTCCCGGATGCAGTAAATTGCGCCGGTCCGGATCCTGGTTATTTTTTCGGCGGCCGTTGCGGGCATGGCCTGCTCGAGTCCTCCGTGTTTCTATTTCTCTTGCTTTTCGCTTTATCTTCGCCAATAATGTCCGCATGGCCATCACACGCAGGCAGCGCGAAGTGTATGACTTCATCTCGCGATTCGTTAACGAGAACGGCTATTCGCCTTCTTTTGAGGAGATTGGACAGGGGCTCAAATTAAACTCCTTGGCGACCGTACACAAGCACATTTCCAACCTGGAGAAGAAAGGGCTGCTGACGCGCGACTATAACCGAAGCCGCTCCATTGACTTGCTGCCGCCGAAGGGCAAGCTGAAGCAGTCGATGAGCGTGAACACGGGCGTGGTGCTGCCGCTGCTCGGCCGGATCGCCGCCGGCCAGCCGATCGAGGCCGTGGAAAACCCGGAGACTATTTCCCTCGCGGATTTTGTCCGCTCTAAGGAAGTCTTCGTACTCGAGGTGCGAGGAGACTCCATGCAGGACGAGGCGATCCTCGATGGCGATTATGTGCTGGTCGAGAAGGCGCGGACCGCGCATAACGGAGATATCGTGGTCGCGCTCGTGGATTCTGCCGACGCAACCTTGAAGCGCTTTTACCGCGAGGGAGACAAGATCCGCCTGCAGCCTTCCAACATGAACATGAAGCCCATCATTGTGCCCGCGGCTTCGGTGGATGTGCAGGGCAGAGTCATTGGAGTGTTGCGGAAGTATTAGCGTGTTCCGTCCGGAAGCTCTCCGCCAAATCCGAACGTGGTGCTTGCAGAGGTAAACAGCAATGCCCGGGGACTATCCCGAGCATCCAATAGCGACACGAGACAAAAATTATCCGACGTGCTTGTTCAGCACCTGGGTAATCGCGTCCTTCGGCTTGTAGCCGACCAACTGTTCCACCACCTGTCCGCCTTTAAAAACCAGCAGGGTAGGAATGCCGGTTACCTTGTAACGCATCGGCGTAGCCTGGTTGGAGTCCACATCCATCTTGCCGATCTTGATTTTGCCCTGGAACTCGCTGGCGAGTTCCTCCACGATGGGGGCGATTGCGCGGCAAGGGCCGCACCAGGTTGCCCAAAAGTCCACCAGCACGGGCTTGTCTGATTTCAATACATCCTGATCGAAATTTGCATCCGTAACTTCGACGATACCGTTGCCTGCCATCTTCTCTCCTCGTTGTAAACGTCGCGCTTGCGGCCGACGCTGCATCGAGCTGGCGTTGCCGGGGGCGACCTGAATGAGTGCGTCCCGCTAAGGGAGCCTAACTCTATATCGTAACACTGGAATTAGATGCCGGGGCGTGGCGAAAGTCGCATCCCAGCTTTTCGCCCGGTTTTCGCCAGCGACCTCTAGGGCAGCGATTTGAGGTAGGTAACCACTTGCCAGCGCTCGAGTTCGGGGAACCTGCTCCAAGAGGGCATCCCATTGCGCAGGCTTCCATTCGTTAGAATCCAGAATAGCTCCCCGGGAGTGGCCTGCTTCACGCGATGGGAATGCAGATTCGGGCGATAGTGTTTGCCCCCCACCTTTCCTTCTGCATTGTCGCCGTGACAGGCGGAACAGTGTTGCGCGTATACTTTTCCGCCCGCTGCGGTCGCGCCGGGGTCATCGGCCAGAGGATTGGGCCGAACCCGATCTTTCGCGGGAACCTTTTTCATCCATCCCCCGTCCCCAGCGCCGGCGAAGGCCATTCCAGCCAGGACCAGCAGTCCAGCCGCATATCGGTGTAGCTTCATGGTTCACCTCGCAGGCGGGCAAAGAAGTCGTCGATCTCGTACGACATCATGAAGCGGAAGAGTAATCCATTGCTGTTGTGGTTCAGGCCGAAATTAGGCGACAGGCGGAATGAGGGACCGCGCGGAATGTCCCAGCTGATTACGGGCCCCAGATAGTGCGAAGTCTCGGCCAGGCCAAAGCTGTAACGCTCTCCCAATCCCCCATACATCTCCGCGCCCAGCGCAAAGTTCTCCCGGCAGAACTTGCAGGGCTTCGGACTCACCTTGAGAGCGAGCGGGCGGCTCGCGCCTAGCGCGTAGCCGAATTCCCAGGAGAAAGGGCCAAGGTTCTTTTCGGCAGTGAAGTTCTCCGCCACATTCCAACCTTTGAAGTTGCTGGACAGAATGAGCTTGAGTTCGACCTCGCGTTTTTTCTCGGCGCGGCTGTTGCGCGGGAGGAAATCGGCGTTGGTATCGTGACCGACCACTTCGAGCAGAGCTTTGTCGGCCTCGTTAAGATTTTCGAACTCGAAGTAGAGTACGGGATTGATCCAGTGCTCCCGCATCAAAGGCCGGATCCGGTTCTCGATGCGGAAGCCCGTGAACACCGTGCTCTCGCTGGCGGTGGTCTGGCCGTCGAGATAAAGCTCCGCCGTCCACCAACCGTTGATGCCGTACTCAAATTCAAGCGCAGTGGCAACAAACGGATTGCCGAAGCGCGGCGAGCCCGTGACGCTCTTGGCGGCGATTTCCAGATTGCCGGGCTCCTCGAGCTGGTGGGAGTAGGTGACGAAGTAGTTCTCCTGGGCGCGGGCGGGAACACCCATTCCCAGCAGCGCAATGGCCAGGACGACTGCGGTAAGCGGGAGCGCAGAAGCAGAAGGATGAATGCGCATAATTGTTAGTTGCAACTCAGTCGCAACTGAAATAACATTCCCATCATGCCGCGCCCCAAGCTGAATGTCCAGTCACCGCCGGCAGAATGTGTCGCATCTTGAATGCGACGAGTTGCAACAGGAGGGCCCTGATCTATGCCTCTTCCCCAGACTGAAGCACCCGGCCGTCTACAGGCGCACTGCGCCGAGCGCGGGATCCGTATGACCCAGCAGCGACGCGCCATCTTGAGCGTCATGGAAACCGCAAGCAAGCACCTGGACGCCAGCCAGATCCTGCGAAAGGCGAAGAAACTCGATCCCAGCGTCGACCGCAGTACCGTGTACCGCACCCTGCGTTTGCTGAAACGCCAGGGACTGATCGACGAGCTCGACTTGATGCACCTCAAGGGAGAGGGTCATTACTACGAACGCAAACTGGGCCGGGATCATATCCACATGGCCTGCTTGCGCTGCGGCAAGATCGCCGAATTCGTGAGTGATGAATTCGAGAAGCTCAAGCAACAGGTGGAAAGGGACTGCCGCTTCCGGGTATTGATTTCACGACTCGAGATCGGCGGCTATTGCGGGGCGTGCCGGGGAGCACATTAACTGCAAACGAAGAAAGCGCCCTCGACTTTTCAGTCCAGGACGCCTCGGCAGCCCTCCCCCAGAACTGCCAACCATTGGGATCTTAGAGTCCTCTCATATACCTGTAAACATCACTTTAGTAATAGACTTAGCCCGCTACTGCTTTCGCCAGGTCTGCCCGCTGTCGGTGGTCGTCCAGACCTCGCCCGTGGAGGTTGAAACCTTGCCTCTCTGTGCATCCGGAAATTCCAGGCGCACCACGTCTCCGGTCAAGGTGACGGTATCTGCGGACGGGATTACCTGGGTCCAGTGGGCGCCCGCATCTTGCGAATGATAGAGCATGGCTCCCTCGCCGCCCGCCCATACGTCAACTCCGTTCGCTGCCACGGTTCTGAAGACCCGGACGATGGCCTCTTTGTTCTCCGCTTTAGAGGAATCTTTTCTGGACTTCCGGGAAGCAACTGCCAGTTCCAGGCTCGTTCCGCCTCCAGAAAACACATCCACATCCTGCCAACTACTTCCCCGGTCGAAAGAACGCTGGAGGCGGCCAGAGGTAATGGTCCAGATCGGTACCGTGCCAGCGAGAGCCTGGTACGAGCGTCCTTGCATTGGCATGGAAGTCTGCTCAGTCTTCGACAATGCTGAAGGAGTCTCAGAAGCCGTCTTGGCTCGACTTACTCCAGTGTCGGAACCGGCTTCCCGCAACGGTTGCGGCGCATTGCCGGCAATCACGGCCCCCGCGGATGACGTAGGGCCGGCCTCCGGTACAGATTGAACTTGGACCATCTCCCTGGCCGCGGGTACGCGGGTGTTGGAATCCGGCAGGGAAACTATCTGCTTCGTCTCCGGCGAGGGTCGGGGCGCATTTGGCGCCTGCAGCACGTTGGAATTCTGCTGCTGCCATTGACCTGTCTGCCTGGGACCGTGAGCGAGGGTTCCGCGAACCGCAGGGCTGCTGTAATTTTTGGCTACTTCGGCATGGGCGGGCGCGGAGCCGGGCTCGCGCCGGTCCATGTCCAACATGCCTGATCCACCCGGAGCTGCGGCGGCGATCTGGGAGGATTGGTCCGTCTTGGCTTTGAACTGATCTTCGCTGCGCCCTTCTGCCCCCCGCTCGTTTTCTTTGCCGGCCTGGACTGTGGCCGCCGGCGGAGCGTTTTTCGCCATCCGCACGGCCTCGCTGTGGTGTCCATACTGAACAAAGCCGAAAAGGGCGATGGCAACGAGTCCGGCAGACGCGAAAGCCCAACGAATTGCCGGCCAGGAGCCCCATGATCCCGTAGCCCGGTGCGCCCCAGCTTGAACGGGCTCGGTAGCTGGAAGAGCGAGCGCCAGAACTTCGCGGCACTCGCCGCAGCGCGAGAGATGCTCGAGTACCGCAGCGCGTTCTCGGGTGGCCAGAGACTGCTCGGCAAAAGACGTAAGCACATCCGGATCGGGATGGGAATCCGCTGCCGCGCCCGGCGCCTGCAGCCGCTCGCGCACGATTTTTGGAACCTTGGGCATCTCAGATTCCACGCCTTCCTTTATGGTTCTGTAAACCACACTTATCCTTCACCTTCCCGGATCCTGGCCTCCACTCTCTTCTCTGAGAACGCAGACGCGGGCGGTTCTTGCGCCAGGCTGCGGCGAATATCCACCTGCAGGTCGCGAACGTCAACTTCCAGAGCCTCTTCGGCCTGGCGACGGGACATGCCCCGGCGGGTCAGCGCTGTCAGAATCTGCTTCCGCAACGACTTGGCCAGCTTATCCAGCTTGCGGGATATGGTGGACTCATGCACGCCCAGCATACGGGCGATTTCAGCCAGAGTGCGACCGTCAAGATAATACCCGCTCAGGACGGTGCGATCCTCGGCAGAAAGCGCGGCCAACACCTCGTCCGTGGCTTGCGCTAGACGGCTGTCCGCCGGGGGACCCGCCTCCGATTCCGGGGCGCGAAACTGGACTCCATCCTCCGATTCTTCATCCAGGCTCACCAGGCGCTTGGTGCGGCGGTAGCGGTTCACGTATTCCTGGGCGAGAACCGTGCGAAGCCATCCTTCGAGGGATCCGCGGCCGGTATAGGAAGCCAGTTTGGACACACGCTGCCCTTCCCGCGCGTTGGTGCCATACAGGTCGGCATAGAGAGTGTCGGCGAGATCGCGGGCGGCGGAGTCCTCGCGCGCAATGCGCAGCGCGGAAAGATAGAGCTTTTCCCGAAAACGGGTGAGGAAAATTTCCCAGGCTGCGTTGTTCCCGGCGGCGCAGGCGCGCGCCAACCCTAGTTCTTCGACTCGCAGGCTTAGTAAAAAACTGCGGACCCCATCCGGCGGCGCCGACGCTGCGTACTTCGACCCCACCTCGAGCAAAATTTCCCCGAAAGTTTCCCGCGTTATACCGATCTTGTCACATGCGGCCTTGGCGTGAAGTTCCGCCAGCAAGTCGTTGACGACCGACTGCAGCGCGGGGGTTGCTTTGTCCGAACTCATGGGCTCCAAAGGAATTATCCAGCTTTTCGAACGGCGATCAAGCGTTCAGGCTGAGTCCCAACTTCTTTGACGCGCGAACCGCCTCTTCGGTTCCCTGGCCCGGCATCCCCCTGACTACTGCGCGGCGCGGGATCTTTTACACTGCTCGCAAGGGCAGACCTCTCGCAGGAACTTCCATGAATAGATTCCGAGATCGTGATTGTCGTTCCAGGAGAACTTGATCGCGTACTTCCCCACCCCCTCGGCGGTCAGGGGCTTGGCAGCGGGTTTGAAAATCAGCAGGGCGCCGGGGGGAGCCGCTACAGGGTCGCCGGGGCGCCGTCCTGCCTTTCCGCGCTCGTCTTCGCACATCGCGCAGGGGCAGGCGTCTCGCAGATACACGAAGCTGTAGTGCGAAACGTGGCCGTCATTCCATTCGATATCCATCCCCGCGCCGGAAGTGATATTCACCTTCACGGACTTTGGATCGGTCGCGGCGCCGGCAGATTGAAGCGGGGACTGCATGAATTCAGTATCGCACAGGAACTTCGCGACAGCGGTGTCCCGCGGGCTTTGACCGTCCACTCGAGACAGACTAAAATTCGCTGACCCTGCGGGTAAGAACGACAAATGAAAAAGATCACGATACTTCTGCTGGCTGTCAGCCTGCTCTGCTCTGCCGCTCCCGCCGACGACGACAAAGATCATCACCATCATGAGGATCTCACCGAGGCGCAACTGGGAACCGTTCATTTTCCGGTCTCATGCGAGACCTCGGTGCAATCGCCGTTCCAGCGCGGCGTCGCCCTGCTGCATTCGTTCTGGTACGAAGAGGCGGAGAAGGAATTCCTCGACATCGTGAAACGCGACCCTAAGTGCGCCATGGCTCACTGGGGAGTCGCGATGAGCCTGTGGCATCAGCTGTGGAATCAGCCCGATGACAAGGTCATCGCTCGAGGTCTGCAGGAATCCAAGACCGCAGAGAAGCATTCACGCCATGCCACTGCCCGCGAAAGAGACTACATAGCGGCCACAAAAGCTTTTTATTCCGGATCCAGAAAGCGGACTTTCGATGACCGGGCCAAGGCCTATTCCCTTGCCATGAAAAAGGCCTATGAAGACGGCCCCGACGACCACGAGGCGGCGGCGTTCTACGCGCTTTCGCTGCTTGCCTTCGGGGAGAACATGGATCACCGTAGGGAGGCAGCGGCGGTCCTGGAGAAATTGTTTGCCATTGAACCGGACCATCCCGGCGTGGCGCACTACCTGATCCACGCCTACGATACGCCGCGGTTGGCGGAACTGGGAGTTCCCGCCGCGCGGCGTTATGCGCAGATCGCCCCGGCGGCCCCTCACGCCCTGCACATGCCCTCCCACATCTTTGCGCGCGTGGGACTCTGGCAGGATGACATCAACTCGAACCTGGCTTCCGTCGCCGCCACCCGCAAGACCGCTGCTATGGGCATGGGCGGCGAAGGCCATCAATTCCACGCCATGGACTTTCTCGTCTACGCCTATCTGCAGAGCGGACGCGAAGGCGAAGCACAGAAGCTGATTGACGAAGTCAAGGCCATGCCGGCCATTCCTAACATGTACGGGATGGAGTTCGACGTCCGCCTCTCCTCTGAAGCGCGCTTCGCAGCCAGCTACGCCCTGGAACTTCACGACTGGAAGAAAGCAGCTTCCCTGGCCCCCGTTTCCGCCGATCCCGAGTACAGCTCGGTGACGCATTTAGCGCGCGCGCTGGGTGCGGCGCGCTCCGGCCAACTGGATCAAGCGCGCCAGGAGATTGAGCAAATCAAGTCCATCGCCAAAACACTTCGCGCAAAGAAGAAAACCTCGGAAGCCGACTTCCTCGACAAGCACACCGCCGAAGCGCAAGCGTGGATTCTTCACGCTGAAGGCAAAGACGACCAGGCGGTCAGCACGTTGAAACTACTGGCGGACAAAGAAGACGACGGCATGAGCAATACCGGCGGATTGCCGGCCGATGAACTGTTGGCAGATCTTCTTTTGGAGGCCAATCGCCCCCAGGAAGCGCTGGCTGAGTATCAAACGGCCCTCAAGATCAATACCAACCGGTTTAATTCGCTTTATGGCGCCGCCCGCGCGGCGCAGGCCGCCGGCAAGCAAAGCGATGCGAACGCATATTATGCTGCTCTACTGAAGTCGTGTGAAGGCGGAGATTCGACACGACCCGAGTTGAGCCAAGCCCGGCAGTTGCTGGCGATGAAGTAACCTCACCAGCATTCCTCTCGATCACTACGGTGTGATGGCCGTTGGTTCCGGGGCTGTGATCATCGCACCAGCTTCATCTTGAGGATGAGCGCAGCCATCAGCGCAAGGCTGCCCAGCAGCGCGTTGTACTCGCGGTGTTTGAGATATAGACCCGGGGAGAATCCTACGCCCTCTTCTCCGCGAATACCCGGCGTAATTCTCGGGAGCATCCGCGGCACGCGACGCGCATAGCCGCTGAACTCGGGGAACTTCTCCCGCAAAAAATCTTCTTCGTTGCTTATCACCGGCATATAAATGGCTAAGAACATCACAACCAGTACGCCGCCCACCCACCAGCTGCGCGCGGCCACGGCGAAGCCAATTCCTATCAGCAGCGAACCCAGATATAACGGGTTTCGCGTGTACGCATACGGACCCGAAGTGGCCAAAGCTTCATTCTTGCGCACGTGGCCCGATGCCAGGGCGCGAATCACCAGGCCCGGAACAATGAGGATCGCGCCGAGCGCCAGGAAGCGCCACGTTGGTCGCGCCAGCCAAAAATAGAGGATGGCAAAGGCGAACCCCAGCGGCACGCGGATGCGGCGGGCGACGCGGGACCATTCAGCCATAAGCCGCCTCGCTGGAAGTGAGGAGGAGGCGCCGGGCGGCATCGAGCACGGCGTCCACGCTGATTTCCAGCATTCCCTCATCAGGCTGCGCCCTTCGCGCGTGCGACGTTGGGCTGGCCGGATTGCGCAACACCACGCTCCGCGTGCCGTAGGGCCCGTTGCGCGCGGGATCAGTCGGCCCGAAGATTGCCACCACCGGAACCTGCATCGCCGACGCCAGGTGCAATGGCCCGGTATCGCCACCGATGAACAGTTTCGCTCGACGGGTGAGCGCGATCAATTCGGTGATCGACAAGGCGAGAGCCTTCGCCACACCCCGGCTCGCCGTTTCCGCGTCGCGTGCTAACCGGTCTTCGCCTGGCCCATAATTCACAACCGACTGCAGGCCGCAACGCCCGAGCGCGCGTGCTACCTCTCCATAGCGTTCGGCAGGCCAGCGTTTCGCACCCCAGCCTGCGCCCGGGTTCATGATGGCGAACTCCCGCACTCCCGCCTCGTCCAGCCGCTGCTGGATTCTCTGCTCCGCCTCCAGGTCGCGAGGAAACTCCACAGGTCCCGGAGGCAAGCGCCCTCCGGTGAGCAATTGGGCAAGACACACGTTCTGCTCGATCACGTGCGCGCCCCGGGCGATCTCCTGCCGCGTATACAACAGCGTTGCCGGCGATTCCCGCGTCTGCCTTGCCCCGTAAATGACGGGTGCGCCCGACCAGCGCGCCAGTACCGCCGAGCGGATCGCTCCCTGCAGATCGAGTGCCACCTGGTAGCGCACGCTGCGCACATCGTTCCAAACGCGCGCGATCTGCTCGATGGTCGGCATCTGCAACAGCGACTTTCGCCATCCGTTCAATCTTACGACGTGGACCCAATCGACCAGCGGCCGCCCAGAGGACCGCGGGCCGCGGCGCGGCGCGCCGGGAGCGCACAACAGTTCGGTCCAGCGTTCCTCGATCAGCCAGCCAATCATGGCATTCGGAAATGCGTCGCGCAGAACCTGCACCGCTGGGAGCGCATGAATCACGTCGCCCATGGCGCTGAGGCGCACGATCAGGAAACGCTCCATATCGATTCCGGCCTGGGCTGCGATCAAGATTTCCTCGGAGAAAGGCGTGAACGAATAATCTCGCTGGTGGAGTGATCCTTGGGATCTCCGACGATGGCGACACGTCCGCCATATTCCGCGACCGTATCACGCTCCGGCACCGAGTCAGCCGTGTAATCGGTTCCCTTGGCCTGGATGTCGGGGCGAATCTCGCGAATGATGGCGCGCACGTCGCGCTCGGGGAAAATCACGACGGCGTCGACATCGGCCAGGGCGGCCACGATTTCGGCGCGCTCGCTCTCGGGCATGATCGGGCGGCCTTCACCTTTCAGCGCGCGCACCGATTCATCGGAATTGATGGCCACCACCAGCTTTCCGCCCAAACCTTTGGCCGCGTGCAGATAGCGCACGTGCCCGACGTGCAGCAGATCGAAGTTGCCGTTGGCCAGGGTGACGCGCTCCCCCGCGCTCCGCCACCGCTCCACCCGCTGGCGAAGTTCCTCTCTGCTCAGGATTTTGCCTTGTTCGCTCAATGCGGTCGCGTCGCAGGCGGAGTGTGTTCGATGGCCTGCAGTAACTCATCCCGTGAAACCGTGGCAGTTCCGCGCTTCATGACCACGATTCCGCCGGCATAATTTGCCACCTGCGCAGCCTCTTCGGTAGTTGCGCCCGCAGCCAACGCGGCGGTGAATGCCGCAATGACCGTGTCGCCCGCCCCGGTCACATCTGCCACCTGGTCCGAGCCGAAAATTGGAATGTCCACCGGCTTGTGCTTGTGGTTGAAGGCGACCATACCATGGCGGCCGCGCGTGATTACCAGGGACTGCAGCTTCATGCGCGCGATGATCTCTTCGCCAGCAGCCAGCAACTTCTCCCAGCTCTCGCCGATGCGGATCCCCAGCGCCTCCTCCACCTCGGGCTCATTGGGAGTAGCGGCGGTCACCCCGGAGTATTGCAGCATGCGGTAACGCGAATCCACAATGATGGGAACCTCTCCCACCCGCCCCTTCTTGCGCAGAGTGTCGACGATGGCAGGCGTAGCCGCGCCGTACCCGTAGTCGGAAACCAGCAGGGCGTCGGAAGCATGCGCATAGTTCCGTGCGGCCAGGTAAAGTTCGCGGGTGAGGTGCGCGTTCGGCACGTCCTGCGGTTCGCGGTCTACCCGCACCACCTGTTGCCGCGCGGTGTGGGCCATGCCCGCGAGGATGCGCGTCTTGGTGACCGTCGTATAAGCTCCGTCTCTCAAGACCCCGCTGACCGGAATCTTCTTGTGGCGGAAGTACCGCAGCAGCAATCTGCCCGGCTCATCTTCTCCCACGATGCCCACGGGAAGAACGTTGACTCCGAGATCGGCCAGATTATTGGCGGCATTCGCCGCGCCGCCCGGAACCACCGTCCGCTCGCGATGCTTCAGGATGAGCACCGGGGCTTCCCGCGAGACCCGCGAGATCTCCCCGAACACAAACTCGTCCGCCACCAGGTCGCCCAACACAGTCACGGTAATGTTGGGAAAATCCTCGACAATTCTTTTGAGCCGCTCGGCTTCTTTGGGATGCTTGGTCATGGCATCGGCGACGCTGTGCGGCATGCTGTGCGGTCCGCACGTCCCCGCCTCAGCCATAGATTTCGCTCAGCGCCAGTTACCGCGCTACCGAATTCTACCCTTTCGTTCGCCGATCTTGCGCAGCATGGCATCTAGCGCGTTAGCTCCATCGGCCAGCTCCATCTTCACTGGGACCACCGAGAGTGGGTCCAGCGCCTGCATATACGGTCCCAGGTTGATGGCATCCTTCTCCGTGGTGACAAAGCCTCCGGCTTCGCTGCGGCGCTTCAACTCGATCAGCTCGCGGATATCTTTCTGAGTGTAGGCATGGTGATCGCGGTAAAACGCTTCGGCTGCCGGCTCGATATTGGCGGAGCGCAGCTGCAGAACGAAGTTTTGGGGGCGCGCAATTCCGCAAAACACCACCGGCCGTGGAGGAACGTTTTGCGGAATAATTCCCCGGCGCACCCGCCAGACTTGCGCATCCGCCAGGGAGAACGATTCCGCCGAAGCCCCGCTGGCGAGCACAACGACATCCGCCCGGCGCAGCGACGCCAGCGGCTCGCGCAGGCGTCCCGCCGGCAGCAGCCGGTCTTTCGCATCTTGCGGCGTCACCAGCACGATGTCGAAATCGCGGGCCAGTGAACGATGCTGGAAACCATCGTCCAGCAGGTGCAACTGCGGGCCAAAGCGGGATTCCGCCAAGATGCCAGCGCGGTGGCGATCTTCTCCGACAATCACTGGCACCTGCAACTTGCGCGCAATCAGCAGCGGCTCGTCGCCGAATTGCTGCGGCAGCCCTGCGGGGTCGACCTCGAGAACGCCTCGGCTCTTTCGCCCATAGCCGCGCGAGAGCACGTCGAATTTCACCCCACGTGCCTTCAGCAATTCTCCCAGCAGCAATATGAAGGGAGTCTTCCCCGAGCCGCCCGCAGACAGATTCCCGACGCTGACCACGGGCCCCGTCAGTGTATGCGCCGGCAACAGCCTGCGCTGGTAGAGCGCGTTGCGTGTTGCCACGATGCCGCCGTAGATGCTGGAAAGTGGCTTCAAGGTTTATGTGCAGCCCGGGCCGAGGCAGGCGCCGGCTCGGCAGCCGGCGTCAGCAACGCTTGTAGCGCTTCCACCGTGCGCGCCGTCGCCCCCATCTGTGACTGGATGGTCTCCTGCGCGCGGCGTCCCAAGACCAGGCGCTCCTCCTCATTCTCCAGCAGCTGCATCAGCGTGAGCGGCAATTCCGCCAGGCCTACGATGCGCACGGCATCGCGGCTTTGAAAGAGCCCGACAATGTCGCGGAAGTTTTCTGTGTGATTGCCGGTAACGACCGCCACTCCGTGTTGCGCGGGCTCGATGATGTTATGCCCCCCGCGCGGAACCAGGCTTCCGCCGACGAATGCCACATCTGCCAGGCCGTACAGCGCCGCCAGTTCTCCAATCGTGTCGACCAGAAAAACTCCGGCGGCGAGCGGCTCGCCTGCCCAACGCGAGCGCCGGCGCAAAGGGATGCCCATCTGCTCAATCAACGCGGCGACAGTGTCGAAGCGCTCGGGATGGCGGGGAGCCAGGATCATCACCGCGCGTGGGTGTTTCACCAGGATGTTCTCGAATGCTTTGAGCAGGGGCGGTTCCTCGTCTTCGACCGTGCTGCCGCAGACCAGAACCGGACCGGCGCCTTCCGCGGCGAGCGCGCCCCGCAGCGCTCCGACCACCGCAGGAGGCGCAGGCGGGATCACATCAAACTTCAGATTGCCCGTGACTCGCACCCGGCCAGGATCCGCCCCGATGCACTGCAACCGCTCGCTGTCCTGCTGCGTTTGTGTCAGAAAAAGGTCGATCTGCCGCAGCATCTTCCGCAAGGCCCAGGCGAAGCGCAGATAGTTGGGCCACGAACGATCCGAGACGCGGGCGTTGACGACCGCGATTCGAGCTCCGCTGGCGTGCGCCAGCCGCAGAAAATTCGGCCAGAATTCGGTTTCGGCCAGCACGACAAGCTCCGGGCGCAACACCCGCAGGTACGGCCGGATGGCAAGCGCGAAATCGATCGGAAAATAAAAGACGTTCTCGGCTCCGAAGTGTTTTTGCGCCAGCGCGTGGCCCGCGTCGGTAGTGGACGACACCACGATGCGGTATTGGGGAGCGGCTCGACGCATCTCCCCCACCACTCCCGCGACTGCCAGCACTTCTCCCACCGACACCGCGTGGATCCATATCACCCTGGCGGAGGATGCAACCGAGGCCAGCCCTGACGGCACTTTTCCCATGCGCTCGGCGAAACTCCGCCAGTACTTGCCATGGCGAGCCATCTGGAAGACCCAGTAGGGCAGGCTCAACAACATGGCGCACGCCAGGGCCAGGCTGTAAAGAAGGTAGCTCAAGTTGAGTCATTCTAAACCGCACAGTCCGCGCCATGCCCCTCTATAATTGCGGAATGCCGATGATTGCAGTGCGGCCGGGCAGGCGCTGGCTGGTCTTCTTTTGCGTATTAGCGCTGGTGCCCGCCGGGTTCGCGGGAAAAAGCTTCGTAAAACCGGTGGCGAAGCCGGCGATCAACTATCCAGCGCACGATTTCCATCGCGACGAGCAGGTCGCCATCGCCGCGGATCCCTATGACACCCCGGAAAAGGCGAAGATCTTTTCCATCAACTTTGCCGGCTACGGATACCTGCCGGTCTTTTTCATCGTGACCAACGACGGCGACCAACCCATTTCGATCGCTAAGATGCGCATTACTTTGCTCACTGCGAACCACTCCAAGCTGACCCCCATCGATACCGATGATCTTTACCGCAGGCTCTCGAACCCCAGCATGAACACTCGCCCCAGTCCGCTTCCCCTGCCCAGCAAGGTGAAGGGCATACCGAGCAAGAAAGATATGGACGAGATCGCGGCCACGCAGTTCGCGGCCCGCGCTGTCGAGCCGCATACCACTCAGTCGGGATTCATGTTCTTTGACGTGGGCGGCATCGATTCGCCGTTGCGCGGGGCTAACATCGATGTCACCGGAGTAGCCGACTCCAAGGGAGATGAACTGATGTTCTTCGAAATCCTTGTCGACAAATATTTGAATGCGCCGGCGAATCCTTGAGTTTGCTAATTCGGAATCTGGTAATTTTGTAATTCTGACTCTTCATTCAGATCACAAGTTATCCGACTCGAAAGCCGCCGAATCCAATTTCCTATGGCCACGACTGCAGAAAGATCCATCGCCGCCCATCCCAAATTCGAGCCGGTGATCGGGCTAGAGGTGCACGTCCAGCTCCTGACCGTGACCAAACTTTTTTGCTCGTGTTCCACGCGCTTCGGAGCGCCGCCCAACACCAATGTTTGCCCGGTCTGCCTGGGCATGCCGGGGGCGCTCCCCGTGCTCAACAAAAAGGCGGGCGAGTTCGCCACCCTCGCGGCTATGGCCTTGAATTGCCGGATCAACCCCACTTCGATCTTCGCCCGAAAAAATTACTTTTATCCCGATCTGCCCAAGGGATACCAGATCTCGCAGTATGACAAGCCGCTGGCCGAGTCGGGCTACATCGAGGTGCCGGCGGACGGGCGAAAAAAGCATATAGGCATCACTCGCGTGCACCTGGAAGAGGACGCCGGCAAGAGCCTGCACGAAGGCTTCTCCGAGTCCGCCGAGAAGACCGCGATCGACCTGAATCGCACCGGCGTGCCTTTGATTGAGATTGTCAGCGAGCCCGACATCCGCACGCCTGAGGAGGCGTATGCCTATCTGACGCGGCTGAAAGAGATCATCCTTTATACCGGCGTCAGCGATTGCAATATGGAGGAGGGCTCGCTGCGCTGCGACGCGAACGTCAGCGTGCGGCCCCGCGGACAGAAGGAATTCGGCACCAAGACCGAGATAAAGAATGTGAACTCCTTCCGCTTCATTCGCGAGGCGCTGGAATATGAGATCGGGCGGCAGATCGAGGTCGTCGAGTCGGGCGGAAACATCATCCAGGAGACACGGCTTTACAACGCCAACGAAGGCAAGACCTACGGCATGCGCTCCAAGGAGCAGGCCCATGACTATCGCTATTTTCCCGAGCCGGATCTGCTCCCCCTGGTGGTGGATGAAACGTGGAAGGCCGAAATTGCGCGCGCGTTGCCGGAATTGCCCGAGGCCCGCCGCGCCCGCCTGGTCAGGGAATACGGCATCACTGAATATGACGCGCAGGTCCTAACCTTTTCCAAGCCGCTGGCCGATCAATTTGAGCAGGCTGCCAAGGCGGCGAAGAATCCCAAGCGGGTTGCCAATCTGGTGCAGAGCGAACTCATGGGACGGCTGAAGGCCCAAGGCAGCGACATTGGGCAGTCGCCCATCTCCATGCAGGGCGTGGCCGCTTCCGCAGATCTGGTGGAAACCGGCGCCATCTCCGGGAAAATGCTGAAAGATCTCTATGACCTCTGCTTCGAGCGAGGCAAAGACTTCCCCGTCATCTACGAAGAAGAAGGGCGGCCGCAGCAATCCACCGATACCTCGGCGCTGGAGCGGATCATCGACGAGGTTCTGGCGTCCAATCCCAAACAACTGGAGCAGTATCGCGCGGGGAAAAAGACGATGCTCGGCTTCTTCGTCGGCCAGGTCATGCGGGCCTCCAAAGGCCAGGCGAGTCCTCAGATGGTGAATGAATTGCTCGCCAGGAAACTGGAGTAACCAGTTTTACACTGGCAGACAGGCACTTCTGTTATCTAATCTTCCGTTTGTTCCCCTAATAGCATGAGTTTTGGCTCGTTCAGCCCAGGGCTGACGGACCCGGATTCCGCATGAAATTGAAAATCGATCGCATTATCAGCATTGCCACCCTCTTAGCCGCATTGGTGGCCATCGTCCTGGTGCTCAAGAAGCCTGCGCCGGTAGCCCAGCCGCAGCCTCCCGCCGCCATTGCGCTGAACGCCCAATCTTTCGATCAAAAAATGGCGGATTTCCAGACCGCCGTTTTGCAGGCTAACGCCTCCATCCCGAGCACTGGGGTGGCCTTGCCGGGAACACCTGCAGGCGCGCCTCTGGACGATCGGCCTAAGCCTGAAGTCCACATCACTTCCGATGAAGTCGGCGCCGTTCTCGCCCAATCCCTCGGCAACGTGGGCGAGTTGACCCCCGATTCCAATCTCGGCAGCGGCGCCCCCGCCATTAAAGATCAGCAGGTCACCTTCGATGGGGATGTTGTCCACGGGCAGTTCCTCACCGAAATCGCGGGCAAGGATGTTTGGATCACGATCTCCGGTCATCTCGGCGATAAGGACGGGTACGCCAGTTTTGAGCCTACCGAATTTAAGGTCGGGGATCTGACTGTGCCGGTCTCGCTGGTGAATCCTGCCCTGCAGAAGAAGCTGGCCGAACAGCGCGACCGTCTGAAACTTCCTGACGGCGTCGCCGGACTCAGGGTGGAGAACGGCCAATTGGTGATGCAGGGAAGGTAAGCGAGCCAGACCAGATTTAGATTGCAGATTAGACGAAGATTTCAGATTGCAGATTTAAGATTGTAGATTGTAAAAAGCCCTGCAACATCATTCCGAAATCTGCAACATAATTCTTAATTCTTAATTCTTAATTCTTAATTCTTAATTCTGAATTCTTAATTCTGAATTCTTAATCCTGCAATCTCAATCTGCCCTCAGTTGTGCTTGATGAGCTTCCCGTTCTTCTGCCCGCTCAGGGAATTGTAGAGCGTCTCCAGGAATGCATCTTCTTTGATGAAGTCGCCCGAGTACTTTTTCCAGGGATCCAGCAGCTTTGCCTGCTTCATCTGATCCAGCGTCTGGCCCTGTTGCAGCGCTTTGGCCACCACCTCTCGCGTGCCCTTCAGCATGTCCAGGTATTTGCGGACATCGTCCACGCTCGAAACCGGCCCGTGTCCGGGGATGATCTTCACGTCCGGCGGCACTTGAGCAATTACCTTTTCGACTCCCTCGATCATTCCGTTGATGCTGCCCCCGCCATCTACGTCGATGAACGGAAACCCGTATGTAACGAAGTCGTCGCCCATGTGAACTACGTTGGACTTGGGGAAAAAAATGATCGAGTCGCCGTCGGTGTGGCCCGCGGGAAAATACAGAGCGCGGATATCCTCTCCGTTCAGGTGAACCGTCACATCGTGATCGAAGGTGATGATCGGCAAGGCTTCTTTCGGATCCGGCTTGTGCTCCATGCGCACCGATCCGCCATTCCCCGCCGTTCCACCCGCTTCCAGCCGCTTGCGCACATTATCGTGAGCGATGATGGGCGCCTGTTTCTGAAAGTATGCATTTCCCCCGGTGTGATCCCCATGATAGTGCGTGTTGATGATGAAGCGTACCGGTTTGTCGGTGATCCCTTTGAGCGCCGCCTGGATTCTGTCGGCGAGCGGCGCGTACTGATCGTCGACTACCACAATGCCGTCTTCTCCAACCGAGGCCCCGATATTTCCCCCAGCGCCTTCCAGCATGTACACACTTCCCGCAACCTTGGTGACTTTAATCTGTACCTTGCTGAAATCCTGTTCCTGGGCCATTGCCGGCAGAAGACCAAACAGCAACGTCACAACCCACAGCGACAGCTTGCGCATAGTCATCCCCCTTTGGGCAGAGCGATTCTAACGGAAAGGCGGCTGGGGTGTCTGACGAGAAAAGGAAGTTTGGAGTTATTCGGGATTCAGGCTGTCGAATATCTTCCAGAACTTGTCCCCGGTAGCCCGGTAGATGATCCATCCCATGCCCAGGTCGGAGGTCTGGCGAAAAAGCAACTCGCCGCGGCCGTCCCCGTCCGCGTCCACCGCGTCAACCAGCTCGAGACGCGGAGTCACGTCCAGATGAAACCGGTCGGTTATCGCCGAGTACAGCTTGTGCAGATTGTTGTAGGTATCGGGATAGGCTCCCAGGCAAATCGAGTATTCGAGCTCCGACTGCACCTCGGGATGGGCCGCGCCGGCGGGCGGAGGCGGCAGGTGCGCGCCGGCTGTGAAAATGATAATTGGCTGATTTGAGTTCCACAGATCGTAGGCGGTCATTTGCGCATTTTCGATGATGGGCTCGGGGGACGTGACCTTCCGCCCTGCCGCGGTTCGCACCGCTTTCTGCGCTGCCGGAGTTTTAGCGTGCGCCGCAAGATAGGCGCGGAGTTGCTCCTTGGCCAAATCCATCATCTGCTTTCGACGATCTTCCTCTTCCCCTTTGAGCCATTCAAATTTAAAGGAGTGCGGCGGAGGGCCTCCGGCATCGGAGATCGCGGGGATCAACTTGATATCAGAACTGGCGGCGGAAGCCTCTTTGATTTTGCCGCTGCGGGATGCCTCCCCAGAAGCGGCTCCAGGCTTGCTGTAACCGGGAACATCGTCATCCCCAAAGGACTCTGCCGGCTTTCCCCGTCGCAGCCTCGGACGGTTCGCTTCGCTCGTCCCGCTGTCGGATGCAGGCACGCTCTCCTGCCCGGGCTTGGCGTCTTTTCCCCTCGAATCGCCCCCGGGCGAAGGCACCGAGCCATCCGGTTGCTTTCCCGCAGTTGAATCTGTCGGCGGAGTTGCGGGCCCGCTCGGCTTGCTAAGGCGCGGCGGCTCATCGCCTGAGCTCGAGCTTGGACTGGGCTTTGAAGCCGGAGATGGCGTCGAGGCAGCCGTACCCCGATCTCCCGCAGGGACCGGTTCTTTCTTGGTCGTGTCGTGAGTCAGGCGCGGCGGCCCATCTGCGTTATCGATTCCGACGGGAGTCGGATCGGTGTGGGCCACCTTCGTGGGTTCCTCGGTGCCTGCCGGACGCCACTGCCCCGTGCCCAGCCACGGTGCCGCCGTATTCTGAGCGTTGCTGTGCAGCGCGTTGTTGACCGTAAACAGGCCCAGGGGACTGCCCGCCTGTTCCACCTCATACACGTTGCCGGGATCCAGCGCCATTGGAACGGGATCTGCTTTGTATGCGCTTGCATCCCAGAACTTGCCATTAATCAGAATGGCGATGGGGACTAATGACGCCTTGCCGTTGGGAGCCAACTGAAGCACTGCCACCGCGCGCGGGCCCGCATCCTTTTTCCGGGGAGCCTTGCGCTCCTCCGGTGTGATCTGCGGCCGTTCTTCCTGAGCATAGGCAGTCGAGGGCAAGATCGCAAGACACGCCAGCAGCGGCAGCAGGACAGAGGCACGGTGTAAAATTCTGGAGAACGTTGCGCCGCCGGAGTTCCCAGCGGTTACAAGCCCGGTGCGCCACGTCCGTCGTTTCGGAGACATCTGCATGAAAATCAATGATAAGGCCCCTGACTTCACTCTGCAGGACCAGAACGGAAAAGAAGTCACGCTTAAGGATCTGCGGGGCAGCACGGTGATTTTATTCTTTTACCCTCGCGCCAGCACCCCCGGTTGAACCGTTGAAGCTCGCGGGTTCCGCGACACATACAAAAAGATGCAGAAGACCGGCGCGACGCTGCTTGGCATATCCCCGGATACGCCCAAGGCACAGAAGAAATTCCAGGAAGCCGAAAGTCTGCCGTTCACTCTGCTGGCCGATGCCGATAAAAAAGTCGCCGAAGCATTCGGAGTGATGAAAGAAAAGAATATGTATGGCAAGAAGGTTTGGGGCGTGGCGCGCACAACCTTTGTCATCGGCCCGGACGGCAAGATTCAGCACATTTTTGAGAATGTCAAGCCCGACGGCCACGCCGAGGAAGTGCTGGCCTACTTGAAGGAATCCGGCAAGGTCTCGGCTTAGCCCATCTGGGAGGAGGGCAACGATTTGGGTCGGGCTTTGGGCCTTGGGTCTTGGGTCTTGGGCTTTCGAATGAAAGATTTTCGCGAAGAATGCCGCTCCGAAGCCCACTTGGCACTGAGAACGGAAGCTAGGACTCGACTTCGCCTTTTCCGGTCCGAGTCGGTATGGAAGTGTAAGCAGTCGTCCGCGCCGCACGAGTATCATCCAAGCCCAAAGACCCAAGACCCAGGGCCCAAGACCCGCTTACACTCTCATGATGGCGCCCGCCTCTCCTCTAGATCGTGCCTTTTTCGCGCGCCGTCCCCGACGTGTCGCGCGCGAACTTCTGGGCAAGGTCCTGGTGCGGCGAGAGCACGGTGGTCCGATTCTTGCCGCGAGGATTGTGGAAGTGGAAGCCTACCTTGGTGAGCAAGACCCCGCAGCCCACGCCGCCGCGGGTAAGACTCTCCGCAACGCAGTCCTGTTTGGGCCGCCCGGCCACGCTTACGTTTACTTTATCTATGGAAGTCACTATTGCCTGAATGTCTCCTGCGAGCCGGAGGGACGCGCAGGCTGCGTCCTGTTCCGCGCCGCCGAACCGCTCTCCGGGGTCGAAAGAATGGCTCAATTCCGCGGAATCGAACTGCAAGGGCCACAGGATTGGCGCAAACTCACCAGCGGCCCGGGAAGACTCTGCCAGGCCTTCGCCATCACTCGGGCGCGCGACAACGGCTGCGATCTGACCTCACCGGCTAGCAGCCTTTGGATTGGGGACGACGGATTCTCGCCCCGAGGGATTGTGCTCACCCCTCGAATCGGAATCGTCAAAGCCACCGATCAACCCTTGCGCTACCTCCTGCACGGGAATCGATTCGTCTCTGGGTTGAAGCGACCCTCAAAGCTTTGACGCAGGGGACCGTTTGATGCCCGATTTGGGAGCCCTTCCTGAAACTGCAATCTTGGCATTCCGTTTGCCGGTTGACAGCAGGTGTAGACTGTCCTGCGGATCGGAAGAGGCCGAAAACCCTGTCAGGCAAGCGTTTCGCCGAATCAGCATGGGAAAGCGGCAGGCACAAAGCGGCAGAAATTTGCCGCATCCCTTTCCTGGCCTGTGTCATCTCAACCGATTGGAGAGCGGCGTGACCCTCCGTGCACGATATCCGAGGCTGCTAGCGGGTGGGTTTGTATGCGCTCTGCTGGCTCTTCCCGGCTTTGCCGCTGAGGGCGCAGTGGGTAGTCCTCCTCCCTCTAATATCAACTACATTCTGGTGGGGTTCGCGGGCGGATTTGTGCGCCATGACAATCCGCGCCACGGCCCTGTTCAGGTGGCCGATCGCCTGCGCCGCGATGCTGCCAGCGGCGTTTATGTCCAGGTCTTTGAGAATCGCCACCGTAAACAGGCCTACCGGACCATTCTCCACCTGCTCGACAGCAATCACGACGGGTCCCTCAGCGCCGACGAGAGGTCCCGGGCGCATGTCATCTTGTTCGGCCACAGCTGGGGAGGCTCCGCCGTAGTGCTGCTGGCCCGTGAACTGGATCGACTCGCAATCCCCGTTCTACTGACCGTTCAGGTTGATAGCGTGGCCAAGATCTGGCAACGGGATGGCGTCATCCCGGATAACGTAGCGGCAGCCGTGAATTTCTATCAGCCGCATGGCCTGGTACACGGCCGTTCCGAGATCAGGGCCGAGGATGTTTCCAAGACCCGGATCCTGGGTAACTATCGCTTCGATTACCGGCAGGAGCCGGTGCGATGTGAAGGCACTTCGTGGTTTGACCGCACCTTCACTCCCAGCCACATGCAAAGCCAGTGCGATCCGCACATCTGGAATCAGGTCGAGCACCTCATCCGCGAGCGAATCGAGGCCTCTCCCAACATCGTCGCTGTTGCCGGCCAGTAGACCTCCGCGATTAAGCTGCGCAGTACGAGTTACGCACTGTGTCCTGCGCACTGCATCACGCCCAGGTAGGCGCTCCACGGTCCTACCGCTTCCCGGTATTGATGAGCCATGATTCTGGAGATCTGGTGCAGATGAGTTAAATCATGCGCCGCCCACGTCGCCAAGAGCTGCGAGAGGCTGACCGTTCCCAGCGCGGGATGCAACCCTCGCCGGGCGAGGTCCCCAGCGGTCAGGTTCAGGGCGCGTAACTCCGCCAGATTTTCTGCCCGCAGCTGGGCGAATTGATCCAGCAGCTCACCTAGCGGCTTGCCCCGGCTCTCTCCCTCCTCCGCGCGGCGGTCAAAGGGATCAAAGGCCCGGCTCTCTCCGAATTCCAGGATCCTCTTTGCCCGCTGCATCCAATCGGTGCGTTCTCCATGGATGAGATGGCCGATCACGTCAAAAACATTGAACGTGTTCCCGCCCTCGTTGCGCCGCGTCCACTCCTCGGGCAGATCGCGCACCAGCGCGTTGAGCGCCGCTGGAGTGCGCGCCAGAAGCGAGATAGTGTGCTCCAGACTGTGTTCCATATGTGTCCCCGGTCTGCTCAGCGCTGGATCAGAAGATTGTCGATCAGTCGCGTGCCTCCCACATAAGCAGCCACTGCGGCCAGCGCACCTTTGCTGATGTCTTGGATTGGATCCAGGGTGTCGGGATTCACAATCTCGAAGTAGTCCAGGCGGACCGACGGCGCGCCGGCAAACTCGTTCCGTCCTGCCATTCTCAGCTTCTCCGCGGAAATCTCTCCCTGCTCCACCAGTTGTTGAACCCGCGTCAGCGCACGATGGAGGACCAGGGCTTTCTTCCTTCCCTCGGGATCCAGATAAGCATTTCGTGAACTCATGGCCAGGCCGTCGGGCTCGCGCACGATCGGGCAGACGACGATCTCAACCGGCAGATTCAGGTCCCGCACCATGCGGCGGATGATGGCAACCTGGGCGGCATCCTTTTGCCCAAAGAATGCGGCATCGGGCTCGACGATGTGAAACAGCTTGGAAACCACAGTCGTCACCCCCCGGAAATGCCCCGGGCGCGAGCGCCCGTCAAGTTTGTTGCTCAGCTCTTCCACCGTCACCCAGGTCACCGCGCCTGCGGGATACATCTCTTCGGTGGAGGGCGCGAAGACCAGTTCCACGCCCTCTCTCTGAAGCAACTCGCAATCCCGATGGAATGAGCGCGGGTATTTCGCAAGATCTTCGTTCGGACCGAACTGGGTTGGATTGACAAAGATCGACGCCGTCACAAGGCCGGTCACCGCGCGAGCGGCTCGCACCAGGGAGAGGTGCCCTTCGTGAAGGGCTCCCATGGTCGGCACCAGCCCTATCCGCATGCCTGCACCCCGGGCGGCACGCGTGGCGGCGCGCATTTCGTCGATGCTGGTGCAGATCCTCAAGAGATGCGCTTACTGGGCAGGCCAGCCGTGCTGAGCTCAACCGGGCGCAGGCGGCTGTCTCCACCGGCTAGGTTCAAACAGTTCACGCCGTCGGCACCCATTTCACCGCGATGTGCGCCCCTTCGAGCAGGCCCCCGATGATCCCTTTATTTCGCCGGATTGCGACCGCGTCCTGGTCCGAATCGCGGCTCTTCGTCTCGGTCGCCGCGACTACTCGCCCGTATGGCCAATCGGAGGCGGGCAGTTTCGCCAAGGCGGGCAGCAGTTCTTCCGGCTTGAACCGGATCTCCGCATTATCGGCTACGTCGTAGAGCGCCACCCCATCGCTTCGCACGATGAGATAAGGATTGCGCCAGGTCTTCATGTCGCGGATCCGGTCATATTCCGCTGAGTTCGCCGCGGGGATCGCCTGCAGCAGAGTTTGCGGATCGGGCGCTGCAGGTGTTTGCTCCTGCGAACAGGCCAGCAGGGCGGCCGTGCTCAATATCAAGACGCCCAGGCGCGTGCGCAAGGGAATCACCGGCCCCAATTACCTCGCCACCGCGGGAACGTCGCTTTTCGCTGCCCAAATCAGGGCGACGACCCAGCCGATCACGCTCCAGCCCAGCAGAAAATTTACCAGGAAAATGGCAAGCGTATCGCGTTTGCTGCGGGCCAGCGCAATGATCGACGGCAGGAAATACATCACGAATCCGAAGCCGAAGAACGGGAAAAAGATGAAATGCGCGAGCATCATGGCGACCTCCCTCGTATAGCCTAGCACTCCCAGGGCAGCGTGGCCCCGTGCAGTTTCGAAGGCGAAGCTACCCTACCTGTCATATACGCTGAACAAGAGGACCCTGTTCCGTGAATTGTTCCTTCTCCGCCGTGCTTCGCGGGCGCAAATTACCGCCGCATCGCCCGTTTGCGATCCAGGACCGTTTCCAGTCCGGCCTTGGTATCTTGCGGCAGGTGATACGACTCCTGGTCAGAGGGATACTGATGCGAGCGCACATCGGCGCGGAACGCCTGCACCGCGTTGCTGATCAGCGCTGCCCCATCGCCGTACCGCCGCACGAATTTGGCCGGCGCTCCAAACGTCAGGTTCAGGATGTCGTGAAACACCAGCACCTGGCCGTCGCACTCCGGGCCAGCGCCGATCCCGATGGTTGGCGTACTGACCTCCGCCGTAATCATTGCCGCCACCTCCCGGGGAATCCCTTCCAGGTAGAGGCAAGCCACCCCCGCGCGGTCTAGAGCAAGGGCATCATGCATGAGTTGCTCGATCCCGCTAAGATTCTTACCTTGCACCTTGTAGCCGCCCATCACGTTCACCGATTGCGGCGTCAGGCCGATGTGCCCGGCCACGGGAATCTCGGCGTCAATGATCTGGCGAATGAGATCTGCGCGTTTCTCCCCGCCTTCGATCTTGACCACTTCCGCGCCGCCCTCCTTCACGAAGCGCGTAGCGTTGAGCAGCGCGTCCTTGGCATCCACCTGGTACGAACCGTACGGCATGTCCGCAACCAGCAGAGCGTTCTTCACACCCCGCCGCACGGCCTTCACGTGGTGCAGCATTTCGTCCATGGTCACCGAAAGCGTGTTCTCGTACCCCAGCATGGTCTGGGCCAGCGAATCGCCGACCAGGATCATCTCGACGCCCGCTTCGTCCACCAGGCGCGAAGTGGCGTAATCATAAGCAGTCAGGCAGGTAATGGCTTCGTGGTGAAGCTTCAGGTCCCGCAGGGTTGCGGTCGTAACCTTCCGGCGAGGCTCGCCGATCGGAGTCAAGCTCATGATGTCCTCCAGTGCCCCTCCGCCTCGGGCGGATAGAGCCTGTGCACGCATCGTGGCGTCTACAGCTTTGGATGACGCTGGACTTATTTTAGCTGCAATGAACCGCTGCGGCCAGCGGAAAGATAGGGCCCCTGAAATCTCGGCAACGGATCCGCCTCAATAGCTTGGAGCCTGCATTTTACCCGTTTACGCCGCGTTCTTTAGGCTTTTCCGCCTTGGACGTCGGAAGCAACGTGGATCGCTGTGAGCCCCTACGCGCTGGCCGCTTCCTGCCCGCCCAGCGGCAGGAAGTATTGCGTCCCCTTGATTGGCTCCGTCACCTTCCGCAGCAGTTCCTGCAAGTCCTCGTTCCGGTCGACGAAGTCGATTTCCGAGGTATTCACGATCAGCAGGTCTGACGAAGTGTAGTGAAAGAAGAAATGCTCGTATGCTTTCACTACCTCTCCCAGGTACTCCTCGCTTAACGCTCGCTCTCCCGGAGCATTTTTTTTCTTAAGGCGCTTTCTTAACACCTCGGGGGTCGCCTGCAGATAGATCACAAGATCCGGCGTGGGTAACTGCTCGCGGAAATGGTTGTAATAGCGGTTATACGTGTCCAGCTCCTGGTCGGTGAGATTCAGGCAGGCGAACAGTTTGTCTTTTTCGAAGATGAAATCGGCCACCACCGTGCGTTGCGAGCGCGGACCGAGATCGAGGGCCCGCAACTGTTCGAATCGCCGCACCAGGTACGTGAACTGCGCCTGGAATGCCGCCCCCCGCTCTCCCTCGTAGAAGGGAGTCAGGAACGGGTTCGATTCGGGCTCCATGACCCGCTGCGCGTTCAGGCGCTCCGCCAGTATTTGCGCCAGGGTGCTCTTGCCGACTCGGATTGGACCTTCCACAGCGATGTAGCGGGGCAGTTCAAAAAGATTGGCCATGGGTCAGGGCGTCGTACTCGGAAGTGGCAGGATATCCCGGATGCTTCCCACAGGCAATTGCGCGATCAGTTAACAGCAGTGGAAAAAGTTGGGAGATTTCTAGATTCGAATTCGCGATTTTTCTCGCGCATCGAAATCCCGAAATCTGAAATCCCCGATCCTTTAGAATCGCTGCCATGCTCGGAAGCGTTCTTACCGGAGCCGTAACCGCGGCAGCAATCGGTGCGGCCGGTTACCAGTCCATGGCGCCGACTGCGCAGTGCTACGGGCGCACCTTCACCAGTCTCCCCGCCGGTTCGAGGCAGATCGCGCTCACCTTCGATGATGGCCCCAACGATCCCCATACCATGCGCTTGTTGGAGGTGCTGGACAGGCATCAGGTGCGTGCCACCTTTTTTTTCATCGGACGCTACGTGCGTCAGAAGCCTGAGATTGCCCGCGAAGTGGTCAAGGCTGGACACATCGTGGGGAACCACACCTTCACCCACCCGCTGCTCATCTTCAAAAGCGCTTCCGAAACCCGCGAGGAATTGCAGCAGTGCCGCCTAGCCTTGCTCGACACAATTGGCGAGCATTCGAATCTCTTCCGTCCTCCGTTTGGCGGACGCCGCCCCGCCACCCTGCGCATCGCTCGCCAATTGGGACTGGTGCCGGTCATGTGGAACGTGACTGGTCACGACTGGAACGCACCACCTTCTTCTGTCATCGAAGGAAAGGTCGCGCGGCAAATGCGCGGCGGCGACCTCATCCTCCTCCACGATGGCGGTCACAGGCAAATGGGCGCTGACCGGGCGCAGACAGTGCTGGCCACGGACCAGATCATTGCGCGCTACCAGTCGGAAGGATTTGAATTCGTAACCATCCCGCAAATGCTTGCCGGCCACCCGGAAAAGTAACAGTTGCGGATCGGGCCCATCCTGACAGCGCGGGGCGTGAACCCGGAATTAGGATCACTTCCGCATCGCCGCGAACGACAGCTTCGCCGCGGCAACCGTCCGCTGCACGTCTTCTTCGCTGTGGGCTGCGCCCAGGAATGCCGCTTCGTACTGCGACGGCGGAAGATACACACCGCGATCGAGCATTTCGCGGAAGAATTTGCCAAACCCTTCCGTGTCCGATTTCGCCGCAGAGTCCCAGTCTGTAACCTGCCCTTGCTGAAAGAACCAGGTAAACATCGATCCCACGCGGTTATGACTGAGCGCGACCCCTGCCTCCTTGGCCGCCGCGGCCACTCCTTCCACCAATTCGCCGCTGAGTTTCTCCAACCTTGGGTAGATCTCCGTCTTACGATCGCGCAACTGCTTCAACATGGCGCAACCTGCGGCCATGGCCAGCGGGTTCCCCGACAGCGTGCCCGCCTGGTACATGGGTCCCAGCGGTGCAACCAGGTCCATGATCTCCCGGGCGCCGCCGTACGCCCCCACGGGCAGTCCTCCCCCGATGATCTTTCCCATAGTCGTTAGATCGGGCTTGATGTTGTAGAGCTCCTGCGCCCCTCCAAATGCCACCCGGAACCCGGTCATCACTTCGTCGAAGATCAGTACGGAACGCTCGCGCTCGGTAATCAGGCGCAGGCCGACCAGGTAATCATCAGCCGCGGGGACGCATCCCATGTTGCCCACCACAGGTTCCACGATTACGCACGCAATCTGATGCTTGTATTTATGAAACGCCTGCTCGACGACCGACAAATTGTTGAATGGCAAAGCCACCGTGAACATGATGAATTCTTCGGGAACCCCCGCCGATCCAGGAATCCCCAGCGTCGCCACTCCCGAACCCGCTTTGACCAGTAAGGGGTCGGCGTGCCCGTGATAGCAGCCCTCGAACTTGATGATGTATTTGCGCTTGGTATAGGCCCGCGCCAGGCGGATGGCCGACATGGTGGCCTCCGTCCCGGAACTGACGAAGCGCACCTTCTGCACGCTGGGAAATGCCGCCAGCACCAGTTCCGCCAGATCGGCTTCGGAAGGCGTCGAAGCGCCAAAGCTCGTGCCGTTGCAGGCCGCGCTCACGATGGCGTCCAGCACGTTGGGCTCGGCATGGCCCAGGATGAGGGGCCCCCACGATCCGATGTAGTCGATGTATTCGTTTTCGTCCGCGTCCCAGACGTGCGATCCTTTGCCGCGAACAATGAATGGCGGATCTCCCCCGACCGAACGAAACGCCCGCACCGGGGAGTTCACGCCCCCGGGGATCATGCTTTCGGCGCGCTGCTGCAGGCGTCGTGACTGCTCTGTCTTACGCATAGTTGTGGAAGGCATCCAATCCTCGGCACGGGTAAAGATGTCTACAACCGAGTGACGCACGCGAATACTATAGCAGCGCCGTCTCGCGGGAATTCATCCGATGTTCATCATTCTGCAATCCAATTGCAACATCCCGGCGGTACCTTAGGGTCATCACCTTGCCCTTCTAACCGGGAGGGCTTGAGGACAGTCGCGGGGGCTCCGGACTGTCCTTTTCTTTTTTGCCACATGCACCCTCCACGTTAACCATGATTAACCGCCCGTCGTATAATCGGCGGCATGATCACCGTTTCCAAGGAGGACTATCTCAAGTCCATCCTCGAAGCCGAGACCGAAGGCGAGACGGTAATCTCGGCCCGCCTGGCCCAATGGCTTAAGGTCTCCCCTCCGGCGGTGACCATGGCTTTGCGCCGCTTGAAGAAAGATCGGCTGGTGCGCGTGGAAAATACCGGAGAAGTTCGCCTTACCCCGGCCGGGCGCAGGATCGCGCGCAAGTTGACCCTTCGTCACCACCTGATAGAGCGCATGCTGTCGGAGATGTTCGGCATGGAGTGGTGGAAGGTCCACGATGAGGCCGAGCGCCTGGAACATGCCGTCTCTCCGGATTTCGAGGCCAAACTGCTGGCGAAGTTGGGCTCTGGCGGCGCGTGCCCACACGGCAACCTCAGTGAGATGGAGAGTCCCGCCAGCCGGCGGCGCCGCGGATTGATCCTGCTCGCGCACGCGGCCTTGGATACCAACTACACGGTCAGTGGTATCTATGAGCGCGATCGCGGCCTGCTGGAATTCCTCGAGCATCGCGGCATTCGGCCCGGAGCCAGGTTGCGCCTGATCGAGCGGAACTACGATCTCACTGTAACCATTTCCAGTCCCGCGGGACGGTTTTCTTTGGGACCCGCCGCTTCCGAGCGCGTGTGGCTCGCAGCCGCTCCGCGCGCCAGACATTGATTCTTTTTTTAAGATTCTTTTTAGACTTCCGCGGGCCAGCAAATGCGCCCCAGCGTGATTACAATCACTGCCTTTTTCCCCTCCGCCCTCTAACCTTGGAGGTGGACGACGGATTTGACTATGCCCGCTTCCCAGTGGCAGTTAAACCGTTTTGAGCGCATCCTCTTCCGGATTGCCCTCGGCCTCGCGGCAATCATCGTGGCCGTGCGCGTGGGAGCCATGGCCGCGCTTTGGCTTCTGCATCATTAGATCCTCGATCGCCTGCCAGACCGCAATCGCTCCAGCACTGTCTTCCATTCCGGGAGACACACATCTTATTCCGATACAATGAGCTCTTTCAGCAATGAGCCCGCATCCCGGGCAGATTGGCTAAGAGGACGCAATGTCTTTTCGTTCTGTATTCATCGCAGTAGTAATTGCCTTCGCTCTGATACTGGCGGCATTCCTCATTAACCGCGCCAGGCCGAAAGTAGAGACCGAGCAGCCCAGTCCCGACCTCGTTCGCGCCACTGGAAAATGTGCCGAGTGCCACGCCCGCACGCAGTATTCCGTAGTACACGAGTACGAGATGAGCGCCCACGCCCGCAAGGGAGTGAACTGCCTTGAATGCCATCAGCCTGCCCCCGGCCAGGAGAAGAAAGATCATCATGGCTTCGTCATCTCTACCAAGCTGACCGCCGGGAATTGCCGCAGCTGCCACGAGGGCATTTATCAGCAATTTCTCCATAGCCGCCATGCCGCTCCGTCCTGGGCTGCTGTTTATGGGGAAAAGGGCCTGAGCCCCGAGCAGGTGAATTTCTCGGAAACCTATCAGCCCGGTGGCACGCGCCGGCCGCCGCATCCCTTCGTTCAGCTCGAAGGCGGCTCGGCCATGACCAGCGGCTGCGAACAGTGTCACAGCGTGGGCCGGCCCAACTCCGACGGCACCATCGGCAACTGCACCGCATGCCATACCCGCCATACCAGTTCAGTTCGCATTGCCCGCCTCCCCAGCACCTGTGCCCAGTGCCACATGGGACCCGACCATTCGCAAATCGAGATTTATGAGGAATCCAAACATGGCGTGATGTTCCAGGCGCAGGAACGGTTGCTCCACCTGGATGTCCCGCCCAAAAGCCTGACCACCCGCGACATGTTCGTGCCCACCTGCGCGACCTGTCACATGAGCGGCCTCAACGGACTGGGCGTCACCCACGATCCTTCGGAGCGCCTGTCTTACTATCTGGCGAACGCAATCTCAGACAAGCGCCCGAACTATGCCGCCGCTCAGGCAAAAATGAAGCAGATCTGCATGCAGTGCCATACCCCCGCCCTGATCGAGCGCGTTTACCAGCAGGCGGAGCAGGTAGTCGCTTTCACTAATGGGCGCGTGCGCTCAGCCCAAGATCTGGTGAACGGCTTGCGAAAAGATGGGACGCTTACCGGTCCTCCCTTCTCGCAACCTATCGATTTCATTTACTTCGATCTCTGGCATTACGACGGGCGCACCAGCAAACACGGAGCGTTCATGGGAGGCGCCGACTTCGTGCAGTGGCACGGGAACTATCCCATGCTGCAAAAGTCCGTCGAACTTCAGTCCATGGCCGCCGCGCTCAGGAGAGAGCATGGCAAGACTAAGTGAACGCTGGTGGGCCCGCCCGCAGATCTGGGTGGAAATGTTCGTCATCCTCAATGTCGGATTCCTGACCTTCGACATTTATCTGGCGCATTCAGTCAACCAGTTTCGCCATCGCGCGGAATATATTCCTCTCTTCTTCTCCGCTTGCGCGCCGCTGGTGCTGATCTTCGCGTTAGCTGTGCGCTACCGCTGGCCTGCGGTCTGGAAAGACCTTGGCTATCTGGTGGGATGGGTCGCGGTCCTGGTCGGCCTTGCTGGCGTTATTTTTCATCTGGAAAGCCATTTCTTCTACGAGCGCACCCTGCGCAGCCTGACGTACTCCGCTCCCTTCGCCGCCCCGCTGGCTTACACCGGGCTGGGATTCCTGCTGATCCTCAACCGCATGGTGGATCCCGAGACGCTCGAATGGGCCCACTGGGTGCTCTCCCTGACGCTGGGCGGCTTTGTCGGAAACTTCATTTTCAGCCTTGCCGATCATGCGGGCAACGGATTCTTCAATCCTTTGGAGTGGGTACCTGTTTTTGCCAGCGCGCTCGCCATCGGCTTCATGGCGGTGCCCCTTATCATGAAGGTTTCCCGCCAGTTTATCGATCTGTGCGCCACCCTCTTGCTGCTAGAAGCCGCCGTGGGCTTGTGGGGATTTGTGCTGCACGCCGCCGGCAATCTGCGCGGCCCCTCCCTCCGGCCGTTTGATAACTTCATCAACGGCGCTCCTCCCATGGCACCCCTGCTGTTCCCCAACCTCATGGTGCTCGGGATCATCGCACTGTGGCAACTGCGCCTGGGAACCTTGCCGGAAGAGTCAACATAGTTAACTATGGTTTATTGGCTGTTGTATACTTGCGCTAAGCTGGGAATGGGGGCCGCTTCCGGACTCGGAACCCTGCCGCGCGCGAGTACCCGTTGGAGTCCTGCAGATGAGCGCCGAAGATCGCTCCGAACCTGTCGCCGCCGCTGAGTCCCTTGACTCGGCCCTCCGGCGTGCCTCTCCCCCTGTCGGTCATCTCTCTCTGGAGAACGTGCACGGATCAGTCCAGGTTCCGCATCATCAGGCCGGATTCTGGGAGCAGTGGCGCGCCTTCGTGGGGCCGGCCATTCTGGTCAGCGTCGGTTACATGGATCCGGGAAACTGGGGCACCGATCTCCAGGGCGGAGCGCAGTTCCGCTACAACCTCCTCTGGGTCGTCGGCCTGGCCAGCCTCATGGCCATCTTCATGCAGGTCACTTCCGCCCGGCTGGGAGTGGTCACCGGGAAAGACCTGGCTCAGTGTTGCCGTGACTGGTATCCCTCCTGGACCCGCTGGCCCAACTGGATGCTCAGCGAAATTGCCATCGGCGCCTGCGATCTGGCCGAGGTGCTGGGCAGCGCCGTCGCTCTCAATCTGCTCTTTCACATCCCGCTGCTCTGGGCCGTGATCATCACAGGACTCGACGTGCTCCTGCTTCTCGGTTTGCAGCGCTTCGGCATGCGCACCATCGAGGGCGTGGTCCTGGTACTGGTGGCAACCATTGCCGTCTGCTACTTCATTGAAATTTTCGTGCTTCCCCAGACCCGCCCCGAGTTTCTTGACATCGGCAAAGCGCTCGTCACCCCGCACTTTCGGCAAGCCGGAATGCTTTATGTGGCCATTGGCATCATTGGCGCCACGGTAATGCCCCACAATCTTTACCTGCACTCGGCCCTGGTGCAGAGCCGGCAATTGCAGAAGGACCACGCTTCGGTCCGCCGCGCACTTCAGTTCAATACCATCGACTCGACGGTCGCGCTCACCGTGGCGTTCTTCGTGAATGCGGCAATTCTGGTGTTGGCGGCCATGGTTTTTTTCGGCAAACAGAGCATCGTGGTTTCCGGCGGGAAGGTAATCACCTTCAGCGCCGGCAGCGACTGGATTCGCGTCGCCTATCTCACTCTCGCTCCACTGTTGGGAACTGCCGTGGCCAGCACGCTTTTTGCGGTCGCCCTGCTGGCCGCCGGCCAGAGCAGCACCATCACCGGAACCCTGGCGGGCCAGGTGGTTATGGAAGGCTTCATGCACTGGCGCATTAAACCTTGGGTGCGCAGGCTGATCACCCGCACTCTCGCCATCTTGCCCGCAGTCCTCATCATCGGCCTGCGCGGAGATAACAGCGTCACCGACTTGCTGACCTTGAGCCAGGTCGTGCTCGCGTTGCAGCTTCCCTTCGCCATGTTTCCACTTCTGCACTTCACAAGTTCCCGCGCGCGCATGGGAGTGTGGAAAAGCGGGCGCTTCCTGCTGGTGGCAGGTTGGGCCAGTGCTATTCTGATCACTTCCATGGACATTTACGGCCTGCCGGACTCTCTCAAGACCGCCTGGCATCTGATCAGCGGCGGGTAAGAACATATCTCGAACCACCACAGGACACGCCCATGTACGAGACGATTCTGGTGACGCTGGATGGCACGCCGAGCGATCGCGCCATCATCGAGCACGTGAAGCCACTCGCCAAATTGGCCCACAGCCGCCTGGTCTTGCTTCATGTGGCCGATGGATGGGCCGCCCGCACCTATGGGCCGGACGCGGTCAGTCCCGAAATCGCCGAGGATTCCGCTTATCTTGACCAGGTGCGCGAAGAATTCAATTCCGCCGGCATACCTGCCGACGCCGAACTGGCTTTCGGCGAACCCGCCGATGAAATCATCAAGTGGGTCCGGCAGAAGGGATGCGACCTCGTGGCCATGAGTACCCACGGCCACCGCTTTCTCGCCGACATGTTCCTGGGAACCACCGCCACCCGCGTCCAGCACCGGATCAGCGTGCCTGTTCTGCTGCTGCGGGCGCGATGATTCCTGCAGCTCCATTTTCCGCCTGCCCGAAATCTTTCTGCTTACGAGGGAGCGGATGCTGAACGCGACGCCGGCAGTGGTTGGGCTTCTCGCCCTGGAACTTGTACCGGCGCTGGCATTCGGCCTTGCCGGCGATCGCGTCACCGCCCGCATCTCGCAATGGCCGCCCAGGTTGCGTCCGCTCGTTCCCGGCCTGCTTGCGCTTCCCTACCTGGTTCTTTCCCTTCTGAATCACAACTTTCGCTGGGAGTGGCTGGCCTTATACCTTTTGCTGCCGGTCATGATGGCGGCCTTGATGATGCAAGCGGCAGCCTGCGATCCGGAGCAGCGCGGTAACTGGCGCGATGCGCTGATTTTGCTCACGCTCGGCCTGGCCGTTGATCTTCGCTGTTTCGATCCGGCCTGGCCGGATGGGCTTCGCGGCCTCGGCAACCTGGTGTTGCTCGATGCCGGGTTATACGCGTTTGCCGGCACCCGCCGTCTCAGCGGTTCCGGATTCGACTTTCATTTCCGCTGGAGCGACTGGAGAATCGGGCTCCGGGAGTTCGTGTTTTTCGCCCCCGTAGCCATCGGGATCGGCCTTGCTCTCGGATTCATCCATCCCCATGCGAACGTCCCCGGCGTCGGCCAAGCTGTGCTTAGCTGGGTTGGGATTTTTGTGTTCATCGCGGTGCTGGAAGAACTCTTCTTTCGCGCCTGGGTGCAGAATCTTCTCGAGCGGCGGGTTGGCCGCAAACCGGCCCTGCTCATCGCGTCCCTTCTTTTCGGGCTTTCGCACTTCAACAAGCGATCCGCGCACTTCAACTGGCGCTACGTTGTGCTGGCAACCATTGCGGGAGTCTTCTACGGCCGGGCCTGGCGCGAGCACAGACGTGTTCCTGCGTCCGCAATCACGCACACTTTTGTGGACTGGCTCTGGTCGTGGTGGTTTTAGGGATTAAGCCTCGTCCTCGGTTGCCGCGAAGCAGACCTGCGCGTCCTCAGGAGGCATCAGGCCGCTGACATCGTTCTTATCCTTCTGCTTGCTCCGTTTATGCAGCCAGTTCCTGAGCTGCTTTCGGGCAGCCGGAGCCAGTTTGGAGAAGAACAATCCTGCCCGCCCCTGGTCGCTGGCCCAGATCACGTCGGCGTGGCCGTGCAGCGTCACCCGTGTGCCCGGCAGCACGCAGCGGAAGGGCAGGTCCGTCCCCATGGGCAGAGCGTCGCTCGCCTGGATGGCCAGCCCGTGCTCGCCAATATCGATACTGACCGCCGGCACCGTCCCGCTCTCCAGTTCCAGATACACCAGCGTCTTTACCTCGTAGCGCGCTGACCGCCGGCGGTTGCTTTTGGATCCCCTTTTCGGCTTCAGCGATTCGCGCACCAGTTCCGGGTCGACTGGCTTGTACAGGATGCGCCCCGCTCCCGACTGAAACGCCTCCCCCGTACCCGGCCACGCCCGGCTTGCCACCGCAACCAGGTTGGGCTTCTGGGACTCGGGTAGAAGGTCTGCCATGCGCATGACTTCGCGGGCGCCGGGCAGGTCGAAGTCAACAATCAGCGCCGAACAATTGCCGCTCATGATGGATTCCAGCGCGTGCTGCTCGGACCTGCAATTTGTGAACTCAATTCCCAAGTGTTCGAGCGTTCCTTCCAGCGTCCGTAACGATCGATCATCGTGGCATAAAACGGCGGCAGACTGGCGCATGAACTACAAAGTACCTGCCCCTACCCCCACGGTAAATGTCACACCCGTAATCCGCTCCCAGGTTACTGAAGCGCTCTACAAAGCTACCGCCGGACTTATGACTGTTCCGGAGCGCCAGCCCTGCGCTTGCTATAATCGAGAATTGCACTCATGGCTAAGAAGAGGCTGATCCGGTCGACGACAGTTTTGTCGGTTCGCCGCAATGGAACCGTGGTCCTTGCCGGCGACGGCCAGGTCACGCTCGGCGAATCGGTGATCAAGCATTCCGCCCGGAAGATCCGGCGGCTTTACAACGACAAGATCGTAGCGGGATTTGCGGGCTCCACCGCCGATGCCTTCACTCTGTTCAGCCGCTTCGAAGCCAAGCTGGAGCAATATCATGGCAATCTGGGCCGCGCCGCCGTCGAATTAGCCAAAGACTGGCGAACCGATAAATTCCTGAGGCATCTTGAGGCCCTGCTTTTGGTCAGCGACAAGGAGCAGACTTTCTTGCTCAGCGGGCAGGGGGACGTGATCGAGCCCGATACAGGCATCGCCGCCATCGGCAGCGGCGGCCCCTACGCCCTCGCGGCCGCCCAGGCGTTGGCGGAGCACACTCAGCTCTCAGCCCGCCAGATTGCCGAAGAAGCGATGAAGATTGCGGGCAAGATCTGCATCTATACAAACGATAGAGTCACGATTGAGGAGCTCTAGCGGGCTGTTGAAGAATCCGTACCTGAGGATGGCGCTGACCAGCACCTTCAAGCCGCGCCGCAAGTGTCACGAGAGCTAAGGTTCGATTTTATTTATGGCGATTTACCTACCCTCCTCTGCTGAAGAAGAACAGCTCGCGCTGGATGAACTGACGCCGCGCGAGATTGTCGGCGAACTCGATAAGTACGTCATCGGCCAGAAAGACGCCAAGCGTGCCGTGGCTATTGCCCTTCGCAACCGCACCCGGCGCCAGAAGCTGTCCGCCGAACTCGCGGAAGAGGTGATCCCCAAGAACATCATCATGATCGGCCCGACAGGAGTGGGAAAGACCGAAATCGCCCGCCGCCTGGCCAAGCTCGCCAATTCCCCCTTCCTGAAAGTCGAGGCATCCAAGTTCACTGAAGTGGGCTACGTGGGCCGCGATGTCGAATCCATGGTCCGCGACCTGGTCGAGATTGCCATCGACAATGTGCGCGAGGAGAAGCTTGAGGATGTCGCCGACAAGGCCGAACTGAACGCCGAGGAACGCCTGCTCGACATTTTGTTGCCGCCCTCGCCGCCCCCCACTCCGTCGAACCACTCGGGCGGCGTGGTCATTGACGGCAGTACGGCGATGGTCGAATCTTCCGGCCGGACTCGAGAAAAGCTCCGCCAGCAGCTGCGCGAAGGCAAGCTCGACGACCGCACCGTGGAAATCGACGTCCGCGAGAAGAATTTCCCTTCTTTCGAAATTCTCACCAATCAGGGAGTCGAGGAGATGGACGTCAACATCAAGGACATGTTGCCGAACATCTTCGGGCAGCGCACCAAGAAGCGCAAGATGAAGGTCAATGAGGCCTTTGAATACCTTATCCAGGAAGAAGAGCAACGCCTCATCGACATGGATCACGTCACTCGCACCGCGATCGATCGTGTGGAAAACTCCGGGATTGTCTTCCTCGACGAAATCGACAAGATTGCCGGCCGGGAGGGCGGCCACGGCCCCGACGTGTCCCGAGAAGGCGTGCAGCGCGACATCCTTCCCATCATCGAAGGCACGACCGTCAACACCCGCTACGGCATGGTTCGCACCGACCACATCCTCTTCATCGCTGCCGGAGCCTTCCACGTTTCCAAGCCCAGCGACCTTATACCTGAATTGCAGGGCCGCTTCCCTATCCGGGTCGAATTGCAGTCGCTCACCATGGAAGATTTTGTCCGCGTTCTCACCGAGCCCAAATCCTCGCTCGTGAAACAGTACACCGCCCTGCTCGAGACCGAGGGCGTGAAACTGGAATTTACCGCGGACGCGCTCGACGAGATTGCCCACTTCGCCTTTCGCGTCAACGAGAGCACGGAAAACATCGGCGCACGCCGCCTGCATACCATCATGGAGCGCGTGCTCGACGAGCTGAGCTTCGACGCTCCCGAAAAAAAGGGCCAGCACGTTACCATCGACGCCGAATACGTGCGCAAGATGCTCAACGACATCGTCAAAGATCAGGACCTGTCGCGCTACATCCTGTAAATCATCCTCGCCGCGGCAGGCCCTCGGGAACACGGAGCAATTTCCCTGTTCCTCTGCGCCCTCTCTGGTTTATCTTTCTTGCTTCCCATCTCGACCTATGAAAACCATCGATCGCAGACGTTTGCAGTCCCTCATGCAACGGGAACAGAAGAAGTTTGTCGACGAGCGCCCGAAATCCAAAGCCTTGTTTGAGCGCGCCCGCAAGTCCCTGCTGGCCGGCGTGCCTATGAACTGGATGGTGAAGTGGGCGGGCGCGTTCCCGCCCTTCGTGCGCGAGGCTCAGGGCGCCCATTTCTTCGATGTTGATGGCCATCGCTACACCGATTTCTGCCTGGGCGACACGGGCGCGATGACCGGTCACTCTCCCTTTGCCACGGTAAAGGCCGCCGAAGAGCAGATGCGGCGCGGCATCACCTTGATGCTCCCCGGCGAAGATTCGATTGCGGTCGCCGAGGAACTGCAACAGCGCTTCCGGCTTCCCTACTGGCAATTCGCTCTGACCGCAACCGACGCCAACCGCTTCACCATTCGCCTCTGCCGCCAGATTACCGGCCGGCCCAAGATCCTGGTCTTCAACTGGTGCTACCACGGGACCGTCGACGAATCCTTCATCACTCTTGCCGCGGATGGGACCGCCGGTCCACGGCCGGGAAACATTGGTCCCCCGGTCAACCCGGCGCTCACGACAACGGTTGTCGAGTTCAACGACATTCCGGCGCTGGAGAAGGCTCTAGCGGCCGGAGATATAGCCTGTGTACTCGCCGAACCCGCCATGACCAACGTGGGCATCGTCCATCCGCAGCCCGGATATCACAAAGCTCTGCGCGACCTCACCCGCAAGCACGGCGCTCTTCTCATCATTGACGAAACTCACACCATCTGCGCCGGCCCGGGCGGCTATACTCGCGCCGAAAATCTTGACCCCGATGTGATTGTCTTCGGCAAGGCGATCGGAGCCGGCATTCCGGGCGCCGCCTACGGTTTTTCCCAGGATGTTGCCGATCGCATTGCTGCCCGGCAGGAACTCGAAAACTGCGATGTAGGCGGCATCGGCGGCACCCTCGCCGGAAACGCCCTCTCCCTCGCCGCCATGCGGGCAACCTTGACCAAAGTCCTCACCAGGGAAGCCTTCGATCGCATGATCCCGATGGCCCAGCGCTGGACCGACGGCGTTGCCAAAGCGATTGCCCAGGCCCAGTTGCCCTGGCACGTCACGCGCCTCGGCTGCCGCGCCGAATATATGTTCGGGCCGGAGCCTGCCACCGGAACCCAGGCCCATGACGCCATGGATTTCGAACTGGAGCGGTTCATGCACCTCTTCGCCATGAATCGCGGAATCCTGCTCACCCCCTTCCACAACATGGCCCTCATGTGTCCTCAGACCGAGGCCGAGGATGTGGACAAGCACACGAAGGTATTTCGCGAGGCCGTGCAGGAACTAGTGGCTTAGGGAAGCTCCGATTAAGCTCTTACATGTCATCCCGAGCGAAGCTCTTCCTTGTCATCCCGAGCGAAGCAGAATTGCCGTCTTCCGGCAATTCTGCGCAGTCGAGGGACCTTGTGTTCCTACGAATTGAATCAAAGCTTCCCCAGGGCTTTCCCTCTGTCCGCTCTTCGAATACCTTCTGGTACTCTGGACCCGCCCGCATGAAACGCTTCCCTCTCCCGGTGCTGCTCGCCCTTGGCGCAACTCTGACGTTCACAGGCTGCGCCTCCATCGCGCCGCCGCAGCCCCCTTCGCTGGATCTGCCGAAACCTCCGCAGGACCTGCGGGCCACCCGCAAGGGAGACCGAGTCACGCTGACCTGGACTGTTCCCAATACCACCACCGACCGGCAAAGGACTCGAGGCGCAACCTCCACCCGGATTTGCCGCAGCACCACCGCCGATTTCAACGAGTGCGGAACCCCCGTAGGGAAAACCCCTCCAGGCTCACCCGGAAATCAGGCGTCCGGGCAGAAAGTTGCGGCGTCCTACGTTGACACGCTCTCCCCGGAAATTATGAAATCATCTCCATCCGGCTTTGTGACTTACGCCGTCGAGGTCCTCAATCGTGCCGGTCGCGGCGCGGGTCTTTCCAACCGCGTGCAGGTCCTGCTGGCTCCCGTGCTGCCTCCCCCGCAGGGTTTTGAGGCCAAGGTCACCAGCCAGGGCGTCGTTTTGAATTGGACGGGGATGGCAGTTCCGGAGCAGCAGCAAATCATGCACTTCCTGGTCCGCGTTTGCCGGCGCGAGCAAGGCAGCCCACAGCAAATTGTTGTTGGAGAACTGCTGGTCAACGGCCCGCCGAGCCTCACAGATTCAGGAATCGCGTGGGAAAAAACCTACGAGTATTATGCCGAGACTGTGACCGTCGTGCCTCAACCCAACGGCACTGACGCTCAAGTCGAAGGCGATGACACCCCCTCCGTGAAAGTCTTCGCGCACGACGTTTTCCCGCCCGCCGTGCCCTCCGGACTGCAGGCCGTTTTCTCCGGCCCGGGCCAGAGTCCATTTATTGACCTGGTGTGGGCTCCCGTGAGCGATGCCGATCTCGCGGGATATCTCGTTTATCGCCACGAAGAAGGAGCCGAACCGGTCCAGTTGAACTCAGAAGCCCTGAAAACGCCCGCGTATCGCGATACCCAGGTATCTCCGGGCAA
>DASREX010000176.1:0-33490 GCA_035651855.1 Candidatus Sulfotelmatobacter sp.
CCGATATAGTTCTGCCGGCGACTACGTTCTTCGAGCACAAGGATCTGCAGAAGGGGTACGGGCACTACTACCTGCAGGTTTCAAACCAGGCGATCGAGCCGTTGGGGGAGTGCCGGTCGAATGTCGAACTGTTCCGCGCGCTGGCCGGGCGCATGGGATTCAGCGAACCGTGTTTTCTGGAAAGCGTGGATGAGATGATCGACGCAGCGCTGGAGTCCAACGATCCGTGGATGGAGGGCATGAGCCGCGAGCGGCTGGAACAGGGACCTGCCAAGTTGAGGTTCGAGCGGCAGGGGGCAGCAAGGACCGCTGTCCCTGCGGGTTCCGACGATGACACTGCTTTTCTTCCGTTTGCAGACGGGGGATTTCGTACCCCGTCGGGGAAAGCGGAGTTTTACTGCGAGAGCCTGAAAGGGCTCGGGCTCGATCCGGTGGCGGAGTTTACGCCTCCATCAGAATCCCGGCATGGGAAGAGGGATCTGCCGCTGGAACTGCTGGCGCGCAAGGCGGACAACTTCCTGAATACCACTTTTTCCAATTTACCGTCGGTGCAGGAGATGGAGACGCCGGGGCTGCTGGAAATCTCGAGTTCGGATGCGCGGGCGCGCGGGATCGCGGATGGCGACCGCGTGCGGGTGTACAACGGGAGAGGAGATATAGTTCTGCGGGCGCGAGTGGATGGAAAAGTGCAGGCCGGAGTCGTCTCGGCCACGCTGAATTGGGCGAAGATGACGCCCGGCTTCCAGAGTATCAACAGCTTAACCTCAGAAAAACTTACCGACATGGGCAACTCCGCCACGTTTTATTCCGTCTTGGTGGAGGTAGAGAAAATTGTTGGCTCGTGAGCGTGGTCAGCAATCAGGTCCAAAGGAGTGAGGCCCATACCCGAAGAAAAATCCAGAGCGGCCGAAGGATACGAATTGAGAGCCGTTTTGGACGCTTCCCGTCGCTCTACCGTATAATTGCAGTTTTCTTACATCCCAGAGGCTGAGGTCGTAGCGATTCCTTTTCGCTTTCATTCGGAGAACCTTGTTGTGCCCAGCGGCGCCTGCGTTCCCGGAGGCGCAGGGGTGCCATCTCGTTCATTTCAACGGTTTTGGAGGCAAGAGAGAGGCAGCGCCTGCAGATTTTGGCTGGGCCTGGCGGTGGCTGTTTTTATGGCCGCTGGAATGGGGTGGGCGCAGAGCGACGTGGTGTCGGAGATCACGGTCACGGGCAACCGGCGGATTCCCGCGGAGACGGTGCGGGCACGCATTTTTACCAAGGCCGGGGACATCTATGACCAGGCGGCGCTGGAACGCGACTTCAATTCGTTGTGGAACACGGGTTACTTCGAAGACATCAAGTTCCTGCGCGAACAGACGCCGAAGGGCTGGCGCCTGATCGTGCAAGTCAAGGAAAAGCCCACGATCCGCGAGATTCTGTATACGGGCCTCAGTTCGGTCTCGCAGAGTGACGTGCTGGACCGGTTCAAGCAGGACAAGGTTGGCCTGGTGGTGGAGAGCCAGTACGATCCCACGCGAATCAAGCGGGCGGAGGTCTCGATCAAGAACCTGCTGTCGGAACACGGACGGCAGTTCGCGACCATCCGCAGCGAGGTGCGGCAGATTCCTCCGGCGGCCGTGGGCATCACTTTCGTGGTGAAAGAAGGGCCCAAGGTCAAGGTCGGAAAGATCCGGTTCGACGGCAACAAGAACATCAACAGCCGCATATTGCGGGCGGCCATGAAGAACCTGCGGCCCATCGGAGTGCCGCACTCCATCTTCCTGGAAAACATCTTCGCCAAGACGTACGACGCCACCAAACTGGAAGAAGACACGGAGCGGGTGCGCGCCGAGTACCAGAACCGGGGATATTTCAAGGTCATCGTAAATGATCCGAAAACGGTGATTCATGATACGGGGCATCAGGGGTTTCACATTCCCCTGCTGCAACACGGTCCGGGCAAGGCAGTGGACATCACCATGCCGATCGAGGAAGGCGACAAGTACCGGCTGGGCAAGATCACGTTCAAGAACAATAAGTTCCTGACCAACACGTCGGCGCTGCGCAACCTGTTCCCACTGAAAGACGGCGATGTTTTCAGCCGTGACAAGGTCGCCAAAGGCCTGGAAAACATGCGCAAGGCCTACGGCGAGTATGGCTTCATCAACTACACCGGGGTTCCGTCCACGACCTTCGACGACGAAAAGCACCTGGCATTTCTGGAAATTGACATCGATGAAGGCAAGCAGTTTTACGTGCGGCGCATCGAATTCCAGGGGAACACCACGACCCGCGACAAGGTGATCCGGCGGGAGTTGGCCCTGGAAGAAGGCGGGATCTACAACTCGCGCCTGTGGGAACTGAGCCTGCAGCGACTGAACCAGCTTTCGTATTTCGACCAGTTGAAGCCTGACGATCCCAACGTCACCGAGAAGAAGCTGGACGAAAAGAACGGGCAAGTCGACCTGACACTGAAGGTGAAAGAGAAGGGCAAGAACAGCATCGGGCTGAACGGCGGAGTCAGCGGGCTGGAGGGGGCCTTCATCGGATTGAACTACGCGACCAACAATTTTCTGGGCAAGGGCGAGACCCTGCAGATGCAGATCAGCCTGGGGAACCTGGCGCGCAGCGTGATGTTCGGATTCACGCAGCCCTACATGTTCGACCGGCCATTGCAGTTCGGGTTCACCGTGTTCGGCAACAAGATCAGCTACAACCAGGCGCGGCAGTTGTCGATCTTCAGCGGACAGAACCTGAACCTGCCGAACGCGGTGCTGCAGAACCTGCAGAACTATTCGCAATCGAGCGTGGGCTTCACGACTTCGCTGAGCTACCCATTGCGGCGGTCATTCAAGCGCGTGGGCATTACCTATTCGCTGGACCGGTCCACTCTGATTCCGCTGAGCACGGCGTCCAAGACGCTGTTTGACTTTATCGCCTTCCGGGGCATCTCCGGGCCGAACGCGGTGAACGGGATTATCACCAGCAAGATCTTTCCGAATTTTTCCTTCAACACGTTGGACAGCGGAATGTTCCCGCATAGCGGAAAGCAGATGACGTTAGGGGCGGAGTTCGCGGGAATCGGGGGCACGGTGCGCTCGATCCGGCCGGTGATCCAGTACAAGCAATTCTTCCCGGTGCAGAAGCGGCGGAACACGATCGGGTACAGCGTGAACGGGTCGTTCATCAGCGGCTACGGAGGGCTGGTGGCGCCGCCGTTCCAGCGCTTCTACATGGGCGGGGAAAACGATATACGAGGATTCGATATCCGGTCGGTGTCGCCGGTGGCCTTCTTGCCCAGTTCGAACGTGATCACGCTGACCAATCCGGACGGGACGCCGGTTCCGAGGAATCCCGCCAACCCGCGGCAGGGAAACTGGACCGTGCCGATTCCGGTGGATCAGATCGTGTTCCCGGGCGGCGATTTGAGCATGTGGACGAATCTGGAGTACCGAATCACGATTGCGGGACCGGTGGCGCTGGCTCCGTTTATCGATAGCGGGATTGATCCGGTGATCCGGCGCTCGCAATTGCAGATTGCCAAGGCGCAATATGATCAGGTTATCGGCACACCCTTCGGCTGCCCGACTCTGGACGCGGGGTATAACTGCGCGGGAGGAAGCATTTTGAATCCGACTCCCTCGAAGTACCTGCAGGTATTGTCGGCGACGAACTGGAAGCCGCGGGTGTCGACGGGAATCGAGTTGCAGATGTTCCTGCCGGTGATCAACGCGCCGTTCCGCATTTATTGGGCCTACAACCCGTTCCGGCTGAATGAGGAGGCGAAGCCGCCGATCCCGATTACGCGCAGCATGTTCCCGGCGGGCGCGGCGGGGGATTACACCTATCACCTGGCGGTCAATACTTATGCCCCGAGTTTTCTGTTGAGGGAACCGCGGAAGACTTTCCGGTTTACGGTGGCGACTACGTTTTAGCGGACGGGACTTTTCGGGTGCGAGTTTCGTGGTGGGGGAGATGCGGTCAAAATCCCCACCCTGTCGCCCGAAGGCGCGACAAGGGTGGGGCACCCGGTTGAGGCGGTTTGACTGGGTTGGAGCCGGGTCACTATAATGTTAGTGATCCACGCCATCTAGTGAGTCCTAGGGGTGGACGGCACGTCCGTATGCCGGGTGGAAAGCCGGCAATCCAGTGCGCCTTTTCCGATGGCGGCCGCAACCGCAGCGGAGACCTCTTTCAGTGCGGCCCAGCGTTGACTGAGAAACGATCTGAGAGCGGAAAGAAAGTTCATTCCCGGAACCATGTTCCAAGGAGTTCAAGCGATCCAATGAAAAGCAAGTTTGTGCGAGTTCTTCTGGCGATTGCGGTGACATTGACGTTTTCCGCATTGGCCCAAACCGGCAGCGCCGCCACCCCGTCGAGTGCGGCGGCTGCGCCCGCGACCACTCCGGCAGGCTCCGCGCCTGCCACGACCACCGGGCCCACAGGGACCAAGGTCGGGACCATCAACATTCAGGAAGCAATTTTCGGCAGCAACGAAGGACAGAAAGAAATCCAGGTGCTGCAGAAGAAGTTCGAGCCCAAGCAGGCCGAACTGAAGAGCCAGAATGATGAGCTTGAGGCTCTGAAGAAGCAACTCAATACGCAAGGCGACAAACTGAACGAGGATGCCGCCGCGAACCTGAAGAAACAGATCGAAGCGAAGCAGAAGAGTTTCGATCGCAATGTGCAGGACGCCCAGGAAGAATTCGGCAGCCAGCAGCAGGACATCGCGTCGAAGATCCTGCAGAAGATGGCGCCGATGATCGTGAAGTATTCGCAGGAGAACGGATTCGGGATGATCGTGGATACCTCGAAGCCGTGGCCGCAGAGCAACGTGCTGTGGTGGGGCGAGTCGGTCGACATCACCAAGCCGGTGGTGGAAGCCTACAACGTGCAGTCCGGGGTAGCGGCGCCTGCGCCGCCCGCGGGTGCGGCGAAGCCGGCGACGCCGAAAGCTCCGTCGGGCACGGGCACGGCGCCAAAACCGACGACTCCGAAGTCGAGCGAGCCTCCCAAGTAAATCCAGCGGACACCTGAGGTGTCCGGAAGTTCCAGGCCGCGTGAAAACGCGGCCTTTTTTATTGGGCAGATTCGGGCGGGAGTAGCCCCGCCGTAACCTCGAGGGACGCACTGCTGCCGCTATAATCGCGAAAGTGGCAACTACAGCAGAAATCCTGAGCCGCGCGGCGACGCGTCCGACCTGGGCCGATGTTTCCCTCGCCAGCCTGCGGCAGAACTTCCGCACCGTGCAGAAGCACGTGGGGGCGGGGGTGACGGTCTGCGCCGTGGTCAAGGCAGATGCTTACGGGCATGGTGCGGTCGAATGCTCGCGGGCGCTGGAGGGCGAAGGAGCGAAGTGGCTGGGGGTGACGTCGCTGGATGAAGCGATTCCGCTACGGGAGGCGGGGATTCGGGCGAACATTCTGCTGATGACCGGCTTCTGGCGGGGCGAGGAGAGCGAGATTATCCGGCTGCAGCTTACTCCCACGGTGTGGGAATTGTGGCACATCGAATCGCTGGAGAAAGCGGCTGCGAGTTTGGGAGTGGCGCGCCATCCTGTGCACCTGAAGGTGGATACGGGAATGGGCCGATTAGGCGTTGCGGTCGAACAGCTGGGAGCGGTGCTGCGCGGGTTGAAGGCAGCGAAGCATCTTTTTCTGGAAGGAATTTCGACGCACCTGGCGGCATCGGAAATCATGGACGCGCCCTCGGTAGCGGAGCAGGAACAGAATTTCGACCGGGCGCGGCAGATGGTTCGCGACGCCGGGCTGGAGCCGGCCCTGGTGCACATGGCGAACACGGGAGCGGTGATTTCGCGGCGCGAGACCTGGAACACCATGGTGCGGCCGGGGGTGGCGTTATACGGATACTATCTGCCATTCCAGCGTGCCGGGCGCGAGGTGAGCGGCGGTACGCTGCGCCTGCCGGTAAAGCCGATTCTTACGTGGAAGACGCGCATCCTGTCGCTGCGGAATTTTGGGGCGAACCAGCCGTTGGGATACGGCGGAACTTACGTGACCAAGGCTCCGGCTCATGTTGCGGTCCTGCCGGTGGGCTACGCGGACGGCTACAACCGGCAACTCTCGAATCGCGGCCGGGTGATCGTGCGGGATCACTACGCGCCCATTGTCGGGCGCATCTCGATGGACTTGACGCTGGCGGATGTGACCGGGATTCCGGGGGTCGGGGTCGGGGATGAAGTGATCCTGCTGGGATCCAGTGACGGCCTCACCGTAGACGCGCTGGAACATGCGGAAGTGGCGAACAGCACGCCGTACGAAATCCTGTGCAATATTTCCAAGCGGGTGCCGCGAAGATATCCGAGCTGAAAGCAGACTCGGACCTTACCTGCCGGATCTACGCTCCCGGACTTCAGCGTTTTTCTCCTGGCCGAAGCGTGCGTGAGCTTCCATATACTTTCGCAATACGGCGTTGATGGTCGTCTGATAGCCTTTTCCGTGCCTGCGAAAAAACTTGAGCACATCCGGGTCGAGGCGCAGCGTGATCTGCTCTTTAGGCCCCGGCCACAGGATGGCGTTGGCGAAGAAATCGGGACCAAGTTCGGGGGCATCAGACAGGTCGATATCCGAATCCTTCAGCGCATCAACCCGCTTCCAATCCGTCCGGGATCGCCTTCTTGTATTCTTCCTGTTCACGCCTGGTTGCCTTTCTGAGTGAGATGATACGGATGGAATCTGGTTCGCGCTCGGCGAACACCACGTGCAGAATCCTCCCCCGCGATACTCCGAGACCGTGCCAACGCCTTTCGCCATAATCTTCCCGCATATCCGGTTCTGCCAGCAGACCGGAACGGAACATATCTTCGGCGTCGACGAAGTCCAATCCGTGCTTCCGGATGTTCACGCGGTTTTTGGCGTTGTCCCACTCGAGTTTCGTTGTAACTCTAAATGTAGTTACAACACAAAGCGATATATTTTGAATACCCTGCATTCTCCGAGACACCTGGAATGGCGGTCGGTGACCGACGTCACAGAAAATGAATTGGCCTGTGATTTACCTCAACCCGCGCCTCGGGCGGTTCGATGCTCCGTATCACCTGCTGACTGCTGATTCCAGCCGTTGCGTGCGACAGGGCGGAGAAAGACTCACGCCGGTTGCTACACTAGAAGATTCAACATGCCATCGCGTTACGCACAGTGGATGTATGACTGGGAGCACCGGCTGACGTCGGTGGACAACAATCGTGTGGTGCGCCCGCTGGAATGGGGGCTGGAGTGGGCGCAGGAGTGGCCCTGCCGGAACGGCTGTTCCCCCGGGCAGGCAGCGCAGAATCCGGAAAAATTCTTTCTGGACTACAACCGGCGGATCGTAGCCGCCAGCGATGAGTTCTACTCGTACCGGCGGCCGGCGGATTTCCGCCTGGAAAAGAGCGAGGTGCAGGTCTTTTCCACTCGCGAGATACCCGATCCCAGGCTGGAAGCCAAGGTGAAGGGCACGTACGCGGAGTTTCTGCGGTTCACCTCGCCGGTGAAGACGCCCTATCCGGAGAACAACCGGGTGACCGCGCGCTGGTTTCCGGCGCGGGGACGGCGCGCGGTTGTGCTGCTGCCGCACTGGAACTCGGATGCGCTGGCCTACGTGAGCCTGTGCCGCGTCTTCAATCTGCTGGGAATTGCGGTGCTGCGGTTGAGCATGCCTTATCATGATTCGCGAAAGCCGGCAGAGATCCAGCGGGCCGATTACGCGGTGTCGGCCAATATCGGGCGCACGCTGGATGCGGTGCGACAGGGGGTGGTGGACGTCCGCTGCTGCCTGGACTGGCTGGAGCAGCAGGGTTATGACCGGCTCGGAATTGTGGGCACGAGCCTGGGTTCATGCCTGGCATTTATCGCGGCGGCGCACGATCCGCGGATCCGGGTCGCGGCTTTCAATCATGCTTCCACTTATTTTGCGGACGTGGTGTGGCACGGGCAGTCCACGCGGCACATCCGGCAGGGAATCGAGGAGCAGATTGACCTGGAGGAGTTGCGACAGGCCTGGCTGGCGATCAGCCCGATGGCCTACTTCGACCAGTATGCACGCTGGCCGAAGAAATCCCTGGTTGTGTATGCCGCGTACGATCTGACGTTCCTGCCGGAGTTTTCGCGGGACGTGGTGGAACAATTCGAGCGGCACTCACTCGATCATAAGGTGGCGGTGCTGCCTTGCGGGCATTACACGACCGGCGAGACGCCTTACAAATATATGGACGGGTGGCACCTGGCTTCGTTCCTGCGCACGGCGTTTTGAATTCAGCTTTGGCCATCAGGTATGTGTCAATTGTCGTAAAGAAGACACAAGGTCCCTCGACTGCGCAGAATTGCCGAAAAGCGGCAATTCTGCTTCGCTCGGGATGACAACTGAGAACTTAAGCAGAGATTTCTTCGCCTTAGCTCTTAGCTTTCGGCTTTCAGCTGCTACGTCCTATACGGAACTTGCTTGGTCGAAATGCATATCCCAACGGCAGTTATCAGCGAATGGCGTCGCGACGAATTTGTGGTCAGCACCGATCGAGCGCGGCTTGATCTGAATGTCATCCATGCATTTCTGACGAATTGTTACTGGGCCAAGGGCATTCCGCGGGAAACGGTGGAGCGGTCCATCGAGCATTCCTTGTGCTTTGGAGTTTATGATGGTAGCGGCGCGCAAGTGGGTTTTGCCCGGGTGGTGAGCGATCTGGCTACGGTAGCCTACCTGGGCGACGTGTTCGTGCTGGAAACGGACCGTGGGCGGGGTTTGAGCAAGTTTCTGATGGAATGCATCATGCGGCATCCGGCGCTGCAGGGACTGAGGCGGTGGATCCTGCTGACGCGGGACGCGCACGGCCTTTACCAGCGATTCGGGTTCACGGCGCTGAAGTCGGCCGAGCGATACATGGAACTGCACCGGCCAGATGTTTACGAGACCAGGAAAACAATATGAAAAACTCAGGGATGTATCGTGCGTTGTACGAGAGCGATCCGCAGATCGCGGCTGCCATTGACAATGAAACCCGGCGGCAGCATGAAGGCCTGGAACTGATCGCCTCGGAGAATTTTGTCAGCGAGGCTGTGCTGGAGGCCGCGGGATCGGTGTTTACCAATAAGTATGCCGAGGGATATCCGGGGAAGCGATACTACGGCGGCTGCGAGTTTACCGATGTGGTGGAGAACCTGGCTCGCGACCGCGCCAAGCAGTTGTTCGGGGCGGAACACGCCAATGTGCAGCCGCACGCGGGATCGCAAGCCAACATGGAGGCGTATGCCGCGGTCCTGCAGCCGGGGGACACGATTCTTGGCCTGAATCTGGCGCACGGCGGGCACCTGACGCATGGGCATCATCTGAATTTTTCCGGCAAGACTTACAAGATTATTCCTTACGGTGTCACCAAAGAAACGGAAACGATCGACTACGACGCGCTGGAAGCCATTGCCGAGAAGGAGCGTCCCAAGCTGATCATCGGGGGCGGGAGCGCGTATCCGCGGATCATCGATTTCGCGCGCATGCGCCAGATTGCCGACAAAGTTGGAGCGCTGTATCTGGTCGATATGGCTCATTTTGCTGGACTGGTTGCGGGTGGAGCGCATCCTTCTCCGGTACCGCACGCGCACATTGTGACATCTACCACGCACAAGACGCTGCGGGGACCGCGCTCCGGGATGATTCTCTCCAAGGCCGAATTCGGTGCAGCCATCGACAAGGTTGTGTTCCCCGGGATGCAGGGTGGTCCGCTGGCGCACATCATGGCAGCGAAGGCCGTTTGCTTCCTGGAGGCGATGCAGCCGGAATTTCGCGAATACGCCCGTCAAATCGTGGCCAATGCCAAGGTGTTGGCACAGACGTTGGCCGACGAGGGATTCCGCATCATCTCGGGCGGCACTGACACGCATCTGATGCTGGTGGATGTCTTCTCCAAGGGCATGCTGGGCAGCGAGGCTGAAAAGGCGCTGGGCGAGGCCGGCATTACCGTCAATAAGAATGCGATTCCATTCGATACCAATCCGCCGTTGAAGCCCAGCGGCATTCGGATCGGAACCCCTGCTCTCACCACCCGCGGGATGAAAGAGAACGAAATGCGGCAGATCGGGCGCTGGATTGCCGAGTCCCTGTTGCATCGAACTGACGCAGCGGTTCTGGGCAAGGTCCGCAAACAGGTGCTGGAACTGTGCGAAGCATTCCCGTTGTACGCGGACCGGCGCGCGAAGGCACAGGCGGAAGTCCGCGCCTAGGCCTCATCTCGTAAACGCCTTCGTAAGTGCGGCGCGTGCACCGCGAGACCTCGCTAGATATTCAGGGACGTGGGGCGGTCGTTGGTGTAGGTCCAGGAGTCGAGTTCCAAATCGTTTAGCGCGGGATTCCGTGGACTGAAGCGGACCACCACTGGTTTACCCACGGGTAATTCACGGGCGGCGAAGTCACGAGCTTCTTGTTCGGAGGAGAAATTTTTGTACCAAGTTCCGGAAAGACGCAGGCCATTGGGGTCGAGGAACTCGTAAGTAAAGGTTGCGCGGACATAAGGTCCACTTGTGTCCCTTCTCCGTTCAATGTCGACCCGGGTGATGGAGCCGTCGGCCGTCGGCCAGGTTAGCGAGGCCCGATAAAGCCAAAAACCACGCGCGATCACGGCGGCTACCGCCACCGCTACCGCCGGCCAGAAGAGTGTCTGGTAATGCACCATGCTCATCGTAGGGTAACGGGAGAAAAGGACGCAATTAAATTTGCGTCCTAACTATCTGAGTATCTCTGTCGCATAAGCCGGGTAGCTGATTGGCCTGCTGTGTGGTTAAATTGGGCTCGGTGAAGATCGCGATCGACATCCGGCGGATGACCGAGTTTGGCGTCGGCACCTACATCCGCAATGTGGTTCGCACCCTGGGCCGCCTGGATCAGCAAACCGAGTATTTCCTCCTGGGATCGCCCAGCAAGGTCGAGGAGATTGGCTCCCTGCCGCCAAACTTCCAGACCGTTCCCCTGGTTGCCCCCGAACATTCGCTGAAGGGATACCGCGAGTTTCGCGGGGCGTTGCAGAAGCTGGATTGCGATTTGGTTCACATTCCCAACCTGTTTTCGATACCGCGGATGTTGCCTTGTCCTTACGTGATGACGGTGCACGACATGCTGGAGCATATGTCGCGGCCCCGGCAGCCGGGGGTCTGGCGATGGCTGTACTTTCAGATGACGAAGCGGGTTCTGGCCGGGGCGGCGCGCATTTTCGCGGTTTCAAATTTCACCCGCAACGAGATCGAAAAGCTGTTCCAGATCCCACTCAATCATATCGAGGTGGTGTACAACGCGATCGACGAGCGCTTTCTGCACGGACACGCCAGTGCAGCGGATCGAGAGTTGATCGCCCAGCGCTACCAGGTGACGTATCCATTTCTGCTCTACGCGGGGCGGATCAGCCCACACAAGAACGTGGTCCGCATGATCGAAGCATTCTCGGCGCTGAAGACCGAACTGGAGAAGGACCAGCTCTGGCCGGAACTGAAACTCATCATCATCGGGGATGACCTATCGGGCAATCCCGACTTGCGGCGCACCGTGGTACGCAGCGGAGTGCAGAACGATGTGCGGTTCCTGGGATTCGTTCCCATCGAAGTGCTGCGGATCTTTTACGACGAAGCGAAGGTCTTCGTCTTTCCGTCGCTTTATGAGGGATTCGGGCTGCCTCCCCTGGAGGCCATGGCGCACGGCACTCCCGTTATCACCTCCAACGTGTCTTCCCTGCCGGAGGTGGTGGGGAATGCGGCGGTGCTGGTGAACCCGGAGAACGTGTTCGAGATCATGCGGGCATTGCACCGGGTGCTGACCGACCGGGCGTTGCGGGACCGGATGAAGGAGCGCGGATACCAGCAGGCGAAGAGATTCTCATGGGAGATTTCGGTGCGGCGGGTGCTTGATGTGTACCGGGACGTGGGCGGAAATGAGGGAGGACGGCGGCAGCAGAGCGCGGCTGACTGAAAGAACGCCGCAGCAAGGAATGGATAACTGGCGAGCGGCCACCGGGAGGAGCGCTACTTTAACAACGGTTGTCCCGGGGATGCGACTTCAAGCTTGTGCAGCTTGGCGGTGAGGCGGGTGCGGTCGGCGTCGGTTTTCGCGGCAGCAAGGCGCTTGCGCAGTTGAACGATCTTTTCTTTGCGGGTACGGCGCCGGCGAATCTCGGGGCGGCGGCTGGGTGCGGACATGGTTCGGCTCCTGGTGGTTGGTGTGAATCAGAAGTATAGCATTGGGCGAATCGCCCCGGACGGGGGCGTCCGGGGCTACACGAATCAGTCAAATCGTCCCGGACGAGGCCCTCCGGGGCTACACGAGTCAGTCAAATCGCCCCGGACGAGGGCGTCCGGGGCTACGTGTTTTACGCTACAGCGTCCACTGTCTCGCGCAGGCCACTCTCTACATCGGCTTCGGTTGCGAATTGTTTGTGGGTGCGCGCTACCAGCATGTAGATCGATGGAACCACGAACAGGGTGAAGGCGGTGCCGATAATCATGCCGCTGACCAGCATAATGCCGATACTGTTGCGCGCGCCGGCTCCCGGCCCCGTCGCCAGAACCAGAGGGAAGTGACCGATGACTGTGGCTGCAGTCGTCATCAGGATGGGACGGAGGCGGGTGCTGGCAGCCTCGATAATGGCGGCCAGCTTGCTGCGTCCTTCTTCCTGCAGATGATTGGCAAACTCCACGATCAGAATGCCGTTCTTTGACACCAGCCCGACCAGGGTGATGAGGCCGACCTGGCTGTAGATGTTCAAGGTGGTCAATCCCAGGAACGAGAACAGCAACGCTCCGGATATAGCCAAGGGCACCGATCCGGCAAGAATGATGAAGGGATCGCGGAAGCTTTCGAACTGAGCCGCCAGCACGAGATAAATCAGGATTCCGGAGAGCAGGAAGGTTCCCAGGAATTTGCTGCCTTCCACGCGCAGCTGGCGCGACTCGCCGGCGTAGTCGACGGTGAATCCCTGCGGCAGAATCTTTTTGGCCTCGTCTTCCAGCATGGTAAGCGCCTTGTCGAGCGGCACTCCCGGCGGAATTACTCCCTGAATGCGCACCGCGTTGAGCTGCTGGAATTTTTTCAGGTCGCGAGGTTCGGTCGTCGTTTTCAAGGTGGCGAAGGTGGACAGCGGAACCAGCTTGTTCTGCGATCCGGTGACGTAAATCTGTGAAAGCTGATCCGGGGTGAGGCGCTCGGCGCGCTTCACCTGAGGGATGACTTTATAGCTGCGTCCCTGGATGCTGAAGCGGTTGACGTAGTTTCCGCCCAGCAGGGTGGAGAGGTCCTGCCCAGCCTGGCTGAGGTCAACGCCCTGGGACCGAAGCTTGTCGCGGTCGAAGACGACTTCCGTCTGAGGCTGGTCGAATTTCAGGTCGGAGTCGGCGTACATGAAGACGCCGCTGGTCATCGCCTTCTTGACCAGCTGATTGGCAAACGAAACGAGTTGCTCGGGTTCGCCTGGAGACGCGATGACGAAATCGACCGGAAAATTTCCGCCGCCCGGCAGAGCGGGAGGAGTCAGCGGGATGACGCGGATTCCGGCGATCTGCGAAAGCGGACGCGCGGACTCCAGCAGCAATTGCTGCGTGGTCTTCTTGCGCTCGCTCCAGGGCTTGGTGACCATGCCGCCGAATCCGCCGGTCGGCTGGGTGATCTGAAAGACGCTCTGGCTTTCCGGGAAGGAGTGGTAAACGTCGTAAACCTGCCGGGTGAACAGATTCGTCTGGTCGATAGTGGAATTGGGAGAGGCTTGGATGACGCCGAAAACAACGCCCTGATCCTCGGCGGGAGCCAGTTCGCGCTGCGAGAACAGGTAGAAAGGCACCATCACCAGGATGACGATGGCCCAGAGGGTGAGCACGACCGGCCGGTATTGAAGAGTTCCGCCCAACATCCGGGCGTAGAGTTGGCGGACTTTTTCGAAGTGGCGGTTGATCATGCCCGCGAAACCCCGGTCGGTGTCGCCGGGGCGCAGCAGCCTCGATCCCATCATGGGAGAGAGAGTCAAGGCGACGATACCGGAGACGATGACTGCGCCAGACAAGGTGAAGGCGAACTCCCGGAAGAGCGCACCGGTCAGACCGCCCTGGATTCCGATGGGAGCGTAAACGGCCGCCAGGGTGATGGTCATGGCGATGATGGGGCCGACGAGCTCGCGGGCCGCGTCCATGGCAGCTCTCACGGGCGACTTGCCCATGTGCAGATGGCGCTCCACGTTTTCGACCATGACAATGGCATCGTCGACTACCAGGCCGACCGAGAGCACGATGGCCAGCAGGGTCAGGAGGTTGATGGTGAATCCGGCAAGCAGCATAAGGAATACGGCGCCGATGAGCGAAATCGGAATCGCCACGACCGGAATGAGTACCGAGCGGAACGAGCCCAGGAACAGGAAGATGACGACGACCACGATCAGCAGCGTCTCGGTGAGCGTGTGCAGCACTTCGTTGATCGCGTCCTGGATGTACGCGGTCGAGTCGTAGGGAATCCCGACCTTCATTCCCGTGGGAAGCTGGCTCTGGATTCCGGGAATGGCCTCGCGGACCTGCTTGATGACTTCCAGCGAGTTGGCGGTGGGCAAGACCCAGACGCCCATGAAGGTTGCGGTCTCCCCGTTGAAGCGGACGTCCTGCTCATAGTTCTGGGCTCCGAGCACGACGTCGGCAACTTCGCCGAGGCGGACCACGACGCCGTTCTCGTTCTTGATGACCAACTGGCGGAATTCTTCCGGAGTGCGCAGGTTGGTGTTGGCGACCAGGTTGACGGAGACCATCGAACCCTTGGTGCTGCCGATGGCGGACAGATAGTTGTTGCGCGCCAGAGCCTCGCGCACTGTGGACGGCGAGATGCCGTAGGCGGCCATGCGATCGGGCTTGAGCCAGATACGCATGGCAAAGGTGCGGTCGCCGAGGATGTCGGCACGTTGCACGCCACTGATGGCGCTGAGGCGGGGCTGAACGACTCGCGTCAGGTAATCGGTGATCTGGTTCTGGTCAAGATCTTTCGAGGAGAAGCCGAGATACATCGCGGCAAACTGGTTATCCGCAGTCTGCAGATCGATCACCGGCGCTTCGGCCTCGGGCGGCAAATCATTGCGGACCTGCGCCACCTTGGATTGAATCTGGGTCAGGGCAGCGTTGGTGTCGTAGTTGAGCTTCAGGTGAACGCTGATCGTGCTCAGGCCCTGAGCGCTGGACGACTCCATGTAGTCGATGCCATCGGCGCTGGCGATCACGCGCTCCAGCGGCGTGGTGATGAAGCCCCGCACCAGGTCCGCGTTGGCCCCGACATAAACGGTGGTGACCTGCACCACGGCGATATCGCTGCGCGGATACTGCCGCACGCTGAGCGAGCGAATGGCCTGTAATCCGGCAATCAGGATTACGAGGTTCACCACGACGGCCAAGACGGGCCGTTTTACGAATAGATCCGTGAACTTCATGCTCCCCCCGGTTTAGCTATCTGAAGGCTTGGGAGCCGGATTGTTTTCCGGCTGAACCTTGTTGTTGATTTTCACGGCGGCGCCGTTGCGCAGTTTGAAGACGCCCGAGGTGACAACCTCGTCGCCGGGATTCAGCCCGGAGACGACAGCGACCTGGTCGCCGCGCGAGCCCTCCACTTTTACGAATTGCTGGCGCACGCCACGGTAGGTATTGCCCTTGGGGTCCTTGAGATCGGTAATCACGAAAACTGAATCGCCATAGGGCGCATAGCTGATGGCCGAGGCCGGCAGGGCGATCACGGAACGGGCTTCACCGAATCCCAATTGCACCTGCACGAACATTCCGGGCTTCAGCTTGCCGCCGGGATTGGGAAGTGTGGCCTGCACCTGGACATTGCGGGTGGCTTCATCCACAACGGAATCCAGGGCGGTGACGCGTCCGGTGAACTGGTGTCCCGCGAGATCTTCGGAGGTGACATGCAGCGTGCTTCCGCGGCGTACATGAGCCGCGTCCTGCTGGGGCACGCCGAAGTCGACGTAGATGGGGTCAAGAGATTGCAGGGGGACGATGGGATTGCCGGCGGCGAGGTACTGACCCAGATTGGCCTTGCGAATCCCGAGGATCCCGGAGAATGGGGCGCGAATGGTCTTGCGCTCAATCGTCGCCCTGGTCTCGGCCACATTGGCCTCGGTCTGCTTCTGCTGGGCCACAGCCGCGTCGAAGTCGGCGCGGGAGATGACGCCGGCGTCCAGCAGCTGCTTCATGCGGGCGAAATTGGTGCGCGCGAGGTCGCGCTGGGCCTCAAGGGCAGCGAGTTGGGCGCGCTCCTGGCGCGTGTCGAGCTCGACCAGGACGTCCCCGGCGTGAACATACTGGCCGGACTCAAAACTGATCTTTTCCACGGTGCCCGGAAGGTCGGCGCTGACCGTTACGCCGTGAACGGCCTCCATGGTGCCGATGACACCCATGGTCGCCGGCCACTTTTCCTGGGGCGCGACGATGCTGGTCACGGCCTCCGGCGGGGGCTGGAAGTGTGAAGCGGCTTGCACAGCCGATGAAATCTGCCGGAACTTCATGAAGCCCAGACTCGATAACAGGGCAAACATAACAACGAGCATCAGTATCATTCGCTTCGCCATGAATATTCCTCGTTTAGTGCAGGTGGGTGAAAATCCCCAGTTGTAACGCTTCCAGTTGCTTAAAACTTCCTAAGTAGATTCAGCTAGATCTCATTCGGATTCGACTTCTTTTCGCGTTTGTCTTCGTGCGGCCTCCCATGCTTCGGCGGCCGCGGCACGCTCGCTGCGCTCGCGGGGCGGACGAGGCGTCCGCCCCTACATGAATCAACGTCTATGCGTGCGACTCTTGCGCCTTCATCCATACGTCGAACCAGGACCGCCCAAATCGACATATCTGCAAAACGGCGGGACGGCGGCAAAAGTTACGAAGGGGGAGGCGGGTGGGGTTCTGGGGGTCCGGTTGTGATCTCAATCACTTATGACATATTGCGACGTGACTCGGATCACTCCCGCTCGTGATGTCCTTCATTGCCGCTCCGGATCGCAGGGGAGAGCATCGAGCAGGCTCCGTTGTGGTCGTTCAACCTGGGCGGCGACGGGCGGCGCACGCGCGTGTCTCAGGGCTTCATCAGCGGCTGCTCCCAAAGCTCCTGTGGGTTGATCGCGGGCGAAACCGGTGGCGCAAGACTGACGCCCGGAAGAACAGGCGGAGCAGAGGTGGATCCATGGGCCGTCATAATTTCCTTTCCATCAAGGATTTCTCGCCGGAAGAAATACGTTACCTGCTGGATCTGGCGCGCGAGATCAAGAGTCATCCCTCTGCGCATCATGGCGCGCTGAAGGGCAAGACGCTGGCCATGATCTTCGAGAAACCGTCGCTGCGCACGCGCGTGTCGTTCGACGTGGGCATTCAGCAGCTGGGCGGGTTCTCGCTGTATCTGTCGAATGCGGAGATCAGCTTAGGCAAGCGCGAGTCGCTGTATGACGTCGCCAAGAACCTGGAGCGCATGGTGCAGGGGATCATGATCCGCACCTACGCGCACGAAATCGTGGAAAAGATGGCGGAGTACGCGGGCGTGCCGATCATCAACGGGCTTACCGACTACAGCCATCCCTGCCAGGCAATGGCCGACTACCTGACCATGCTCGAGGTGAAGGGAGACGTCAGGGGCCTGAAAGTGGCGTTTATCGGGGACGGCAACAACGTTTGCCATTCGCTGATGTTCGCCGGGGCACAACTGGGAGCGCACGTCTGGGCGGCAACCCCGCCGGGATATGAACCCGACTGCGATGGAGTGCGATGGTCGGTGGAGCGAGGCGCCAAAACGGGCGGCCAGTGCACGGTGACCCACGATCCCGTGGAGGCTGCCAGTGAAGCGGATGTGATCTATACCGACGTGTGGGCCAGCATGGGGCAGGAGGGCGAAGCCGAGGAGCGGCACAAGATCTTCGCGCCCTACCAGGTGAACTCGGAGTTGTTGCGGCACGCCAAGTTCGACGCGCTTTTCATGCATTGCCTGCCGGCGCATCGCGGCGACGAAGTGACTAACGAGGTCATCGACTCGGCGCATTCGGTGGTGTTTCAGCAGGCGGAGAACCGCTTGCATGCCCAGAAAGCGATCCTGCTGGAACTGATGCAATACCGCGAGATCGTGGAACCGGTGCGGGAAGCAGAGTTGGCGCGAAGTTGATCGACCGTGAGGATCGATCGCCGGAAACCGAGAACTTATTCATGCGATCCATGCTCATCGCCGTAGGCGGCAACTCCCTGATCCGCGCGGGAGAGACGGGGACCATTGCCGAGCAGTGGGTGAATGCGCGGCGCACGGCGGGCGCGATCGTACAGCTGATCCGCGACGGCTACCGCCTGGTAGTCACGCACGGCAACGGACCGCAGGTGGGGGCGCAGTTGCTGCGCTCCGAAAGAGCGGCCGACCAGGTCCCGGGACAGACGCTGGATGTGTGCGGGGCGTCGAGCCAGGGAGAGATCGGTTACCTGCTTTCGCAATCGCTGGGCGACGAACTGGCGGCCGCGAGCCTGAATGTTCCGGTAGTAAGCATCGTGACTCAAACCGTGGTGCAGGCGGACGATCCCGCCATGAAGCATCCTACTAAACCGATCGGGCCTTTTTATTCGCGGGAGCAAGCCGAAGAACGCCGGCGTCACTGGGGCTGGGAAATTGTGGAGGACGCGGCGCGGGGATACCGCCGCGTGGTGCCGTCGCCTGAGCCGGTGGAAATTGTTGAGCTGAGCGTGATCCGATCGCTCATGAGTCACGGAGTGCTGGTCATCGCATGCGGCGGCGGCGGGATCCCGGTGATCCGGCGCGGCAATCAACTGACGGGCGTGGAGGCAGTCATCGATAAGGATCGTGCCTCCGCTCTGCTGGCCTCCCAGCTGTGCGTGGACATGTTCGCCATCTCCACCGACATCCCGTTCGTGTATCTCGACTATAAGAAGGCGGCACAGCGGAAGTTGGAGAACGTAAGCGCCTCGGAGCTTGAAATTCATTACCGGGCGGGGCACTTTCCGCCGGGGAACATGGGGCCTAAGGTCGAGTCTGCCCTGCGCTTTCTGAAAGCGGGCGGCAAGGAAGTCGTGATTACCTCGTACGAGTACTTGACGGAGGCTGTCGCCGGGCGGATGGGAACTCACATTACGGCCGGCCCCGGGACGGTCAGCGGCAAGACAGCCGAGCGGGAAGTTTCAGTGGGAGGTTAGCGCTACATGGCGAGTTCGAAGATCACTGACTGGAATGCGGTTGCGGCCGAAGCCTCGCGCCGGGAACAGGCCGGGAGTTCGCGGTTGCGGCATGTCATCGAGTCGCAGCAGTTCACGCTGCCGCTGCTCATGGAGCTGTTTCAGCGCTCGCGCGGGATGGAGCGGGTGGTGAGCCGCGGGGGCACGCTCGAATACCAGAACAAGATCCTGGCGAACCTGTTCTACCAGCCGTCCACGCGAACACGTTTTTCCTTCGAGGCGGCGATGTACCGGCTGGGAGGAAAAGTTCTTTCGACCGAGCAAGCGTCGGCATTCTCATCGGAAGTTGCCGGAGAGCAGGTGGAGGACTCCATCCGGATTATTGCGAACTATTCGGATGTGATTGTGGTGCGCCACCCGCAAGCGGGAGGAGCGCAGCGGGCGGCACAGGTCTCGTCCGTTCCGGTGATCAATGCGGGAGACGGCGACGGAGGGCAGCATCCGACACAGGCGCTGCTCGATCTGTACACCATTTACCGCGAGCGGCCGCTGACGGGATTGAGCGTGGCCATCATCGGCGAACTGGACCGCGGCCGGACGGCGCGATCCCTGGCTTATCTCCTGGCCAAATTCGATCGCGTCAAGATTTTCTTCGTGGCCCCGCAGGAACTGCAGATGAAGCCCGACATCCTGGAGTACCTCGACGAGCACGGAGTTCGCTACGAACTTGAATCCGAGGTGGACCGCGTGATCGGGGAGGCGGACGTCATCTACCAAACGCGGATTCGGCCCGAGCGTGTGCCCGACGCCCGCGGGGTGAGGCGCTATGCCATCGACGCGGCCCTGCTGGGAAAGATGAAAGCGGACGCGCTGATCCTGCATCCGCTCCCGCGTACTGTGGAACTGGACAAGTCCGTGGATGACGATCCGCGGGCGCTTTACTTCCGGCAGGCGGCGAACGGTTTATATGTGCGCATGGCGCTGTTGACCATGCTGCTGGACCAGAATTCATAACAAAACTTCGAGGAGATACGCATGCCAGTCATGGATACCACCCATACCCGGGAAATGATCGAACTGGAAGAGCAGTTCGGAGCCCATAACTATCATCCGCTGGACGTAGTCATCGAAAGAGCCGAGGGCGTGTGGGTTTACGACATTGAGGGGAATCGCTACCTGGATTGCCTGGCGGCGTACTCGGCGGTGAACCAGGGGCACTGCCACCCGCGCATCCTGGAGACCCTGATCGAGCAGGCGCACAAAGTGACGCTGACCTCGCGGGCTTTCCGCAACGACCAGTTGCCGCTCCTGTATCGGGATCTGCACGAACTGACGGGATTCGATATGGCGCTGCCCATGAACTCCGGGGCCGAGGCGGTGGAGACCGCCGTGAAGGCCGCGCGGAAGTGGGGATACAAGGTGAAGGGCGTCCCGGAGGGGAAGGCGGAGATCATCGTGTGCGCCAACAACTTTCACGGGCGCACGGTCACGATCGTAAGTTTCTCGACCGATGAGCAGTATCGCGACGGATTTGGGCCATTCACGCCGGGTTTCAAGATCATTCCCTACGGCGACGCCCGGGCTTTGAAAGATGCCATCACCGCAAACACGGCTGCGTTCCTGGTGGAACCCATCCAGGGAGAAGCGGGCATCATCATTCCTCCGGCGGGATACCTGCGGGAGGCGGCGGCGATTTGCCGGGAAAACCGCGTGCTGCTGATGTGCGATGAAATTCAGTCGGGCCTGGGACGCACGGGAGAACTGTTCGCCTTCCAGCATGAAGGCATCCGGCCGGATGTGCTGATCGTAGGCAAGGCGCTGTCCGGGGGCTTCTACCCAGTGTCGGCGGTGCTCGCCTCAAAGCAGGTCCTGGGCGTCTTCAACCCGGGCGATCACGGAAGCACGTTCGGCGGGAACCCGCTCGCCTGCGCTATAGCCCGCACCGCGCTGCGCGTTTTAGTCGAGGAAGGAATGGTAAAACGTTCCGCGGTACTGGGGCGCTACTTCCTGGACCGGCTGAAAACGTTGCGCTGCGCGGATGTGAAGGAAGTCCGGGGCAAGGGACTTTGGATCGGCATCGAGTTGCACAGCGCCGCGCGTCCGTACTGCGAATCGCTCAAGAATGAGGGGGTGCTGTGCAAGGAGACTCACGACCGGGTGATCCGCATCGCGCCGCCGCTGAGCATCACGAGCGAGGAGATCGATTGGGCGTTTGAACGCATTCGCAAGGTGATCGAAGGGCGCTAGAACGCGGGCGGTGCCTGCAGAAGGTCTTGTCGAAATAGGTTGAGCGGGGAACCACAGAGTGGTTCCCCGTTTCCATTCTGGTGTGCCCGCAGGTTTCTGCAGGCGGCCGCCCCGGACCTATGAAATCGGAGGTGTAGCGGGAACTGCGGTAAACGTTTACTATGTCAGCCATCTCTATCCAGGAGACATCTTGCCATGATGAGACGTCGAGACTTCCTGCGCCGATCGGCCGGTCTTGCAGCGCTGTCGTTCGCTCCTAAATTTTCGTCCCTGGCTTTCGCGCAAAATGTGGATGCCCGCATCGAAGTGGTGCTGGACGATGTTCTCGGAACGATTTTTCCCGACATATACGGCCATTTTGCGGAGAATCTCAGCGGCGTCATCTACGACGGGATATGGGTGGGCGAGAACTCCAAGATTCCCCATGTGAATGGCATCCGCAAAGAACTGGTTGACGAGATGGCGAAGATCAAGCCCGCAGTGGTGCGCTTTCCCGGCGGTTGCTTCGCGGACAGCTACGATTGGCGGGATGGGGTGGGGCCCGTCGACAAACGGCCGCGGCGCACAAATTTCTGGAATGGAGGAGAGGCGGCGCAGGCTCCGGATACGCATCGCTATGATCCCAATCGCTTCGGCACGAATGAGTTCACGCATTTTTGCCGGCTTATCGGAGCGCAGCCTTATCTCGCCGCGAATGTAAGGAGCCTGCCGGCCGAGCAGTTTTATCAATGGATTGAATACTGCAACTCTCCCGCGGGAAGCACCACGCTGGCGGATGAGCGGGCGGCCGCCGGATACAAAGAGCCTTTCAACGTGAAATATTGGGGAGTGGGAAATGAGTCGTGGGGATGCGGCGGGAACTTCACTCCGCAAGAATATGCAGTTGAGTTCCGGCGCTTCACCACCTGGGTTCCGGAGTACGGCGAGAAGCTCAATTTCATTGCCTCCGGCTCGAATGTGGATGACTGGTCCTGGACGCGGGGCTTTCTGGAGGAGCTGGCACAAAAGGGGAAGGGAATGCTGCGCAGCGTATACGGTTTAGCGCTGCACCACTATGCCTGGAACCTGAGCCGGGGGCGCACGCAGGACTGGAACGAGGGCAAAGGCGACGCGGTGAAGTTCGAACCCGTCGACTGGTACGAACTGCTGCGGGAGGGCGATCGCATGGAGCACCTGATCCAGGGGCACTGGCAGGTGATGAGCGAGCAGGATCCCCATCATGCGATCAAGCTGGTCGTGGATGAATGGGGACCATGGTATCGTCCGGGGAGCGAAGCCACGCCGGGGGACCAGCTGGAGCAGATGCCGACGTTGCGCGACGCGGTGTTCAGCGGAATGACGCTGGATATCTTCAATCGCCATCCGGAGAAGGTTGCGATGGCAAACTGCGCCCAACTGATTAACTGCCTGAACAGCCTCTACCTGGCGCACGAGAATAAATTCGTGGTGACGCCGGTGGGGCACGTGTTCGCGATGTATGCCGCGCACCAGGGCGGGGAAGGCGTGCGGGCGGAGTTTTCCGCTCCGGCCATTCATTACGATCGCGACGGCAAAGCGGCGGCCTTCTGGGGACTGCGCGGGTCCGCTTCGCTGCACGGGAAAGAGCTGGTTCTTACCGCCGTGAACCCCAACGTGAAGGATGCGGTTCAGGCACAGGTCGTGACGCGCGGGGCAAGGGTGAACTCCGGGAAAGCAGTGGTACTCACCGCCGCGGATATTCATGCGCGCAATACGTTCGAGCAGAAGCAAGCGGTTGTTCCGCAAGCCAGGGACCTGGAAGTGAAGGGCCAATCGCCGGTGTTCACGTTCCCGCCGGCCTCGGTCACACGGCTGCAACTCAGTCTCGGCTAGCGCGGCGCCGGCGTTCCGGCAGAATATGACCGAACCCCTGCTGATTGAAGTGTGCGTTGACTCGGTGGCTTCCGCGCTGGCGGCGCAGCGTGGCGGCGCGCACCGGGTGGAGCTTTGCAGCGCACTGCTCGAGGGCGGTGTAACTCCCAGCCTCGGGCTGCTGGAGATGGTCCGCTCCCGGATTTCAATTCCGCTGCATCCCATCATTCGACCGCGAGGCGGGGATTTCTGCTACTCCGAAGAGGAGTTCCAGATCATGGGGCGGGACGTCGAAATCGCGAAACACGCCGGAGCGGATGGAGTGGCGTTGGGGATCCTGGACCGATCCGGCCGCGTGGACATCCGGCGCACGCGGGAACTGGTGGAACTGGCCGGCCCGCTGCCGGTGACTTTTCATCGTGCCTTCGACATGTGCGCCGATCTGCAGGCCTCGCTGGACGAGATTTGCGAGACCGGTGCAGCCCGGATCCTGACCTCGGGAGGCGAGCCGGATGCCTTGCGGGGCGTGGAGAAGATTGCAGAGCTCGTGAAGTGGGAGAGGATCAAGATCATGGCGGGTGGACGCATCACTGCCAGGAATGTTGCCCAGATCCTCGAAGGCACGGGAGTCAGCGAGATTCACGTAGGCCTGGCCTCGGCGGTCGAGAGTCCCATGGTGTATCGCAACCCGCGGGTGTCGTTAGGCAAAGTTCAGGGCCAGGAATACCAGCACACCCAGGTGCTGGAAGAGAGGGTGCGCGAACTGAAGCTTGCGGCGGCGCGCGCCCGACGCCAGCTGAGCTGAAAGTCGAAAGCAAAGCTGGAAATGCGGTGAATAATTTGTTCGTGTAGGGGCGGACGCCCCGTCCGCCCCGCTCGCGAAGCGAGCGTTGGACGGCGTAATTTCGTTCCAAAGGCTTCCTCTGCAGCGGAAGATTGCGCGCTTCGCGCGCAACCCCGGACGAGGCGTCCGGAGCTACACGATTTGGGTTCTGCCAACTGCCTTTCACGCCTTCCCGTAATGCCGTGCGCAGTTTTATCGACGCCTTTCGCATCTGCAAGATTTCACGCGCGGCACTTCCGCTCGGGAGGCAATTCTGTGCTGCGGATGCGCTCGGAAGAATTACGCCATTCCACGCTCGCTACGCTCGCGGGGCGGACGAGGCGTCCGCCCCTACACAGAGGGGGGATCTCTCGCCCGAAAAATCTTGAGCTGGTTTCCGGGGACTCTACGCGTTATCGACGAGGGGACAAGAACCCGAAAATTGCACAAATCAGGGCCTGAAGGAGAGAGCTATGGAAACTCAACCAACAATGGTGGCGAATTCCCTGGCCAGCGTCGAGGACGTGCTGGAGGCATTTCGCGAGACTTGGAACCAGCACGACATGCTGGCGATGGGAGAGCTGTTCGCGAATGATGCCGATTTTGTGAATGTGCTTGGAATACACTTCGCCAGCAAGGCCGAGATTGCGGCCGCACACGAAGATCTGCACAAGGTTCGATTTGCACGCACCCACATCCGGGAATTGCGGCGTCAGGTCGCTTATCTCAGTCCCGACATAGCCCTGGCGCACGTTCGCTGGGAGATGACGGGCGATCCGATGGCTGGTCCCAGCGGGGTGAGGCGGGGCGTGCTGACGCATGTGCTGGTCCGCAGCAACGACCGCTGGTATTTCCGGGCGACGCAGAACACAGATATTGTCGCAGTTCCGGAACTCGCGGGCCATCCATTCTGGGGCAAATATTTGTCGCAGGGATGAGCCTCGCGGTCGAATTTCATGAGCCAAAGCGTGCGCATCCTGCGCGTTAGTAAGTGAGGTGAAAAAAGCAGCAATCAAGGTTCCGGAATGCTCTCAGGCTCGGTTTGGCGGCCCAGGTGAGAGCAACCGGCAAAACAGCGAACTGTGATTCCGCAACAGGCTCGTTGGCCTCGATGCTGCGGGAGTTCCCCGCAAAACGTGGGCGCTCCGAAACAGTCAGTCCCGCCGCCGAAAACTCGCCTCCCGACGGAATCGGGAAAGGAATCAAGGAGAACATTATGAAGATGGGAATGATTGCAAAAGGCTCGCTGCTTGGACTGGCCCTGCTCAGCACCACCGCGTTTGCAGCCAACAACAAGGGATCCTTGCAGGTGAGCGAACCTGTAACCGTAGCCGGAAAACTGGTAGCTCCGGGAGAATACCGCGTGGAATGGGAGGGCAGCGGCCCTGAAGTCGACGTGAAGGTACTTCGGGGGAAGAACGTGGTGGCCCGCACACGCGGACATCTGAGAGAACTGGGCCAGGCAAGCCGGAATAATTCGCGGTCTGTCCGGACAGTTCCCGACGGCACCAAGTCCCTTACTGAGCTCCAGTTCCAAGGCAAGAAATATGCTTTGACTATCGAGGACGAAGCGGCCCAACGGGCTCAGAGCGAGGCGTCCGGCTCAAAGTAAAGCGGGCGGGGAAGGATGGGGAACGCAGCGCGTTTCCCGTCCGTCCCTGAGGTGCGTCCCTGATCCGGTAAGTATTTCTGGAAAGAAGCGCTCCTCTGGAGTGATCGAAACCATGCCAACTTTTCTAGCGGCCGCCGGTGCTGCGGTGCAAGTACCGGCGGCTTCCCTCAAACGAACGCAGAAACTGCACCGTTGGGTTGGGCTCGCGGCAGCAATGTTCCTGTCCGTTGTCGGAGGCACAGGGTCGCTGTTGGCTTTTCGTGAACCTATCGACCTTTACTTGAACCAGAAGCTGACGAAGGTGACGCCCGCCGGACCGATGCTTCCGCTGAACGATCTGGTGAGCCGGGTTTCGGAGAAGTATCCGGGATATACAGCGATGCAAGTGAACCTGCCGGAGCGGCCGGATCGCGAACTGGACATAGTCCTGGTGCGGGAGGACGGGAAGGTAGCGCCCTTAGCGGTGAATCCCTACACCGGGGAAGTGCTGGGCACCTTCGATCAGGCCAACCAGTTCATGGACGCTGTACTTCGAGTACACAAGTCCCTGTTGCTGGGAGGAGGCGACGCGGGCGCCAAGTTGTCGGGGTTTGCGCTGCTGGCGCTCGCCATCAGCGGGATCGCGTTGTGGGGGAGGAGGAAGATCCCGCGGGTGAAGACGGGTTCGTCCCGCCATGTCTTTACGCTCGATCTGCACAGCGCGCTAGGGATTTATGCCGTGGCATTCCTGCTGGTGTTCGCATTGACCGGAGTATATCCGCGAGGCATCGGCATGCAGAGACCTCGGCGGTTCGAGGAGCCGCAACATGCCTCCGGTGCGGCGGTGCTGAGCGCGGAAGAATTGCTGGCGGCGGCACGCAAGGCGGCGCCGGGAGCCACACCTGTCTGGCTGGACCTGCGATGGCAGCAAGCACATGGCGGAGCCGTGGTGGGATTTCGTTATCCCTATGACCATACCCCGGGAGGTCGGACCATCGTGCACATGGATCCTTGGAGCGGCAAAGTGCTGGATGTGATGAGCACGGAGCAAATGTCCGCATCCCGCAGGTTCGCCATGCTCTGGGATATGGAGATTCACACGGGAACAATCCTGGGCTGGCCCACGAGGATGATCGCCGCGATTTCGGGCCTGGTATTGCCCGTCATGGCTGTGACCGGACCCATGGTGTGGTGGATGAGGCGCCGGAGAAATTTTTCATGAGCTATTTCGGCTGGCCTGACGCGCCAGTTCGAGTTCAAGTCAGCAACTGCTTTCCATCTGTGAACGAGTGTTAGCCAAAAGGAGGGCTACAGAGATGTTCAGAAAATTTGCTTTGCTTGCAGTGCTGCTGTCGGCGACCGCGGCGATTCCGGGCCGCGCGTTCGCCGGCGACGAGAGCGAGGTGCGGGACTTTGTAGCGCGATGGAATGCCGCTTACATCAGTCTCGATGCCAAGGCTCTCGCCAGGTTGGAAACTCCAGACTACGAAATGGTCGACCGCTTTGGACACTGGATCCGGTCGGAGGGGCCTGAGTTCAACGAGCGCCTCTGGGCCATGACGTTCAAAGACATCTACCGCGGAAAGCCCGGTCCGGCGCGCACGGTGGAAAGCATCCGGTTCTTCAGCCCGCAGGTGGCGGTGGTGCAAGCTCGCGCGAACCATCCCGATGGGGTCACCCTCGAGGACGGCACACACATCCCTCCGTTCTGGGAGATCAACACCTACACACTGGTCAAGACAGATGCGGGCTGGCGCGTGGCCCTGCTGAACATTCATAATCAGATCAACTTCGGTGACGAAGGAGTTGGGCAGCACGTGCCCGATGCCTCGGGACGAACCGGATCCCAAAAGTGACCAGCCTCATTGCCGGGCCAGGCGGAGTCCTGGCCCGGTTGGTCAGACTGCCTGGCCGCAGATGAGTGAGCCATTTTCTTCTTCCTTTCCGCGTTACCAATCGAGGAATTAAGGCGGCCGCCGAGGAACCGGGCGAGCCGCCAAAAAGGGGAGAGTTTGACAATGGCAAGGCCATTCATTGTTAAGGCAAAGAGAGTTGTAGCGTGGGGAGTCGGCCCAGTGCTGACGGTGCTGGCAGTATTGATCACGGTCACCGTGGGTTGGAGGCCGGTGGTGGGGGCGAAGTCACGTCCGCTGACGGACCGTCACTTTGAGCGCACGCCGGAGCGATTGGCGCGGGGCAAATACCTGGTGGAGGGAGTGGCGAGCTGCTTCGATTGCCACGCCGAGATTCCGAACGGACTGAAGCCGGGAGTAGCGCCCGAGTTCAGCAAGAAGGGCGCCGGGCGCGTCGTGATCAACGAGGGCGGCTTCGTTCTGGCCGCTCCCAATATCACGCCGGACATCGAAACCGGCGGGGGAAGCTGGAGCGACGATCAATTCGCGCGGGCGATTCGCGAAGGCATCGGGCATGACGGGCGCACGCTGTTCCCGATGATGCCCTACCAGCAGTTCCGCAACTTTTCCGACGAAGACGTGGCGTCGATCGTGGTTTACATCCGGTCGCTCGATCCGGTGTACAAGGTACTGCCCAAGCGGCAGATTCCGTTCCCGCTTTCACGGCTGATCAACAATGCGCCCGAACCTCTCCGCGGGCCGGTAAACGTCGACCTGCCGGATCCGATTGCGCGGGGACGCTACCTGACGAAGGTGGGAAACTGCGAGTATTGCCACACGCCAACGGACAAGATGGAGCGTCCGCTGCCGGGGATGCAGTTCGCGGGAGGAAAGCAGGTTGACCCGGAGTTTCCCGCGGTGAGCGCAAATATTACGCCGGACGCGACCGGTATCTCGTATTACGACGAGGGCCTATTCATTCGTACGCTGCGAACCGGACACGTGGGGGCCCGCGCCCTGAATCCGCCGATGCCGTGGTGGAATTTCCGCAACATGACGGATGACGATCTGAAGGCCATCTTTGCTTACCTGCGCACGGTGAAGCCGGTGCATCACCGGGTGGACAACAGCGAATCCGCTTCCAGGTGCAAACGTTGCAACGGCAGCCATGGGGCGGGAGCCGACAACGCCAGCATGTGACGCACCGGAGGTGCGGGTCCAACGGAATCCCGGTGGCCCGGCCCCTCGCCGGTTCTGCAGGAACGTTTTTGCGCGCGCATTCTGAACGGGCGCTTGATTATTCCTTGGATTTCCCGTAATTTTTCCGGAACAAGCGCCCGGCCGACGCCGTTTCTACTTTGAGTGGAGACGGCCGTCGTACGGGGCGTTCACTCCAAAGGCACCCATTCAGGTAAGCGCGAAATGAAAGCTGGGCCGAGCCAGGACGTTACGAGACTGCTCGCACAATGGACGGAGGGCGATGCACAAGCGCTGGAGGATTTGCTGCCTCTGGTTTATGACGAACTGCGCCGGCTGGCGCGGGGTTACCTTTACCGGGAGCGGTCGGATCATACCCTGCAGAGCACGGCGCTGGTTCATGAAGCCTATTTGCGGCTGGTGGATCAGAACGTGAGCTGGCAGAACCGCGCGCATTTCTTCGGCATCGCTGCCGAGATGATGCGGCGAATCCTGGTCGATTATGCCCGCGGAAGAAACGCCGCGAAGAGGGGCGACGGCATTTGCCGAGTGACGCTGGATGAAGAGATTATGGGGGCCGGGCAGCGCGATGTGGACGTGCTTGCGCTCGATGAGGCGCTGACCCGGCTGGCAAAGCTGGATCCGCAGCAAAGCCGAATCGTAGAGCTGAGATTCTTCGCCGGGCTGTCAATTGAAGATACCTCCGCCATCCTGAAGATCTCGCCGGCAACCATCAAGCGGGATTGGGCTATGGCGAAGGCCTGGCTGTTTCGGGAAATGAGTGCCTGAGGTCGCTCGATGGCGGTTGAGAACTGGCAGCAGCTAAAAGATCTGTTCCAGGCGGCGCTCGATCTTCCCCACGAAGAGCGTGCCAGCTTTCTTGACCGCAGCTGCTCGGACCGGGCGATGCGCTCCGAGGTGGAATCCCTGCTTGCCTCCCATCAGCGAGCGGGTGACTTGCTGGAAACTCACGCCCTTCATCTTCCCCTCTCTTCAGTGCATTCTTCCAACCGCAGCGAAGGCGCGGAAGGAGACGCTCGGGTGGGAGGCCTGGTCGGTCCCTATCGGCTGATTGCCAAGATAGGAGAAGGCGGCATGGGCTCGGTGTATCGCGCCATCCGCATTGACGACCATTATCTGAAGCAGGTAGCCATCAAGCTGCTGCGTCCCGGACTGGGCGGCGAGCACTACCTGCGCCGCTTCAGAAACGAACGCCAGATCATGGCCAGTCTAGACCATCCCAACATCGCCCGATTGCTCGATGGAGGAGCCACCCTGGATGGCCTGCCGTATTTTGTTCTGGAATATATCGAAGGCAGCCCGATCGATGAGTACTGCGACAGCCATCGCCTATCGACGGCTGAGCGGTTGAAGCTGTTTCGGGCAGTCTGCTCCGCCGTGCAGTATGCGCATCAGCACCTGGTGGTGCATCGCGATCTGAAGCCGGGCAATATTCTCATCACCAACGAGGGGGTGCCGAAGCTGCTCGACTTCGGGATCGCAAAGCTTCTCGATCCTGAACTCTTCCTGCAGACGGCGGAGCTTACGGCGACGGCGGTGAAGCCCATGACGCCGGAATATGCGAGTCCAGAGCAGGTCCGAGGGGAAGCGATCACCACGGCGAGCGACGTCTATTCGCTGGGAGTTTTGCTGTACCGGCTGCTGACGGGCCACGCGCCCTACCGGTTGCGGGGGCAGCCGTTGTCGGAGATGGCGCGCATCATCTGTGAAACCGAGCCAGTGCGTCCCAGCCTGGCCATCGACCGCATCGAACTGGGCACCCGTCCCGGCGGAGGGCCGGTCACGCTGACCCCGGAACTGGTCAGCGGCATGCGCGCCGGCCACCCGGAAATATTGCGCAGGCGGCTGGCTGGAGATGTGGACAACATCGTGATGAAGGCGCTGCGAAAAGAGCCGGAGCGGCGCTATAACTCGGTCGAGAAGTTATCCGAGGACATTGCGCGCCACCTGGAGGGATTGCCGGTATTCGCCCGCAAAGATACGATCCGCTACCGCACCGGCAAGTTCGTCCGGCGGAACAAGGTGAGCGTGATGGCCGGGGGGCTGATCCTGCTGACGCTGGTCGGGGGAATCATCTCGACTTCCCATGAAGCACGCGTGGCCAGAGGGGAGCGCGCCCGCGCGGAACAGCGCTTCAACGATGTCCGCAAGCTGGCGAACTCCATGATTTTCGGCCTGGACGATTCCATTCGCGACTTGCCCGGGGCTATCCCCGCCCGCAAGCTGCTGGTGAACAACGCCACCCTGTATCTGGACAAACTGGCGCGGGAGGCGAAAGGAGATCTCTCCCTGCAAAAGGAATTAGCTGCGGCATATGAGCGGCTGGGCGACGTGCAGGGGAATCCTGTGCGCTCAAACATTGGAGACACGCCGGGCGCCCTGCAAAGCTACCGCAAAGCGGTCGCAATCCGCGAGGGCGTCGCCGCCGCCAATCCGCGCAATGACGACGAACAATATGACCTCGCGGAAAGTCATCGGTTGCTGGGGTTTCTTCTGCTGGATACCGGTGACCTGGCCGATGCCCTGGATCATACTCGGCAGGCTCAGGGGATCACCGAGCAGTTGGCAAAGAACAATCCCTCCGACGAGAAGATCGCCCAGGAGTTGGCAAATGTCTACAAGCTGATGGGCGACATTGAAGGCGGAAATGGTCCCTCAGCCAACCTGGGAAACATCGAGACCGCCTTCGAGAACCATGAAAAGGCACTCGCGATTGTGGAACGTCTGGTCAAGGCGCATGCGGGCGACGTAGCCTTGCAGGCTTCGCTGGCGCGAATCATTATCCGAACTGGCGATGACCTCTTGAAGACGGGAAAGAGGCCGGATGCCTTGCGGCGCTATGCATCGGCCCTGGAAATATTTCATTCCCTTTCTGCAAATCCGGATTCGATGTACGCGCGGGAGATCGCGGTTACGGAATTCAGGATGGGGGATGCGCATGCCATGGATGGGAACTGGACTGGAGCGCTGGCAGCGTACCGGCGATCGCTGGAGAAAGTGCAGTCTGCGGCGGCCTCGGATCCCGACGATGCGCTGGCTCGCGCCGACCTGGCGGAAAACGATGCGGCAGTCGGCAGGGCCCTGGCCAATACAGGTCAAGTCGAGCAGGGGCGCGCCCTGTTGCGGCGCGGGCTCGCGCTCGCGGAACGCGAGGTTGCACACGATCCCAAACACGCCGAACTGGCGCGTGTTCTGGCGTTCATCCACCTTTGGACCGGGCAAGTGTTGGGGAGTACGGGAAACCACAGGGATGCGCTCGCTCAGTACCGGAGTGCGCTTACGCTGTTCCAGCAACTGGCCTTGGCCGATCCGCAGGACGTCGATGTGAGACTTTGTACCGCTGCAGTTCAGCTTGAGGTGGGACGCGCCCTGATGCGGCAGGGAGATATCGACGAGGCGGCCAATGCATTGCGGGCAAGCCTGGCGATTATGGAGCCGATGGCCGCGCTGCCGTCGCCAAACCAGCAGCTTTTCTATACCACGGCTGACGTTGACTCCGCGATGGGAGATGCTCTGATGCAGAAGGCGAGTGGCAACAACATCGCCCCGGCACGCCAAGTGGCATACCGGACCGAAGCCATGTCCTGGTACCAGCGCAGCGCAGCGGTATGGCACCGGATTCAGAACCCGGCGAAGCTGGGGCCGGATGGATTTTATGCGGGAGATCCGCAACTGCTGGCTCGCAAGATTACCGACTGCACCAGCATGCTACTGAAGGGTGCGGAACAGTAACGCAACTCCCGTCGCGGTGGCTTCGGATCGGCGAACGGAACATACTCTGCTCTCTTCTACTCGCAACGTAGTGCAATGATCGGATCGACTTTTACCGCGCGACGCGCCGGTATTACGCAGGCCAATCCAGCCACCAAGCCCAGGAGAATCGTTCCGGCCACGAGGATTACAGGATCGCGCGGGTTTCCTTGCGCCCACTTCGCAATGATTTGACTCAGGGCCAGCGAAAGCATCACACCTGCAAGGATTCCGGCGCTCAGGCTGGCAAGTGTCGACCGGAACACCATGCGCAACAAGTCTCCGCGCCGAGCTCCCAGCGCCATACGAATCCCGAATTCATTGGTGCGCTGGGCCACCGTGTAGGACACCACGCTGTGAAGTCCCACCGCGGCGAGGGCGAGCGCAAGCCAGGCAAAAACGCCGAAGATCCACGCCGCGAGATGTTCCTGCTGCCACTCCGGTTCATGGGTGAGCCGGGTTTCGAGATCGTCAAGGTTCGTGGTCGGCTGATCGGGGTTCATTGTCCTCAACTGCTCGCGTACTGCCTGTAACAGCGCAAGCGGCGGACCCTGGGAGCGGAGCAGAATCTCGGTGCCCTCTCCCATGCTTAGCGTGTAGGGCACGAAGACGGCCGGTCTCGGGACGCTGCGCAGCCCATCATTGCGCGCATCCCCGACGGTTCCCACAATCTGCAACCAGGAAGCTCCGATGTTTGGCGGCGACAATATTGTGGCCGGATTGCCTTCGATGCCCGGCATTTTGAGCGAATGCCCGATGGCATCGCCGTTGGGAAAGTAGCGCTGCGCCAGGGTGCGGTTGATTACGGCCACATGAGCGCCTTTGGAATTCTCGGCGTCGGTCCAGATCCTTCCTTGCAGCAGGGGAATGCGCAAGACGCCAAAGTACTGCGGGCTTATCAGGTTGATCGACCCCATGGGAGGGTTCGAAGTGGGCTGGCCCAAAATTTCAAATCCCATGACCCATCCATTCCGCGGCGGAGTCGCGTCCGTGGAAATGGCGGCGGTCATCACTCCGGATGCAGCCGCCGCTTTCTCGCGAAGTTGCTCGAAAT
>DASREX010000177.1:0-7841 GCA_035651855.1 Candidatus Sulfotelmatobacter sp.
TCACTGCTGTCCAAATTAGCTGACGACGGGGATTCCCGTTGTTGAAAACGCTGGACATAGTTCTTCGATCCCGGCCTTTCTGAAACCAGGTTACCCCCCGAGAAGGACCGAGTTGCGCGTGACAAATCACTATGCTGTCCAAATTCTCAGCGCGCAGAACCTTCCCTCTTACGGCTTATCACAAGACTCGACTGCCTGCTGCTGTCCAACATGGCATCAGCCTTTCAGCGCCAGCAGCAATTGAGCGTCGTGCGGGCCAGCCAGCGCCAGCGGAGCTTCATACGGCTCATCCAACCACCGCCCCAGGTCCCGATACACAAATAACTGCTGCCGCAACAACGCCGCCAAGTTCGACAACGACCAGGCGAACTTCGCCTTCAACTGCAAGTACCGCAGCATCAGCATGGCGATCAGCGCCGTCCAGACCTGCGTCTGCACCGCATTGGCGCTGGTTCCCACGAACGTCTTGATCTTCAGGTTCTGCTTCAGCGCCTTGAAGAACAACTCCACCTGCCAGCGGTCTTTGTAGATCCGCCCGATGGTAGTCGGCCCGAAGCTCTGGTGGTTGGTCAGAAACACGATCGATTCTTCCTTCTCCGCATCCCAGATCTCCACCCGCCTGAAGAAGTACTCCTCGGTCGGCTCCGCCAAGCCGGGAAAATAGATCACTTCGTCCCGCAGCACCGGGCCCCGCTCCGGCACCTCCCGCTTCTCTACCACCTCATAGACGGCGCTCTCCTTCAGCCGCGTCACGAACCACACCTTCTGCCGCGTCAGTTCCACAAACCACTGGTAATCCACGTAGCCGCGATCAAACACCAGCACCGTGCCGGGGTCGAATCGCAGCTTCCGCGCCACCTTTACTTCGTGCGTCTTGCCCGGCGTGATCACTGCAAACGACGGCAAGTAGCCGTCGTGATCTAACAACAGGTGCAGCTTGATGGCTCCCTTGGTCCGCCGGAACTCGGCCCAGTCGAACAACGACACGCACAGGTCGATGACCGTCGCGTCCAGGCTCAGCAGTCGGTTCTTGAACCGGAATTTCTTCTTGCCCCCTTGTCCGGCCACCCAACTCTGGCAGCGGCCCAGCAACTGCTCGAATACGGTCTGGAACAACTGCCACGGCCGGTGTTCGTTGGCGTAGCTCAGCGTCGATCGCTTCGGCGCCACCGGAATCCCCAGGTGCTGCAGCTTGCCCTCACAACTGGCCAGGCCTCCGCAGATCTCCCGCAGCGAATGCGCCCGCCCCAGTTGGCAGAACAGCATGGCCACAAATTGGCCCCAACTGGTGAAGCCCCGCGCGTGGTATTCCGCCTGGTGCTGTTTCACCGCGCTCTCGAACTCCAGTCGCGGGAACAGTTGCAGAAGCTGCGAGAAAATGCTACAGAATCGTCTCATGGTTGAGCCTCCTGAAACTTGGTATTGGTTCTTCTCGGAACCCAATCCAGGCTACCAGAGGCTCAACCTGCTACCCTTCCCGCTGCCGTTCCGGGTTCAAAGCTAATTTGGACAAGAGTGAGCGCCAGAATAGCTGCAAGAATGCATAGCGGCGGAAAAATCATCTCATACCGCCGCCGCCAGGCGGGGTGCGCAAGCGACATCGCGCAAATCACGAACATTACGAAGATGAAAACGACTTGCCTCCCCCTCCAGAGAAACACTTTCTACCCCTTCGATATGGGAGCGCGCTCCAATAGCCAGGGTGAGTATATCATCGTCCGGCCAGGATCCCGCTTACATGCGGATGGCTGCCGGTGAACCGACCGGCATGGCATCTCGAATCACTCGCCCATTACTTTGATAATTACGCGCTTCGGGCGGCGCCCGTCGAACTCGGCATAGTAGACCTGTTGCCACGGGCCGAAATCCAGCTTGCCCTTGGTCACCGGCACGATGACCTGGTGATGAACGAGCAGGCTCTTCAAGTGAGAGTCTCCATTCGTCTCCCCGGTGCGGTGATGTCTGTAATCTTCGCGGAAGGGAGCAAGCTTCTCCAGCCACTCGTCGATGTCGACGATCAAGCCGTCTTCAGCGTCGTTGACCCATACGCCGGCTGTGATGTGCATGGCCGACACCAGAATCATGCCGTCTTGAATGCCGCTCTTTGCGAGCGCGGCCTCCACCTGCGGGGTGATGTTGATGTACTCGCGATGTTTGGCTGTACGGAAAGTAAGGTATTCGGTATGAAATCGCATACGCTGGGATCATACAACGCCCCCGCGCGATGGAGGCGGCGATATCAGGATTGCTTTTTCTCCGCTTCCAACTGGCGGACGGCGCGCTGCAATTCCGGCAAACGCTCGAAGACGGCGGTCGATCGCAGCCACCGCCGGTTGTCAAACGCGGGGGAGCCGGAGATCTTCTGGCCCGCCGGGACGTCATGGCCGACGCCGCTCTGGGCCGTCACCAGCACGCCGTCCCCGATATGCAGGTGATTGATAATGCCCACTTGCCCCGCGAGCACCACATTGTTGCCCAACGTGGTGCTGCCGGCGATGCCGGCCTGCGAGCAGATGATGGCGTTTTCTCCGATACGGCAGGCGTGGCCGATCTGGACCAGATTGTCGATTTTCGAGCCGCGGCCGATTCGGGTTTCGCCCACGGCCGCCCGGTCAATGCAAGAATTCGCCTGGATCTCCACATCGTCTTCGATTACAACGATGCCGGCCTGGGCGATCTTGTAATGGGCGCCGTCAGGCTTTCGCGCAAATCCGTAGCCGTCGGAGCCGATGATCGCGCCATTCTGCAAGATGACGCGGTTGCCGATCCGGCAGAATTCGCGGACCACGGCGTGCGAGTGCGCGAGAAAATCATCGCCGATCTGCACACCTTCGTAAATGACCACATGAGCGTGGAGGACGGCGTTACTGCCGATCCGTACGCCATCGCCGATGAAGACGTGCGGACCGATGCTGGCGCCGGCGCCCAGCGACGCAGTCGGGGAGATGACGGCCGTGGGGTGAATGCCGGGAACGGGCCGGGGCGGCTTATAAAAAAGATCCAGGGCCCGCGCAAAATCCAAATACGGGTTGACGGAAAGCAGCGCAGCGGGAACAGCCCCCGCATCGGTATGCTCCTTGCGGTCCAGGATAACGGCCGCGGCGCGGGTGGTCTTCAGTTTGGGCAGATAACGCGGATTGGCAAGGAAGCTTAATTCGGAAGGACCCGCCTCTTCGAGCCCCGCAACGCCGGTGATCTCGATTTCTCCGTTCCCGGCCAGTTCGCAGCCTAATATTTTCGCGATTTCATGCAGCTTCATGAGGAACACCTTGATTCCAAAAATCCAGGAGCGCTCACGGCACGAGACTGTCGTTGGGAAGGATCACCAGCAAAATCGAAGCAAACGCCAGAAATGTGCCGAACGGCAGTTCGTAAGCCATGCCTTTTCGGAACAGCAGGATGAAAATCATCCCCAGCACGGCTCCCAGAACGGATGCCGTCATTATAGCCAGAATCGCCCCGCGCAGCCCCAGAAACGCTCCGATGGCGAGCATCATTTTGACATCTCCCAGTCCCATTCCTTCGCGGAAGCGAATCCGATAGTAAATCTCGGCGACTGCCCAGAGCAATCCGGCCGCGGCCAGAGATCCCAAAGCGGATTCCATCATGGAAGCCGCCCGCTCCGAGAGATGTACATCAAAAAGCGTAAGCCCTAGGGAGGCGGCGCCGGGCGGCAGCGGGGAGACAATGCTGAACAGAAAACCGGCCGCCGCTCCCCCGAGAGTGATTTCATCCGGAAGCAGGCGATCGGTCAGATCCGCGAAGGCCAAAACTAGCATCATCGAAACGAAGATGGCGAACTTAATGCCTCCGAGGCTCGGGCCAAAGCGCCAGAAGAGCACCGCAAACAGCAAACCTGTCAGCATCTCAACGGTGGGATAGAGAAACGAGATGGCGGCGCCGCAGTGGCGGCAACGGCCGCCCAGCAAAAGAAAACTGAGTAGTGGGATGTTGTCGTACCACCGGATTGTCTGGCCGCAATGAGGGCACCGGGACCGGGGGCGGACTACCGATTCGTCTTTGGGCAGGCGGTAAATGCATACGTTCAGAAAGCTGCCGATCAGCAGACCGAAGAGAAATGCCCCGAGAGCGATCGAGCCAGAATGCATCAGTGCTTCACTGCCGGATCCGGCAGATGGTGGGATGCAAGCTGGCTGCCGGCGGCTTGAGTGCCCGTGCGGCCCTCAAGGGCGATCCCATACTCCTGTTCCGTCCGTTCGACCATGATGTGGTCGGAAAACCGGCTCGCGAGCTGTTCCCAGGCGGCTCGAGCCAACTGGGCGGCCGCGGCGGGGTCCGCAAACACAGTCTGGATCGCGTCGGCGACCGCGTCCGGTGTGTTGCAGACCAGCAGGCCGGTCTTGCCGTGGTCTACAATTTCCGGAATCCCTCCGACACGGCTGGCGATCACCGGAGTATGGCAAGCCATCGCCAGCAGAATAGCCGAACCCAGCCCTTCGCTGTGACTCAAATAAAGAAAGGCAGAGGCTCGCGGGAGATCGTCCTCGAGCCTTCCTGAAAATCGCAAAGCGATGCCGGCAGCCCGGCAAGCCTCAACCGCCAATGCGCTGCCTTTCTCAGGATCGCTCGTCTCGGGAGCCAGGACAAACGGCTCACGCTGAGCCGGATGGGGACGATTTTTCAAATCCACGCCATCGTAGACAACCGCGATTCGGCCGGCTGCCAGCCCCGCTTCAACCAACCGGGCCCGCGCGCATTCCGAGACGGCAAGAAAGCGCGTGGCGCGCCTATATTTCCAACGGGAAAATACGCTTTCCTGGACCGGAAACGCCACCCGGCGCGACACAATCAATGGAACTCCGCCTCCCGCCAGCGCGGCGAGGGTATGCGCGCGCGCGTCATGAGCATGGATCAAATCTGCCTTCCGGGCCTGCCGCACCAGGTTCATCACAGTGCAAGGCAGCGTCTCGAAACCCGCCACCCGGCTCGCTTCGTAGAGCGCCCCCCCGTGTTGGGCCAGAATGCTTTGCTCATGACCGCGTTGCGCCAACCCGCGGGCAAGTAACAGCAATTGCCGTTGCCCGCCGCGGAGCTGGCGTCCCGTATCCAGGTGAAGAATGCGCATCAAACCGAACGATTCAGAAACCACGAGCCGAAGGAAAAGAGCCGCGCCATGAGCGCCGCCGATTGATGCAGCGCGCTTCGCTTGACTTCGGGCGGGGACCTTTTCCTAGCTCATATTCCGCGCCTTGGCGTACTTGACAAAGACGTAAGTAGCCGCCATGTAGGCGATAACCAACCCTTCAAAACCGTCTTGAAAACCTCGCTGAAAAAAATAGGTCTTTACGAAGGCCCAGGGCGGGGAAAGCAGCAGCCGCCAAAGCGGCACGCGCCGCCCCTGCGCCGCCAGCTCCTGGGCCGCCAGCGTCGTATAGCGGTCAGTGGTCTTCAAATGCTGGGAGAGAGAGTCGCATGTGTAGTGCAGAAGGTTGGATTTCAAATGCGCCACCCGCCCATTTACTCTGACGCTTTCATGGACGTATTCGCCGACCCATTTGGCTTTGGAGCGGTCGTAAAGCCGGACCTTGCGATCCGGGTACCAGCCGGAGTGGAATATCCAGCGCCCCATGTACTGCGCCAGCCGCGGTATGGTGTACGCATCAGCCTGCGGGCCGCTGCGCTTGATGTCCCAGATTTCCGCCTCCAGAGACTCGCTCAGCGCCTCATCGGCATCGAGGGAAAGGATCCAGTCGTGGGCCGCCTGCTCCGCGGCGAAATTCTTTTGGGCGGCATAACCGCGCCACTCCGTTTCGATCACTCTTGCTCCCAGCTTGCTGGCAATTTCCACGGTGCGATCATGGGATCCGGAGTCCACCACGACGATCTCATCGCAGCAGCGCAGCGATTCGATAGCGCGCGGCAGGTTGGACTCTTCATTCAGCGTTACCAGCGTAGCGGAGATCTTCAGCAACGAAGACAGCCCTCAAATGTGCGCAAAGGGATTGGGCATAAACGATAGCGCAAAAATCAGCAGCGCCAAAGCGCCCAACCGGCGGCGCGCAGCGCCGAGAGGGTTATCGTCATAAATGACCGGGTGCCGGGCCCCTAAAAGAAACAACACGATCGCCCAGAACAGCCAACCCCACCAGTAGATCAACCCAATCGGAACCAACAGCAACGCAAAGGCGATCGAGAGGCGCCTGTGGCGCTCGCCGACAAAAGCGTACAAGATATGCCCGCCATCCAGCTGCCCGATCGGCAGCAGATTGAGTGCGGTAGCGAACACTCCGATCCAAGCCGCCCGGGCCACAGGGTGGAGATAGATAATGCTGCCGCTTACCCCCGGGAAAATCAGCTTTTCCAGCAGCCATAACAGGGTTGGCACTCCGAATAAAATGCTACCCTCGCTCGGCACGTCCGGAATCACTTTGGAATAGGCAAGCCCGATCGCCATTGCGGGAAGCAGGAAAACAAATCCCGCGATCGGGCCTGCGATGCCGATGTCAAATAAGGCCCTTCGCGAAAAAATGGGCCCGCGGATGCGGATAAAGGCCCCCAATGTGCCAATGAGCGTGGGAGCCGGAATGAAGTAGGGCAGGGAGGCGTCTACTCGATAGAAAACACAGGCCAGATAATGCCCGAATTCGTGTGCCAGCAGAATCGCCAGCAGAGTGAGTGAAAACGGCAGGCCGGCTGCCAGTTGTGCAGGGTCGTTCCAGAGCTTTCCGTAGGCAAACAAATCCGTCTCGATGTCAAAGGCCGGCAGGTTGTGCGCGAAGTTGTACGCCAGGCGGGCGCCGACGAGCGTCGTGGAGTAGACCGTAAGCACGAACAACAAGGCATGCAACCAATACCGCTGCCGGAATTTAGTCGGCTCGGCCGCATAGACGGGTTCGGGCGTTCTGGGCGGCGTCCAATGATAGGCGGGGTAAGAGTCTTGGTCAGCCATTGATTGGAAAGGGCTGGCAATTTGTGAGCCGTGGCAATTCACAACACCAGAGCTTAACCCGGCCCGCGGCTCTCTTGCCTCTGTTTATCTATCTTCCTCTTCTTATCTTCCTCTTCCGCCCGGTGGGCGCGCGGCGGCAGGGATTTTGGAGCGAGTTCCGGCGCAGCCGCATTCGAGCCGCAGAACCGCCGCTGGACTAATGAATCCAAGTAGATCAGGATGCGCTACTGCGGCGCGTCCAAGCACGCTTTCCCTCCCTGCGGCCGCGGCCCTCTGCGCCGGCTGCCCAGAAGCGACCTCGAGTAGAGCTGCTGCCGGTTCCCTGCGGAACAGCGCACTACAGAGCCTGTAACTCCTTACCTGGCTTAAACCGGACGGCCTTACCGGGGGGTATGCTGACTTCGGCGCCTGTCCTGGGATTGCGGCCGATGCCCGTCTTTCGGGGACGAACGTTGAACACGCCGAAACCCCGCAGTTCGATGCGGTCGCCGCGCTCCAACGCTTTCTTCATCGATTCGAAGACCGTTTCGACGGCCATTTCCGCTTTGGTTTTGGTAATCCCGGTCTTGTTCACGACCTGGTTGATAATATCCAGCTTGATCATTTATGGCCTCGTTGGCGTATGGCCAGTTGGCGCAATCCCCGCCATGCTTCAGAAGTTTATGGTAGGCAAAGGTTTAGAGTTTGTCAAGAAGGAATAAAAACCGCTGGTTTTTGGGCCGCGGCTGGCGCCTGGCGGCCCCAGTTTCCGGACCCGGTTCGCAGCCCTCTCGCCAGCGTGCTTTCTGGTGAACAGACGCTACGCCACAAGTGAGGAGTTCCAGTCCGCACTGGTCGATATACCGGGCGTAAACTGGGGAGCTTCCCAGGTGCGGGACCAAATGTAAGACCCTATATTAGCTGCGTCGGCGTGCTGCTGGCAGCGGGCGTG